>DBGDSC010000001.1:0-9821 GCA_048402045.1 Collinsella sp.
CCGTTCCTTCAACTGGGAAAATGCCGCCCCCGGGGCCCGGATGGGGCCTCGGGGGCGTTCGGCTAGCTGCGGGAACGTCCTATCCGCTCAATGTGTTCGGCTGAGATCGGAAATCAACCTTTATTTCTTTGGCGCGTCGATTTGAACCGTGTTGGGAATAAGCTCAGTCGCGCAGGCCCACCAGCCATTTTGCTGGGCAGCATCGGCAAGCCTTTCGGCCGTGGCAGCGGTGTCGCAAATGGCAAACGAGCAGGCACCCGATCCGCACACATCTACAGCAACGGTTCCGTCCTGTTTACGCAGCCAGTCGAGGACCGTTTGAATCTGCGACTCCATCTGTGCGGAAATGACACCAAGGTTGTTATGGATGAGTGCATATGCCGTCTCGGCATCACCAGCACGCAAGGCAGAAGCTATCGCGCCGGGCTTGTCCGCAGGCACCGAGGCCTCGTCAAAACGTCGATAGGCTTCAATTGTCGAAACACTTGCCTCGCGCGGCTTGACCAGCACGACGGGCGTCGCGGGCAGCGCGGGGTACTCAGTTGCCAGCACGTCTCCCCCACCTACGTAGAACGCAGGACTCGCGTGCAAAAAGAACGGGACGTCAGCACCGATGCCTCGCGCAATGTCGTCGAGCGCTGGGTCGGTGCGATCAATGCCCCAGAGCTCCGCCAAGGCGACAATGACCGCGGCCGCATCCGTCGAGGGGCCGCCCAAGCCGGCGCACAATGGAATGCGCTTCTCAATCGTCACGCAGATGTTTGCCTCGCGACCATAATGCTCGGCCATAGCAACCGCAGCCCGATACGCCGTATTCTTTTGCATGGGAAAATCTGATGCCGGAACCGTCTGGACGGTCAGCGCCTGCGCCGGCGTGACCGTCACGGTATCGGAAAGACCGACGGCCGCCATCAGGGAATCGACCCTGTGGTAGCCGCGGTCATCGCGCTCGGTATGAACCCCCAGGTAGAGGTTAATCTTTGCCGGCGCGGAAAGAGTCAGGGACCGATCGGTCACCGTTAATGCTCCTCGAGCTGATTGCCGAGCGGGGTAAAGATATGCTCGCCGCTCTCGGGGTCGAACAGCTCGACCTGACCGGTGAGGACATCGATATACTGGTAGGACTGACGCGACTTGCGGCCGCGACGCTCGTCAACCTCGACGATAAAGACGGCGGGGTGAACGCTCTTGATGGTGCCCATGCGCTCGACAACGCGGGTGCGGCCCATGTTGGCCTTCACCTTGACGCGATCGCCCACCATATCGGTCAGCTTCTCGTGGATGTCGTCGACGTGATTGACTTCCATCTCTTCCATGAACAGGGCCTCCAGAAGGTGCAATTCAAAAAGGGGATAATACCCCTAAGATAGACAAAACTCTAATACTATAGCACCCTGTTGTGGCCATACGCAAGTAGCTAAATGAGCCCCGTCCCAAATACGTACCAGACGACAATCTCGCATGACCAGTTGTTACGTGGTTTGGTAAAACCGCGTAACCTAAAGGTTGTCGGTGTCCAGGACGATGGTGAATGGGCCATCGTTGACCAGGTCAACCTTCATGTCGGCGCCAAAGATACCGTGCGCCACATGCTCAACGTCCTCGCGCACAAGCGTCAAGAAGTACTCGTAGAGCTCGTTGGCGACATCGGGGGCGCCGGCATCCGTAAACGATGGGCGGCGACCGTGGCGGCAATCGGCGAACAGCGTGAACTGCGACACCACGAGCACCTCGCCGTCGACATCGGCAAGCGCCAAGTTGGTCTTGCCGTTCTCGTCCTCGTTGATACGCAGCCCGCGGAGCTTGCCCCACAGCTTGTCGGCCTCGGCACGCGTATCGCCATGGCCCACACCAAGCAGCACCAGGTAGCCGCGTCCAATGCGACCCACGCACTCGCCGTCAACCGTCACGCCGGCGTTGAGCACGCGCTGCACCACCGCACGCACGGCCTACTCCTCGCCCGTCAGTTTGGCGGATAGGTGCTCGAGCGCATGGAATCGATGGCTGATGGCGTTCTTCTCGTCCGCCGTCAGCTCGGCCATGGTCTTGCCCGGCGTGTCGACCGGCAGGAACAGCGGGTCGTAGCCAAAGCCGTGATCGCCGCGGCCCTCGTGCGCGATAACGCCCTCGCAGGCGCCCTCACCATAGGTGACCAGACCATCCGTGTCGATGAGCGCGACGACACTCATAAAACGCGCGGTGCGATCCTCGTCTGCCACGCCTTCCAAGTTAACGAGCAGCTTGGCGTTGTTGGCGGCATCGTCGCCGTGAACGCCCGCGTAGCGCGCGCTATACACACCGGGCTCACCGTCCAGCGCGTCGACGACCAAGCCCGAATCATCGGCAATGGCCATAAGGCCCGTCTCCTCGACCGCAGCCTGCGCCTTGATGATGGCGTTCTCCAAAAACGTCGTGCCGTTTTCCTCGGGGTCCTCAAAATCGCCCAGCTGGCCGAGCGCCACAAAGCGCACCTCGGGCATGACCTTGCCCAAAATGGCCTCGATCTCGGTGAGCTTATGGGCGTTGCCCGTTGCCACGACGATGGTCGCCGCCGGGTCGAGGGTGTCGATGTCAATCTTCTCAAGTGCCATGACTGGCCTCCTTGTCTCTATATCAATACCGCGCCGAGGGCAACGAGGGACTCCGCCTCTCCCCTCTCAATCAACGGCAGTCTTGTGTCCAGACGTCTCCACAGGTAAAACCTACCAAAATAAACCTGTCCCTTTTTGGCAGATTAGGCGATGGCTTGGCGCTGAAGCTCGATGAGCTCGGCGATACCTTTGTCGCCCAGGTCGAGCAGGGCGTTGAGGCGCTTACGGTCGAAGGGCGCCTGCTCGCCGGTGCCCTGGAGCTCGATCATCTCACCGGTGTCGGTGGCGACGAGGTTCATGTCGACCTCGGCATGGCTGTCCTCGGAATAATCCAAGTCGAGCAGAGTGTTGCCGTCGACAACGCCCATGGAGATGGCAGCCACCTGGCCGATAAGCGGGATGCGCTCGATCTTGCCCGCCTCGACCCACATGGCGAGGGCGTCGTGCAGCGCCACCCAGGCGCCGGTGATGCTCGCTGTACGCGTGCCGCCATCGGCCTGAATCACATCGCAGTCGACGGTGACGGTGTACTCGCCGAGCGCCTTCATGTTGACGACGGTACGCAGGCTGCGGCCAATGAGGCGCTCGATCTCCATGGAGCGGCCCTTGCGGTTGGCGTGCTCGCGCTTGCAGCGCTTGCCGGTCGACGCCGGCAGCATGGCGTATTCCGCGGTCACCCAGCCGGCCTTAGCTCCCTTTCGCCAGCCCGGCACGCCCTCCTCGATAGTGGCGGCGCACAGCACGCGCGTGTCACCGAACTCGGCCAGACACGAGCCGTGAGCGTGCTTCATGACGCCACGGGTGAGCTTAACGGGGCGCAACTCGTTGGCGGCGCGACCGTTGGAGCGGTTGACCTGCATGTACTCCATAGAAATTTCCTTTCGGCAAAAGATGTGGCGAAGGCTCTGGCAGCTGCCTTACATCTATTTCAGCTCATCGATATCGATATGTTCGATGCTCTTGAGCGGCTGACCAAAGATAAAGCTGCCCGCCACCGCAAACTCGGCAATGTTATCGGCCGTCGTGGCAAAACGATGCTGCGGCTCGGCGGCGTCGCCCGCCAGCTGCTCGCGGCGCGTGAGGATATCGGTCAGCTCGCGCGTGGTCTCCTCGGCGGAACTCACGACGCGCACCCCAGGCCCCAGCGCATGGCGGATAGGTCCCACCAACAGCGGAAAATGCGTACAGCCGAGCACCACGGTATCGATGCCGTGGTCGCGCAGCGGCTCAACCGTGGCACCCACCAGCGCACGCACGGCAGGCGTATCGAAGATGTCCTCGTTCTCAAGCCACTGTTCCTGCAGATGTGCACCCGAGGCGAGCTCGTGTTCGACAACCTCGACAAAGCTCGAGGCTGGACAGCCGTATACATCGACGCCGGCATCTAGATCCTGAATGGCGCGCGTGTAGGCGCCCGAGCGAATGGTGAGGTTGGTGGCGAGCACGCCCACGCGACGCGTACGCGTGCTGTTGATTGCCGCACGGGCACCCGGCGCGATCACGCCGATCACGGGAACGTCGAGCACCTGCTGGGCCAGACGCAAGGCCGCAGCGGTCGCCGTGTTGCAGGCGATGACCATGATCTTGACGTCGTGCTTCGACAGCCAACGGCCCGCCTGCAACGCAAACGAGCGCACCTCATCCTCGGTGCGGGTGCCGTAGGGGCAGCGCTTGGTGTCGCCAAAGTAGTAGACGGACTCGTGCGGCAGCGCCGTCGCAATCGCGCGCGCAACCGTCAGACCGCCCAAACCAGAATCGAACACGCCAATCGGGCGCGTGTCGCCTGCCGGATTCTCGATATCGGACATTACCTCACCAGTCTCTCTCGAAAAGACATGTCCAAGTGCGGCGACGCCGCGCTACGAACGCGCCGCGACCAGCAGCTCTGCCGTCGCCGCCCAACCGTCGACAATTTTGCCGCGCGTAACGAAAGCGTTCTCGCAAGCAGCCAGGAACTCGGGCGCGCCGGCGCTCGTCAGGCCATTCTCGACCAGGCAGAACGTGCCCACGTGATCGGCCATGTAGAAGTCGGACTCGGAATCGCCGAGCGCGAGCGTCTCCTCGCGCTCGATCCCCAGGTGCTCGCAGAAGCGCGCGATGGCAACGCCCTTGTTGAGACCCGCGGGGTTGATGTTGAATGCGCGACCGTCCTCGACGCGATCGAGCTCGAGCGTCGTCGGCTTGGACAGGTGCGTCAGATGGCCGTTGCAAGCCCAGATCAGACCGCAGCCGGCCTCGTCCAGGATGGCCTGAACCTCATCGTCGGGCACATCGCCGCGCATGCCGACGGTGACCTCACGGTATTTGTAGCCGGTCGACATGTCGTTGTGATACTCGATCTTGTGCGGCCAGCGGGCGAGGATCTTCTCGCACACGCCGGTCTGCTCGATCACCTGGTGCGGCGTGAGGCCGCAAGAGGAGTCGTAGGGCATGTCGCCGGTCAGATACTCCCAATCGTTGGCTTTGAGGTCGTACATGACCAGGCCGCCCATCTCGCCGATGTAGGAGTTGAGACCGAGCACGCGCGCGTCCTCGTGGATCATGGTACGGTTGCGGCCCGAGGTGGGAACCACCTGAATACCAGCGCGAGCGAGCGCCACGACGGCCTCGACGAGTTTGGTCGAGGGGTTGCCGTCGTTGTCGCGTAGCACGCACGAGCCGGGTGCGAGCATCGTGGCATCCAGGTCGGTAAAGACGTACTTGACCTTGGCCAAGCGCTCGCGCATCTCGCCCGAAAGCTCGGCAACGGTCGGCAGGGTGTTGTGGGACATGGTTACTCCGTTTACGTAGAAGGGTTTGGACTTGGACGGCATGTTTTGATTGAGGGAACACGCTTATGGCGACAGCGCACTCAGGGCGCCGCCGCCATCATGGTTCATTAGTCAAACTGGGTAACATCGATCAGGCGATTGGCCAACGAAAGGTCGCTCTCGATGGGCACGAACTCGTCGCCCACGTGCATGAGCTCTTCGTCACCCTTTGCCAGCAGCAAGACAATGGTGGGAGCATCGGGGTTGACGTACTCCTCGCGCGCCGCCTTGAACGCCGCATGCACAGCGGCTTCGCGGTCGAGGATGATCTTGTTCGGCGTATCGTCGGGAACATGCTCGGCAAGCTCGCGACAGACCTTCATCGGGTCCTCGTGAGCTGGATCCTCGTTGGCAAAGATCATCAGGTCGGAATACGGTGCGGCCTCGCGCGGAAGCTGCTCGCGGCGCTCCTGCGCCTTGCCGCCGGCAGCGCCAAACAGCGCAATGACGGGGCTAGCGGGAAACGCGCGCTTCACCGACGAGAAAAGCGAACGGAACGAAAGCTGGTTGTGCGCATAGTCGACGACGCAGATCACGCGGCCGTCCTTCGACTCCACGACCTCCATACGGCCCGGCACACGCAGTTTGGAGAGGCCCTTCTTGATAGCCTCGATACCGATGCCGATCTCGCGCGCAGCGGCGATAGCGACCAGCGCGTTTTCCACGTTAAAGTCGCCCGCGATGCCCAGCAGGACCTTCTCCCCCGTCTCGGACTCGTCGGCACACAGGCCATGCAAGTTGAACTCGATGCTAAAGCCGACCATGCGTACGTCGCTCGCCCACAGGCTCGCCTCGGGATGCTCGACGCCAACTGTCACCAAGCGCTCGGCCGTCGACGCTGCCTCCAGCACACGGTCGACCTCTTCGGTGCCCAGATTCACCACGGCAGTCTTTGCCTGGTCAAAGATCCTAAGCTTGCTCTCAAAATAATCCTCAAACGTGGGGTGTTCGATCGGCGAGATGTGGTCGCGGCCGATGTTGAGGAAGCACGCCACGTCAAACGGCAGATTCTCGACGCGTTGGTACTTGAGCGCCTGGCTCGAGACCTCCATGACCATGGACTGGCGACCGGACGTGCGGCAGTTGGCGATATGGCGCCAAACCTCGGGGGCCTCGGGCGTGGTGTTGGTGCTCTCGTAGCACTCGATACCATCGTCGGTACTCACCGAGCCGATCATGCCGCAGGACTCGCCCGCCGCCTTGATGATGGACTGGAGCATAAAAGCGGCCGTGGTCTTTCCCTTGGTGCCGGTGATGCCCACGATCTTGACGTCGTGGTCGGGACGGTCGTAGACCTCCGGCGGCAACAGGGCCATGGCCGTGCGAACACTATCAACAACCAGCATCGCAGCACCGCTCTCCTGCGCCAGCGGCTCCAGAGACTCGACCAGCGACTCCTCGCACACAAATGCGACGGCGCCCGCATCGAGCGCCATGCTCAAAAACGCGGGCTTAAAGGCAGCACCTTTGCAAAAGAATACGTCACCTGCCGAGACCGCGCGCGAATCAAACGAGCAGCCGGTCACGGCGCGCTCGTCAACCTGCTCTGATGCGCGCAGCTCGCCGCACACGTCGAGAAGCTTGGCAAGCGTATCGACCGTGGTCACGGTCGCGGAATCCGAATGGTGCATCTTTCACCTTTCTCAGCCATTTGGCAGGGACGGCTTTTATAGTAACTGAAACGCACCCACGCAAAAACGGCTCCCGGAGGAGCCGTTACGCGCAGGCGTTCGTAAGCCGAGGCTAGGCAGCCTGAACAGCGGGCTGGTCCTCGTCGATAAAGAAGCGCTTGTACCACACCAGGAACACGAGCGGCGTATAGATCTTGCGCTGGAAATCGCCCTTGCCCGCAAAGTGCAGATCGAGCAGGTGCATGAGCTCGTCGGTATTGAAGAACTCACTTGCCCACGGCGCGGTGAAGTACTCCTTGACATAGTCGTACCACTTTTGCTCGCGCAGCCAGTAGACAATCGGCACCGGGAAGCCCACCTTGGGACGGGTGGCCCACTCATCGGGCAGCGACTTGTTGGCAGCGTGGCGGAGTACCTGCTTGTTGCCGTTCTCGTTGATGCGGTAGCGATCGGGAATGTGCTCGGCGAACTCCATGACTTTGCGGTCCAGGAAGGGCACGCGCAGCTCCAGCGAGTGCGCCATGCACATCTTGTCGGCCTTGAGCAGAATGTCGCCCGGGAGCCACATGTTCATGTCCAGGTACTGCTTCTTGACCAGTTCGGGCTGACCCTTCACGCGTGCGTAGATGGGTGCAGCGAGCTCAAAGGCGCCGTCGCCGGTGTTGTACTCGGGCTTGAGCACGCCGTCGACCTCGCGCTCCGGCCATACCAGAGCCTGTCCCAGGAACGACTTCTCGGGGATCTCGGCACCCTTGACCAGGAAGTTATGTCCCTTGAAGTACGGCATATGCAGCGCCAGGTTACCGAGCGCGCGACGGATGGGCAGCGGCACCATCTTTTTGTACTTGCGCACCGGAACCGTATCCTCGTAGTAGGCGTAGCCGCCAAAGAGTTCGTCGGCGCCTTCGCCCGAAAGCACGACGGTAACGTCCTTGCGGGCCATCTCGGCCAAGAACCACAGCGGCACGGAAGACAGGTTGGACTGCGGCTCGTCCATGTGATACTGGATGTCCTCGAGCGCACCGAAGAACTCGTCGGCGGTAATCATCTTGCGAACGTTTTCGACGCCGAGCTTATCGGAAAGCTCCTTGGCGTAGTTGGTCTCGTTGAAGTTCTTGTAGTCAAAGCCCACCGAGAAGGTCTTGTCGGGCATGAGGCAAGCGGCGATGTAGCTAGAGTCGACGCCACCGGAGAGGAACGACGCGACCTTGACGTCGGCGATGCGATGGGCCTCGACGCTCTCGTGCACGACCTCGTCCAGCTCGTCGACGTACTCCTCGAACGGCTTCTCGACGGCAGAGTAATCGCAATCCCAGTAGCGCTCGATGTTCATCTTGCCGGTCGGGATATCGACGGTAAAGTAGTGCGCCGGCGGCAGCTTGTAGACACCCTCGAAGAAGGTCTCCTCGGTTGCCGAATACTGCAGCGTCATGTACGGACGCAGGGCCTTTTTGTTGACCGCCTTGTGGAAGTGCGGGTAGTCCAGGAAGCTCTTGATCTCGGAACCAAAGAGCACGCCCGGAGCGCCGTCGCCCGCATCGGCCATGGGATAGTAGTAAAGCGGCTTGATGCCAAAGATGTCGCGGGCGCCAAAAAGCTTGTTCTTCTTTTTGTCCCAGATGACGAAGGCGTACATACCGCGCAGGCGATCGAGGACGGCCTCGCCCCACTCCTCGTAGCCGTGCAGGAGGCTCTCGGTGTCGGCGCCGCAATGGAACTTGTAGCCCTTGGCTTCGAGCTCGGAACGGAGTTCTTGGAAGTTGTAGATCTCACCGTTGAAGACAATGACGACGCTACCGTCCTCGTTGGCCATAGGTTGGGCGCCGGCCTCGGTCAGGTCGAGGATCGACAGGCGGCGGAAGCCGAGGGCAACGCGGCCGTCGATAAACTGACCGCCCATGTCGGGACCGCGATGGACGATGCGGTCCATCATCTTGGTGAGCACCTCGGATTGGTTATCCGTCCCACCGACAAAACCGACAAAACCGCACATATACTATCCCCTCTGCTGTTGCTGGGCATCAAATCGAATCAGTAGCTTTTGAGTATACCCGAGGGCGTAAAGAGGGGCGGAATGTTCAGGCAATCTCAACTGAATCAGCTCCGCTGTGACACGCGCGAGTTACCTTTAATGGATATGAGGTGAATGAGGCGATTGTTTTGCTATACTCTCTCCGCACGGGCGATTGGCGCAACGGTTAGCGCAGGTGCTTTACACGCACAAGGCTGGGGGTTCGAATCCCTCATCGCCCACCATTGAATTGGAAACGGTCCTCGAAAGGGGACCGTTTTTGTTTGGGCCCATTTCATGGGATTCGAACCCGCAAGGGTGCGGAGCTGAGGAAACGCGAAGCGTTTTCCAGCGCAGCACGCGAGGAGCGAAGCGACGAAGCGGATGCGGGCGGCGGAGCCGCACGCGGACATCCCTCATCGCCCACCACTGATTTGATAGGCTCCCAGCAATGGGAGCCTTTCTTTTTTGGGCCCAGCGCATGGGATTCGAACCCGCCAGCACGTCTGTCACAAAGGCCGTGGCCAAATAATGGCAAAAATGAGTACTGCTACTTTGCTTGCAACATATAAACAGATAGTGTTTGCTTAGGTTACGCAACATATGTCCATTATAAGGACTAACAGTCAGATCAAAATCGTGTATTCATCGCCATTTCGACGGTAGCGCGCGCAGCCGTGGTGTAAGAAGCAAGGGAGGGCCATCGCCTAGAATCGTCAGCGCCTAGATATTCGACGAAAGGAAAGACGATGGCCCACAGCGACATTCTATCCCAGCC
>DBGDSC010000002.1:0-86068 GCA_048402045.1 Collinsella sp.
CGGCTGGGATAGAATGTCGCTGTGGGCCATCGTC
Source organism: Collinsella sp. (assembly GCA_048402045.1). Classification (GTDB taxonomy): domain Bacteria; phylum Actinomycetota; class Coriobacteriia; order Coriobacteriales; family Coriobacteriaceae; genus Collinsella. The sequence continues at coordinate 35 of DBGDSC010000002.1, forward strand.
TTTCCTTTCGTCGAATATCTAGGCGCTGACGATTCTAGGCGATGGCCCTCCCTTGCTTCTTACACCACGGCTGCGCGCGCTACCCGCGAGAAGGCTTCCGAGCCGTTCTCGAGCGACGTTTGCGCCACAAATTCGGACGATTTGTCCAATTCCGAACTTTTTTTCGCGCTCGATACGTCCCCGGGCGGCTCCAGAGAGCCCAAATTGTCCTCACGCCTGCTGAACACTCCGTTTTTTGCACATCGGATGGCACCCCACCCCAACATGTCATCGGAAAACAGCGGTTCTCGGCGTCCCAAGGAAGCCATATCCGCCACCTCGCGCACGCGACCGCCCTCAATCCGGTACGCACACGTCGCGTATTCGAGCATTGGGCGCGGCTGATGCGTCGCCACAACAACCGTGCAGCCCAGCTCGCGATTCACACGAAACAGCGCGTGCAGGAAATTCTTCTCCGCAACCGGATCAAGCTGAGACGTGGGCTCGTCGAGCAGCAGCACGCGCGGGCGCAGCGTCAGAACGGCCGCCAACGACAGCAACTGTTTGCGTCCGCCCGAAAGCGTATCGGTGTCGCGGTGGAGCCAATCTTCCAGCCCAAAGAAATAGCTGGTCTCAGCTACGCGACGGCGCATCTCATCACGCGCTAGCCCCAAGTTTTCCAGGCCAAACGCCATCTCGTGCCACACGGTTTCGCACACGATCTGGTTCTCGGGATCCTGGAACACATAGCCCACGCGCTCCGCCGATTCCCGCACATCCATGTCGGCGACGTTCTCGCCCAGCACGCGCAGTTCGCCAGTGCGCTCGCCCGCCGGAGCGATCTCGGGTTTGAGCAGCGACAGCAGCGTCGACTTACCCGATCCGGTACCGCCAACAAGCAGCGCAAATGCACCTTGGGAAACAGACCAGTCGAGCCCCTCGAGCACCGCAGCATCAGCATCGGGGTAGGCAAAGCTCAGGCTCCGCACCTCAATCGCCGGCATATCCGGGCCGCACGCCGCGCCCGACACCGGGCCCCTATCCAACCGAGCCATCAGCCAAACCTCTTCTCATCACTCGCGTGCAACGCGCAAGGCAGCACCATCCAGGCAGCGTACACGACATAGCCCGGCCACGGCGCCGGCACCGAGAGCTGCGGATAAAACGAATACTGCGTCGTCGCGGTCCACGCCACCGCCACCGCGGCAGCACCAAACAGCGCAAGCCCAACCAGCGCGGCAACGTCGCTGCGCCCCAGCCGATACCGCGCATACGTCGTACGACGCGTCGCGGCGCCCCACCCGCGCGAGCGCATCGCGTCCGCGCGCTCCAACGAATCTTCCATGCCCCAGCCCATCAATGCACTCGATGCCCGCAGGCGCGAGCGCACGGGGTCGGCCGGCGCGCGGCCCGGCACATCAATCGCATCCTGCACCGCCAGCACCGTACGGCCGCGGCGCAAAAACTGCGGGATAAGCCTCATGCACATCGAGATCATGAGCGCGATCACCGGTGCGGCGTTACCCAAAAGCGCGAGCACCTTGTCGTATTCGAGCATCGACGCCGCGGCCTCAAACCACAGCACGCTCGCCACAAACAGCCCGCCCATGCACAGGCCGTATACCATGCTCTCCAGATACACCGCGCGCATGCCAATACGGAACAGCTCCGTCGAGCCCGAGGCACTAAACAGTGGATTGACCAGCGCGATAATCAAAATCACCGGCAGCTGCCAGCGAAGTGCGCCCAGCGTGCGGGCAGCCCCACGCGTCGCAAATCCATACGCCAACCCGCCCGCAAGTGACAGCGCAATCAGCACCGGCTGCATCGAGAACATGGTGAGCCCCAGCGTCAGCACTATATAGAGCGCCGGCACAGCTGGATGCGACATCGAGAATGCCGCGACGGGCTCGCCGCCAAACTCCTCTCGTATGTTGTCCACGGGCACCCCCGTCCCCTCGCTCAAACGACAGCTCCGCAGCACCGCCGCCATGCACGGCCAGCGCAAACGCCACGCCGGCGGCAGCGACACCGGCCGTCACGCGTCAATCGTTACGCGCTCATCATATGCCTGCGGTATCATATTGTGCCGTGTATCGTTTCCAAACACACGTCTCTATAACGTAACAGGAGATCACATGGACGCAACCGCAATTATCCTCGCCGCCGGCGAGGGCACCCGCATGAAGTCGAACCACTGCAAGGTTTCGCACAAGATCCTGGGCAAGCCCATGGTCCAGTGGATCGTCGACGCCACCATCAAGGCCGGCTGCAGCCGCGTCGTGGTCGTCATCGGCAGCCACGCCGACGAGATGCGCGCCCTTATCAACGGCGCCTACGCCAACAGCGCCACCAAGGTCGAGTGCGTCGAGCAGACCGAGCGCCTGGGCACCGGCCACGCCGTCAAGGTCGCGCTCGAGGCCTGCGGCATCACGCAAGGCCCCGTCGTCGTGCTCAACGGCGACCTGCCGCTCATTACCGCCGACACCGTCGCCAAGTTCGCGCAGACCGTCGCCACCGGCGAGCTCGCCTGCACCGTCATGACCATGACCCCGCCCGACCCCTTCGGCTACGGCCGCATCAAGCTGGGTGCCGATGGCCAAATTGAGCGCATCATCGAGCAGAAGGACTGCACACCCGAGCAGGCCGCCACGCTGCTGGAGTGCAACGCCGGCTGCTACGCCTTCGACGGCGCGCAGCTCGCCGCCCACATTGACGAGATCGGCAACGACAACGCGCAGTCCGAGTACTATCTGCCCGACATGCTCGAGATCCTCAAGGGCCACGGCCAGGCAGTCTCCATCTTCCACTGCGACGACTACCGCGACGGCCTGGGCGTCAACAGCCGCATCCAGCTCGCGCAGCTCACCGCCATCGCGCGCGACCGCATCAACGAGCACTGGATGGCCGAGGGCGTTACCTTCATCGATCCCACGCAGGCCTGGATCGGCCCCGATGCCGTTATCGGCCGCGATACCGTCGTGTGGCCGCAGACGCACCTGATCGGCCACGTCACCGTGGGCGAGGAGTGCCAGCTCGGCCCCAACAGCCGCCTCACCGACACCACCGTCGGCAGTGGCTGCACCATCGATGAGACCATCGCCATCGAAGCTGTCATCGAGAACGGCGTCGACTGCGGCCCGCGCGCCTACCTGCGCCCGGGTACCCACATGCTCGACGGTTCCAAGGCCGGCACGCACGTGGAGATCAAGAAGTCCACGATCGGTGAGGGCTCCAAGGTTCCACACCTGTCCTACATCGGCGACACCACCATGGGCTCCGGCGTCAACGTGGGCGCGGGCTCCATCACCTGCAACTACGACGGCGTGCACAAGCACAAGACCGTCATCGGCAAGGATGCCTTCATCGGTTCCGACACCATGATGGTCGCGCCCGCCCAGATCGGCGACGGCGCGCTCGTGGCTGCCGGCTCCGTCATCACCGAGCCGGTCCCGGCAGACGCGCTCGGACTGGGCCGCGCCCGTCAGGTAAATATTGAGGGCTGGGCCGCCGATTACCGCCGCCGCCTGCACGAGGACGACGAGGTATAACGTTTTACCAAGCATCTAAGGAGCTGTTCCCATGGGGACGGCTCCTTTTTCTATGCTGACCTGCGCGACCGGATGAGTGGTCGGTTCGTGTCCGTTGACGGTAAAGAAGTTATCAAGACCCGAATAACCCCGCCGCACGGTTACAATGCAAAAAGGCATCTATATGGCATTCGATGTATAAAGGAGAAGGGTAATGCCGATTAATGATCCCGAGAAGTCGGAGAATATGCGCAAGTCCATCCGCGTGTATTCCGGTTCCTCCAACCGTCCCCTCGCTCAGAAGATCGCTGAGTACCTTGGGGTCGAGCTTTCGGGCCTTACGCTAAAGCAGTTCGCCAACGGTGAGATTTACGCCCGCTACGACGAGACCGTCCGCGGCGCCGACGTCTTCCTGATTCAGTCCGTGGCCGGCGGCAACGTCAATGACATGCTCATGGAGCTGCTCATCGCCACCGACGCTGCCAAGCGCGCATCCGCCCGCTCCATCACCGCCGTTATCACCCACTACGGCTATGCCCGCCAGGACCGCAAGGCCGGCCCGCGCGAGCCCATCACCGCCCGCCTCGTCGCCAACCTGCTCGAGCGCGCCGGCGTCAACCGCATCATCACCCTCGACCTGCACCAGGGCCAGATTCAGGGCTTCTTCGATATCCCGGTTAACCACCTGTCCGCGCTGCCGCTGTTTGGCCAGTACTACAACGACATGCACTTCGACACCGACAACCTGGTTGTCGTCTCCCCCGATGTGGGCCGCGCCAAGGCCGCCAAGAAGCTGTCCGACATGCTCGGCTGCGACCTGGCCATCGCCCACAAGGGCCGTCCGCGCCACAACGCCGCCGAGGTCATGGGCATCATCGGTGACATCAAGGGCAAGACCTGCATCATCAACGACGACATGATCGACACCGCTGGCACCCTGTGCGCCAACGTCAAGGAGCTCAAGGCTATGGGCGCTGGCGACATCTACGTCTGCGCCACCCACGGTATCTTCTCCGGTCCGGCCATCGAGCGCCTGAACGACGCCCCGATCGTCGAGTGCGTCGTCACCGACGCCATCCCCGTCGAGGTCGGCGGCAAGATTAAGACCATCTCGGTCGCCGAGGAGTTCGCTCAGGCCATCTCCGCCGTTTACCACGAGGAGCCCGTCTCCACGCTCGTCGGCGGCGACTTCGCGCTGTAATCCAGCGTGCATCTCATCATCTTTGGTGTTTTTAAAGGGTCGGAAGCTCGCTTCCGACCCTTTTTCTACCCCTCGACAACCTTCCCTGGACAATTAGTTCAGATACGTATTTTTTTTTAAAGCTCCAAAGGCCGTTCTGAGCCTTCTGAGCTCCCCGGCGAACGCCATACTGCCCAAAGCTCATCGCTTTCGAGTACGACCGCCGCATATTTACCCTCAAATCGCCCTCGAAAGCCCTTAGAAACGCCTCGAACGCCCGCCGTCTTATACGTATCTGAACTAACTGTCCAGTAGCTATCGTCAACCTTCGCGGCAGAGCTCAATTTCCTGCAATCCCCTCAACCGATTCCACCGATTTCATAACACCCAGCCGTTCATGGCGCGCAGCGCCCCGCTGAGCGAAAAGAACGGTATGGCGGTCGCATTCTGCCGCCAACTTAGTACGTTATAGCTATGACGACCGTGATTTCACATCTCTCCGCCCTCCGCGCAATTCGTCGCGCACGACGGGCGTACTCTGCCCTACCCTGGGACTCCGTTGATAGCGAACAGCAAGCACAGGCCTTGGCTGGCTGCATTCCCAACAATGACGCGATAGACTTTGGCGCACTTTCGATACTCGACGCCTGGAATGAAGATGATTCCGAACTGCTCGATCTTCTCGTTTCAAACGAAGACAACAGGCGCCCCGACAAGCGACTTCTTCAGCATATTCTCTCCACTCCTCTTCCTGAAGGTGTAATTATGCACGTCGAGGCCGACATCTACGCAACGTCTCCTGCCATGACAGCCATGCTTTGTTCCAAAAATGAATCAGTCGCCAAAACCTTGATGCTCCTTATGGAGCTGCTCGGAACCTACTCCCTTCCTCCCGGGGCAACATACCCCATTGCCTATGACGACATCTGGCCCAAGGGCGATGACTACGAAGCGATGGACGACCTCGATTGCCGGGGCGACCAGTCGGCGACCGAACAGCAGAACGAAACCCGCTACGAACAGGCACACTACAAATGCGAGCCCGCCACGACCATCGAAGATCTCGAGACTGTTGCACAGCTTGCCAAAAGCAGCTCATACACCTCGTTTCGCACGGCAGTCAAGCTCGCCCGACCCGGATCTGCATCCCCAGCCGAATCCCTAATGTTTGCCGTTCTCGGAGCGCCCATGCGCTTTGGCGGATTCGGATGTTGCAGCCTGCCCATGGGAGGCCTGCTACTCAACTATCGAATCGACTTCGACACTCTTGCGGTCAACATGTCCTCCGGCATCCCTTACGCCATCTGCGACCTATATTGCCCGGCCGCCGGAGTCGACAACGAATACAACGGAATTGGGCATGAGCTTCAAAACGCTCGCATCCACGATGGCAATCGAAATAATGGCCTCAAGGCAATGGGCATCCACGTCCTGGTTATCAATCGCGACCAAATGAAAGACCTTGTTGCACTCGAAGCCTTCGCCCAAACGATGCATCGACTCGCGGGAGTCCGATTCCGATACCGTATCAAGGGCTATCGCAAGCGTCAGGCCGCTTGGCTCAACGCCCTGCGGGCCGGAATCGGCCTTGCGCCGGTCTAAACGGCGAATCACCCGTGCACCGTCGAGCAGGGCTGGACAGTTAGTTCAAATACGTATAAATGGACACATTGAATTAGGCTGTTTTGCAGTTATCTCTATACCATTCGCCCGATTTGAAGGCAGGGTAGACTTCAAAACAGCGTCATATGGACTAACTAAAGCTCCAAAACAACGTATCGGCATTGAATTGAGCACTTCGAGTCCTCAGAACTTATACGTATCTGAACTAACTGTCCACCTCGATTTCGACGGCCGTCCAAACGCCCTCAAATAACCTCAATTGCCCTCCATTTGACAGCGGCAACAGGGTCGCTCACCATAGCAGGCGACAAATCAACGAAAGGATGAACATGGCAGCTGCACAGCCGCTTAAGATTCGCATGGTTGCCGGACTTGGCAACCCTGGCGATGAGTATGCCGAGACCCGCCACAACGCTGGCTTCAAAGCGATCGACGAGTTGGCCCGTCAGGCCGGCGTCACGTACTGGAAAAACCAGGCCGGCGCCGAGGTCGCGCTCATCAACATCAACGATCCCGAGGAAGAGGGCGGTAAGCGCCAGATTGTACTGGTCAAGCCGCAGTCGTATATGAATACCTCGGGTGGCCCCATCTCCAAGCTCTGCCGCGAGTACAAGATCAAGGCCGAGGAGCTGCTCGTAATCCACGACGAGCTCGACATTCCCGCCGGCGACGTACGTGTTAAGGTGGGCGGTGGCCACGCCGGTCACAACGGCCTGCGCTCCATCATCGACAAGATGGGCAGCCGCGACTTCAGCCGCATCCGCACCGGCATCGGCAACCCTCCCGGCAAGATGGCCGTCGCCGACTACGTGCTTAAGCAGCTGCGCGCCCGCGAGGCCGAGGATTTCCAGGACACCTGCGCCCGCGCCGCAGATGCCGCCGGTCTGGCAATCGTGCACGGCGTGATCTATGCCCGCGACCACGTCAACGGCGCCGCCTCCGCCAACGGCAAGCACTAAAACCTATCATTTAGGGATAGGTTTATTTTGGCAGGTTTTAACTGCGGAAACGCCGCAGCGGCCGCATCGCAATAAACCGCGCACCGCCATACACACATAGCACCCCAAAGGGGGCCGACCTCATTGCAACCCGAGGCTGGCCCCTTTGCCGTTTTACCCGATAAAGCTGACCAAAATAAACCTCTCCCCCTTTGGTGGGCCGAAGTGGATAAACCCCGCCCCCAACCGCCGAAGACACACGTAAGTGACATGTCCATGAGGGTATAATTTGCACCGTATGTCTGCACAACGCCTGTGCGCGTACGGTTTTATTCGGGCTACCGTCCATTTCCGTGGAGGCACGGTTCGGCAGCCCTAACAAGAGAGGGGTTCTATGTATAAGATCCTGGAGAAGACGCAGTTCTCGGAGAAGGTGTTCAAGTTCCGCATCGAGGCGCCTGCAATCGCCAAGCATGCGCACGCTGGACAGTTCCTCATGGTTCGCGCCAACGAGACGGGCGAGCGCGTCCCGTTTACCCTGGCCGGCTGGAACGGTGACGAGGGCTGGGTCGAGTTCATCTTCATGGTGATCGGCAAGACCACCGAGATGCTTTCCACCTACGAGGCCGGCGAGTCGCTGCGCGACGTCGTGGGCCCGCTGGGCGTTCCCACCGAGATGGCCGAGGGCCCCTGCGCCGTCATTGGCGGCGGCGTCGGTCTGGCAATTGCCTTCCCGGTCGCCAAGCACCTGGTCGAGACCGGTCACGAGGTTCACGCCATCATGGGCGCCCGCACCAAGGACCTCCTGCTCATGGAGGACCAGTTCCGCGAGCTCCTCGACGAGGACCACATCCACATCACCACTGACGACGGCTCCTACGGCGAGCAGGGCGTTGTCACCGCTCCGCTGGAGCGTCTGCTGCAGGACAAGGCCGTGAGCCAGGTCTTCTGCGTCGGCCCCGTTCCGATGATGAAGTTCTCGACCCTCACCGCCCAGAAGTACGACACCCCCATCACCGCGTCGCTCAACCCCATCATGGTTGACGGCACCGGTATGTGCGGCTGCTGCCGCGTCGAGGTGGGCGGCGTGACCAAGTTCGCTTGCGTCGACGGCCCCGACTTTGATGCCACCCTGGTCGACTGGGATGACCTTCGTGCCCGCCAGGCCGCTTACCGTTCCGAAGAGGGCGAGTCCCTCAAGGCCTATGAGGAAAAGAGCTGCGCATGCCACTAGTTAACGGTCGTTTCGTTGCCGATATGAAGTCGCCCCGCACCCCCGATAACGAGGAGCCGGCTGCCGAGCGCGCCTGCGACTTCCGCCCCGTCGACAAGGGCTTCACCGAGGAGATGGCGCTGGCCGAGGCCGAGCGCTGCCTCAACTGCAAGAAGCCGTTCTGTGTTGAGGGCTGCCCCGTCAACATCAACATCCCCCGCTTTATCGAGCAGATCCGCGCGAAGGACTTCGGCGGCGCCCTCGATACCATCCGCGAGGACTCCATGCTTCCCGCTATCTGCGGCCGTGTCTGCCCGCAGGAGAACCAGTGCGAGGGCAAGTGCATCCGTGGTAAGAAGTCCGAGCCTGTGGCCATCGGCCAGCTCGAGCGCTTCCTGGGTGACCGCCCCGAGCTCGCCTCCACGCCCAAGATGGCCCCCAAGAACGGCAAGAAGGTCGCCGTCGTCGGCTCCGGCCCGTCCGGCATCACCTGCGCCGGCGAGCTCGCCCGTAACGGCTTTGACGTTACCGTCTTCGAGGCCTTCTTCACCGGCGGCGGCGTGCTGGTCTACGGCATCCCCGAGTTCCGTCTGCCCAAGGCGGTCGTCAAGCGCGAGATTGACGGCCTGGAGGACATGGGCGTCAAGTTTGAGTACAACTCCGTCGTGGGCAACATGGCCACGGCCGAGGAGCTGTTCGAGCAGGGCTTCGACGCCATCTACGTGGCGACCGGCGCTGGCCTGCCCAAGTTCCTCAACGTCCCCGGCGAGAACCTGCCCAACGTCTTCTTCGCGAACGAGTACCTCACCCGCGTGAACCTGATGAAGGCCAACAAGTTCCCCGAGTACGACACCCCCACCAAGCACGGCAAGAACGTCGTTGTCTTTGGTGGCGGCAACGTGGCTATGGACGCCGTCCGTACCGCCAAGCGCCTGGGCGCCGAGCACGCCATCATCGCCTACCGTCGTACCGAGGATGAGATGCCTTGCCGTCGTGCCGAGCTGCACCACGCCAAGGCCGAGGGCGTCGAGGTTCTGCCGCTCGTCTCCCCGCTCGAGTTTGTCGCTGGCGAGGACGGCTCCGTGTGCGCCGTCAAGGTCCAGAAGATGGAGCTCGGCGAGCCCGACGAGTCCGGCCGTCGTCGCCCGGTGCCCATCGAGGGCGCCATCGAGGAGATCCCCTGCGACGTCGCAATCTCGGCTATCGGCACCAACGCCAACCCCTTCGCAAAGAAGATCGGCGGCAAGATGGAGCTCAACAAGTGGGGCTACATCGTCGCCGACGAGGAGACCGGCCAGACCACCGATCCCCGCATCTGGGCTGGCGGCGACATCGTCACCGGTGCCGCTACGGTCATTCTGGCGATGGGCGCCGGCAAGAAGGCCGCCGCTTCCATCACCAAGAGCCTGCTGGGCGAGTAGTCACCCTCAGCGTTAGCCATCAAACGGCAAAGTCCCCGTCGAGCACACGCCCGGCGGGGACTTTTTCTATGCCAGTCGACCGACCACCACAAAGGTGCCTGTCCCCTTTGTGGTGGTTTTTGGTCGGTTAGTCTTCGAGCTGCGCTACTTTGTAGCGGTAGGCTGCGGCAATAACGTCTTTGCAACCCTCGCGGCCCAGCTTGGCGCGGTTGACGACGATGTCTTTACCGCTCGTCATCTTCCACTTTCCGGCACTGTAGCGCTTATAGAACGCCTCGCGCGCCTTCTGCTGCTGCTTGACCAGCTTGGCGCCCTTCTTTTTGTTGAGACCGCGCTTCTTGCGCACGATCTCGACGCGGTCCTCAAAGGGCGCAGTCACCAGCACGGCGATGTGGTTGGGGTTGTTGCGCAGCAGATAATCGGACAGACGGCCTTCGATAATGCAGCTCTCGGTCTCACCCAGATCCAAAATCACCTGGCTCATCTTTTGGAACAACTTGTCCGAGTACGAACGCGCATCGTAGCGGTCGGGCAGAAACGCCATGTTCTCCACGGCCAGGCGCTCGTCGTAGGCGGCCATCTTGTCGAGCGACTCACCCGCGCGCAGCGAAGCACGCACCAGCAGCTCGTTATCGTACAGCGGAATCCCCAGCTCATCGGCGAGGATACGACCAATCTCGTGGCCCTCGGCGCCAAAGTCGCGCGCGATGGTAATGACCACAGGATTCTTCTTATTCTCCAGATCGCTCATCGCGATTCCTTTCTCTATGTGATAAAGGGACAGTCCCTTTGTCACATTCTACGCTGCCACAATACGACGTTGATACGCTCGGACCAGCAGCGAGATACCAAAGTTGAGCACAAAGTACATCGCGAAAACCAGGCCGTAGAGCATAAGCACCTGCGACAGGTCGATCGCGTGGGCCATCACGACGTTGGCCGTGTACATGAGTTCGGCCACGTTAATGCCCGAAAGATACGAGCTGTCCTTAATGACAGTTGTGCACTGGCTAAACAGCGCCGGAATGATCGTCTTAAACGTCTGCGGCAGAATGATGTAGCGCATGGTGGCAAAGAAGCCAAAGCCCTGGCTCTGCGCCGCCTCAAACTGGCCGCGCGGAATCGAGTTGAGGCCGCCGCGCACAATCTCGGCCATAACAGCGCTGGTGAACAGCGTAAAAGCGATGGTCGAAATCACAATGTCCAAACCCTGCACCGTAAAGTAGATAAACAGGATCCACAGCAGGTTTGGCGTGCAGCGGAACAGCTCGATATAGGCGCTCACCAAAATACGGAACGGGCGGGGCGCATAGCTTTTAACGAGCGCCAGTACCGTGCCAAAGATGAGCGAGAAAAAGATCGACAGCGCCGAGATCTCGATCGTCTTAACAAAGCCGCCCCAAATGTAGAGCAGGTTGGTCGCGTTGAAGATTTCCATGCGCTAGGCCTCCTCTACGTTGTCGAGCCCCAGCTCGGCCAGGCTCACACCGCGCGGACGCTCCTTGGAGCGGCGCTCGAGCCACTGCACCAGTATGGCGAGCGGAAAGCAGATGATGAAGTACATAAGGCAGCAGACGATGTATCCCTGCAGGTAACCGTACAGACTCACAAAGTTGTCGGAACGGTACATAAGGTCGCCGCCGGCCACAAGCGCCAGCACCGACGTATTCTTGACCAGGTTGAGCGCCTGGTTGCACAGCGGCGGCAGAATGATCTTGAATGTCTGGGGCAGTACGATGTACCAGTACGCCTGCGCACGGGTGAAGCCCTGGCTCTGGGCCGCCTCCATCTGACCGCGCGGAACCGCCTCGATACCAGTGCGGATGACCTCCGAAATGTAGGCCGCGTGATACAGACCCACGCCCAAGAAGCCCAGCACGAACGGCGCGATGCGCACCGGCTGGTCGGCACCGGTTATGGCCTGCAAAAACTGCGGACCGGCCATGTACATAAAGAGCACCTGCACGGGCAACGGGGTGTTCTGGTAAAACTCCACGTACACGCGGCTTATGGCGCGCAGCACGCGCGAGCGAGTGGTAGAGAACACGCCCAGCAGCGTGCCCAGCACCAGCGACAACAGCAGGCCGGCAACGACCACTTGCAGCGTCACGCCAAAGCCCTCCCAGAAGGGCCCCATATTTTGAAATGTCGTCGACCAACGGTCGGCGTCAAATAATCCTTCGAGCATTTGATTCCTTCCTTGGACGATGCGCCTATACAAGACCCCAGGTCTTGACCTCTTGGTCGAGCCAGCCGTCGGCCAGGCGATCGCAAATCACCTGATCGACCACGGCCGAAAGGTCGCAGCCCTTCTTGGTCGCCACGCCGTAGCCCTGCTCGCCAAACTTGACCTCGGGCTGCAGCAGCTCAACGGTCTCGTTCATGTAACCGGCCAGCGTGGAGCGGTCCATGGCAAAGACGTCGATATTGCCGGCGTCGAGCGAGCTCTTGATGATGGGATAGCCGCTAAAGGCCCTAAACTCTGGCTTGCAGCTAAAGCCGTTGTCCTTGATCATCTGCTCGATCAGGCCCTGCGTGGTAGCACCCTGGCTCACGCCGATGACCTTGCCGTCCAGATCCTCAATCGAGGTAAAGCCCGAACGCTTCTTGACCATGAGCCCCACGTAGTCGGTGCGGTACGGCGTCGAGAAATCCCAGCTCTTCTTGCGCTCGTCGGTGATGGTGTAGGTCGCCGCGACCACGTCGAGTTGGCCGTTATCGATCAGCGGGCCGCGTGTCTTGGGCGTTACGTCGGTAAACTCGACAAGCTCCTGGGCGCGGGCCTCCTTGTAGCTCACGCCAAAGACGGCAGCGGCGATCTGGTAGCACAAATCGACTTCCATACCCTCAAAGCGGCCCTTGGCGGTGTCGTAATAGCCATAGCCGGGAACATCCTTCTTAACGCCGGCATTCAGATGGCCACGCGACTTGATGGCCGCAAGCTTGGACCCCTTGTCGGAGCTCTCGCCGCTGGTGGAGGTGCCGCAACCGGTAAGCGCGGTCCCCGTCAGCGCAAGCATACCGGCGCCCGCCAGCTGCAAAAAGTGACGGCGCGACACGGCCGCCCTCGTCATATCCGTCATGTCCATCACCGCGCCTAGTGCAAAATCTTGGACAGAAACTCGCAGCAGCGCGGGTTCTCGGGGTTATCGAAGAAGTGCTCGGGCGTGCCCTCCTCCAGAATGCGGCCGTCCTCCATAAAGATGACGCGGTCGGCCACCTGGCGCGCAAAGCCCATCTCGTGCGTCACGCAGATCATGGTGATGTCCTCCTGCGCGAGCTCAATCATAACGTCCAGAACCTCCTGGACCATCTCGGGGTCGAGCGCCGAGGTCGGCTCGTCAAACAGAATGATGGGCTGCTTGGTGCACAGAGCACGGGCGATGGCGATGCGCTGTTGCTGACCACCCGAGAGATTCTGCGGATACTCGCCGGCCTTATGAGCCATGCCGACGCGCTTGAGTGCGGCGATGGCGATCTCGGTCGCCTCCTCCTTGCTCTTCTTTTGCAGCTTGATGGGCGCGAGCGTCAGGTTGCCGAGCACCGTCATGTTGGGATACAGGTTGAACTGCTGAAACACCATGGAACTATACTTGCGAGCCATCTCCAGGTGATTCTTCTTGGTGAGCGGCGTACCGTCGATGACGACCTCGCCCGACGTGGGCTCCTCCAGATAATCGACGCAACGGATGAGCGTCGACTTACCCGAGCCGGAAGGCCCGATCATTACGAGCTTCTCGCCGCGCTTAACGGTGAGATTGATATCTTTGAGCACATGCAGGTCGCCAAAGTACTTGTTGAGACGCTTGATCTCGATCATGTCTGCCATGAATGTCCCTTCCCTGCGTTTACACGAGTTGCACTATTGTACGGAAAGAACCACGTTTCCGTAGCCCACACTACATTCCCGTAAAGAACCCGCAACCTTTAACCCACTCATTGGGGACAGGCTTAAATGAGTACCCGCTCATTGGGCACTCATTTAAGCCTGTCCCCAATGAGTACCCAATGAGTACCTAGCTCATCAAAAAGGGGCGTGACCATTGCGGTCACGCCCCCTCAACATCAACTATGTACCGCTCGGCCCCTTACGCGAGTTTGGCTCCGACAATCTTTGCCGCAGCCGGCTTATCGAAGTTGCCGCCAGTGGCCTTGCCCAGAGCGCCCATGACCTGGCCCATCTGCTTCTTAGAGGTCGCACCCAGCTCGGCGATGACCTGCTCGATCAGGGCCTCGAGCTCCTCACCCGAAACCTGCGCGGGCAGCAGGCTCTCCAGAATCTTGACCTGCTCGGTCAGGTTGTCGGTACGCTCCTGGTCGGTACCGGCCTTAATGGACATCTCCAGCGTCTCGCTCGTCTGCTTAATCAGACGCTTGATCATGCTGTTGACGTCTTCCTCGGTCACATCACGACGCTCGTTGACCTCGATGTTCTTCACCTCGGCCTTAACCTGGCGAATGATGGACAGGCGAACCTTGTCCTTGGCCTTCATGGCCGCAATCATTTCCTTCTGCAGCTCTTCGTTGGTCATCTGCATATCCTCCTCAATAGCATGGGCGGCACTCACGCGGGCACCGCCCCATGATTACTTAGTCGTCGACGCGTCGTCGGTCGAACTCTTGGTGACGCCCTTCAGGCTGACGTTGTACGGCACGTCCTTGGGCATGGGGTTAACGGTGATGTCGGCGTCCTTCTTGTACTGCTCCAGCCACTCGCTGTACGCGCTGCTTGCCGCCTGCGTCTTCACCACGTTGGAGACGTACTTCTTGATGTCCTTGGGCACCTGCTTAATGTCATCGACCTGATTATCGACATGAAAGTAGTCGGTGCACTTGATGATGTGATAACCATAGGTCGACTCAACGACGTCACCCACATCGCCCTTGTTGAGCCCCTCGAGCACCGTCTGGTAGCTGCCGACGAAGGTAGTGAGCTTATCCCAACCCACATCGCCCTTCTTCTCCCTGGAGCTGGTGTCGTCGGAATACTGCTTCACGGCGTCCTCAAAGCTCAGCTCGCCGGAGTTGATTTTGTCCAGGCACTCCTGCGCCTTGGCCTTGGCGGCGGCCTTGTCCTCGTCAGATGCGTCGGAATCGACCTTGATCAGGATATTCGACGAACGACGGGCATCGTTGTAGTTGGACAGGTTCTCGTTGATGTAATCGACAATCTCGCTGTCCTTGGGCTTGCTGGTGGGTGCCACGGCATCCTTGAGCTTCTGCTGCGCCAGGCTCTCCTTGAGCGAATCCTTGTAGGTGTCCTCGGTGTAGCCGTAGGTCTTGAGAGTCTTCTTAAAAGTCTTGGCGCCGCCCGCGCTCTTGCACGCGTCCTTCCAAGCCTTCTCGACCTCCTCGTCCGACACCGTCACGCCGTTCTCCTTCTGCGCCTGTTGAAGCAGGATCTGCTGCGTGTAGGAGTCGATGAGCTGCTTGCGGTACTTCTTGGGTGTGAGGTCATTGTCGACCAGGTACTGTGCCCAGTCCTTGTCCTTGGTGTAGCCGTAGGACGTACGCATGCTCATGATCTGCTTGGTCACGGTGTCCTCGGTGAGGTTGGTGCCGTTGATAGTGGCAGCCACACCGCCGGTGAGCTTATAGCCCGAGCCGGCGCTTTCGGTCTGCGACATCAGGCCGGAGCACGCCATGGCCGAAACGGAGAGCAGCATCGCCAGCACGCCGATGACCACCAGGACAATCTTGACGGTCTTGGACACATAGGTCTTGCGCTGCTTCTTGCGAGAGCTGGAGGCGACGCGGAACCGTTGCTCGGGCGTCGGCGCGACCTCGGGGTTCTTTTTCTTATTTGCCATGTTTGGCCTTTCGCATCACGAATCGAACAAACGCCATTGTGTCACAACGCAGCCCCCGCGGCACACCTGGTGCATGGGGGACAGGTTAATCTGCACCATTTTGGTGCAAAGGGGACAGATCTGGCAGCCGGCAGTTAGGGACGTTCCTTTTCTGCCGGCAGTTAGGGACAGTCCCCAAGTGCCGGCCCTAAAAGTGGCGGCGGATGGCGTCGACCATGCCTTGGCACGTGGTCTGGCCGAGCACATCGGCTGCAGCGTCGGCGTCCATAAAGATATTCATGAGCGCTTGCAGAGCCTCGACCTGGCCGCCCGGCTCGGCAATACCCAGATTGATGATGATCTGCGCCGGCACGGGGGCGCCCATGCCCGCCATCGCGTTAAACGTCACAGGTGCGGCGGGCTTTACTACCGCGATATAGGGCTTGGCCACAAATCCCGGATCGGTATGCGGAATGGCGATGTTTGCCGCCGGCATGGCGAGACCCGTGGGATAGGCGTCCTCGCGCGTGTGGACGGCGTTGAGCCAACCCTCGGCAATGTAGCCGCGCGGGGCAAGCTCGCCCTCGAGCCGCGCAAACACCTCGCCCGGCGTCGCGCACTCCCAATCAAAAAACACCAGCTCAGGCGTAAACAATGCTTCGTTATCCGCCATGGGCCCACCTCTCTCACCTTGTCACCTGCGACGTTCTTTAACGACTAGTCATTGAAGAGCGTCGCAGGTGATTACCTAAAACAAAGGATGGCCACTTGCGCCTTGGCGCCAATGACCACCCTGACTACTCGGCTAAATTGTACTGTGCGCCACTAGCCGCGCGCCGCATCAATTGCGACCTTGCCGTTCTCTAGCACATGGACGCGACCGTCGGCGAGCATCTGCACGACCTCGGGATACAGCACATGCTCGATCGCATGGATGTGCTCCTCGAGCGTGTCGACGTCCCAGCCCTCCTCAACAGCCAGCGCACGCTGGGCGATGATGGGGCCGTTGTCGTAGATCTCGTTGGCAAAGTGCACGGTCACGCCGGTCACCTTGACGCCTCGGGCAAACGCATCGTCAATCGCATGGGCACCGGTAAAGCTCGGCAGCAGCGCCGGATGCAGGTTGACCACGCGGTTGGGGAACGCCGCCAGCAGCGGCGTGTGCACCATGCGCATGTAACCGGCCATCACCACGTACTCGCAGCCGCGCTCGAGCAGCTCATGCGCGATGATCTCGTCGGCCGCGATGGGGTCGGCATAGACGT
Source organism: Collinsella sp. (assembly GCA_048402045.1). Lineage (GTDB taxonomy): Bacteria > Actinomycetota > Coriobacteriia > Coriobacteriales > Coriobacteriaceae > Collinsella. Next base: position 16,973 of record DBGDSC010000002.1, read on the forward strand.
CCTTGGACAGCGTGAGCGTCTGGATACCCGCACGCTCGGCGCGCTGCAAGCCCTTAGCCGATGGACGGCTCGACACCACAAGCTCAATCGAGGCGTTGAGCTTGCCGGCGGCGATCAGGTCGATCAGCGCCTGCAGGTTGGTACCCGAACCGCTGATAAGCACGCCGATCTTGAGCGGCTCGGCTGTATCGGTGCCGGTCGGACGGGTGTAGGGCACAAAGCCCAGGCCCTCGGCGGCAGCCATCTGCTCGTTAGCGCTCATCGGAGTACACGACCTTACCGGAACCCTCGACGCACTCGCCCACGCGGAACGGCTTCTCGCCCAGCGCGACCAGAGCCTCGGTCACGGCAGCCTCGTCCTCGGGGGCGACGATCAGGCACAGGCCGACGCCCATGTTGAAGGTCTTGCATGCCTCATTGGGCGCGAGCTCGGCCTGACGCGACACGTAGGTGATGACGGGCGGAACATCCCAGCCCATCTCGGCGCCGTTGCGGATGACCACGGCATCGACGTCGTCGGCGAGCGCGCGGTTGAGGTTCTCGGTAATACCGCCGCCGGTGATGTGTGCGATGGCATGAACGTTGGCGCCACTGTGGAGCAGCTCCAGAATCGGCTTGACGTAGATGCGCGTGGGGGCCAGCAGGGCGTCGGCCAGCGAAGCGCCACCGAGCTCCTCGAGCGGACGGCTCAGCTCCTCGGCCTTAGCGGCAGCCTCGGGCGTGCCCGGCTTGATGCCGTCGACACCGATGACCTTGCGCACGAGCGAGTAGCCGTTGGAGTGCACGCCGGTGGAAGGCAGGCCCAGAATCACGTCGCCGGGGCGGACGTTCGCGGGGTCGAGCATCTTGGGACGATCGACAACACCCACGGTAAAGCCGGCAAGGTCGTAATCGGCGGGGGCCATGACACCCGGGTGCTCGGCCATCTCGCCGCCCACGAGCGCGCAGCCCGCGAGCTTGCAGCCGTCGGCCACGCCCTTGATGATCTTTGCCATGTGCTCGGCCTCAATGTGACCGATGGCAACGTAATCCAGGAAGAACAGCGGCTCCGCGCCCGAAGCCAAAATGTCATTGACGCACATGGCGACCAGGTCCTGGCCCACCGTCTCGTGACGGTCCATGATCTGGGCGAGCACGAGCTTGGTGCCCACGCCGTCGGTGCCGCTGATCAAGATCGGGTCTTCCATATCCTTAAGCGCGGCGGCCGAGAACAGGCCACCAAAGCCACCGATGCCGCCGATAACCTCGGGGCGGTTGGTGTCCTTGACCATCTGCTTAATAGCGTCGACGGCGCGGCCGCCCTCGGCGGTATCGACGCCGGCGTCCTCGTACGTCACATGCTTGCTGTCGCTCATCTGAGCCTTCCTCTCCCACTACCGTGGCGCCGCGCGGGCGCCAAACGGTGCTCATAGTTGCGTTCATTTCGGCGCGTGCCATAACAGCACGCGCCGTCATATCAACAAAACAGCAGGTAAAACCTACCAAAATAAACCTGTCCCCACATGGCAGATTTTAGGCCTCGCCGTGCTCCTCTTCCCAGCTGCGGTCGTCGTATTTCTCGACCACGGCGTCGTCGTCAAAGTGCAGCGGCTTGTCCAGGTTGCGGGGCTTAAAGCCCTCCATAAACTTGTCGCGGCCAAAGCTCTCGGGAATCGCCACGGGGTAGCGTCCGGTAAAGCACGCATCGCAGTAACCGCCCTTGGGCATGACCTTCAGCAGGCCCTCGACCGAAAGGAAGGCCAGCGAATCGGCGCCAATGTACTCGCAGATCTCATCGACCGTCTTGTTGGCGCTGATAAGCTGCGACTGCACGTCGGTATCGATACCGTAGAAGCACGGCCAGATGACCTCGGGCGAGTTGATGCGGATATGAATCTCCTTGGCGCCGGCGTTGCGCAGCATCTTGACGAGCTGCACCATGGTGGTGCCGCGGACGATGGAGTCGTCGATGACGACCAGGCGCTTGCCCTCGATGTTGTCGCGCAGCGGGTTGAGTTTCATACGCACGCCCATGGCGCGCAACTCCTGCGTAGGCTCGATAAACGTGCGGCCCACGTAACGGTTCTTGATAAGGCCCTCGCCAAAGGGAATGCCGCTCTCGTGCGAATACCCCTCCGCGGGCGGCAGGCCGGAGTCAGGCACGCCGATGACCAGATCGGCCTCGACGGGCTCCTCATGTGCCAGCTGACGACCCATGTCGTAACGGCAGGCGTAGACGCTCTTGCCGTTCATGATGGAATCGGGGCGGGCGAAGTAGACCTGCTCAAAGATGCAGTTAGCAGGCTCTTCGGCAGCGGGCACACCCTGCTCGGACACAAGGCCCTCGGCGCTGATGCGCAAAATCTCACCGGGACGGACGTCGCGGACGTACTCGGCGCCCACAATGTCGAGCGCACAAGTCTCGGAGGCGACGACCCAGCCGCCGGCGCGGGTGACACGGGTGGTGGCGTCGACCGTCGCGGCGCCGTCCTGCGACGGCAGCTTCGAAACGGATGCGGCATCGGCCTGGTCCAGGCCCTCGTCCACCAGCTTGCCCAGCACGAGCGGGCGAATGCCGTGCGGATCGCGGAATGCATAGAGCGCCTGCTCGTTGATGAGCGTCATGGCGTAGCCGCCACGCACGAGCTCCATGGTCTTGCGAATGCCCTCGCGCAGATGGCCTGTACGCTGAGTAAAGTAGCCGATGAGTTTGGTCGCGACCTCGGAATCCGAGTTGGAGAGGAACGGCACGCCCAGCTCGATCAGCTGGCGGCGCAGCTCGTCGGTGTTGACGAGGGTGCCGTTGTGCGCGAGCGCGATAATGACGCTATTGATGGTAGAGAGGTGCGGCTGAGAGGCTTCCCAGCTCTTGGCGCCGGCGGTGCCATAGCGCACATGACCCACGGCCAGCTGACCGGAGAGCGTCGATAAGTCGGCATTGGAGAACACGCGGTCGAGCAGGCCCAGGTCCTTGCGGACCATAACCGTACCGCCGTCACCAACAGCGATTCCCGCCGATTCTTGGCCACGGTGCTGCAGTGCACGCAGGCCAAAGTACGTCAGTCGAGCCACGTCACGATCGGGCGCCCACACACCAAAAACGCCGCATTCCTCATGCAGCTGGTCGGAGTCCGGATCATACGTCGACATGGCGTTCACCTGTCCCGCGGCGCGCTCGGCCGCGCGGATGGTTTCTTGAGACATGGCATCCCCTCAGAGCCTCGTATTTTGGCGTTACCCGCCTTATTATACGCACGGCGCGACGCGCTCCCCAGCGCATGAGCAGCGCTTTTTAAAAGCCCACCGAGCTAATAATCCGTTTTGCGGCCAAACATTTTATTGGTCTGCCCAGTGCAAGCGCCCGCGCCCCCATATGGCCGCCGCGTCCACCGTTGGGGATTGCAAAGTTGCAATTGGGACGTTCGTCCTGTCTTTTAGCAGGTCGGCGGCGTATCCTAGTAACCTAGGACAAAGCGAGAAAGGTTCTGTATGGATCGAAACGAACTCGACCCCAGCGTCCCCAGCGCCACGGAGGTCAAGAAGATTCCCCTCATCATTAAAGTGTACGCCGTCCTGTGCATCCTGTCCGGCGTGGGCACACTCCCGTCGGTCGCCGTCTTTATGTGGCAGGTCATCACCGCACTCATTAACGGCAACGCCGCCGCTAAGCTCGGTGATAACACCCTGGTCGCGGTTTGCCTTATCGTCGCCGGCATTATGCTCTCGGCGGCAAGCGCGATCATCTTGATCGTCTTTGGCCTGGACCTCATCAAGGACCAGCGGCGCAATGCCGCCCGCCTGTCTTACGTCCTCATCGCATTTACCGTCGTGGAGCTTTTAGTTGACGTGATGCTCCAGGGTATCGGACCCTTCCTGCTGCGCCCCGCCATTCAGCTCGGTATCCTCATTGCGCTGTCGGCCACCGTCGACCCCACGCTACGCCAGGAGCGCGAACTGCAGCGCCGTCTGCAAGAGATGCTCGACCGCGATGCCGCCGCCGAGGGGATGCTCGGCCGCGACGAAACCGGCGAGGGCTACATCAAGCTCAACTACTTCAACCTGTTCTGGGTATTCTTCGTCTGCAGCGTGTTAGGTCTCATTCTCGAGGAAGTCTGGCATATGGTCGTCGTCGATCCCGGCGTCTATCAGGACCGGGCTGGTGTGCTATTTGGCCCCTTTAGCCCCATCTACGGATTTGGCGCGGTGCTCATGACCATGGCGCTCAACCGCTTCTATAAACAGAATCCTCTGATCATTTTCCTGGTAAGTGCCCTGATCGGCGGCGCTTTCGAGGTGTTTGTAGGCTGGTTTATGCAGACCTCATTTGGCGTGGTGTCGTGGAGCTACTCGCACATGAAACTGTTCGGCATGCCCGACCCACTCGCCGTCCTTACGGGCGGACGCACCTGCACGGGCTTTGCCTGCCTGTGGGGCCTGGGTGGCCTTATCTGGATCAAGCTGCTGCTGCCGAGGCTGCTCAAGCTCATCAACATGATTCCGTGGAAGAGTCGCTACTCGGCTACCGTCATCTTTACCGTCATTATGCTGGTCGACGGCGTCATGACGCTGCAGTCGCTCGACTATTGGTATCAGCGCGTCAACGGAACCGTTCGAAATATTCCCGTCGCACAGTTCTATGACAAGCATTTCGATAACGAATATATGGAGAACCGTTTTCAGAGTATGACCATGAGCCCCAAGGACGCCACACGCGTGTAGCAAACGCCAGAGCAAAATAGCTCCAACACATCAAAGCCCGCTGGCAGATCTACATGAACTGCCGGCGGGCTTTCGCTATAGACAGACTCGGATTGCCGACGAGGCCTTACGCCTCGCGCTCGACCTCGCTCACGCACTCGTTCTTGATGGTGCCGACGAGCGACTGCAGCGCATCGACCACATGCGGGCGAATGTCTCCGCCAATGAGCACGAGCATGATGTCGTCGCCCACGGTAAGCTCGCCGCTCGCCAGCCACACGCGCACATAGCCGATACCTGGCATCGCGCTCGTGGCCTCGATAGCAGCCTGCACCTTGCTGGCGTCGTAGCCGAACACCATGCCGCCCACCTTGTGGCCCGGCGCCACACCATCGGTCTCGACTCCGCGTACCTCGGCCTTGGGCGTCGCACGCACCACGCCGTTGTGTGTCAGGTACATGCCGCAGCCAGCCGCCGAAGAATCGGCCTTAGCCTCGCGAAGCCACGTATCGACCGAAGGCATCGATTTGCCACTTTCAAGCATCATTTCTCCCTTACCGTCGTCGAGCAGCCAATTTGGGACGGGCTTTTTAGCTACTCTCGAACAATTTATTCCTCAACCGGCGTGAGCACCATGACGGCACGTGTGTTGCTCAGCGATAACGAACGACAGGTCACAAGCGTTACGACCTTGGTTGCCGAAGCGGCACGATCGCTCGCGTCGCTCGCCACAGCAGAGGCACCGTCAAGCATCTCGGACAGATAATTCGTCAGCCCGTCGTCGCCCTCAAAGTTGGGCATACGCGCCTTGGAGTACGTGTCCTCAACGACCTTGGTCGCCAGCGGACGCAGCTTATACGTCGCATCGCGCGTAATGTAGTACACGTACTCAATACTGTCGAACGTCGCCTGATCGGTCGTATCCGAAATCACATTGAACATCGACCCATCGTTCATGTGGTGACCGTAGATCGTAGTCTGCTGGTCGACCATGCCCGGCGCGGTATCGTCGCTATCCAAGAAGATGGCGCCGGACGCATTAGACGTGCCATCAAACAGCGTGTTGAGGTACTTGGAGTTGTTGTTGGTCTGCACCACGGGGTAGTTGATATTGGTACCCGGTGCGTAAATCCAGCCCACGACCTCGGGGTTTGTCTGAGCAAGCGCATCAAAGTCGATAATCGGCACGCCACTGGCGTCCTTATCGCTCACATATTGCTTTTCGATCTTTTGATACGACTCGCTCGCCTGCTTGTAGCCAATCTGCGCGTTGATAAAGATGGCAGCGGCGGCAACAATCAGGCCGATGCCAATGATGATGAGCAGGATGGGGATGACGGAGCGGCGCTTCTTGCGCGGCGGCTCGGTGTAATCCGACGGCGCGGCATGCGATGAAGACCGGGGCGGCTTCTTAGCGGTGCTATAAGATGAAGGTCGATATGCAGCCGGCGCGTCCTGTCGACGATGCGTCGCCGGTGTCACGGGGCGCGGCGCGCGCGGCTGCTGAGGAGAGGATGCCCGACCCTGCTGCGCCGCACAGGCAGCACCCGGCTTCGACGGATCGGGAATCTGAGAAGCCTTGAATCGTTTTCCCTGATAGTCGGACATGGCTCTCCTTATACTGCGGTGAAACGGCAGAACGCCTAGGCGTCGGCCATCTCCTGCTTCATCTTCTCGATAACCTTGCGGTACTCGGGGTCGCATGCGCCCAGAATCTGCGTGGCATAAATGGCGGCGTTCTTGGCACCGTTGATGGCAACGCAGGCCACGGGCACGCCCGAAGGCATCTGCACCATCGACAGCAGCGAATCCATACCGCCCAGGTCACTCGTCTTCATAGGCACGCCGATGACCGGCAGCGGCGTAAAGGCAGCCACGACACCACCCAAGTGAGCGGCCTTGCCGGCGGCGGCGATAATCACTTTGATACCGCGATCGGCGGCAGTCGAAGCCCACTCGTGGACCTTCGCCGGTGTGCGGTGTGCGCTCGCAATGACAAGCTCATAGGGCACACCCAGCGCCTCGAGCTCGGCGGTGCAGCCTTCCATAACGCCTAGATCGGACTTGGAGCCCATGATGATCCCGACAACCGGCTTTTGATCTGCCATAAACAAAGACCTCCTGTTGAGAGCGGTGACGCGGCGGATCCGCGACCCTTAACTACTGAGAGTAGTATAGCTGCTCCCGTCCCTGCGGTCTGCGGGTGCCCCGCGGCGGTCTGGTGTTTTCATCTTCACTCCGGTTGCTTCGCAAAGTCGTTCAGATGAAAACGCCAGACCGCCGCGGGGCACCCTCGACCTACCGGGGGTTGCTATGACGTACGTTGGCTGAATTATTAGTGTGGGCCCTGCCGTTCGTTCGAACGGCAGGGCCCACACTCATTTTCTATTCAGCCCTAGTCATCGCGCAAAGCCCCTTCGGCAGCACACGGTGCAGCTAAGTCACCGCAGGCCGGGGCGGGAGGGGCCGAGTTTCCTCCTGAGCGACTCTGCTTGCAGCCGGAGCGAAAGGGGGAAATCTCGGCCCCTCCCGCCCCGGCCGGACAGGTCACACTACACCGTGTGCTGCGGCAGGTCCTGCAGGGCGATGACGTCCATGCCCATGTCGTTGGCGCTGCCGTGACCCTGCTGGTCCTCGCGCACGGCCTCGATGGCACTCACGTACGTGTTGGCCGCAGACATCGCCGTCACGCAGGTCACGCCGCGACGCACCGCCTCGGTACGCAGCAGGTAGCCATCGCCACGCGAGCCCGGACCGTACGGCGTGTTGATGATTACCGCAATCTTGCCATCGGCGATCAGGTCACCGATGTTGGGACGCTCGCCGTCGTGCGGGCCGCTAATCTTCTCCACGACCTCGCAGGTCACGTTGCCGCCGCGCAGCACGCGCGCCGTGCCCTCGGTAGAGCAGATATCAAAGCCCAGGTAGCGCAGGATACGCGCGACCGAAAGGATGTGGCGCTTGTCACGGTCGCACACGCTGATGAACACCTTGCCGGCGCTCGGGTCGGGCAGCTTGTAATCGATTGCCAGCTGCGTCTTGGCGTATGCCTCGGGATAGCTCTTGGCGATACCCATGACCTCGCCCGTCGACTTCATCTCGGGCCCCAGGATAACGTCGGCTCCCGGGAAACGGCCCCAAGGCATAACGGCTTCCTTCATGCAGAACCAGTCCAGCTGACGCTCGTCGCTCGGCAGGCCCAAGCTCGCGATGGAATCGCCCGCCATGATGCGTGCGGCACACTTGGCGAGCGGCACGCCGGTGGCCTTGGAGATAAACGGCACGGTGCGGCTGGCACGCGGGTTGGCCTCGATCACGTAAACGGTCTCGCCCTTGATGGCGTACTGCACGTTGACCAGGCCGCGTACGCCCAGCGCCATCGCGATGCGGCGCGTGGTCTCGCGAAGCTTTGCCTGCAGGCTCTCGCTAAAGCTGAACGGCGGGATGCAGGTCGCAGAGTCGCCGGAGTGAATACCGGCCTCCTCGATATGCTCCAGAATGCCGCCGATGTAGACCTCTTCGCCATCGCACAGGGCGTCGACATCGGACTCGATCGCGCCCTCCAAGAAGCGGTCCAGATACACCGGGTAGTCGGGGCTAATGCGCGCAGCCTCGGCCATGTAATCGCGCAGATGCTCGGCATCGTAGGCGATCATCATGCCGCGGCCGCCCAGCACGTAGCTTGGACGCACCAGCAGCGGGTAGCCGATGTGCGCGGCTACGGCCTCGGCCTCCTCAAACGAGGTTGCCTGGCCCGCCGGCGGATACATAATGCCCAGCTTGTCGAGCAGAGCGGCGAAGCGCTCGCGGTCCTCGGCAAAGTCGATGGCATCGGGCTTGGTGCCCATGATGTTCACGCCGCTCTCCTCGAGCATGCGCGCCAGCTTAAGCGGGGTCTGGCCGCCGAGCGTCACCACGACGCCGTCGGGGCGCTCAACATCGATAACGTCCATGACGTCCTCGTAGGTGAGCGGCTCAAAGTACAGGCGGTCGGACGTGTCATAGTCGGTCGAGACGGTCTCGGGATTGCAGTTGACCATGATGGTCTCAAAGCCGCGGGCCGCCAGCGCGTAGCTCGCGTGCACGCAGCAGTAATCGAACTCGATACCCTGGCCAATGCGGTTGGGGCCGGCGCCCAGGATCATCGCCTTGGGCTTGTCCGCCGGCGTGGTCTCGTCGGGAGCCGCGCACTTCTTGGCATCCGGGCTCGTGCGGTAGATGTTCTCGTACGTCTTGTAGTGGTACTCCGTGGCGCTCGAGAACTCCGCAGCGCAGGTATCGACCGTCTTCATACTGGGAACCACGCCCAGACCCTTGCGATAGGCGCGCACAAAGCGCTCGTCCGAGCCGGTCAGCGCGGCGATCTCGGCGTCGCTCGTACCGTACTGCTTGAGCAGGCGCATCGCGTCGGCGTCGATATCCTCCACACGCAGGCCGCGGATGCTCTCCTGGACCTGCACCATGTCGTTGATACGGTTGAGGTACCACGGATCGATACCGCAGATGGCATGGATGCGGGCGATGTCCCAGCCACGGCGCAGAGCCTCGACCACAAAGAAGATGCGATGCTCGGTCGGAGTTGCCACGGCCTGAGCGAGCTCGTCGTCGCTCAGCTTATCGGCACCCTCTTTGCCACCGGCGCAAATGCCCTGGTGGCCGTCCTCCAGCGAGCGCATAGCTTTGCCAAAGGCCTCCTCAAAGGTGCGGCCGATTGCCATGATCTCGCCCACGGCCTTCATGCGCGTGGTGAGCGTGGGGTCGGTGCCCTTGAACTTCTCGAAGGCAAAGCGCGGCACCTTGACCACACAGTAATCGATCGTGGGCTCAAAGCAAGCGGGCGTTGCCTTGGTGATATCGTTGACGATCTCGTCGAGCGTATAGCCCACGGCCAGGCGCGCGGCGGCCTTAGCGATGGGGAAACCCGTGGCCTTGGAGGCCAGTGCGGACGAGCGGCTCACGCGCGGGTTCATCTCGATGACGATCAGGCGGCCGGTGCTGGGGTTCACGGCAAACTGCACGTTGGAGCCACCGGTCTCGACGCCGATCTTCTCCAGAATGGCGAGCGAGGCCACGCGCATGCGCTGATACTCAAGGTCGGAGAGCGTCTGCGCCGGCGCCACGGTGATGGAGTCGCCGGTATGCACGCCCATGGGGTCGAGGTTCTCGATGGAGCACACGATGATGCCGTTGCCGGCGTGGTCACGCATGACCTCCATCTCGTACTCTTTCCAACCCTCGATGGACTCCTCGACCAGCACCTCGTGGGCGGGCGAGAGTTCCAGGCCCTGGCTCACGATGGAGACGAGCTCCTCGTGGGTGTGAGCGATGCCGCCGCCGGCGCCGCCGAGGGTAAAGCTCGGGCGCAGTACGCAGGGATAGCCCACGCGCTCGGCGATGGCCTCGGCGTCGGCCACGCTGTAGGCATAGCCCGAGCGCGCGACCTCCAGGCCAATCTCGGCCATGGCCTCGTTAAAGAGCTTGCGGTCCTCGCCGCGCTCGATAGCGGCCAGGTCGCAGCCGATCATCTCGACGCCATACTTGTCGAGCGTACCGTCCTTTGCCAGCTCAACGGCGGCGTTCAGGCCGGTCTGGCCGCCCAGCGTGGGCAGCAGCGCGTCTGGGCGCTCTTTCTTGATTACGCGCTCGATAAACTCGGCGGTGATGGGCTCGACATAGGTGCGATCGGCAAGACCCGGGTCGGTCATGATGGTCGCCGGGTTGGAGTTGACCAGGATGACCTCAAAGCCATCCTCCTTAAGCACCTTGCAGGCCTGGGCGCCGGAGTAGTCGAACTCGCAGGCCTGGCCAATAACGATGGGGCCCGAACCAATAACGAGGATACGCTTGATGTCAGTACGTTTCGGCATGTTAGTTCTCCTCGGTCTCGGTCGCGGCGGTCTCGGCGAAATTCCAGCCAGCCAGGCGGTCCTTCGCGGTGTCGATGTCCAGGCAGTTCTCCTCGCCGTCCATGAGTCGCGTAAAGGCGGTAAAGAGATAGTGGGCATCGGTGGGGCCAGGCGAGGCCTCGGGGTGATACTGGACCGAGAAGCACGGGGCGTCGAGCAGCTGGATGCCCTCGGCGGTGCCGTCGTTGAGGTTCACATGTGTTAGGCGAATGCGGCCAAAGCGCTCGTTCATCACGACCGGCGCGATGCCGCGGCGCACCCAGACGCGCAGATCTCCATCGGCCGCATGCTCGGTCTCGCCGCCGGAAAGCTCGGGGACAAGCTTGCCCAAGCTGGGGAACAGCAGGCCAAAGCCATGGTTTTGTGCGGTAATCTCCACGCGACGGCTTACCAGGTTCATGACCGGCTGGTTGCCACCGCGGTGACCGAACTTAAGCTTTTCCATCTGGGCGCCGCAGGCCAGGTTGATCATCTGGTGACCAAGACAAATACCAAAGACCGGCACCTTGCCGATCAGCTGCTGCACCTGCTCGTAGGTCTCCACCACGGCGTCGGGGTCGCCGGGACCATTGGACAAAAAGACACCGTCGGGATTCATGTCGAGCACCTGCTGGGCGGGCGTATCCCACGGCACGACGGTAAGGTCGCAGCCGGCGCGGACCAGACCCTCCAGAATGCCGCGCTTCACACCGCAGTCGTAGGCGACCACTTTGTGACGGGCAGGAGCGGCAGCCGTAAGCGCAAAGTCATGCGTGGCAGGCAGGTCGGCGGCCACAAACTCGTGAGGTACGGGGCAACTTACGGTCTTGACCAGGTTCTCGCCTACCAGCGTGGGCGCAGCGGCCAGACGCTCGGCAAGCTCGTCGACGTCGAAGATTTCCGTCGAGATAATGCCCATCTTGGAACCATTGTCGCGCAGGTGGCGCACCAGGGCGCGAGTGTCGACACCCTCGATAGCGACGATGCCGTGAGCGCGCAGGTACTCCGGCACGCTGACGGCCGAGCGCCAGTTAGAAGGCGTGGCGCACATGTCGCGAACGATCATGCCGCGCATGGCCGGAGCGCTCGCAGGGCGCACGGCGTCGCCGGGGAAGGCCGACTGGACGTCGGTCTCGTCGATACCGTAGTTGCCGATCTGCGGATAGGTCATGGTTACGATTTGGCCGGCATAACTCGGGTCGGTCATGACCTCAAAGTAGCCCTCGAGCGAGGTGTTGAAGCAAACTTCGCCGGTCGCGGTGCCCTCGGCGCCGCATGCACGTCCATAAAAAATGGTCCCATCCTCAAGATACAGGATGCAGGGACCGCAGGTGCCCTTGCTGGTTTTGGCCAGCATACGCTGGCAAAGCTCGCTGGGCGCGAAGGTGCGGGCGGCAGCGCCCGCGGTATGGTTGTTCGCCATAATTCTCCTTCCCGGTCTCACAGGACCGGCTTAAAGGTGTGTAGTTAGGCCTCGCGGTATTGTAACCGCAAGCATGCCTCATGGCGTTAATTTCATCGAAATGTTTACGAAATGATAATTATGACTTTCTATGCATAATGTTTTTTAATCCCCGTCCCAGAAAAATCATCCCGCGGGGCTTGTGGCTCACGCGGGATGATGGCGTCTTATTTTTTCTTGTCCTGCTCCAGCAGTTCGGACGGTGTGCGATCGGGCTTGCCGCCACGGAAAATCTCGCGGCCATGCAGACGATGCTCCAGATCGCGCTCGGCTTTTTCCTCGTCAATCTTGGTCTGGCTCACCACCGGGTCCTCAATCAACGACGACACCGAGTTCACCTGCTTCTGAATGCGCTCGGCGATGGTGTCATCCATACCCACGATGCGCATCTTCCAGTCGATACTCGTGGCGTTGGATGAGCTCTTGGTCCACACGAACGTCAAAATGGCGCTCTGGTGGCCGCGCGCGGGGAACATGCCAAAGAAGGAATCGTGCTGAATGTTGCTATCCTCGTCGATATAGGCGTGAACGTTATACACCACGCGGTCGATCTTATCGTTGAGCAGCGCGTTGGTCGCAAGCGCCGCGGCCTGAATCTGCCCGTTGGACAGCAGCTCGAGCTCGTTGGCAGACGATGTGTCCAACACCGTCACCTCGACCGTGCCCGTACGCTCATCGGCTTCATCGACGGTAAAGTCGAGTGGGAACTGCGTAAAGCCGTTGCCCCACTCAAGGCCGCCCTTCAGCGCCGTCGAAACGGTATCGACCGAAACGCTCTCGGAGAGGTTCGCGGTGTTCAGACGACGCATCACGCCGTAGCCGATCTGCATGCCCACGATCAGCACCAAAATACCGATGACCACGGCCATCGCGGTCTTTGTAATGGTATGGCTCACCTGCGAGCCCGAAGGATCGTCCTCGGACAGCGGGTCGATATGTTTTGCCTGGCTCGCGCGGTCCTCGCTGCGCAGCTGCGCTAGCGCAGCTTTGTCACCGCGCTTGGCCGCAGCCTCCTTCTCACGCATGCGCTCGGTTCGCTTTTTGGCAAGCGTGGGATCCAAGACACCGGATGCATCGATTTCGGAGAATAACTCCGTCACTTCTTCCGGAGTCAAAGGGTTCTTGTCAGCCATAAACTTCCTGTCATATCAATCAGTCGAGCTCGTGCGCACGCGCACCTTCGAACTGCATTCGATAGTAACGGGCATAGGTGCCGCCACGGGCGAGAAGCTGTTCATGCGTGCCACGTTCCACAACGCGACCATGCTCAACGGTCGCAATCTCGTCAGCATGCTTAATGGTCGAAAGGCGGTGGGCGATGATGATTGTGGTACGGCCGCGTGCCAGCTCTTCGAGCGACGCCTGCACCGCCTCCTCGCTCTCGTTATCCAAAGCACTCGTCGCCTCGTCCAAAATCAGGATCTTGGGGTTCTTGAGAAACACGCGCGCGATGGCAACGCGCTGCTTCTGTCCGCCCGAAAGACGGCTGCCGCGCTCGCCCACCACGGTGTCGTAGCCCTGCGGAAGCGATTCGATAAAGGTATCGATATTGGCGCGGCGGGCCGCCTCGGCGATCTCTTCTGCCGTGGCGCCCGGCTTGCCGTAGGCGATGTTCTCGCCAATCGTACCGTCAAACAGGTAGACATCCTGCTGCACCAGGCCGATGGCGCGGCGCAGGCTCTGCTGCGTCACATCGCGCACGTCCTGACCGTCGATGCTAATGGATCCGGTAGCCACGTCATAAAAGCGCGGCAGCAGCGAACAGGTCGTGGACTTGCCGCCGCCCGAAGGGCCAACCAAAGCGATGGTCTGCCCGGGCTTGATGGACAGGTCCATATGGTCGATAACGGGTCGCTCGTCGGCATAGCCCTCGCCCAGCTCAACGTCCTCGTAGTTAAAGCACACGTCGTGATACTCCACGGCGCCGGCAGTCACCTGCAGATCAGTGGCGCCCGGCTTGTCCTGGATATCCGGCGCCGTCGAGAGCACCTCGTCCATACGCTTAAAGCCGGCGATAGCCTTCTGATACGTTTCGGCCGAATTGACGAGCGTCTCAAGCGGCGTGCAGAACAGCGAAATATAGAGTGCAAAGGTCGCCATATCGACCGCCTGCAGCTGTCCCTGGGCGACCAGCCAGCCGCCCAGCAGCACCACGATCACATAGAGCACGCCCGAGAGCAGGCCATACGTCGCGGTATAGACGCCCATGGCGTGATACATGTTCTCCTTGGACGAAAGATAGCGATTGTTGGAGGCGCGGAACTTGAAGCGTTCGGTCTCCTCGTTGGCAAAGCTCTTGACCACGCGCATGCCCGCTAGCGAATCCTGCAGCTGCGCATTGATGCCGCTGATCTTTTTGCGGTTGTCGCTAAAGACCTCGCGCATACGCATGTTTTGCCAAAACATGATGACCGCAAACGCCGCCGTCACCACGGCCATGGCGAGCGCCAGCACCGGGGCGATGGTAAAGAGGATCACAAACGAGCCGATAATCTCGATGCCGCAGATGATGATCCACTCGGGCACGTGGTGCGCCGCCTCGCAGATATCGAACAGGTCGTTGACCACGCGGCTCATCATGTCGCCCGAGCTGTTGCGGTCGAAGTACGCAAAGCTAAAGCGCTCATACTGGTCGAACAGGTCCTCGCGCATTTTGGACTCCATGCGCGCACCCATCACGTGACCCCAATAGCTCACAAAGTAGCGGCAGGCGCAGCGGACGGCATACATCAGCACCAATCCCACCGCGATCATGCCGAGCGCCTGCATAATGGCAGCCTGACCCTGAGTAAACAGCCCACCGGTCAAATTGCGAAGGATAATGGGGAACGCCAGGTCAATGGCGGCAAGCACCAGAGCACAAACAGTATCAGCAACAAAAAGCCCCATCTGGGGCTTGTAATACGACAAAAACCTCTTCAGCATGTGATCCTCAAAGAAATATCAGCAACGTAAGGCCCTGAGACAAAGCAATCAGTAGTACTTGTCCCAGGGCTATCCCCACTCGTTAAAGCTCCGCGCCCCCAAGGCGGTGCGCGATGCTGTCACAGGCAAGCGCGCCTACGACGGTCTTGGCGTCTTCGATCTTGCCGTCGAGTACGGCGTCGATCAGCTCGTGCAGCGGCACCAGGTCCACGTTGACAAACTCGTCATCATCGGGGTTGGGCGCATCAAACTCGAGCTTGGTAGCCAAGTAGATGTGGATAATCTCATCGCAAAAACCGCAGGACGTGACAATCGACGTCAAAAAGCGAATACGACCAGCCCTAAAGCCGGTCTCCTCATGCAGTTCGCGCTTGGCGCAATCGAGCGAGTCCTCGCCTGGATCGAGCTTGCCGGCGGGAATCTCGACCGTCACGCGGTCGATGGCGGTGCGGTACTGACGCACCAGCACGATCTTGCCGCTCTCGGTCAGTGCCACAACGGCCGCCGCACCCGGATGGCGAACGATATCGCGGGCGCTGCGGTGACCGTTGGGCAGCTCAACCTCAAGACGGTGGACGTCGAGGATCTTGCCCTTCCAGGCGCACTCCTCCGAAAGAATCTTCTCGTGCAGCTCGGCATCGTGCGGGTCGTCGTCGCCCAGCACCAGTGCCGGCTCGTCAGCGACCTCGCCACCAGGCTCGCCCTCGGCGTGCCCATACATGCGGCTGTCCTCTTCGACGATCTGCGCGTCCACGAGCTCTTCGTTCTTCTCGTCCATCCGTCTCATTCCTCTCGGATTTTAGGCATCCCAGGCGTCGCGGCCGCGCAGCGCGCGCAGGCCGATGTCGTGACGCAGGGTCTTGCCCTCAAAATCAATCTTCTCGCAGGCCTCGTAGGCAAGGTTGCGGGCGTTCTCGAACGTGTCGCCCAGAGCGGTCACGGCAAGCACGCGGCCACCATTGGTCACGAGCTGGCCGTCCACCACGGCAGTGCCCGCATGGTACACGGTCACGTTCTCCATGGCCTCGGCATCGGCGATACCGATGATGACCTTGCCCTTCTCGTAGCTGCCGGGATAGCCCGCGCTCGTCAGGACAACAGCCACGGCCCACTCGTCACGCCAGTCGAGCTCAATCTGGTCGAGCTCGCAGTTGGCACAAGCCAGCATGACCTCGACCAGGTCGTTCTTAAGGCGCGGCAGCACGACCTGCGTCTCGGGGTCGCCAAAGCGGGCATTGAACTCCAGCACCTTGGGGCCGGCAGGCGTGAGCATAAAGCCGCCGTACAGGCAGCCGCGGTAGTCGATACCCTCGGCAGCGAGCTCGGCCACGGTCTGCTCCATGACCTTCACCATGGTGGCGTGCTCCTCGTCAGTCACGATGGGCACCGGGCTGTAGACACCCATGCCGCCGGTGTTGGGGCCCTTGTCGCCCTCGAGCGCGCGCTTGTGGTCCTGCGAGGTGGCCATGGGGCGCACGGTCTTGCCGTCAGTAAAGGCCAGCAGCGAGCACTCGGGGCCGGTCAGCATCTCCTCGATAACCACGGTGTTGCCGGCATCGCCAAAGGTGCCGCCAAAGCACTCGCGTACGGCTTCCTCGGCCTGCTCAAGTTCGGTCGCCACGATAACGCCCTTGCCCGCGGCAAGGCCGTCGGCCTTGACGACCAGCGGGGCGCCCTGCTCGCGCACGTAGGCGAGAGCCGAAGCCTCGTCGGTAAACGAACCATAGGCTGCCGTCGGAATGCCCGCACGCTCCATGAGCTGCTTGGAGAACAGCTTAGAGCCCTCCATCTGGGCGCCCTCGGCACCCGGGCCAAAGCAGGGAATACCCGCCGCGCGCACGGCGTCGGCCACGCCCGCCACGAGCGGAGCCTCGGGGCCAATTACCACGAGTCCGCATCCGTGGCTCTGAGCAAACGCCGCCACGGCCGCAGGATCGCAGTCGTCGAGAACAACGTTCTCGCCACAGCTCGCGGTGCCGCCGTTGCCCGGCGCGATGTAGAGCTTGCCGGCGCGCGGTGATGCTGCGAGCTTAGCTGCCAAAGCATGCTCACGGCCGCCGCTGCCCAACAACAGGATGTCGATGGTTTGAGTGTCCGCCTTCAAGGGTGCCTCCTCTATGGATTAACGGCCCGCTCCGCGCGAGCCCTTTGCAAGCAAATATACCCCTCGGCCGCCCGCTTGGGCTGCAAAGGGGTATATCGCAATAACCAAATAGTCCCGATTACTTCCAGAATCGGTTGATAATCTGCTCGCGACCAGCGCCAACGCCAATGAACGTCACGCGGGTGTGTGCCAGATCCTCGATAAACGCCACGTAGTCCTGAGCCTCCTGCGGCAGCTCCTCAAAGCTGCGGCAACCGGTGATATCGCACTTCCAGCCAGGGAGCTCCTCGTAGATGGGCTTGGCATGCTCAAAGCGCACCTGGTGTTCGGGCACGCTCGTGTAACGCTCGCCATCGACGTCGTAGGCAACGCACACCTTGATGGTGTCGAAAGCCGAAAGCACGTCGAGCTTGGTCACGGCGATGTCGGTGAGGCCGTTGACGCGCGAGGCATAGTTGGCGATAGGGCCGTCAAACCAGCCGCAACGACGACGGCGACCGGTGGTCACGCCGTACTCATAGCCCTCCTCGGTCAGCGTGTGGCCGGCCTCGGACTCATAGGAAAGCTCGGTGGGCATGGGGCCCGAACCGACGCGGGTGATATAGGCCTTCATGACGCCCAGCACGCGGTCGACGTTCTTCATGCCCACGCCAGAGCCGGTGATGGCACCGCCGGCGGTGCAGTTGGAAGACGTCACGTACGGATAGGTGCCGTGGTCGATGTCGAGCAGCGTCGCCTGGGCGCCCTCAAACAGCAGGTTCTTGCCCTCATCGATCATGTTGTTGAGCAGCAGGCTCGTCTCGGTGATGTAGGGACGCAGGCGCTCGGCCATCGGCAGGTACTCGTCGCAAATCTGGTCCACGGTGTAGGTGGGCAGGTTGTAGATGAGCTCGAGCTCGGGGTTCACGCGGGCGAGAGCGGTCTCCAGCTTGTCGCGGAACAGTGCCTCGTCCAGCATGTCCTGCATGCGCAGGCCAATGCGCGCCATCTTGTCCTGATAGCACGGACCGATGCCGCGCTTGGTGGTACCGATGTTCTTCTTGCCGAGCTTCTGCTCAAAGGCGCCATCCAGATCGATGTGGTACGGCATGATGACATGCGCGTTGCCGCTAATCTTGAGGTTCTTGGTGGTGATGCCGTCGGCCTCGAACATATCGATCTCCTCAAGGACAACCTTGGGGTTGACGACGCAGCCGTTACCGATCACCGACACGTGATCGGAATACATGATGCCGGAGGGCACCTGGTGCAGGCCGTACTTCTTGCCGTTGACGACGATGGTGTGGCCGGCGTTGTTGCCTCCCGAGTAGCGCACGACGGCATCGAAGTCGCCGGCGACCAGGTCGCAAATCTTACCTTTGCCCTCATCGCCCCACTGGGCACCGACCAAAACGGTTGACGGCATGTTTACTCCTTACATTCATGGACTGTCTACGCGCCACGCCGGCACGCAGAAGCACAAAACATTCCCAGTATACCCGTGCAACGGGCGCCTGTCCTACTCCTCGGCATATGCCCCATCAAGCTCATAGAACTTGGTGGATGCCGGCAGGAACATCAGATCGACGTCGCCGATCGGGCCCGAACGGTTCTTGGCCACGACGATACGCGTAACGCCCTCGTCGGGTCGATCGTCGCGCGAGGCCTCGGCCTCGTCGGCGGAGCGGTCCAAGAACATAACGATATCGGCGTCCTGCTCGATGGAGCCCGATTCACGAAGGTCGGAAAGCTGCGGGCGCTTGCCGGTACGGGATTCGACCTGACGCGAGAGCTGCGACAGCGCGATGAGCGGGATCTTGAGCTCCTTGGCCATGATCTTCAGACCACGCGACATCTCCGAAACCTCGACGGTACGGCTCTCGGAGCGGCGTCCCGGCGGAGGACTCACCAGCTGCAGGTAGTCCAGGATGATGATTGCCTTCTCCTTGTTATGGAGCATGCGGCGGCTCTTGGCGCGAATCTCGGTCACTGTGGTGCCGGGCGTATCGTCAATCAGAATATCGAGCTTGGACAAGGTCTGCGTGGCCTCGTTGATATTGGCCCACTGCTCGGGGCTAATGCGGCCCATGCGGAAGTCACTGATCGAGATCATGGCGTAGGCGCAAATCAGACGCTGGGCAATTTCTTTGCCCGACATCTCCAGCGAGAAGAAGCCGACGGTATAACCGGCAGCGGCAGCGTTGAGCGCCAGATTCAGGGCGAACGACGTCTTACCCACAGCAGGGCGGGCGCCGATAATGATGAGCTGGCCCTCGCGGAAGCCCATGAGCATGCGGTCGAGTGACGGGAAGCCCGTGGGCACGCCCGCAGCCTGACCACCGGCCTGACACACTTCCTCGGCCTCGTTATAGGCCTCAACCATAAACTCGGTCAGCGTCTTGTAGCTCGACTTGACCTCGCGTGCCGTGACCTTGAGCAGCTTGCTCTCGGCTAGCTCCACGACCTCTTTGGTGTCGGTGGGGGCGTTATATGCCAGCGCGTTGATCTCGTTGGTGGCGCCGATCAGCTCGCGCAGCATCGAATCGCGACGAACGATGGCGGCATGGTGCTGCCAGTTCACGAGCGACAGAGTCTGACCCATCAGCTCCAAAATGTAGGCCTCGCCGCCCACGGCATCGAGCTTGTTGATGCTTCGCAGGTAATCGATCAGCGAGATGGAGTCGATGGGAATGCGGCTGTTGTACATATCGACCATCGCGGTGTAGATGGTCTTATGAATGGGCCGGTAGAAATCATCGGGCTGCAGCTCGACCTGGGCCTCTTCGACCACCTCGGGCGATAGCAGCATAGCGGCCAGTACATTGGCCTCTGCATCTTGGTTTTGGGGAAGACCCAACTTTGAGCCGCGGTCCTCGACCGTCAGCCCCGTCTCCCTATCGTCATATGCCATGAGCATCCTCATTCATATCGCTTGCGAGCATCCATAGTATCAGCCACGGTCCCAAAACGCGCCGCGCGCCGCCAATCATCACCGAACCAAACGGATGAACGGTCCTGTATATAGGACTTCGACGTAACGTTCACCATGACACTCACTCAGCGCAAAAAACAAAAGGGCGCCCTGGTTTCCCAGAGCGCCCTTCTTAGAACAAGATTGTTGCGTTGCAGCAAATGCTACTCGGCAGCAGTCTCAGTCTCGACCTCGGCGGTCTCGGCCTCGGCGACCTCAGCGGCCTCCTCGACCTCAGCCTCGGCAGCGAGCTCCTCGGCGGTAACGCCGACGAGAACGACAACCTCGGCCTTGATCTCGCGGTACAGCGAGATGGCAACGGTGTGGGCACCGGCAACCTTGATGGGCTTACCGAGCTCGACGCGCTTGCGGTCGATGTCCATACCGAGCTGAGCCTTGATGGCGTCAGCGACCATAGCGGCGGTAACGGAGCCAAAGAGGATGCCCTCGTCGCCGACCTTGACGTCAACGGTGACCGTCTTGCCCTCGAAGGCAGCCTTGGTCTCGTTGGCGGTAGCCAGACGGACGGCCTCGCGCTTGGCGATGTTGTTGCGACGCTCGTCAAGCTGCTTGAGGTTGCCCTTGGTGGCGGCAACAGCGAGCTTCTTGGGGAACAGGAAGTTCTCAGCGTAACCCTGAGCGACCTCTACGACGTCACCCTCGCCGCCCTTGCCCTTGATCTCATCGAGAAGAATAACCTTCATGATGCGTCTCCCTTCTTAGCCGCGGTCGCGGTTGCCACGAGAGGAAACCACGGGGACGGTGTACGGCAGGAGAGCCATCTCGCGGGCGCGCTTGATGGCGTTGGCGATGTCATGCTGATGCTGCGTGCAAGCGCCAGTGACGCGACGGGGCTTGATCTTGCCACGGTCGGTCATGTACTTACGGAGAAGCTGAGTGTCCTTATAGTCGATGAACTCAGTGTTCTCCTTGCAGAACTGGCAGTACTTACGACGCGGCTGACGTGCAGAAAAATCATTAGCCATGTCAAAATACCTTTCATTTGGCAACTTCGGCGAACCGAAGCCGCCTCTCACTCAAAAATAGGTGAACAACCCTTAGAACGGGATGTCCTCATCGTAGACGTCGACCGCGGGCGGCGTGGCCACCGGTGCGGCAGGACGTGCTGCGGGCGCGGGAGCTGCGGGGGCGTAACCGCCCTGATCGTAGCCACCCTGGCCACCACGGGAGCTCATAAACTCGATCTCATCGACGATGACCTCAAGCTTGCTCCGGCGCTGGCCGTCGCGCTCCCAAGAGCTGTAGCGCAGCTTGCCCTCGATCGCGACCTTGTTTCCCTTTGCCAGGAAACGGCTCACGGCCTCGGCGCGGGTGCCGAACATGGTGCAGTCGACAAAGTTGGGATAGTCCTCCCACTCGCCAGTCTGCGCGTTGCGGCGACGATCGTTCACGGCGACGCCAAAGGACAGAACCTGGGTTCCGCCGGCGGTGGCGCGCAGCTCGGGATCGCGGGTGAGGTTACCGGTGATGTTCACTCGATTGATGCTCATAACTCACTACTTCCTCTTGGGGCACAAGCCCAGTCCAAAACGACAGTCTTACTCCTGGTCGTCGCGACGGACGATCATGTGGCGGACCACAGCGTCGGTGATGCGCAGGACGCGATCAAGCTCGGCGATCTGGGTAGGATCTGCGTGGAAGTTGATGAGGGTGTAGTCACCATCGGTGAGGTCGTTGATCTCGTAGGCGAGCTTGCGCTTGCCCCACTCGTCAACGGAGTCGACCTTGCCAGCGCCCTCAGCGATCGTGGTATCGATACGCTTCATAACAGCGAGACGAGTCTCGGGGTCGAGCGACGGGTCAACAAAGAACAGCAGTTCATAAGCCTTCATATTGTCACCTCCTCTGGGCAAATGTGGCTTCAGGTCGTGAAGGTGCGCCTGAAGCAGGAAAAGACTTGGTAATAATATCTTTCAACCTCCTAGGCTGCAAGAATATGCAGCTACAACCTCATGACCTCCACATATGCCCATACTCGCACGACGTTTCATGCGCATTCCAACCAAATGCCGACCAAGAGCTTGACGGATTTGTGGACAAGATACGATGCCGCGGGGAACAAGCTGAGCCAAGCCGCAGGTCAACGGGCACATGGTTGTGGTCGCGAAATGCATACCAGTGGTCCACAACACCACCCAAAGATTTTTATATTCATTGCCAAGTCGCTTATGAATACCCCTTTTGAACAATTGAGTTGATCAACCACGCTGGTCGAAAGCCGTTTTTTGGTACCTCAAACCCCACCGCAACGCCAAGCGCGGCCAAGCGTTTTAAAAAATGCCAACTTTTCTGTTTGCACTTTGCGATTCCTCGTGTATACTGACTTTCGCATTTAACGGAGAGTTGTCCGAGTGGCCGAAGGAGCACGATTGGAAATCGTGTAGGCGTCAAAAGCGTCTCCAGGGTTCAAATCCCTGACTCTCCGCCAGTTAATTCCAAAGCAGGCCTTCGAGCCTGCTTTGTTTTTACCCCACGCGGAGGGGTGGCAGAGTGGTTGAATGCGGCGGTCTCGAAAACCGTTTGGCCTGTATAAGGTCACGAGGGTTCGAATCCCTCCTCCTCCGCCATTTAGATTGAGAAAGCTCCCGAGAATGGGAGCTTTTTTCTTTTAAGTCCCTTACAAGCAAATACGGCGGAGGGGGAGGGATTCGAACCCGCCAGGGCGCAAAGCGTAAAGAAAACGCGCCAGTGGCGCGTTTTTAGCGCAGCGCGGTCGGCGTAAGCCGACCGGATAAATTTTGAGCAAAGCTCAAAATTTGGACATCCCTCCTATTCGACCACGCCCTCATCGCGTTCAGCATCAACCCGGATCCCCAAACATGGAACCTATGACCGTACCCAGTCCCGACCGTTTGCCGAGCAATAGGGTCGCAATCGGCGCCGAACATGTACTATGTACGGGCATTGTCTAAACCCGTAACTCAAAGGACCCCATCTTGCCCGTTGCCGCCGCTATGATCGTTACCGCACACGCCTCGGATGCCATGGTTGCCATCCCGTTTTGGCTCGAGATGTTCGCCGTCGTCGCGGCATCGATCTCGGGCGTGTTGGTCGCACGCGAGCACAAACTCGACCTGGTGGGCGCCGTCGCGCTCGCCGTGGTCTGTGGACTGGGCGGCGGTCTTTTGCGCGATATGACGCTGCAGGTGGGCAACGTCTACATCCTCAACCAACCGATGGCGCTCCCGCTCTCCATCGCCACCGCGGCCATCATCTACATCTTCCCGGCAATCGTCGACAAGCCCGAAAAGCTCATTCCCCTGCTCGATATCATCTCGGTGGGTATTTATGCGGCAACCGGCGCAGACAAGGCGCTGGTCTACGGCTTTGCGCCGGCGGTGTGCATCATGATGGGCTTTTTTACCGCGGTGGGCGGCGGCATGCTGCGAGATGGTTTTATGGGTGTGGTGCCGGGTATCTTCCAGCGCACCAACTTCTATGCCATCGCGGCCATCGCCGGATCGGCAAGCTATGTTTGCCTTGTCATGAGCGGCTTGGTCAGCAATGTCGTCGCACTGGTCGTTTGCGTCGTGGTGACCATGGGACTACGCTGGCTGTCGCTGCGCTTTGATATCAAAAGCCCCACCGAGGATGACATCGCACGCTTTTTGCATCGCAAAAAGTAGGTAGCGCGGGCTCATCCTTCGAAATGCAACCGAGAGGTTCTTTTAGAGCGCCCACGCGTTGGGTACCCTGTTAGGTATATGCCGAGTATCTAACGAAGGATTCACTATGCCCTGCAATCAACTCCCGTTGACCCAGCGCCGTAAAGCATGGGGCCGCATCACCATCCTATTCGCGCTCATCGCGCTGGCGATCACCGTGCTTCCCACGGCGTCGTTCGCCGGCACGGACACCGCAGGAAACGTACTTGCGACCGACAATGACGCCAATCCGTCCGGCGTCGAAGGTGACCTGTACTGGGCAGGTCAGGCCCTCAACTTGGATGATGTGTCCATCGGCCGCGATATCATCGCCGCGGGCGATACCCTCTCGATCCGTGACTGCACAGTGGGCGGCGCCGTCCGTCTGGCGGCACGCACCATCGACATTGCCAAGACCACGGTTGATGGCAGCGTGACCGTCGCTGGCCAGCATGTCGTGCTCAATTCCGACAGCACCGCCAACTGTTTCTACGCGATAGGCGAGACGGTTGCCCTGCGAGGCTCCACCAAGTCGGCAGCGCTTGCGGGCGACACGGTGACCATCGATGGCACCGTCAAGGGCGATGTCGAGGTTTGGGCCGACAAGCTCATCCTGGGCAAGAACGCCCACATCACCGGCACCGTGAACGCGCACGTCTCCGAGGACCCCGAGCGCGCCGCGGGAGCCGAGGTCGGTGCGCTCAAGATCGACCGCACCGAGAACGAGGATACTTCCACCGTTAACGATGTCATCGGCGGTATCGTCGCCGCGGCACTCTCGACCTGCTTTGTCGCTCTGCTGCTCGAGCTCATCTTTCCGCGCGCGACCGTCAGCGCCGCCGGCATGCTCCACCAGCGCTCCATGCCCCTGTGGGTGAGCGGTCTTCTGGGCACGATTGCTATCGTCCCCGCCGTCCTACTGCTGATTATCTCTATCGCTGGTCTGTCGCTTGCCGGAACCCTCTTGTGCGGTGTCATTGGCATCGCGCTGGTGTCGAATGCCTTTGCAGGGTGCGCGATTGCACGCATGGTCGGACACAGCCAGAACCGCTACGCCATGGCAGCCGTTGGTGGCGTAATCGCAGGCGCCCTCACGGGGCTTCCCCTCGTAGGTGACTTCATCAGCGGCGTGGCCTTTGTCTTTATGCTCGGTTACATCATCCAAATCATCTGGCGCAACGCCCGCGTCAAGCCGCAACAGCCGGCTAACACGCCAGGACTCCCCACCGCTTAGCCGCCAACCACCACAAAGGGACCAGGCACCTTTGTGGTGGTGCAGACCAGCTCAGTCCCTATGCACAAAAAGGGCGCCGACCATTACGGTCGGCGCCCTTTCTTGTTAGTCGCTATAAAGCTCAGCGTTTATTTGTTGACCTGACCGGCGCGGACGGCGGCCTTCTTGCGGTCGGTAGCATTGAGCAGACGCTTGCGCAGGCGAATGTTCTTGGGAGTGATCTCCACCAGCTCGTCGTCGGCGATGTACTCCAGCGCCTCCTCCAGCGAGAAGGTGCGGGGCGGCACCAGCTGGACAGAGATATCGGAGGTCGAGGAGCGCTGGTTGCCCAGGTTCTTGGTACGGGCGATGTTGACGACCATGTCGCCGGCCTTGCTGCGCTCGCCTACGATCATGCCCTCGTAGCACTCGGTGCCCGGCTCAACGAACAGCTGGCCGCGCTCCTGCAGCGTACCCAGAGCGTAGGCAACGGCCTTCTCGGTGGTCATGGAGATCATGGCGCCGTTCTGGCGGTTGCCGATCTCGCCGGCATAGGGACCGTACTCCAGGAAGGTGTGGTAGAACACGCCCTCGCCGTGGGTGACGTTCATGATGCGGTTCTTAAGACCCATGATGCCGCGGGTCGGGATCTTAAACTCGAGGTGCGTCACGATGCCCGAGGTATCCATGCTCGTCATGATGCCGCCGGAGGTGCCGAAGACCTCAACGACCTTGCCCGAATACTCGTCCGGGCACTCGACGACGGCCTGCTCGACGGGCTCCATCTTGTTGCCGTTCTCGTCCTTCTTAAACAGAACGCGGGGACGACCGACCTGGAACTCAAAGCCCTCGCGGCGCATGGACTCCATCAGGACGGACAGGTGCAGAATGCCGCGGCCCGAGACCTCGACGCCGCTCTTGTCCTCGAGCTCCTCGATCTTCATGGTCACGTTGTTCTCGGCCTCGTTGAACAGACGCTCCTTGAGCTGACGGGCGCCCACAATGTCGCCGTCGCGACCGACGAGCGGGGAGGTCGAGGCCTCAAAGACGATGGACAGGGTCGGGGGGTCGATCTCGATGGGCTCGAGCTCGACGGGGTTCTCGGGATCAGTGTAGACATCGCCGATATCGGTGCGGTCGATGCCCACGACGGCGGCGATGTCACCAGCGCCGACTTCCTGGCACTCGGTACGGCCCAGGTAGTCAAAGGTAAAGAGCTGCTTGACGGTAGCGGTGGCGCTGGAGCCGTCGTTCTTGACAACCAGGATCTGGTCGCCCTGGTGGATGGTGCCGGAGTACACGCGACCGATGCCGATGCGGCCAACGAAGTTAGAGTGGTCGATAGTCACGCACTGCATGGCCAGCGGGGCGTTCTCGTCAACCTCGGGCGCAGGCATGTCGTCGATGATCATATCGAGTAGCGGATACATGTCCATGTTGCCGTCGTTGGGGTCAAGGCGGGCAAAGCCGTTCATGGCGCTGGCGTAGACCACGTGCTCCATGGCGAACTCAAGCTGGTCGTCGGTGGCGCCCAGGTCGGCCATGAGGTCCAGGCAGTCGTTGTAGGCCTTCTCGGGGTTGGCGCCCGGACGGTCGATCTTGTTGATGACGATCATGATCTTGAGGCCGGTGTCGATAGCGTGACGCAGCACGAAACGGGTCTGGGGCATGGGGCCCTCAAAAGCGTCGACCAGCAGCAGGGCGCCGTCGGCCATACGCAGCACGCGCTCGACCTCGCCGCCAAAGTCGGCGTGGCCCGGGGTGTCGATGACGTTGATCTTAACGTCCTTGTACTCGATAGAGATGTTCTTGGCGAGAATCGTAATGCCGCGCTCGCGCTCCTGGTCGTTAGAATCCAAGACGCGGTCCTCGACCTGCTGGTTGGCACGGAAGGCGTCCGTGGCACGCAGGAGCTTGTCGACCATCGTCGTCTTGCCATGGTCGACGTGAGCGATGATGGCGATGTTCCTCAGATTGTCTACGCGCATGTAGTTCCCCTATCTTCTATCTATATACAACCGGCACGCGTATGCGACCCGCCCAGCAACACAACGCTCGGCGGGAATAATGAGCCTTTTACCGAAAACTCGTTTATTTTAGCGATTTTAGATAAGAGGGGTTTCCTCGCCTGCAGGTTCAGGATCGCTCCACATAAAACCATCGCCGGCGCCCACACCCTCGTACAGTACGTATGCCGAAAAGCCGCTCTCGAGCGTCGTCTCAAAGAAACTCACGAGCAGGGCGTCATGGTAGCCGCCATCGATCTCGACACATCCGGTGTAGCCGATGGCGTAACGGGCGATGCGGCCCAGGCCCTCGTCCTTAAGACCCATCTTGTGCTCGGAGATAAAGTTGGTGGCAGCCTCGAGGCATGCCTCTTCGCCGTCCTCGTCGAGTGCCGCCAGATAACGGTTGGACGCGGCGTCCTCGATCGCAACGACAACGCCCGGATTCTCACCAGCGGCGAGATCGTCCAAAAAGGCCCCGATGAGGTCGCACACCATGGCGTCGAGCTCGGCGGAGACGTTTCCGGCGTCCTGCATATCCTGTGCCATTCTTAGACCTTCCCATCGAGTCCGGCGTCGTTACATCTCTTGTGCCTCGGCAGCGATCCTGGCGGCGGCGTCGCGGGCGCGCATCATATCGGCCGCGCGCTTATCGAGTACCTTGATCTGGTTGGTCAGCATCACGGCATCGACCACGCCCCAGATGACCAATCCCGTCGAAATCGAAAACCCAAGCGCACCAACTGTACCACGAAGGCGCGAGGAGATTGCCGCGACAAGTGCGGAGACGGCAACCATCTTGATAAAGGAGGCACGGCGCTCGCGAAGCGTACGGGCCTGCGTCACGTAGGCGATGCGCGCGGCCTCGGACGCCTCCGAGCGCATCTGGGCCTCGCGGGCAATGGCGGCGACCTCGGCCGAGACGCCACGCTCCATCAGTGCAAACTCCGTCTCATGGCTACCCGTCATTTAAAAATCATCGGGCGAGAGCGTATGGACGAACTCGTCGAACTTCTCAAATTCCTGCTCGTCATCGATTTCCTCGGCAACCGGAGAGACGGTCCCCAGGCGGTTCATGATGTCATCCTCCACAAACATGGGGGCATTGCTGCGCACGGCGAGGGCGATGGCGTCGCTCGGACGCGCATCGATCCTATGCTCGCTGCCGTCGGCCAAAACGACGACCGTCGCGTAGAACACGGGAGGCTCGGCACGGACAATCTCAATACGCTCGAGTTTTGCATCCAGAGCATCAAGCGTATCGAGCAGCAGGTCATGGGCAATCGGGCGCTCGGCACGACCGCTGTCGATACCGCGGCTAATAGCCGCAGCCTCAAACGAACCAGTTTGGATGGAAAGGGAGCGCAGCGGCGCAGGGGAGTCCGATTTGCTGCAGCGCTCGCGAAGCACGATAAGCGATGGCACGGGACCGGCGGCCATGACGATGGTCTCTATGTCGACACGAACCATGGAACACCTCCGGTACGTAGCGGTTAACACACGGCGCCTTCGCCGCATTGAATTGCTATACTACCCAATCTTTCGCACAGCACACAAAACCAAAATGAGTTTTACAACACACAAGAAAAAAGCCCCGAGGCAATACCTCGAGGCTCTTCACAGTTTTGATGGTGGACCTGACAAGATTCGAACTTGTGACCTCCCGGTTATCAGCCGGACGCTCTAACCAACTGAGCTACAGGTCCATCATGGTGGAGGTTAGGGGGATCGAACCCCTGACCTCAGGCTTGCAAAGCCCGCGCTCTCCCAGCTGAGCTAAACCCCCACGGAGACAGTAATAAACACCCCAGCGGCGACTCGGCTCTCGCTGGGGTGTTTATTGCGAAAGAAAGTGGTGGACCTGACAAGATTCGAACTTGTGACCTCCCGGTTATCAGCCGGACGCTCTAACCAACTGAGCTACAGGTCCATCGCGCAAGGGATATATTAGACGAGTCGTTACGCGCGCGTCAACAACTTTTTTGAAAATCTTTGGAGTGTGTTCGCCCCGGTCGCACGGCGGCATGTGAAGTCGCCTGCTCGGACAGTCCTGACTCGCACAGAGAGCACATTAAGTGCTCTCTGGCTCGTGCGGAACTCGCGATCGACTTCACATGCCGCCGTGCGACCGGGGCGAACGCGAGTCCCAAGGTTTTCAAAAAAGCGGTCGGCGCGCAGTGCGCCGACCGCCGATATATGGGGTCTGATTTTTCTACCAGCTAGTTCCTCTTACTCGTCCAGGAGATCTTCTGGCATTTCGTTGTCGTCGCCTAGATCGACAGGGGCTTCTTCGGGGGCAGAGCCGTCTTCTGCACCTTCGCCTTCGGGTTTTTCCTTGGCTGCCGTCATACGGGCGACAGCGCATACGCGGTCGTTGTCGTCGACGGTCATCATCTTGACGCCCTGGGTGACGCGGCCGGTCTGGCTGATCTCGTCGGTCTTGACGCGAATGACCGTCGCGCCCTCCGTCACGATGAATAGCTCGTGCTGCGGGCCCACTGTCTTCATGGCCGCGAGGTTACCCTTACGCTCGGTCATTTGGATGGTGTAGACGCCCTGGCCGCCGCGATTCTGCTCCGGGTAGTCCGCAACCGGCGTGCGCTTGCCGTAGCCGCGCTCGGTGATGACGAACAGATCGCCGTTGCCGTTAGTGACTTCCATGCCCAGAACGCTCACACCGTCCTTCATGCCGATACCGCGAACGCCGCTGGTATCGCGGCCGGTAGCGCGCACCTGCTCCTCGGAGAACATGATCGCCTTGCCCGCGGTGGTGGCCAGGATGATCTTGTCACCCTCGCGCACGCGGCGCACGTTCAGCAGCGCGTCATCGTCACGCAGGTTGATGGCGATCAAGCCGTCGCGACGGCTGCGGTCATATGCACTCATCACGGTCTTCTTGACCATGCCGCTCTTAGTGGCAAACATCAGGTACTCGTCGGCCGGGAACTCACGGCAGCTGATGACGCTCGCGATCTTCTCGCCGTCCTCAAAGGGCAGCAGGTTGACGATCGCGGTACCGCGCGCCTGGCGCGTACCCACCGGCAGCTCGTGCACCTTCAGGCGATAGACCTTGCCCTTGCTCGAGAAGAACAGCACGTACTCGTGCGTGGACGCGATAAACATCTCGTCGATAACATCGTCCTCTTTGAGGTTGACGCCCGATACGCCCTTGCCGCCGCGCTTCTGGGCGCGGTAGGCAGCCACCGGGATGCGCTTAACGTAGCCGGTGTGGGTGATGGTCACGACCATGTCCTCGTCGGCGATGAGGTCCTCGACATCCAGGTCCTTCTCAACCTGGCTGATCTCGGTGCGGCGCTTGTCGCCAAACTTCTTGGAGATCTCGCGCATCTCCTCCTTGATGACGCCCAGGATCTTCTCCTCATGCGCCAGCAGGTCCTCGTAGTAGGCGATGGCGCGGCGCAGGCCGTCCAACTCTTCTTGGATCTTGTCGCGCTCCAGGCCGGTCAGGCGGCGCAGCTTCATCTCGAGGATGGCCGTGGTCTGCTCGGGCGTAAAGCCAAAGCGCTCGATCAGGCGGCTGCTGGCCTCGGAGTCGGTCTGCGAGGAGCGGATAATGCTGATAACCTCGTCGATATGGTCGAGGGCCATCAGGTAGCCCTCGAGGATATGCGCACGCGCCTGGGCCTTCTTGAGGTCAAAACGAGTGCGGCGGGTGACGACGTCGACCTGGTGGTCGATATAGTGCTGCAGCATCTCGCGCAGACTCAGGCATTTGGGCACGCCGTTGACGAGCGCCAGGTTGTTGGCGCCAAAGGTCGTCTGCAGCGAGGTGTACTTGTACAGGTTGTTGAGCACGACCTGCGGAATGACGCCCTTCTTGAGCTCGATGACCAGACGGATGCCCTTCTGGTTGGACTCATCGCGCATATCCGAGATGCCCTCGATGCGCTTGTCGTTGACGAGCTGGGCAATCTTCTCCTGCAGGGTGCCCTTGTTGACCATGTAGGGAATCTCGGTGAAGACCAGGCGGCTGCGACCGGTCTTGGTGGACTCAACGTGTGCCTTGGCGCGCACGGTAATGGAGCCGCGGCCGGTCTCGTAGCTCTGCTTAATGCCGGCGCTGCCCATGATGATGGCGCCGGTGGGGAAGTCCGGACCGGGCATGATCTGCATGAGCTCGTCGACGGTGGCGTCGGGGTTGTCGATCAGGTAGCAGGTGGCCTCGATCGCCTCGGTGAGGTTATGCGGAGCGATGTTGGTGGCCATGCCGACGGCGATGCCCTGGCTGCCGTTGACCAGCAGGTTGGGGAAGCGCGCAGGCAGCGCCACGGGCTCGGCGAGCGATTCGTCGTAGTTGGGCTGCCAGTCGACGGTATCCTTCTGCAAGTCACGCAGCAGTTCCATGGCGGGCTTTGCCAGGCGGCTCTCGGTGTAACGCATGGCTGCCGCGCCGTCGCCGTCGATGTTACCGAAGTTGCCGTGACCGTCGATGAGCGGCGTGCGCATGGAGAACCACTGCGCCAGGCGGACCATGGCCTCGTAGACCGCAGAGTCACCGTGCGGGTGGTACTTACCGATAACTTCGCCGACCGTCCAAGCTGACTTCTTGTGCGGGCGGTTGGGGTAGATGCCGCTCTCGTTCATCGCGTACAGAATGCGGCGGTGCACCGGCTTTAAGCCATCGCGCACGTCCGGCAGGGCGCGCGCTGTGATAACCGACATCGAATACTCGATGAACGATTGCTTCATCTCGCGACCGAACTCCGAAATCTGGAGCTGGCCGCCGTTGATATCCTCGCCGGCCGAGGCGCCGCGATCGACTTCGCCAAAGCTCTCCTCGAGCTCGGCGTCGTCTTCTTCCTCATCATCATCGGCATCGGGGTTATAGGCGTCCGGATCGCCGTCCTCGCCCTGCTCAGCACGGGCAAGCAGGCGCTTCAGATCATCGGGCATACCGGCATCGCCGGCCTCGTCCATACCCTCGTTATTGTTGATATCGTCTGCCACGTTACCTCCTCTTAAGCATCAAGGAAACGCGCGTCATGCGCATGTTTTTCAATGTACTCGCGGCGATAGCCGACCTCGGAACCCATCAGCTCGCGCACGGCGCGGTCCGCCACCACGGCGTCCTCGATCGACACACGCTGCAGGATGCGGGTCTTGGGGTCCATCGTCGTCGAGGCAAGCTGCTTGGGGTCCATCTCGCCCAGGCCCTTGTAGCGCTGGACGGTATAGCCCTTGCGCTTCTTGGTGATCTTGCCGTCCTTGGCCTTGCCGTCCTCGTCGTTATCGTCGGGGTTCAGGCCCAGACTCTGGATGGTGTCGCGCAGGATCTCGTCTTCGGGCTGGCGGCCGTTGGGATACACGTAGTGGATCTTGTTGCGCACCTTAATGCCGAAGATGGGCGGGCAGGCAACATAGACGTAGCCGGCATCGATCAGCGGACGCATGTACTTGTAGAAGAACGTCAGCAGCAGGATGCGGATATGCGCACCGTCGACGTCTGCATCGGTCATGATGATGATCTTGTGGTAGCGCGCCTTGGTGATATCAAAGTCGCCGCCGTCGCCGGCACTCGTCGTGACGCCGCAACCGATCGCGGTAATCAGCGACTGGATGGTGTCACTCGAGAACGCGCGATGGTCACCAACGCGTTCGACGTTCAAAATCTTGCCGCGCAGGGGCAGAATCGCCTGGATGTCTCGGCGACGGCCGTCCTTGGCCGAACCGCCTGCCGAGTCGCCCTCTACGATGAAGAGCTCGGTCAGCTCGGCATCGCGCACCGAGCAGTCAGCGAGCTTACCGGGCAGGGACGCTGTCTCGAGCAGGCTCTTGCGGCGGGTCGCCTCGCGCGCTTTGCGGGCGGCATTGCGCGCCTTGCAGGCCTGCTGCGCCTTCTTGACGATCTCGCGAGCGGGCTTAGGGTGCTCCTCGAGGTAATCGGCAAGGCCGTCGGTCACGATCTTGAGCATGAGCGCGCGCATGTAGGAGCTGCCGAGCTTGGCCTTGGTCTGGCCCTCAAACTGCGGGTCGGGCAGCTTGACCGAGATAACGGCCGAAAGGCCCTCGCGCACATCGTCGCCGGTCAGGTTGGCGTCTTTTTCCTTGAGCAGGTTCTGCTTGCGCGCGTAATCGTTGATCACGCGGGTGAGCGCGGTGCGGAAGCCCTCAAGGTGCATGCCGCCCTCGGGAGTGTAGATGTCGTTGGCAAACGACATGACGTTCTCGCCGTAGCCGCTATTCCACTGCAGGGAAACCTCGACCTCGCCCATCTTGGCCACAGGCGCGTCCGGGTCCGATTTGCCCTCGATGTAGATGGGCTCCTTAAAGGCCTCGGGGACGTCCTTACCCTCGTTGAGGAACTTGACGAAGTCGATGATGCCGCCCTCGTAGCAAAACTCCTCCATGTGGGGAGTCGCATCGCGCTCGTCGGTCAGCACGATTTTAAGGTTCTTATTGAGGAACGCCGTCTCCTGCAGACGGTTGTGCAGCGTATCGAAATCGTAGATGCAGGTCTCGAAGATCTCGTCGTCGGGCCAGAAGGTGACGGTGGTGCCCGTCGAATCCGAGGTGCCCACGACCTCCATCTTCTTGACGGTCTTGCCGCGCGAGAACTCCATCTCGTAGGTGTTGCCGTCGCGACGAACCTGAACGACCACGCGCTTGGACAGTGCGTTGACGACGGAGATGCCAACGCCGTGCAGGCCGCCCGAGACCTTATAGGCCGAGTTATCGAACTTACCGCCGGCGTGCAGGATCGTCATGACGACCTCGAGCGTCGGGATCTTTTTAACAGGATGCTCGTCGACGGGGATGCCGCGCCCGTTGTCGACGACCGTGATGGAGTTGTCGGCGTGGACCGTCACCTGGATCTCGGTGCAGAAACCGGCCATGGCCTCGTCGACGGAGTTGTCAACGATCTCCCACACCAGGTGATGCAGACCGCTGGCGCTCGTCGAGCCGATATACATGCCCGGGCGCTTACGAACGGCCTCGAGACCTTCGAGAATCTTAATCTCGCCGCCATCGTAATCGTTTTCGTTTGCCACACGTCCTCCTTCAGTCAAGAAAATGTGTATAGCCTTACTAGTTTATCGTAAAAAAATACCCTCGGGAACGAGGGTATTTGGCTCTACAAGGCCACCAGATGCGATTTAAGGCTCTTTTTTGCTTTGCACGCCCTTGGCCCACTCGGCGCTGGCTCTCATGGCGTTCTCGAGGGCCTCGCGCAGTTTTTGGTCCTCGATGGGCGCCACTTGGCACTCAATCTCGGTGCGCTCGGCCTCACTGAGGTCGGCGTGCGGAGCCGGCGGGCGCTCGGTCGTCGCCGGGCGCAGGCGCTCCCTGGCAGCGGGTGGCGTGTGGCCGGGCGCGGTGGTTTTGAACACCAGGCCGTCCACATGTGCACCGGCGCGCTCCATACGTGCGCGGATGATCTCGCGCAACAGCGTCATTTCCTGCGTCCACGAGGGCGAGTCGAGGTACACCAGCAGCTCATTGGACTCGGGCAGGTAGCGCAGGCCCGTCACATGGCGCCCCTCGCGCGTGCCCGAGCACACCGCATTCCAGGCGCGATAGACCGCACGAGATTCCTCTGCAGCCTCCATCTGCGCGCGGCGCTCAGGCGTCGCGGCCGCCAGGATGCGCTGACGCTCTGCGTTCAAAAATCCACTGAAGGCGACCGTTTCGCTCTCGCGCTCGTAATTAGCACGTCTCACCCATGCTCACCACCTTGGCTCGATCAAGCAGGTCATCGGTAAAATACCCCAGGTTGGTCGTGGTTATGACCGTCTGGATATCATCGCCGATCAACCGCAGAAAAGCACCGCGGCGCTCGCCGTCGAGTTCGCTCATCACGTCGTCCAAAAGCAGCAGCGGAGCGGTGCCCAGGACATCGCGAGCCACGGCCACCTCCGCCACCTTCCAGGCCAAAACCAACGTTCGCTGCTGACCTTGGCTAGCAAATGAACGGGCGGAGCGGCCCGCCACGGCAAACTCAATCTCATCGCGATGCGGTCCCACCAACGTCACGCCGCGGCGAATTTCCTCGTCGGCGCGCTCATCAAGGGCA
Source organism: Collinsella sp. (assembly GCA_048402045.1). Taxonomy (GTDB): domain Bacteria; phylum Actinomycetota; class Coriobacteriia; order Coriobacteriales; family Coriobacteriaceae; genus Collinsella. The sequence continues at coordinate 51,892 of DBGDSC010000002.1, forward strand.
GCCAGCATGCGCTCGTACGCCCAGCCCTTCAGCTCTTCGCGATCCTCGACCTGGGGCAAATCCCCCAGCGTGGACGTATAGGTCACGCTGGCAGCCTCGCCGGACGCCACTTGACCGTAGGCAGTGTGCACATGGCCCGCCAGCCGGTCGAGTAGGGCCAACCGGTGCACGAGCAGGGCCGAGCCCGCGCGGGCAATCGAATCGTTCCACGCGCCGAGCATCTCGCGACAGCACCAGGTCTCCTTGAGCAGGGCGTTACGCTGGGTCACGCAGCGTCCATAGGTGCTCGCAAGATCGGCATAACGTGCGCTCAGCTGCATGCCAAAGTCATCGAGGGCGGCGCGGCGCACACTGGCGCCTCGCTTAACCATGTCCAGATGGTCGGGGCAAAACAGCACGCTCGGCAGAACCCCGCGTACACCGGCGGCAGAGCATCTCTTGCCGTTGCGGCTAAACGAGCGCTTACCGTCCTCCGCGCTCAATCCCATATCAAGCACGCGGCCGTCGCCCTCGAGCCTCAGCTCGACCTTGCACGAGCCCACGCCGTCATGGACGAGCTCGGCTGCGGTCGGATGCCTAAACGAGGCGCCGCTCGTCAGCAGCTGCAGCGCCTCTATGAGATTGGTCTTTCCCGCCGCGTTTGGTCCCGCAAGTATCGTCACGCCCTCGTCCAGGGCAAGACGATAGCTATCGAAGCTGCGGTAGTGCGCGACGGAAAGATCGCGGGCGAACATGGTCATGGCGCAGCGCTAGATGCGGACCGGCATGACCAGGTACAGGTAGTTGATCTTGTCGTAGGACTTGAAGATGCCCGCCTGCGAGTAGCTCTTGAGCTCCAGCGTGATCTCCTTCTCCTTGGACAGGGCATTGAGGCAGCCGAAGATGTAGTGGTAGTTGAAGGCGATGGTGCCCGACTCGCCCTCGGCCTCGACATCGATCGTCTCCTGCGCAAGGTCCTGGTCATTGGAAATGGAGGACAGGCCCATCTGCCCGTTCTCGACATCGATCTCGAACTTGACGGCGGGGTTGGCGCTCGCGATAACGGCCACGCGCTTGAGGGCGGCGTTAAAGGCGGCGACGTCGATCTTGACGCTCGTCACGCACGAATCGGGGATGAGCTGCTTGTAGTTGGGGTACATGCCCTCGATACGGCGCGACACGTAGGTGGTGTTGCCGGCCTCAAAGACGACCTGGGTGTCGGTAGCCCCGATCATGATGGTCGCCTGGCTGGCCATGATGTTCAGCGCGTCGTTAAAGGCGTCGGCCGGAACGTTGAGTTCAAAGGAGCCCTCGAGGGTTGAGGTCTCGACCTGCGTATCGCACACGGCCAAGCGGAAGGAATCGGTCGCCACCAGGCGCACGGTGTTGTTCTCGACCTTCATGTGCACGCCGCCCAGGATGGGGCGGGCCTTGTCGGTCGAGGTGACGCGCCACACGCGGCCGACCATCTCGGACAAGATATCGGTCGGCAGCTCCACGGCACTCTCGATGGCATAGGCCGGAAACTCGGGGAAGTCATTGGCATCGAGCGTGTTCAGGCGGAAAGAGCTCTTCTCGCAACCAATCAGCACCTGGCGCTCGGACAGCTCAAAGGTGACCGGGGCATCGGGGAGAGTCTTGGTGATATTGGAGAGCATCTTACAGGGGATAACCATCTCGCCCTCTTCTTCGACATGCGCCGCGATGCGATGACGGATCGAGATGGTGTAGTTAGAGGTCTGGAATTCCAAGATGCCGTCTTGCGCCTTGACGAGCACGCCCGACAGGATGGGAAGGGTGGATGCCGAAGCGACACCCTTCATAACGACGCCGATGGCTTGTGTAAGCGAGCTCTGGCTGACGGTGAACTTCATCTTTTAATACCTTTCTATAGATATAAATATCTTAATAATAGTAATAGCACTGACGAAACTGTTGATTACTCCCAAAGACGCAGGTCAGACCCAGAAAGAGAATCGACAGCAACCTGTGTGCAACAGGGGTGGTTTTCCACGTTCAAAACCTGCGCAAAACTTTTCATCACCGCGGATTGGGTTTTAGACACCTTATGCCCGTGGTTTCGACAAGTTTTCAACAGGTGTCTCTATTTCCCTACGAGCGCAGTGTAATTTTATCGCGCAGCGACTTGAGGTCTTCGGTGACGGTGCGGTCTTCCTGGATCATCTTCTGGACCTTTTTGTAACTCGTGCTGACGGTCGAGTGGTTGCGGTTGCCAAATTCGGCGCCTACCGCCGTGGTCGTCATCTCGCACATTTCGATGGCAAGGTAGATAGCGATATGGCGTGCTTTGGCGATATTGGCGTTGCGACGCGGGCCGATGAGCTCCTCGTGCGTCACGCCGTACTGCTCTTCGATGACGGACTGAACCGTCTGGACGTTGATCTTTTTGGCCGATGTGTCGAAGTACTGGCTGGCGATGGCGTCGATATCGTCAAAGGTGAGTTCCCCTCCCTCGCGCTCGCGGTCGCCCGCCTCGCCGGCGCAGCGCTCGCAAAAGCTCTCGAGTTCGCGGATGTTGGTGCCTGAGACCTCGGCCATGTGTTTAAAGTGCTCGTCGGTCAGGTGCCCGCCGTCGCCCCCATAGGCCGCCAGCAGCGAGTCGTCGCCTGCCTCGGGAGCGGCGACGATGGTGTTCTCGTAATAGCGCTGCAAGATCTTGTATTTCATCTCGTAGCTGGGCTCTGCGACCAGGCAGAGCATGCCGGCGTTGAAGCGGCTGGTCAGGCGCTCGTCCATGCTCAGGTCCTTGGGGGCGCGGTCTGCCGCGATGACGACCTTCTTGTTGTTGCGGATGAACTCGTCCATGAGCTGGAAAAAGTAGTCCACGCTCGCGCGCTTGCCGATGATGTTTTGGATGTCATCGATGATGAGCACGTCCACGCCGTGGTACGCCTGCATGATGGGGGCGTTGCTCTTCTTTTGGCGGTCGAACTCGGTCATCAGGTCGTCCAGATATGCCTGGGAGTTGGCATACTTGACCTTGATCTCGGGCGACTTCTCGGCGAGCTCGTTTTTGATGGCAAGCAGCAGGTGCGTCTTGCCCAGGCCCGATTTGCCGTAGATGAACAGTGATGTGCATGTGCCGCGCTCGTCCGCGAGGGCGGCAAACTTGAGTGCCGAGCGATAGGCATGGCTGTTTTCGGGGCCGTAGACAAAGTTCTCAAAGGTAAATTTTGAGTTCGCGGCGAGCGGGGCTCCATCCGTATTCTGCTCGGCCGGCACGGTCGGCGCCGGTATGGGTGAAGCGGGGGTCGCAGCTTGCGTGGATTTAGTCGGCGCTCCGCCCTTCATCTGGTTCATCATGCGACGAAAATCATCGGCCGAGAGCGTGTTCTTGATTGCAATGCCCGAATCCGCGCCCGCCGCTGCGTCGTGAGCGATAGGCATGTGCGTGACGGGTGCGTTCGTTGACGTCGCCGCCGCGGTCGGCAACGGTGCCATGGTTTCACGGGAAACATCGCTGTGCTGGTGCTCGATTGTCGGCACGTCGCCTGCGGAGGTCGGTGCCGCCGGGGAAGCGGCGGGAGCCGTGGCGGGCGCCGTCGCGGCAGCGGATTCCGTTGCGGCGCCTTGCGGTGCCACGATGTCGAGCGCGATCGGTGCAAAGGCGATTTCTTCCAGATAGGCCTCAATAGTCGGCTGATGCTTTTTGAGCTGCGCGATGGCAAAGCGCGAGGGGGCCTCGATCGTGAGCGTATCTTCGGTCAGGCTTATGGCCCGCGATTGCCCCAGCATGTTGATGAGGCGTGCATCTTGGCCGTCGCGCTGGCAAAAGGCGATGGCATCCCCCAGGATGATGCTTGCTTCCTCGTCCACTGTCTCTCCCGTTCTTTAGCTCTGAGCTCGCACGCGAGCGGCGCCGAGTTCGGTCAGATGGTATTTCTGGCCATGCTTGATGACCAAGCCGGCCTGCGCCAAGTCATTGAGCGTGCGTGACCAAGTGGGGGCCGAGTTTCCAAACGCCCTCGCCAGATCGGTTGCACCGCACGCTTGATTTTGCGCCAGATAGCCCAGCGCGGCGTTGCCGCGATCGCTTACGAACACGTCCGGTTGTGGCTGCGCATACTGATTTGCTGCATTAGGATACATCATTTGAGCTGCTGGTTGTTGAGAACTCTGCATCGGCGGCATTTGCTGTTGAAAACTTTGAGGCCACTGTTGGTAAGGCTGCAGAGGCATCTGTTGGGCCCAGGGGTTGTACTGCTGCTGCGGCATCTGCTGGTACGGCTGCTGATATCCCTGCTGGTACTGCTGCGGGAACTGCTGGCCATACCCCAGTGGCGGCATCTGCTGATATGGATATCCCCGTTGGTACGGCTGATAGCCCATTTGCTGGCCACCCGGTGCCCCCGTCGCCTGCTGCATTGCTGCTACATCCTGATCTGCCAGCGGCATGGCCTCTGGCATGTTTGGCGTCATCGACATAGATGCCGCCTGGGGCTCTTGTGTGGGAAGCATTCCGGGCTGCTGCATCTGCCCCACGGGGGGCTGCATCTGCTGCGTTGCCATGGGCTGCTGCGCAAAAGCTCCCGGCAGGGGATATGTGGGCTGCTCCGTCTCGGGCCGCACGGCAGCACCGCGTCCGCCGGCACGCTCGATTTCCTGCACGCGTTTAGGGTTCAGGCTTACCGTAACCACGGTGCCATTGCCCATGTTGTCCTCGATGGATACGGCACCGCCGGCGTTTTCCAAATACTCCTGCACCATGGGAAACCCTGCTCCGGTTCCACGGATATAGCGCTTCATCTTGCTGTTTGCGCTGGTAACGCCAAAGTCGAAAGCGCGTTCCTTGTCGTCGATGCCGGGTCCTTGGTCAGCAAAGCGGATGGTGTCTCCGCCGTCCAGAATCGAGATGATGGGCTCTGCAAAGTGTGCGTGGATAAAGTTTTCGACAATCTCGCGGATGACCATGAGCGAGATATGGCCACCTTGTTCTTTCATGCACTGGTAGACGGTGTTGGTCGTCTCTTCCAAATACGTGCGGACATCTTGCGGATCAATGACGATCACACGCGGTGTCGACAGCATGTCGTCATAGACGGCGATGCGCGCGGCGTACATGGCTTTTGGCGCCTGCGTTGTCGTCTGTTCACCTTCGTCACGCTCTTCGCGCACGCCGGTGATGTGCTCGTTGTCGGGTGCCGGGTCTCCGGAATCGACCATGGTGTAAAAGTCGTCAGACATGCCGCTCGCAATCTTCCAAAAGGTTTCGAACAAATAGTAGCTCACCGTGCAATGTTTCTCATCTTTCGACAAACTTTCAAAACCTGTTGAAAACTTAGGAAAACGGACGAAAAGTTCTCAACATTGCCAACATGACCTGTTGAAAACTCGATGAAATATCGTGAAAAGTTGCCATGCACCGCTAAATCGAGCTTGGCTTATGGGGGAACCGTGTGAACTGCGCAACCTTTTACCTTTGATTTCTTGACATTTGAACATTGATTTCCCTACAATCTTCAAGCTCACGTGTCTATATCTGCGTCCGCGTCCCCGCGGACACTCGAAATGCAGCAGGAGGAACTTAAGATGAAGCGTACGTATCAGCCTAATAAGCGTAAGCGTGCCAAGACCCATGGCTTCCGTGCCCGTATGGCCACTAAGGGTGGTCGTGCCGTGCTCGCCCGTCGTCGCGCCAAGGGCCGCAAGCGTCTCACTGTCTAGCAGCGATACACACATCTCGCATGAAGACTATTAAGTCTCGGCAAGATTTCGAGCATGTGTTCAGTCAGGGGCGTCGTTTCAATCACCCTCTGATTCGAATGACCATATGTGAATCGGTTGGCGAAGGCGACTCCGGAAGGGTCGCCTTCGTTGGTGCTAAACGGCTCGGTTGTGCTGTCGTGCGCAACCGCTCTAAGCGTGTGATGCGCGAGGCCGCCCGCAGCTGTGGATTTCCCGTTGCGGGTTATGACATCATCTTGTTTGCAACTCCCAAGACGAGGGTTTCCTCGCCGCAGGAGATGGACAAGGCGTTGCGTTCGCTTATGAAGCGCGCCGGCGTTGCCGGGGAGGAGCGATGAGCAATCACGTTTTGCGACGTGTTGCCATCGCTCCTATTCGCATATATCAACAGGTTATTTCGCCCTTATTGCCTGACGCCTGCATTTATTACCCAACGTGCTCGCAATACGCCATCCAGGCGATTGAGAAGCACGGTGTTTTGAGAGGCTGCTGGCTTGCCGTGAGGCGCATCGCTCGCTGCAATCCCCTGCACGTCGGCGGTTATGACCCTGTGCCCTAGCGGGCACTCGCTATCGGAGGAAAACTTACATGTGGGATTGGATCGTTAACATCCTTTTCGAGCTGCTCAAGCTCATCCAGACCTTTGCGGTCGACTGGGGCCTGTCCATCATCATCCTGGTGGTCATCATCCGTCTGCTGCTGACGCCGCTCATGCTCAAGTCGACCAAGTCGACGGCTCGCATGCAGGTGCTGCAGCCCAAGATGCTCGAGATCCAGGAGCGCTATGCCGACGATCCCCAGCGTCAGGCCGAGGAGATGCAGAAGTTCTACAGCGAGAACAAGTTCAACCCCATGGCTGGCTGTCTGCCGCTGCTGATTCAGATGCCTATCCTGTTCGCCCTGTTTACATTGCTGCGCAACCTGCCGCAGTACTTTAACGACGGCACGTTCTCGTTCTTCAACATCCTGCCCGACCTGACCACCACGCCGAGCGCTTCCTTTGCCGATGGCTTTATGGTTGCACTGCCTGCGCTGGTTTGCCTGATCCTGTTCGCCGTCCTGACCCTGATTCCGCAGCTCTATATGTCGCGCAACCAGACCGGCCAGCAGGCTCAGAGCATGCGTATGATGGCCGTTGTCATGACGGTCATGATGCTTTGGATGGGCTGGAGCCTTCCCGTTGGTGTTCTGCTGTACTACGACGTCTCGTCTGCTTGGCAGGTTATCCAGCAGATTTTTGTGACGCAGAAGGTCATCGACAAGGCGAAGGCCGATGAGGAGGAGCGTCTTAAGAACGCTCCGCTGCAGGTTGAGGTCATTCGTCGAGAGAAGAAGCCGCGCCCGCACAAGAAGAAGTAACTGGATATCAATCTTATTTAGGTACCTAACTTTTGGAGTACGTTATGTCTGAAGAGATCATCGAGGATATGCTTGAGGAGGTTGCCCCGCAGGTCGCGGGCGATTATCCCGAGATTGCACAGCGCTACAAGGCTGGTGAAGAGCTGACCGATGAGGAGCTCGACACCATTGCCGATGTTGCGATTTCCATCCTGCGTTCCATCCTTTCGCACTTCGATGCCGCCAACTCTCCTATCGATGAGTATGAGGGCGACGAGGGTGAGCTGATTTTGGATGTAACGGCTCCCGACCTTGCTGTTCTCATTGGCCGTCATGGTCGCACCCTTGATGCCCTTCAGGTTATGTTCTCTTTGCTGGTGAGCCGCAAACTTGGCTTTAGGTATCCGGTTGTAGTGGACGTAGAGGGATACAAGAGTCGCCGTCAGGACAAGGTTGCTTCCATGGCTCAGTCTGCTGCCGAGCGTGCCATCCGCACTCATAAGAGTGTTTCGCTTCCGCCCATGAATGCCTACGAGCGTCGACTGGTTCACATTGCACTTCGTGGCAATGATGCCGTCGATACTCATTCTGAGGGTTCTGACTCTGATCGCCATGTGGTGATTGTTGCTCGATAATCTTCTCGAGCTTATGCTAAGGGGACGTGGTTTCCACGTCCCCTTTTTTTGTCAAAAGTTCTCGATACACTGATTTTTGTCAGAAAGGAGCTTTCGTTGTTAGTACTTACTGATCAGCAGGCTGACGAGATGTTGAGTCGTCTAACTTCCTATTGCAAAGAGTATTCCTTGAGCGTAACTGATGTTGAGCTGAGGAAATGTATTCAGCATTTGGATTTGGTTCTAGAAACAAATAAGACAACCAATCTCACCCGTATTCTTAACGTAGAAGATGCTGCAGTACTTCATATTCTCGACTCACTTGTTTTGCTCCCCTATATCAACAAGGCTCCTGAGGGAGCTTTGCTCGATATGGGAACAGGTGCGGGCTTCCCTGGTATTCCATTAACCATAACCACGCATCGTAAAGCTACTTATATTGACTCTGTTGGCAAGAAGGTTGATGCGGTTAATTCCTTTGTCCATGCTCTTGGATTGAAACATGCTCATGCGGTTCATGATCGTCTTGAAGAATATGCTCGAAGCCATAAGAAGCAGTTCTCTGTTGTAACCGCCCGCGCACTGGCCCCTCTACCGATTCTTGTTGAGTATGCGGCTCCGTACCTCAAGGATGGAGGGCTATTTGTTATAACCAAGGGCAATCCTTCGGATGAGGAGCTTGCTTCCGGAATGTCAGCAGCTAAGATTTGTGGCCTCACTTTGCTTCTGAATGACGCAATTGATTTGCCTGAAGGCTTGGGTCACAGGGAGTTCATTGTTCTTAAGAAGAGTCATCCAGCATCCGTCTCATTGCCTCGTGCAAATGGCGTGGCAAAGAAGAATCCGCTTGCCTAGATGTTTCACGTGAAACATAATGGATACTAACAACTTGCAGTGTTTCACGTGAAACATGGCGGTTGATATCGATTCGGAATGTTTCACGTGAAACATCCTCCGTTTGACAGCTTTAATACACACCAGGAGGGACCGTGGGATTTCGCGACGTTAAGCGTTCTAAGAGCGCAAAAGACACGCGTATCATTGCAATCATCAATCAAAAAGGCGGCGTCGGTAAGTCAACGACGGCTGTAAACCTTGCAGCAGCACTGGGTGAGCAGGGTCGTAAGACACTGATTGTCGATTTTGATCCGCAGGGAAACAGCACCAGTGGATTCGGAATTGAAAAAGAAGACCTTGATCACTGCATCTATGATGCATTGTTGAATGATGTACCGGCAGAATCGCTTGTTCTTGATACAAATTGTAAAAAGGTATTCGTTATTCCGGCTACAATTCAACTTGCAGGCGCGGAAATTGAGCTCGTAAGCGCAATTGCTCGTGAAACCCGCCTCAAAGATTTGCTTGAGCCGATTCAGGACGAGTTTGACTTTATTTTCATTGACTGTCCTCCTTCGCTCGGCCTGCTTACTATCAACGCTTTGACCGCAGCAGACAGCGTTTTGATTCCGATCCAGTGCGAATATTACGCACTCGAGGGCGTTACGAAGCTGCTTGAGTCAATGAAGATGGTCAAATCACGGCTGAACAAGGGCTTAGACACCTATGGTGTGCTTATGACCATGTATGACTCGCGTACTTCACTATCGAATCAGGTTGTTGAGGAGGTTCAATCGTACTTTGGTGATAAGGCGTTTAAGACGCTAATCCCCCGTACGGTTAAAATCTCCGAAGCTCCGTCTTTTGGAGAACCAGTAATTACCTATGCACCTCAAAATAAGGGTGCAAAAGCATATATGAACCTTGCAAAAGAGGTGATCAAGCGTGCCTAGTGTAAAGAAACGTGGCGGATTGGGACGTGGACTGAATGCTTTGGTTTCAGAGGCCGAGTATGAGACCGGCGGTTCGGCTGTATCGGCTTCTAATGCTGCATCTGAAACAAAACTACCTATTGAGGATATCGTTCCCAACCCTAATCAGCCGCGAATTCACTTTAACGAAACTGAACTTCGCGAGTTGAGCGAGTCAATCCAAGAACATGGCGTTTTGCAGCCGCTTTTGGTTCGCAAGCATGGAAACGGCTATGAGATCATCGCTGGTGAGCGTCGTTACCAGGCGTCAAAGCTTGCTGGCCTTGAAGAATTGCCAGTCATCATTAAAGAGGTAAATGATGAAGAGATGCTGGCTCTTGCTCTTATCGAAAACCTTCAACGTTCAGATCTGAATCCCGTCGAAGAGGCTAAGGGCTATCGACAGCTCATCGATGCCAGCGGTATGACCCAGGAGGCATTGTCGAAGGCAGTAAGCAAGTCACGCTCTGCAATTACAAACTCACTGCGTCTTCTCGATCTCCCTGAAGTAGTTCAGCAGATGATTTTTGAGGGTAAACTTACTGCTGGTCATGCACGTGCGATTCTTGCAGTTCCCTATGAGGATGCTCGAATTCGACTTGCAGAGAAGGTTGTTGCAGAGGGCCTTTCCGTAAGAGCGACAGAAAATCTTGCTCCGTTGTTTTCTGCCGGAGAGACACCTAAGACGCCGAGGCCTGCAACCCCTCAGTCTTTTAAAAAGGCAGCCCGCGTGCTTCGTCAGGTTTTTAATACCAACGTGCGTGTGAAGAGCTCGCGTGGAAAGAATAAGATTGAGATTGAGTTTAAAGACGAGGAAGAGCTCTCTCGTATTCTTGGCGAAATGATTCAGTTTGATCAAGGAGGCCAAGATGAGGAATAGAATTTTAACTGCGATTGCATTGGCGACGACTGTCGCGGCTGGTGCCTTTGCTGGCTATAAGATCGCGACAGACGATGAACTTCGAGGTCGTTTGCTTCGTAGTGCGCAAGATATTATCGATACATCCAAGAAGAAAATGGATGTTATGACAGAAGATGTTGCAATGCGTACTGCTCAGGTAACGAAGAATCCCAAGATTAATCAGGGTTGGGTCAGCAACCAATGGGAAAATGTAGGCTATTAGGTACCTAACAATTACTTAGCATATTGTGATGGGTCCTTGTCTGATTCACGAGACAAGGACCCCTTATTTTGGCCGTAAAAATGGGACCAGTAGCAGCTGATTCAAAATTAAGGTCAATAAATGAAACGACCCCGGTTGCATATCCTGCAACCGGGGTCGTTCGATGTTTCACATGAAACGTTTTGGGTGCGACTCCCCTATGCGTTCTTCTGAACTTTGAAGCGCTGCTTCAGCTGTCCGCAAGCGGCGTCAATATCGTTACCACGGGAGTTACGAATCGTTGTCTCGATGCCACGGGACTCAAGGCGACGCTGAAGATCCTCAACCTTATGAATCGGCGACGGCTTGAGCGGGCTACCCTCGATGTCGTTAAGCTGAATGAGGTTAACGTGGCACAGCGTTCCCTCGCAGAAGTCGCAGAGCGCCTGCATTTCCGGATTTGTATCGTTGACGCCTTCGATCATGGCATACTCATAGGTTGGGCGGCGGCCGGTCTTCTCGGTGTAGAGCTGAAGCGCTTCGTGAAGGCGAAGCAGCGTGTACTTCTTAACACCGGGCATGAGCTTATTGCGCGTCGACTGGATGGCGGAATGCAGTGAAACAGCAAGCGTGAACTGCTCGGGGATGTCGGCAAATTTGCGAATACCGGGAATAACGCCACTGGTAGAGACGGTGAGGTGACGAGCGCCGATACCGATGCCATCGGGGTCGTTGAGGATTCGCAGTGCCTTGAGAACCTCGTCGTAGTTGGCAAACGGCTCGCCCTGGCCCATGAAGACAACGCTCGTGGCGCGCTCGCCAAAGTCGTTGGATACATGAAGTACCTGGTCGACGATCTCTTGAGCGGTCAGAGAGCGCTTGAGGCCGTTGAGACCGGTAGCGCAAAAGGCACAGCCCATGCCGCAGCCTGCCTGGGTGGAAACGCAGACGGAAAGCTTGTTACGACGGGGCATGCCGACAGTCTCGACGGAAACGCCGTCGTGGTATTCGAGCAGATACTTGCGCGAGCCATCTTTGGAAACCTGCTTGGTGAGTTCAGTGGGCGTGTCAAAGGCAAAAGCCTCTTTAAGCTGCTCGCGGAAAGCCTTGGGAATGTTGGTCATATCGTCAAACGAACAAACGTTCTTCTCGAAGACCCATTCAATGAGCTGCTTCGCGCGGAACGCGGGCTGGCCAAGTTCGGCCACGAGCTCGCGAATATCGTTTTGGCTCAAGTCGCGAATGTCCTGAGATTTAGTCCTGGGATTCATGGAAGCCTTTCGATTTTGGGGAAACGTAGAGGGTATCGCTACAATATGGTATCAGCTGCAGAAATTATAGAGGAGGAGTCTGCCCATGCCGGGTAAAAGCCTAGAGAACATGCACGTAGCGGTCTTGGCGGGCGGTCATTCCGCTGAGCGCGAGATCTCGCTCAATTCGGGAAAGAACGTTGTGGTGGCACTGAAGGAAGCCGGCTACACCTCGGTGGAGCTGCTCGATACGGCCGCTGATGACTTTATGGTAACCATGGCAACCGGCGGCTTTGACGTGGCGTTTATCGCCATGCACGGTGCCGGCGGTGAGGATGGTGCCATGCAGGGCGCCATGGAGACCCTGGGTATCCCCTACACGGCCTCGGGCGTGCTTGCTAGCGCCTGCGGTGCCGACAAAGAGGTCTCTAAGCTCCTGTACGCCAAGGCGGGCATTCCCATTGCCCCCGGCCTTGCGCTCGAGGTGGGCGATGAAGTCGATATCGATCATATCGTCGAGGTTTGTGGCGAGCGCAGCTTTGTGAAGCCGGCCGTCAACGGTTCCAGCTATGGCATTTCCCTGGTCCATGAGCCCTCCGAGCTGCCCGCGGCAATTGCCAAGGCGTTTGAGTACGGCGACAAAGTGCTGGTCGAGAAGTGCATCGAGGGTACCGAGATCACCGTCGGCGTGTACGGCGAGGACGACGTGCGCGCCCTGCCGATTGTCGAGATTCGCAAGCCCGAGGACTGTGAGTTCTACGATCTGGACGTGAAGTATGTCGACCCTACGGACATCCATCGTATTCCGGCGCAGATTTCACCCGAGAATTACGCTCGCGCTCAGGAGCTTGCCTGTGCTGCTCACAAGGCCCTCGGTTGCCTGGGCATCTCGCGCAGCGATTTTATCGTGAGCGAGGACGGCCCCGTCATCCTCGAGACCAACACCATTCCCGGCATGACCAATACGTCGCTGTATCCGGATGAGATTCGCCACACCGACGACATGACGTTCCCGCAGGTCTGTGACAGCCTGATCCGTATGGGCCTTCGTCGAGCGGGCATTGCATGCTAATCGAGGACGCGGTTTCGTCAGGAACGCCGCAGTTTGTCATCGACTCCTATGCCACGCTTGCCGAACGCGCCAAAACGCAGTCCTTCGGCCTTATCGAGGAAGATGTGATTGTCCTCGATACCGAGACCACAGGTCTTTCGGTGCAGGACAACGAGCTGATCGAGATCTCGGCGGCCCGTCTTTCGGGCCGCGAGATCGTCGACCGCTTCGATACCTTCGTGCATCCCAAGCAGCTAATTCCCGCCGAGATTACCGAGCTCACGAGCATTACAAATGCCGATGTGGCAGATGCCCCGTCGGCCGCTGAGGCCGTCGCCGCTCTCGCCGATTTTGTCGGTGGTTGCCCGGTGATCGCACATAACGCCACGTTCGATCGCTCGTTTATCGAGTCGGTCAAAGGCGGCGTCAACGTGAGCGATATCTGGATCGATTCGCTGGCGCTGTCGCGCATCGCGCTTCCGCGCCTGGCCTCGCACAAGCTGTCTTTTATGGCCGATCTGTTTGGCTGTGACTCGGTATCACACCGTGCCAATGCCGACGTCGACGCCCTGTGTGGCGTATGGCGTGTGTTGCTCGTGGCGCTCACCGACTTGCCCCAGGGCCTCATGGCGCGCCTAGCCGACATGCATCCGGATGTGCCTTGGTCCTATCGTCCTATCTTCTCATTCTTGGCGGGGCAGAACCCTGGTTCTATCTTCTCTCTCAGCGCCGCTCGTGCTGACGTTCTCAAGGCCGATCGCGCCGACGATCGGGTGGACGCCGACGAACTGCCGGTCCTCAAGATGCCGAGTCGTGAGGAGATTGAGGCAGACTATGCGCCGGGTGGCCTGGTCAATCGCATGTATCCCACTTACGAGCCGCGTGATGAGCAGATCGCGATGGCGCTCGAGGTCCGCGATGCGCTGGTCACGGGCACTCATCGTGTAATTGAGGCGGGCACGGGCGTCGGCAAATCGATGGCCTATCTGGTGCCTTTTGCCGAGGCAGCGCGCCGTAACAACATCACGGTTGGTATTGCGACCAAATCGAACAATCTTGCCGACCAGCTCATGTACCATGAGCTGCCAAAACTTGCCGAGCAACTGGACGGTGGTCTGTCATTTTGCGCTCTCAAGGGGTATGACCACTATCCATGCCTGCGCAAGCTTGAGCGCATGAGCCGCGGCCAGGTCGAGATTACCACCAAGCGCGATCCGGCGGACACGCTCACGGCGGTCGCGGTCATTACGGCGTACGTCTGCCAATCAGCCGATGGCGACCTCGACTCGCTCGGCATTCGGTGGCGCAGCGTCAACCGTCCCGACTTTACGACGGCCTCGCGCGAGTGTGCTCGTCGCCTCTGCCCGTTTTTCCCTGATAAATGTTTGGTCCACGGCGCTCGCCGTCGTGCGGCGCATGCCGATGTGGTGGTCACCAACCATTCCCTGCTGTTCCGCAATGTCGCGGCCGAGGGCAGGATTTTACCTCCGATTCGTCATTGGGTAATCGACGAGGCCCATTCCATCGAGCGCGAGGCGCGCCGCCAGTGGGCGCGCGTGGTGTCGGCGGACGAATCACACGTTCTGTTTGAGCGCCTGGGTGGCTCGAGCACCGGCGCGCTAAGCCAGGTTTCCCGTGATTTGGCAACCTCCGAGGGCTCTACGCTCTATCTGGGCCTTACTGCCAAGGCGACGTCGACGGTTGCGCGCGCGAGCATGGCAATCGCCGACGTGTTCGATGGCGTTCGCGAGCTCGCCCGCCGTGCGCGTGGGGGTTATGACAATGCCAATCTATGGATTGGCCCCGAGCTGCGCGAATCTGACGACTGGCATGATTTCTTACCGTCGGCCTACACTGCCATCGACGCATTGGAACAAGCTGACAAGAGCGTCGACGCGCTGGTGCAAGCCGTCGCCGCCGACAAGCCCGAGGTTGTTGTTGACCTGGGTGATATCTCGCGCCGCCTGCACGAGCTGGCCGAGAACCTCAAACTCATCATTGATGGCGCCGATGAACACTACGTGTATTCGCTGCAGGTCAATCGCAGGTTGCGTGCCGGCGGAGAGTCGATGACCGCAGAGCGCATCGACATTGGTGAGGCCTTGGCAACCGAGTGGCTGCCCGAGGTTCACACGGCTATCTTTGCCTCGGCGACCATGACGGTGTCCAAAAGCTTTGAACACTTTAACCACGCGGTCGGCCTCGATCGCATCGGTGCTTCGACATCCTCATCGCTGCACTTGGATTCGAGCTACGACTTCGATTCGAACATGGCCGTAGTCGTTGCGGGCGATATCCCCGATCCGCGCGATCGTGAGAGCTATCTTACGGCGCTCGAGCGCGTGCTGGTCGACGCCCATCTTGCCATGGGCGGATCGGTGCTCACGCTGTTCACCAATCGGCGCGACATGGAAGACCTGTACGCCCGCGTTGAGCCCAAGATGGCCCGTGCGGGTCTGGAGCTCAACTGCCAGCAGCGCAACTCATCTCCTCGTCGCCTGCGCGACCGGTTTATCAACGAGCCGACCTCGTCGCTTTTTGCTCTTAAGGCCTTTTGGGAGGGATTCGACGCCAGCGGCGAGACGCTGCGCTGCGTCATCATTCCCAAGCTGCCGTTCTCGAGTCCCACGGACCCGCTCTCGTGCGAGCGCAACCTGCGCGAAGACCGCGCTTGGGCGCGCTATTCGCTGCCCGAGGCGGTGCTCGAGGTCAAGCAGGCGGCCGGCCGCCTTATCCGCTCGTCGACCGATTGCGGCGTGCTGATTCTGGCCGACCCGCGCCTGGTGACGAAGGGCTACGGAAAGAAGTTCTTAACGTCGCTGCCTACGAGCTCCTACCAGCGCATCGAATCGGCGCAGATCGGGCACTATCTGCAACTGTGGCGTGCACGCCACGAGCGGCGGCGCTAAAGCGGACAGACGAGGGTCTTTGCCATATCGCACAGACGCTTTGACAGGGCGGGGTCATCCAAGATGCGGATGGCTCCGCCCGCTGCGATTACCTGGCTCAGTAGCCAACGCTCGGAGCCATAATGCACGGTTACCGTTGCCATGTCTGCCCCGCTGCGCTCGATTAGGGTGATGCCGGCCCAGTCCAGATGCTCCGCCATATCGAATGGCATCAAGAGCTTTGCGCTACGCTGCGTCCGAGCAAGGGAATCGTGGAGGGATGTGACGTCCGGTGCATGAGGCACGACGGAGTCTTCCGTCAAGGCGAGTCCCTCGATTTTATCCATGCGATAGGTGCGCTGCTCATCGACCGCGATGTCCCAGGCAATCAGGTATGTTTGGTCGCCGTTTGCCGTAATGCGCAAGGGGTCGACCAGACGCTCACGTGGCCGTGCATCGTCCATCGAGCGATACGAGATGCGGCAGCGAACACCGTCCTGAATGGCGCAGCTCAGCTGCTGCCAGTGCGACCCGTGGTTGACGGTGTCAAAGACGCGCTGGTTATAGCCGAGCTCTTCGGGTAGAAGGGCATGTCGAATCCGAGCTGCCGTATGCGGCTCGATCTCCAACGATTCAAGTTCATGGTTGAGCACAGCGCCCTCGGCGGCACTCAAGCGCAGCGGTAGCACACGCCCGGCGTCACCGGTGAGGACCACACGCTCGCCGCGGCATTCGCAGATGATGCGCGCGCCCGATTCTCGGTCCGCGAGCGTCGAGACGATCTCGAGAATCTCGTCGAGCGATACCCCCGTGATGTCAAAGCGACTGCAAATCTCGGTCCGTGTCATGCCGCTCTCGCCGGCGGCGTAGAGGGCCTCCATGATGTCGATGGCGCGCGAGAGTCTCTGCTCGCTGGTGAGTTTACGCACGGGCATACTCGTGCACCGTCCTTTCAATGAGGTGGTTCCACGCCTGTTTGAGCGATTTGGGGGCCACGGGCCTCATGCCGTCCATGGCGTGGGCCATGCAAAATGAGGCGCCGGCTTCAAGATCGCGCACGTCAACGGTCCAGGTCCATCCCACATCGGTGTGTACGAGCTCACCTCGCCCACGCGTGAGACCGTTGATCATATCGATCTGCGTCTGAGGGGCGAATGAGAACGTGGCTGCAACGGGCGGTCGGTCGGCAAAATCGAATTCAAAGAACAGGTAGTCGCTGAGGTTGAAGTCCGCGGGGATGACGTAGGCCTTCGAAGGACGCCAAGCGCGAACGATACGGTCGCAGCGGAATGTCCTGATGTCGTCGGTGACGTTGTCGAGGCCGCAGAAGTAAGCCACGCCCTCGCGCTCGAACATGCCGTAGACGCAGACGGTACGTTCTCTCTGCTCGCCGCGTCCGTTCTGATATAAAAATCGCAGCGCGCATCGCTCGGCAAAGGCGCTCCAAACCGCATCGACGGTGGGAGAGCGGCTGATCGGCGCCTCGTCTACCGTCGTCCTGCCGGTGAGATAGGCAATCTTGGAGCGAATATCGGCAAGCGGTGCGGCAAAAGTGGATGAGCCGGCCGCTAGTGTCTGGTCGATGGCGTTGAGCAGGATATCGGCGTCGTCTGCGGTAATGAGGCCGCCTGCCGCAAACGTGTGCTCGCGGTCGATTGTCCACGAGCTTTCCTCGGTCTCCTGCGCGCCGGTGGGGCGAACCTCCTTGATTAAGATGCCGCGTTCGAGCAGCTTGTCACGATCGCGTCGAAACTTGCGCTTATCCGAGTCGATATTGCCCGAGCCATATCCCAGGTCAGAATCCAAGACGATCTGCTCGGTCGTCAGCGGTTCGGGGGAGCTATTGAGCACAAAGAAAAGATTGAGGATGCGCTGAGCCGTTTTATCGAAACTGGGCTCCGAATTTCCCTTTTTAATTGTCTCGGTCGTGTCGCTTGCCGTCATAGAGTCCTCGCATGAGAAGGTGGTTTGCTGCCATGATTTTAGTCCGATATGGAGATTAGGCTATATCCTTGTCCGCTCGGGGCGTTAAGATGGCCCGAATTCGGTCGTTTGCGCTCGCTCGGGGTATACTTTCGACTATATACGGTTCTAATGTGCATGCATTGGGCCTATTTGTCGGATTATGGATGTGGAGCGCACATGGCGAACACCCAGAACTATATTAACCACCTGCTGCAGAACACCGGCATTACGCCGGCATGCAGCGAAGAAGAGCGCTTGGCTGCCGAAGATATCGCTCAGATCTTCCGCAACCACGGCTTTGACCCCGAGGTTCAGGAGTTCAATGCCCCGGCGCCCAGTAGGTTGGCATTTGCCGTTACCGGTATTCTTGCGTTTGCCGGCGCCCTGCTGATGGGCATCGGCGGCGGTATCGGCTTGGTCGGCACCTTGCTGGCCATTGTCGGCGCCGTTCTTTACGTGCTCGAGCGCACGGGCCACCCCGTGGTTTCGCGCCTGGGCAAGACGGGCGTGAGCCAAAATGTCATCGCCTACCACAAGGCCTCGGGCCCGCTCGCGTCCCCGCGTAACCGCCCGGTGGTCGTTGTCGCACACTACGACTCTCCCCGTGCTGAGCTGCTCGCCCGCGAGCCTTATGCTTCGTATCGTGCACTCATCGCCAAGCTGTTGCCCGTTGCCACGGTTGCCCCCGCTGCCGTTGCCATCCTGCGTATTCTGCCGCTCCCCGGCGCGCTCAAGGTTCTGCTGTGGATTGTCGCGATCCTCGCTTCCCTCGTTGCACTCGCCAACGCGGTAAACATCATCTCTAACCGCCACATTCTTCCCTATACGTCTGGCGCGGTGTGCAACAAGTCTTCTGTCGCCGCTATGCTCGGCGTTATGGACAACGTTGCTCCCTTCCAGGGCGAAAACGAGTTTCCCGACGATGTTCCGTTCGATACCTATTTTGGGGAGCAGAAGCGTCGTGCCGAGGAAATGGCGCGCGCAGCGGCGGAATATGCCGCGGCCCAGCAGCAAAACGACTACGGCAACACCATCGAGTATGAAGAGCCTACCTACGCCGAGGACGAATTCGGTCAGCCGATTGCTCCCGACGCTCAGACCGAGCCCGAACAGGGTGAGGCTTTCGACGAGCAAATCAAGGGCTTTGAGGGTGCGTCTGCCGACGAGACGCTGATCGGCGCTATCGTGCCTGAGGATCAGAATCAGGCTGCCCAAGCCGAAGAGTTCAATGACGAGGTTCCCGCTGCCGAGCCGGCGGAGGAGTCTGCCGAGCCCGAGCCCAAGCTCTATCGCAACGCCGCCGGCAACATCCGCTTTGGTTCGGATGCCATCCGTGCGCTCGGAATGCTTCCCGAGTCCTGCACGCTCGATTACGAGGAGGGCGAGGAGCCAACGTTTGAGCCCGAGCCTGCCCCCGTCGTGGCTGCGCCTGCGCCCGTTGTCGCTGCGGATGATGAGTCTGCCGCGGTTACCGCTGCCGTTGCCGATCCCCAGGCGGTGTCCGCGTTCGATCCCGCGGCAGGACTGGACATTTTGGCTCCCGCCGCACCGGCGCAAGACGTTGCGGACGAGTCTGACGACGATTACGTTGAACAACCGAGGCGCGTGTCTTACGAGAGCGATACTGATTTCTCGGCCGAGATTCCCGCGGCAACGCCGCATGCCGACATTGCATCCGCGTTCTCGTCGATTGGCGCCAGCGCTTCCAACTTCTTTAAGGGTGCGTTTGCAAAGGGCAAGAAATTTGTCGACGATTTCGAGGAGAAGCGCGCTGCCGCACGCGAGGCTGCCGAGCAGGAGGCTATCGCTCAGCAGCAGGCAGCCGAGGCGGCACGTGAGCTCGCGGCGCAAGAGTTCGAGCAGAACGAGGCTATGCAGTCCGCGCCCGTCGAAGCCGCCGAAGCTATAACGTCCTTTGAGTCCCAGCAACCGGCGTCCGCGGATGTTGTTGAAGCGACGACGTCTTTCGAGGCTCAGCAGCACGTCGATAGCACCATGTCGTTTGATGCCGCGCAGTTCGATTCCACGATAACGTTTGAAAAACAGGGCACCGCGATTGCCGAGCCCCTTCCTGTTTCCGATGAGCAGGGCGACGCGGCAGACGATGACGAGCCTGTTGATGCTGCCGAAATCCAAGATGCCGCCGAGGACGAGCCCGTCGAGGCCAACTCTGACGAAGAGCAATACGCGGCAGCCGAGCAAGATGATTCGACCGAGGTCGAGCAGGAGGAAGTGCCTGCGGTTTCCGAGACTCCCGAGACGGATGAGTCGAGGCCTTATTCCACGCAGATTTTCACCATGCCGACCCCGAGTGGTTCCGGTGCCACGGTTGCCAATGTCGCTCCCACCCAGGACGAAACGGTCGATTCCCTTATGGCCCAGATTTCCTCCCAGGCATCGCCGCGCCCGCAGATGAATGTTCCCGATCCGGCGTCGGCACCGTCGCCTGCACCTTCCTCGTCTCCGCTGGCTTCGGTCCCCGATCCGTCGCTGCCGTCTATGAAGCAGGCAAACGTTGCGTCTCGCACGTCGCTGTTCGACCTTCCCGACCCCTCCGCACAGGTCAATGATCCCTTTGCTACTGCCCAGGGCCCCGAACCCACATCGGCACCCGTTGCGCCTCCTATGCCCGTTGCGTCGGGCGCACAGCCGATCGAGACCATTTCGGCTCCCGCCCCGGCGGCACCCAAGTCTCGTAAGCGCGGCCTGGGTGGTCTGTTCGGCCGTAAAAAGAAAAACGAGCAGGACAGCATGAGTGACTGGCTGGGCGTCGAAGACGATTACGATGCCAAGAAGTCCGGTCGCGGTATCGGTTCGTGGGATAACTTCGAGGACGATAACGATGGCTGGAAGGGTGGCGCTACGTCTTCCGATGGCGCTTCTTCCGAAGATATGCTCTCGGCTGTCGCCTCTATGGGCGATGATGAGCTGCTCGGTCACGATATCTGGTTTGTGGCAACGGGCGCCTCGGATTGTGATGGCGCTGGCATGAAGGCCTTCTTGGCTTCGCATCGCGATAAGCTCCGCGGCGTATTCTTTATCAATCTTGAATCCGTCGGCGCCGGTAGGCTTTCGGTGGTGACGGTCGAGGGCGAACAACAACTGCTCAAGGGCGATCGCCGCATCATGAACCTGGTCAGCAAGGTGTGCAAGTCGTTCCATGTCGATTGTGGCGCGCTCGAGATGCCCTATGCCAAGACCGATGCCTATGCCGCGCTTGAGGCGAGCCGCCGAGCCCTCACCATCGCCGGCGTGGACGGCACGCGTCTGGCTTGCGCTCGTACCGAGGACGACCTGCCCCACAATGTCAACCCGACGAACATTGCCACGGTATCCGAGGTCGTGACCGAGGTTATCCGCCGTTCGTAGACGGAGCTCTAAGGAGTCAACGTGTTTTCGTATATTAAGCGCCATTGGCCTGTCTACGTGATTTTGACCTTGATTGCCATTGCGTTAGGATTTGGGGCTGCCTACATCGTGGGTGCAAAGGGCTCGACCCCCGCCTCCGCAATCAGCGAAGAGGTGGAGCAAGAACAGAGTACGGGTGCCGATGGGATTCCTGAGTCCGAGCAAGCAATCGTTGATGGTGGATCTTCGTCTGCAGAGTAGATACGGCGATTTACATGATTGAAAGCGGGCGAGCCAGGGGACTGTCTCGCCCACTTTTTCATCGCGCTAGCGCTTCTTTGGGATCGACCTAAGGCGAGCGAACCATAGGGCTGCGGCACCCGAGGTCAGGAGCGCGGTGATGCAAGCGGCGATGGGAGCTGATCCTGTTGCCGGTAGGTCCTGCGGTAGGGTACAGCGTTGAATGACGCTGTCCTCGTCATGTGACTCAAGTTTATCGCCGCCACCGTTGCGGCAAAGATCGACGCGCGCGCTGTTGGTGAGTGCGGTTTGGGGCGTATAAGCCGACGTTGCCTGCATGTGTACGACTGCGCCCCGAGCGTCTGTGCCAAGGATTGCTTTGGCATCGTCAAGGTCGTCGTGCTCATCTTTGAGATCATCGCGGGTCCAAGAATCCGCATCGCTTCGAGTCGTAAAGTCGGCGGCTACCGCACCGTATTCAATTCGAATGCCCGTTACGACGGTATTGGGTGTAAGGTCGAGCTCTTCCGCCTCGAGTGTGGTGGATTCCGTGGTCGAGACATCCGCCTTCCAGAGGCGCCAGCCGTCGTAATCGACGAGGCGACAGTCCTCACCAAGGCTCTCTTTTACTTCGTCGGACTCAAGCCAAGGATTTTCGTGCCCATCGTCAAGTGTCGCGTTTGCCGGCTCACCGACGTCTGTCGAGTCCAACGGCGTCGTGCGATACCATACGTTGCACAGACCGTTGAGGTCGCCGATGGCGACGGGGGTTTCGATTGAGATGAATCTCGCTGTGCCGTCTTTGGCGCACTCAAGATCATCGGTAATCGTAAACTCATCAACCCAAGTAGCGGAATCGTTTCGAGCATCGATGGTATAGGAGAAAAGCCCATCACTATTGGTTTGCGTCGTGGCGCGGTTTTTACCATCGCCGTTAGCCAACAGGCCCTTTTCGATAGGTTGGACAAGTTCCTGACGCTTGTCGACCTGTCCCTTGATCTCGATGGGCGCATCCTTCATCGCGACGGATTGGACTTCTCCCGTATCTTTTATTTCAAACGTTATCTCCTCGGCAAGGTCATAGGTCCGCGGAGACATCATTTCGCGCAACGAGTAGGTGCCGGGTGCAAGATGTTCGACGCGGTGTGGCTTGTCGGATGAGGTCCAGGAGTCTATTTCGGTTTTATCGGGACCATATAAGGTGAGCTGTGCGCCTTCCACTTCCTGCTCGCCGCTTGCATCGACCTTGGAGATATCTACCTTGGTGTAATCGTCGGATACGTTAAGCCGTGCTTCTACAACGGGTGTTTTCTGGTCGGCATAAGTAAGGTCGACAATATGGGTTGTCTGATCGAGCAAGAAGCCTGCCGGCGCTTGAGTCTCGACAACCTCGTAGCGTGCGGTGTCAGATCCCAGTGGGAGGTTGTCCGCGCGTGCTTCTCCAGTTTCATCCGTCGTGACGGTCGCGACAGTCTCACCGTCGAGCGCGGCAATGCTACCGTCGGGGCGCACGATATCACCCGAGGCACGGATCTCAAAGACGGCGCCCGCGAGGCTGCTCCCGTCTATGGCATCGGTTTTAACGATCCTGATGTTTCCGGTCGCGGCGTGGTCATAATACGAGGCGATTGCAACGGGCGTTAGGTTCATGTCGGTGGGTATGTTTACCTCGATCTCTTCGCCGACAAGATAGGGCTCTTTGGCCGAGGTTTCGCGTACATAATAGGTGCCCGGCACGAGCGATTCGGGCAGTGTGACGGTCCCGGTCGCGTCAGTCGTAAAGGTGTCCATTACGTTATGTGCTGGATACCAGCAAGTTTGTGAGACAGGTTCGTGATTGCTGTCGAGGAGTTGGAAGGTGAATCCGGCTAGGGGAACAGAAGCGCCTGTTTGGGCATCGCGTTTTACAATCTGGAGATGCGTCGACAGAGCGTGGTTGTCTACGATATATTGAAGCTCGGCGCCGTCGGAAATCTGATTGGCCCCGACGGTCCATTCCCCTGCACGTTTAAAACCCTCGGGGACGGTTTCCGGAACCTCGCGAACCGTGTAGCCGGCACGGTCGTATGGGACGGCTCCGTGGACACCGGCGGGTCGCTTGCCTGTGCCGAACCATGCTTCGGGCTGATCTTTGGTGGAGGCAAAGCCATAGATGTTTGTGGTCAGTGTGCCAACAACCTGCTGAGAGCTGTTGCTGACAACCTCAAAGACAACACCACCCGCCGGCTGCTCCAGGCCGGATTGGTCGCTATTGCCGTAATCCTTGAATTTGGAAATCTCAAGGTTAAACGCAATGGGGATATCGGAAACGCGAGATTCGATCTCGACCACGCCTGAATCGCCGAGTTGGTCGGCTCCAACGGTATAGGTCCAGCTGTCGTTGGATGGCAGGTAGCCCTCGGGGGCTTTTGATTCGTAGATGGTAAAGGTTCCTAAGGGGACATCGGCGAGGGTGGCCCGACCGCTTTCGTCGGTCGTGAGGATTTGTGCCCATCCAGGGGTTGATTGCGACACACACGTGAACTTTGCTCCTGCGAGCGAAGCTCCAACTTGGGGGCCTGCATTCGTCGCGGCATCGAGCTTTGCGATGCGCAAGGTAATGGTGCCGGGCTGTTCATCAATGGCGACCTGTCCACCGTCATTCCCCGTGGTAAAGGCGATGCGATCACGACGGGGGACATAGCCGGCCGGCGCCTTCGTTTCAACTAGGTAGTATGCCGTGTTGGGCAGAAGTGTTGCCTGCGCTCGACCGTTGCTGTCCATCTGGACGGTGCCGACACGCGCGCCGCTGGTGCTCTCAAAAACATCGAATGTTGCCCCGTCAAACTGATAAGTATTGTTTCCGCTGGTAATGGCAGCGTTTGCAGACTGCTTTTGGAAGGAAACAGAGACCGCCGGCAGTACATAGAGCATGTCCTGACGTTTGCTGCCGCCCGATACGGCCCCTAGATAGCGCCGCGCGCGGTGCGGAGCGGCTTTGATGCTTCCTGATTTTGCGCTGTCGTGGAGCCACCGCGCCGCCGCCACGACTTCATTGTCAGTGATAAAGTGCCCACTCTTGGTTTTGCCCTGAGCGGTCGTGTAAGAGTAGGTACCGTCGACATGGGTAGTGCCGTTGAGCATCCATACGGCAAGCTGGGTTGCGGCGCGGGCACGATCGGGTGAAAGATGGTAACCGCCAAACGACGTGGCGGTAGGATATCCGTGACAAACGATTGCCGCGAACTCGTCGTCGAGCCACACCCAGCCTTGATCAAAGTTGAGCCATGGGCCGCCCGGCTTGGTGGGGCCGGGGCGCTCCTGGTTCATGCAGTAGGCAACCGAGGCGTCTTGAGCTTCATACTTGCCGATGAGGAAGGGCCCACAATCATCGCTAATAGTGCGGAAGCCGAGCTGGTCGTAGCCATCGACGGCAAATGCGGCTCCCGGTGTCAGGCAGCCGAAAAGCAGGAAGAGGAGCAGGAGCAGCGGACCTGTTGCGATTGCGCTGTGGACAGAGTGCGTGGGTGCGTTGGACATGGCTGCTCCTTATCCCTCGTGCGCCGCATGGGGAGGTTGCGACGCGTAGGATGAGGCTACCCCCGAGGTTCATGCGGGTAAGTACCGGAGCCTGACCAAAAGCTTGCCCGATTTCTGACAAATCGAGCTCAAATACAATAATCAGATAAAAGTGCAGGTAGAAGATGGTAAGAAAAGAAAGACAAAGGTCCTCATCTCCACAATTGGCGCGGTTTTCAAATGATTCTCCACAGCTAAAACAAGCATCGACACCCTTGTATCGAACAAGACAACCGCGTTATACTATCCCACACATATGCGGGCATCGCCAAGTGGTAAGGCATCAGCTTCCCAAGCTGACACTCGCGGGTTCGAGTCCCGTTGCCCGCTCCAGTAAAAAGCACAAGCACGGCAGCGTTACGTTGCCGTGCTTTTTACTACCAAGCGCCGGGACTCGAACCCGCCAGGGTGCGAGCGTTAAGCGAACGCGAAGCGTTTGTAGCGAGCAGGCGAAGGCGCCGACAGGCGCCTGAAGCCGGTGCGGATTTGCGAAGCAAATACGCGGACGTCCCGTTGCTCGCTCCAATTCCAAAATGTTAGGTTAATGCCTGCTGCCCATACTTGCACCTGCGCACGGTACAATGGATGGGTTACGACCAACGTGCCAATAACCAAAAAGGAGCCGCTATGATCGATCGCTATACCCGCCCGGAGATGGGACACATCTTCTCCCTCGAGAACAAGTACGCCATTTGGCAGGAGATCGAGGTTCTGGCCTGCGAGGCCCAGGCGGAGCTCGGCAAGATCGGTATTTCCAAAGACGAGGCCCAGTGGATCCGCGACCATGCCAACTTTGAGAAGGCGAAGGTCGATGAGATCGAGGAAGTCACGCGCCACGACGTCATTGCCTTCCTGACCAACATGAAGGAATACATCGATGCCGATGTTCCCGAGGGCGACCCCAAGCCCAGCCGCTGGGTTCACTATGGCATGACCAGCTCGGATCTGGGCGACACGGCCCTGTGCTACCAGCTCACCCAGGCCTGCGACCTGATCATCGAGGACGTCAAGAAGCTCGGCGAGATTTGCAAGCGTCGCGCCTTTGAGGAGCGCAACACGCTCTGTGCCGGCCGCACTCATGGCATCCACGCCGAGCCGATGACCTTCGGCATGAAGTTTGGCTCTTGGGCCTGGGAGCTCAAGCGCGATCTGGATCGTCTTGAGGACGCCCGCAAGAATGTTGCCTTTGGTGCCATCTCGGGCGCTGTCGGCACGTACAGCTCCATCGAGCCGTTCGTCGAGGAGTATGTCTGCGAGCACCTGGGCCTGGTTCACGACCCGCTGTCCACGCAGGTTATCAGCCGCGACCATCACGCCTATCTCGCCGGCGTTCTCGCCACCACCGCAGCCACCTGCGAGCGCATCGCTACCGAGGTCCGCAATCTGCAGAAGACCGATACGCTCGAGGCCGAGGAGCCGTTCCGTAAGGGCCAAAAGGGCAGCTCAGCCATGCCGCACAAGCGCAACCCCATCACCATGGAGAAAGTCTGCGGTCTGTCGCGCGTCGTGAAGTCCAACGCCCAGGTTGCCTTCGATAACGTCGCCCTGTGGCACGAGCGTGACATTTCGCACTCCTCTGCCGAGCGCGTCGCCCAGGCCGATAGCTTCATCGCCCTCGACCACATGTTCCAGTGCCTCATCCGCGTTATCGACGGCCTGCAGCTGTACCCTGCCCGCATGATGGCCAACCTCAATAAGACCCGCGGCCTCATCTTCTCCTCCAAGGTGCTGCTCGCCCTCGTCGACACGGGCATCACCCGCGAGGACGCGTACGCCATTGTGCAGGAGAACGCCATGGCAACTTGGCACGAGGTACAGGATTGTGTCTCCGGCCCCACCTTTAAGGAGCGTCTCGAGGCCGACCCGCGCTGCACCGTCAGTCAGGAGAAGCTCGACGAGATCTTTGATCCGTGGGACTTCCTCACCCGTATTGACACGGTCTTTGATCGTCTGGAGCAGCTGAGCTTCGAGTAGGTTCGGGCATAACGTTAGCTTTTTAGGGCGCTTTACTGGTAATGTGTGTTGCCGGCAAAGCGCCTCGTTGCATTTAGGGAAAGACGGGGATAATAGTCGTCTCGAATAACATTCTGAGAGGGGATCGCATGATTTCGTTTGATTACAAGCCTCAGGGCGTGTGTGCTCGCAATATTCACCTTGATCTTTCCGATGACGGCAACAAGGTGATGGGCGTTGAGTTTACCGGCGGCTGCGACGGCAATCTCAAGGCTATCTCCAAGCTGGTCGAGGGCGCTCCTGCCGATCGCGTAATCGAGGTTCTCGCCGGTAATACCTGCGGTATGAAAAAGACCTCCTGCGCCGACCAGCTTACACGCGCTATCGAGGCCGCTCGCACCGAGATCGCCTAATGGGTATCGCCGATCACATCAAGAACGGAATATCGCGTCGCGGCTTTGTACTCGGTGGGGCTGCCGCGGGCGCTGCCACGGTGCTTGCCGGATGCTCGAAAAAAACGGGCACCAGCGATGATGCCGCCGGCGAGCCGCAGGTTATCAAGGACGATTCCAAGATCATCTCGATTACGGATGAGTACGAGGCAGTCGACATCGATCTTGAGCCGGCGGCGTCGTGGACGCTGCCTCTGGGTACGCTGCTGTACTACTGCGACGGCGATTACGCCGCGGCGATGATGGCGCCCGCATCGGCGCTGCACGCCAACACACTCGGTGTGCTCAACCTGGGTGATGGCTCGCTTACCACATTAATCGAGGATCCTATCGAGGGCACGGGATATGCATTCTACGATGTCCGTGCCGGCGACGGCGTATTCGCGTGGGTTGAGATGAACTTTGCCAATTCATCGTGGAAGCTCTACGCTCAAAATCTGTCGGGCGCTTCGCTCTCTGGCGACGTGGTTGAGCTCGATCGAGGTGGCAAGGACTATGATCCGCCCCTGTTTACGGTGTTCGGGTCATCGGTCATCTGGTATAAAATGCCTTCGGCAGGCGGCAATAAAACGAGTAGTGATTCGTTTTGCTATCGTCGCTCGCTTGATGAATCCAAGGCCGAGGTAATTTGGAAATCGACGGGCCGCTTTGCATCGGCCCCGCGCGCGAGCGACGGCATTTTGACCATCTCGCCGCGTGTCCGCAACGACGAGGGCGTCTACTACGGCATAACGGCAATCGATCTGACCGACGGCAACAACACCAAGCGTGCCCAGTTGGTCCTCCCTTCGTCAGTTTCGCCTTTCGAGGCCGTATATATGGGCGATACCTTCGTGTTTTCTATCGAGGCGGCCTATAGTGGCGTGGGCAGCCTGGGCAATATGGGCACGTATATCGGTAATGAGGGAGGGCCGTACCTCTTCCTGTCACGCGAGCCGCTCGCATGTGCGGCTGGCAAGAAGAATAAATACCTTGTTAAGGTACAGGCGTCGCATTTCCTGATCGACACCTCTGCCAAGACCTATGGCTCGCTGCTGTCGCCCGACCGCGCTTTGGAGTATGGCGATTATCCAGCTACGGCGGGAAAATCGGACTCATTCCTTACGTACGCCACGGTGCGCAACAGCCAGGGTATACCAGAGACGGTCACTGCACGCCTATTCTCTCTTTAAGCTTAGAGGGGTTAAAAAGGCGCCAACAGGGGAATAAACGCGTTGTAATTGTGAGTACCGCCCGCCGAGCTGCCGCGTCATAGCGGCATCTGGCGGGCTCAGGTGCGTTAAAATGGGCTTGTTCTTAGCTAATTGAGACAGGGGGGCCGTGTTATGGCTTCAGATGCAAAAAAGATTCTGCTGGTCGAGGATGAGAAGGCAATCCGTGACGCCGTCGCTGCCTATCTCGAGCGCGAAGGCTACTGGGTTGTGGGCGTCGGCGATGGCCAGTCCGCGATCGAGGAGTTCGAGAAGCATCAGTTCGACCTGGTCGTGCTCGACCTTATGCTCCCCAAGATCCCCGGCGAGCGCGTTTGCCGCACCATTCGCGATACCTCGGATGTCCCCATCATCATGTTGACGGCTAAGGGCGAGATCGAGGACCGTATTATCGGTCTTGAGCTCGGCGCCGACGACTATCTGATTAAGCCGTTCTCGCCGCGCGAGCTCGTCGCCCGCGTTCGCGCTCTGTTCCGCCGTGCCCATCAGGCCGACGAGCCCGCCGTCGAGGTACTCGACTTCGGCGATCTGGTCATCGATATCTCGGGCCACAAGATCTTGGTCGAGGGCAAGGAAGTCGATCTGACGGCTTCCGAGTTCAAGCTGCTCACCACGCTTGCCCGCCATCCCGGCCGTGTGTATAACCGCATGGAGCTGGTCGAGAAAGTGCTCGGGTATGACTTTGAGGGCTATGAGCGCACCATCGATAGCCACGTGAAGAATCTTCGCGCCAAGCTGGGCGATGATCCCAAGAAGCCCAAGTGGCTCTACACCGTCCATGGTGTCGGCTATCGCTTCGAGGCTCCGGCCAAGACCGATAAGTCGGACGAGAAATAGGGAAATCACATATGACACCTGCGCGCTTTGAAATCGGACAAAAGCACAAGCAGGAGAGCGAGGCGGGTTCCAAGGCTAGTTGGAACACGCCTCGTTCCGATTCACGGCCAACGATGAGCTATCCCTCGCGCATGGCACTTGCTTTTGCTCTGACATCGCTCATGACGGTATTGGTGCTGGTGGGCGTTGTCTCTGTTGTGTGGGGCACGGTCTTTTCGGATTACACACGCTCCAATATCGTCGAAATCGCAAATTCCGCTGCCGAGAAGTTGGCGACCTCATATGAGGAAAACGGCTCTTGGACCGCGGGAGAACTGCGCACGGTCGCAACGTCGAGTTTGGTTTCCGACGATCTGGGCATGCAGGTCGTCAATAAAAAGGGTGTGATCGTTTATGACGATTCCTGGCCCTCGGCAAGCGCCACCGCCGATGTACGCGAAAACCAGGCTACGACCGACGACACGAGCGGCAAGAGGGCATCGCATAGCCCGGTCTCGTCTGCTCCAACCGACTCCGATAGCGTTGCTAACGTCGAGATTGTAACGTCTTCCGGCGAGCATGTCGGACAGGTAAAGCTGTGGGCCATCGGCTCCGACGCTCTGCTCACCAAGGCGGACTCTGCGTTTAGGGAGAAGACCTTTAACGCCATGGCCCTCGCCGCGGTTGTTGCAATCTGCATTTCGGTCGTTATCGGATCGCTCGTGTCGCGCATGCTCACCAAACCGATTCATCGCATCACCAGTACCGCAAAGCAAATCCGTGACGGCGACCTGTCGGCTCGCACGGGGCTGCGCGGTGATGACGAGATCGATCAGCTGGGTGAGACCTTCGATGAGATGGCCACCTCGCTCGAGAAGGATATGAAACACGAGAAGCGCCTGACCTCAGACGTTGCACACGAGCTTCGCACGCCGCTTATGGCCATGCTCGCAACGGTCGAGGCCATGCAGGATGGCGTGTATCCCACCGACGATGAGCATTTGGAGACCGTTGCTTCCGAGACGCGTCGCCTGGCTCGTCTGGTGCAGCAGATGCTCGACCTATCGCGTATGGAAAACAGCACGGCTCCGCTCAATCTAGAACCGGTGGACATGGTTCCGTTCGTGCGATCGATTGTGAACGGCCAGGAGCGTCTGTTTGCCGACCGTGACCTTCGCCTTCGCTTTGCAGATGAAACGCAAGGGCACGACGATGTCGTCGAGGCCGATCCCGACATGATCACGCAATGTGTTATCAACCTCATGAGCAACGCCATGCGCTACACCCCCGAGGGCGGTTGGGTCGTGGTGTCGGTGCTCAGTGACCGCAGGCACGTCAGCATTGCCGTTTCTGATACCGGCATCGGTATTGCCAAGGACGATCTGTCGCGCATTTTCGGGCGGTTTTGGCGCGCCGATGCCAGCCGCGCCCGCGAAGCTGGCGGCCTGGGCGTCGGCCTCGCCGTGACCAAGCAGATCGTCGAGCGTCACCATGGCTACATATCCGTGGAGTCGGAGCTTGGAAAGGGTACGACTTTTACAATTCATCTGCCCCGCGAGCACACGGCGGACGCGGCATCTACTACAATGGAGCACTAGCTTTTCGCTATTCGGTGAAGGAGGGGCCGCGTCCCTGCCGCTCCGAGTTTGCGAAAACATGCGGGAAAGAACCCGCATTTCTGTCGTATTTAGGTAAGGAGTGACTCACGTGACAACGATGGAGCGTCGTCCGGATTCCCGTGGCAAGGTTCGTGATATTTACGATGCCGGTGAAAACCTGCTGATGGTCGCCACCGACCGCATTTCTGCGTTCGACTTCATTCTTCCCGACGAGATTCCGTTTAAGGGAGAGGTGCTCAATCGCATCTCGGCATTCTGGTTCGATAAGTTTGCCGACATCGTCCCCAACCATCTCGTTTCCATCGACCCGGCGGATTTCCCCGAGGAGTTTGCTGAGTATCGTGACTACCTCGCTGGCCGCGCCATGCTGGTTAAGAAGGCCCAGACGATTCCTATCGAGTGCATCGTCCGCGGCTATCTGACCGGTTCGGGCAAGAAGACCTATGACGAGAACGGCACCGTCTGCGGCATCCAGCTGCCTGAGGGCCTGACCGAGGCTTCCAAGCTTCCCGAGCCGTTGTTCACGCCGTCCACGAAGGCCGAGATCGGTGACCACGACGAGAACATCTCGTTCGAGCGTTGCTGCGAGATCGTGGGCGAGGACATCGCCACGCAGATTCGTGACCTTTCCCTCAAGATCTACAAGGCCGCTGCCGAGTACGCCGCGACCCGTGGCATCATCATTGCCGACACCAAGTTCGAGTTTGGTGTCATCGATGGCAAGGTCACGCTGATCGACGAGTGCCTCACGCCCGACTCCAGCCGTTTCTGGCCTGCTGCCAGCTACGAGGAGGGCAAGATCCAGCCTAGCTACGACAAGCAATTCGTCCGCAATTGGCTCAAGGCCAACTGGGATATGACGGGGGAGACCCCGCACCTGCCCGCCGAGGTCATCGATGGCACGTCCGAGCGCTATCGCGAGGCCTTCCAGATCATCACGGGCTCCCAGTTCACAAGCATGAAGGAGAACGCATAAGTGAGTACCCGTAGCGCCACGAACAAGCGCACGCAATCCCACGAAGTTACCGGGGTTGCGCGCAAGTCTGCCGCATCTGCTAAGCCCGCCCGCCAAGCAGCGAGCTCCGTTCGCGTCGTGCCGGCTTCGTCTAAGGCACGCCGCAAAGAGCTCGAGAAGGGCGAGAACCTCGAGGGCCTCTCTAAAGAGGAGAAGCGCGCCCGCAAGGCTAAGCAGCGCGCCAAGGAGGACCGCATCTATACGGTGTCGAATATCCTCCTCAAGCAGGACGAGGACTACACCAAGCGCCGTCGCATCTGGTGGATTGTGCTCGCCATTGGCATGGTGCTCGTCGTGGCAATTTGGGCCTCGCTGTACTTCGCTCCCGCTGGCATGGTGTCCAGCCCTGTCCAGATGGTCGGCATCGTTTTGTCCTATGTCATCATCCTGGGTGACTTTATCTACGACTTCGCTCGTATTCGTCCCTTGCGCAACATGTACCGCGCGCAGGCCGAGGGCATGTCCGAGAACAAGCTCAACGCTCTTATCGAGCGCGCAGCTGCCGAGGAGGACAAGAAGGACTCCAAGAAGAAGTAGCGTTTGCATACATACTTATCGCTAAGATATAAGGCGCGTCGTTTTTGCGGCGCGCCTTTTTACTGTTCTATAGATAGATGGAGTGGCACATGATTCGAGCTGCCCTGACGGTCGAAGAGGCCCTGGAGGGTATGAAGTCCCTGGAGCCCAAGATTAAAAACTATGCGCGTCTGGTTGTCCGCAAGGGCGTAAACGTTAAGCCCGGCCAGGAAGTCGTCGTTCAGTCTCCGGTTGAGTGCGTGCCGTTTGCGCGCGTGGTGGTCGCGGAGGCCTATGCTGCCGGCGCCGGCCACGTGACGGTCATCTGGGCCGATGATGCCGTGACGAGGCTCACGTACGAGCATGTCGAGAAAAGCTATTTTGAGCAGACGCCCGAGTGGAAGCGCCTGCAGCTGGATTCCCTGGCCCAGGACGGTGCCTGCTTTATCTTTATCGAGGGTGCGGACCCCGCCGCCCTTAAGGGCATCGATCCCGCTAAGCCCGCTGCAGCTTCTAAGGCAAAGAACACGCAGTGCAAAGTTTTCCGCCGTGGACTGGATTACAACATCAACCCATGGTGTATCGCCGGCGCTCCGGTCGTGGCTTGGGCGCGCGAGGTGTTCCCGGGAGACGCCGATGAGGTTGCAATCTATAAGCTGTGGAATGCGATTCTGCACACCGCTCGCGCCGATGGCCAGGACCCGGAGAGCGACTGGGAGCTTCATGACGCGGCGTTCGAAAAGAACTTACGCTTCCTGAACGACAATCGTTTTGACCGGCTGCATTACACCTCGGCAAATGGAACCGATCTGACGATTGGCATGACGAAGGGTCACGAGTGGGCCGGTGGCAAGGGCAGGACGCCCGATGGGCACCCCTTCTTCCCCAACATTCCCACCGAGGAGGTTTTCACCTCGCCTAATCGTATGCGTGCCGACGGTATCGTGTATTCGGCTATGCCGCTCATTCACCACGGTAACAAGGTTGACGATTTTTGGATTAAGTTCGAGGCCGGCCGCGTAGTGGACTACGATGCCCGTGTGGGCAAGGCGACGCTTGCGAGCATCATTGACACCGATGAAGGTGCCGCTCATCTGGGCGAGGCCGCGCTCATTTCCAAGAACACTCCGATCCGCGAAAGCGGCGTTCTGTTCTATGACACGCTCTATGACGAGAACGCCAGCTGTCATCTTGCGTTGGGAGTCGGCTTCCCCGAGTGCATCGAGGGTGGATATGATATGTCCAAAGAGGAGCTCCTGGAGCATGGCGTTAACGTTTCGAGCACGCACGTCGATTTTATGATCGGCACGGACGACATCGATATTACGGGCATTACGCCTGATGGACGT
Source organism: Collinsella sp. (assembly GCA_048402045.1). Lineage (GTDB taxonomy): Bacteria > Actinomycetota > Coriobacteriia > Coriobacteriales > Coriobacteriaceae > Collinsella. Next base: position 85,671 of record DBGDSC010000002.1, read on the forward strand.
GAAGTTGTGATTTTCCAGAACGGCCAATGGAGTTGGGAATAGTCCCAGACCGTGGTACAATGCCACCCGCGGGCCGTTAGCTCAGCTGGCAGAGCAGGGGACTTTTAATCCCAAGGTCCAGGGTTCGAACCCCTGACGGCCCACCCAAAGATTGTTGAGACGGTCAACTTCGGTTGGCCGTCTTTTTTGTTGCCGGTGCACGGGTTCGAACCCGTCGGGGCGCGGAGCTGAGTAAACGCGTGAGCGTTTGCCAGCGCAGCGCGCAAGGCGCGAAAGCGCCGCAGCGGCCGCCTGCGGAGCAGGCTGAACCCCTGACGGCCCACCCAAAGATTGTTGAGACGGTCAACTTCGGTTGGCCGTCTTTTTTGTTGCCGGTGCACGGGTTCGAACCCGTATCT
>DBGDSC010000004.1:0-24160 GCA_048402045.1 Collinsella sp.
CCGGCTGGGATAGAATGTCGCTGTGGGCCATCGTCTTTCCTTTCGTCGAATATCTAGGCGCTGACGATTCTAGGCGATGGCCCTCCCTTGCTTCTTACACCACGGCTGCGCGCGCTACCAGTCCCTTTCTAAGTTGCGGTGAAATGCGGACTGTTTGCCGGGTTTATTGGGCTAAACAGTCCGTATTTCACCGCAACTGATGAGGGGGTGTGGCTAGGCGACGGCTTTGGCGCGGCGAATGGCCGGGAACATCACCGTGATAGCGAGGATGACGCCCACGACGGCGATCGCGCCGCCTGCGTAACCGATCCAGGCAATACCGGGACCCGAGACCACGGCACCGCCGATCGCGGTGCCGGTGCCGATACCGAGGTTAAACAAGCCCGAGAAGATCGACATGGCAACAGCCGACGAATCCGCCGGCGTGTGCTTGATGAGCTCGGCCTGGAACGCCACGTTGAAGGCCGTGGCGCAGCAGCCCCACAGTGCACAGATGGCGAGGACCGCAGCGAGCGACGCTGCAGCCGGCCCCATGAGCAGCAAGGCGACCGGCACGCCGGAGAGCGTAAGCGCGAGGAACGGGAAGCGATGCCCGTCGAACAGGCGGCCGAACAGCCAGCTTCCCAGCAGGCCGGAGCAGCCGAACGCCGTCAGCGTCATGGTGATGGCGCTCGCATCGACATGCGCGACCTGAGCCAGGAAGGGCTCAATATAGCTGTAGCCCGCGTAATAGCCTGTTGCCATGAAAACCGTGACCACATAGAGCGCGATGAGGAACGGGTTCTTGAGCAGCTCGGGCAGCTGTTTGAGCGTAAAGCGCTCACCCGCCGGCATGGCGGGGAACACGGTCGCTTGATAGGCGACCGCGATGGCAGAAAGGGCTCCGACCACGGCAAACGTCATGCGCCAACCCACGGCCAGGCCGATGGCGCGGCCGAGCGGCAGACCGAAGATTTGCGCGATGGACGAGCCCGTGGCGATCATGCTGATGGCGAGCGCCCCATGGCGTGTGTCGACCAGACGCGAGGCCATAATCGAAGCGACCGACCAGAACACGGCGTGCGCGCAGGCGACCACCAGGCGTGCGCAGACCAAAATGGGATAGGTCGGAGCCAAGGCGGACAGGAACTGGCCCAGCGAGAACACTGCCAGCACGCCCAGCAGCATCCGCTTGAACTCAAAGCGCGAGGCGAACATCATGAGCGGCAACGACAGCAGCATGACGCCCCAGGCGTAGACCGAAATCATGATGCCGGCCTGGGCCTCGGTGAGCGAAAACGATGCGGCGATATCGGTCAGCAGGCCGATGGGCATGAACTCCGACGTGTTGAACACGAACGCGCAGCAGGTGAGCCCGATGAGCGGGAGCCACTGCTTGAGCGTGATGCCGTCTTGCCTTGCCTGAGTCATATATAACGTCTCCAATCATTTTGAGCGGAGGCGATTATATAGCAATGGTCCCGCATCCGTCAGTAACGGACACGGGACCGAAAACAATTCGACACACGGGGCTTACGCCGTCGGCACCTCCCACCCGCGGCAGACGTCGACCCAGCCCTGAGCGTCAGACGCCGCCTCGAGCTCGGGCACCGAGAGCGCCACGCCACTGTGGTCATCGCCGCAGGCCGGGTAGACGGTATCGAAGCGCTTAAGGGACTCGTCAAGATAGACCGCCACGCCCTCGTTAACGCCAAAGGGGCAGACACCGCCGGGCGCATGCCCCACGGCATCCTCCACCGCGGCGCCGGGAATCATATGCGGCTTGCCGTGGAAGAACTTCTTGAACTTGGAGCTGTTGACGCGCGCGTCCCCGGCGCACAGCACGAGCACCGCCGCGCCATCAACGTCAAACGCCATCGTCTTAGCGATCTGCGCCGGCGCCGTCCCCAGCGCCGCCGCAGCTTCCTCGACCGTTGCCGTCTCCTCCTGGGGCACGATCACACGGTCGCCAAAGCCCTTCGCCTTTAAATGTGTCATCGCCTTGTCGAACGCCATAACAACAAACTCCTCCGCCAAACGAACTGTTTGACAGAGGAGTATAGCCCGTGGTTGCGCTATGTACAGGAAGGCTTTACTTGCGAGCCTTTCGTTTACAAGCCAATCAGGACGCCAACGCTGTGGACCAAGAACGCCACGATCCAGGCGACCGCCACTTGGAACGCAAAGACCGCCACGGCGTAGCGTCCGCCCAGCTCACTCTTGACGGCGCCGATTGCCGCTACGCAGGGCGGGTACAGCAGCGTAAAGACCAGGAACACGTAAGCGGTGAACGGAGAAAACATGGTCGACAGTGCCGCGGGTGACGTTGCACCCAAAAGCACGGTGAGGGTCGAGATGACACTCTCTTTGGCAATAAGTCCGGTGACGAGCGCCGTCGAGGCGCGCCAGTCGCCAAAACCGAGCGGGGCCAGCACCGGCGCGATGATGCTACCCAGACCGGCAAGCAGACTCTGCGACTGATCGGCGACCACATTAAAGCGGATATCGAACGTCTGAAGGAACCAGATGACCACGGTAGCGGCAAAGATAATGGTAAAGGCCTTGGTAATAAAGTCCTTGGCCTTATCCCACGCCAGCATCACCGTCGTCTTGACGCTCGGCAGGCGGTAATTGGGGAGCTCCATGATAAACGGCACCGGGTCGCCCTTAAATGCTGTGCGGTTGAGCACCAAAGCCGCGATACAACCGACCGCAATGCCGATCAGATAGAGCGAGACCATGGCGGGAACTGTCGCCTGCGGGAAAAACGCCCCGCACAGCAGACCGTAGACCGGCAACTTGGCCGAGCAGCTCATGAACGGTGTGAGCATGACCGTCATCTTGCGGTCGTGCTCGGATGGGAGCGTACGGGTCGACATGATAGCCGGCACGGTGCAGCCAAAACCGACGAGCATGGGCACAAAGCTGCGGCCCGACAGGCCAAAACGACGCAGCACCTTATCCATGACAAAGGCCACGCGCGCCATGTAGCCCGAGTCTTCCAGAATGGAGAGGAACAAGAAGAGCACGACGATAATCGGTAGGAAGGTCAGCACGCTGCCCACACCCGTAAGCACGCCGTCGACAGCCAGCGAGCGCACCACGTCGTTGGTGCCGAACGCCTTGAGGCCCGCATCGGCCGAGGCGATGACGGCAGCGATGCCGTCCTCCATGAGTCCCTGCAACGCCGCGCCGATCACGCCAAACGTCAGCCAAAAGACGAGGCCCATGATCACCAGGAACGCCGGAATGGCTGTGTAACGACCTGTCAGGATGCGGTCGATCTTGACGGAGCGCACGTGCTCGCGGCTCTCGTGCGGCTTGACGACGCAACGCCCACACACGTCGCCGATAAAGCTAAAGCGCATATCGGCCAGCGCGGACAGGCGGTCGGTGCCGGCTTCGCCCTCCATCTGGGTAATGATGTGCTCGATGGCGTCGAGCTCGTTGCGATCCAGGTGAAGCGCCTCGGTCACCAGCTCGTCGCCCTCAACCAGCTTGGTCGCCGCAAAACGCACGGGAATGTGCGCCGTCGCGGCATGGTCCTCGATAAGGTTGGCGATGCCGTGGATGCAGCGATGCAGTGCGCCGCCGTCTGGGCCATCAGGTGCGCAGAAGTCCAGGCGGCCGGGACGCTCGCGGAACCGCGCCACGTGCAAGGCATGGTCCACCAACTCGCCGATGCCCTCGTTACGCGCGGCGCTAATGGGGACGACCGGCACGCCCAACAGACTCTCGAGCAGGTTGACGTCAATGGCGCCGCCGTTGGTCGTCACCTCGTCCATCATGTTGAGCGCGATGACCATGGGGCGATCGAGCTCCATAAGCTGCAGTGTCAGGTACAGGTTACGCTCGATGTTGGTGGCGTCAATGATGTCGATGATGGCGTCCGGGCGCTCGTCGAGGATGAACTGACGGCTCACGACCTCTTCGCCTGTGTACGGCGACAGGGAGTAAATGCCAGGCAGGTCGGTAACGCTTGCCTCGGGATGGTTACGGATGGTGCCATCTTTGCGGTCGACAGTCACGCCGGGAAAGTTACCGACGTGCTGGTTGGAGCCCGTCAGCTGGTGGAATAACGTGGTCTTGCCGCAGTTTTGGTTGCCGGCGAGGGCAAAGTGCAGCGGCGCGCCCTCGGGCACGGCCGTCTTTGCCGCACGGGGCGAATACGTCCCCTCGCCGAGTGCCGGGTGCTCCGTCGTGCCGATTGCGGCGTTAGCGCGTGGGCCGGTATCGGTGTCGTGAACACCCACGAGCTCGATGCGCGCGGCATCGTCCTTGCGCAGCGTCAACTCGTAGCCACGCAGGCGAATCTCGAGCGGATCGCCCATGGGGGCGTACTTCATCATGGTGACTTCGGTGCCCGGTGTTAGGCCCATATCCAAAATATGCTGTCGGAGTGCCTGATCGTCCGATGCCACCGATGCGACAACGGCGTCCTTTCCAATCTCGAGCGTATCGAGCTTCACGTCCGTGTTCCTCCCCTGGCGCCCGCAGGGCGTTGCATTTATGTTCACCATGGCTAACCGTTTGCCATGGCTAACCAATTTATCCATGCATGATAGCGCGAACATACAGCAACGTTCAATCGGCAGATTGGTGCAGGGGGACGGATTACTTTGCACCAAGCCCTTGACAGCTAGAACGATGCCGATGTCTTGGAACCAACAGCGAAAGCCCGCCAGAGCGAGCAAGGTGCCTTGAAACGAGGCGGCATTGACCTTCTGGTCATGCCGCCGAAGTTGAAAGGCAGATTGCCGCTCTGGCGGGCTTGCAGCGTCGACCGGTCCGCCGTTCGTTAGAACGGCGGAACCAAAGGCGCAGCGTCGAGCCGTTACGCGATTTGGTAAAGCCGCGTAACTAGAAGCCGTGGCGCTCCAGAAAGCGGAAGGCTAGGTGAATCCAAGGGCGGACCGCCACCTGCTTGTCCTCGTTGTCGACCGCGGTGTTGGCGTTGCCGAGCGAAAGACCGTGACCGCCCTGGTCAAAGACGTGCATCTCGCAAGCGACGCCCTCCTCGGCCATGCGCTGCGCAAACGGATAGACCTGCGCGATCGGCGCCGTCTTGTCGTCGGACACGCCCCACACAAAAGTCGGCGGCATCTGGCGCGAAACATGCGTGGTGGGGCAGATGTCGGCCAGATGCTCGTCAGTTGCCTCGCCGCCCGTCACCATCGACAGGTAGTCGTTGAGCAAATCGCGCCCCGTCTTGCCGCCCGTCTTGGGCACGCGCAAGTCAATGCGCGGATCGCGCGTCTGCATGTCGCGCACATAGGCAAAGTCGAGCAATGGATAGCCCAGCACCACGGCATCGGGACGAATGTCGTCCGGACGCGCCCCGGCAAGTGCCGCGAAGGGGCCGGTCTTCCACTGTGTTGCCAGCGAGGCGCAAATCATGCCGCCCGCCGAGAATCCCACGACGCACACGCGCTTAGGATCGACATGCCACTCGTCGGCGTTGGCGCGCACCGTGGCGACCATCTTGGCAAGATCTGCCTGGGGGTGCGGAAAGCTCACGTCACCCGTAGAACTCGTGACATAGTTGAGCACAAAGGCCTGGTAACCGTGATCCAAAAACGCAAACGCCACCGGGTCCTGCTCGTGCGGAGCGATATGCGTAAACCCGCCTCCGCCGCAGATGATCACCGCGGGGCGGCGGCCATTGGGCTTGTCGGGCAGCGGCTCGGCACCCAAATACGTAAACGTCGCCGGATAATCCTCGGTCGGCTCCTCGCCCCACAGCGCATGGTTCTCGACAATCATATGTGCTCCCTTCGCGCAAATTATGCGCCCTTGTTTTTCGCCTTCAAGCGTACCCCACTTGAACCCGTGGCGCAGAAACACACCAGCAATAAGTTTCCCTCCAACTGATATATCACATAATCCCAGCTCAGAGGTATCGCTGAGCAGCGTAGAATAGGGGCGTTGACCAAGCCGCGAAACACATATGAAACGTTTCCGGCAAACCATACGCGCGATATGCGCCTATTTAAGTTGGAGGCAACTATGGGTCTGCTCGATTCGCTTAAGTCCACCTTCACCTCGACCGGCGAGGCGTCCGTTCCGCCCGCAGCAAGCTTCGCTACCCGCGAAGGCGTCATCTACGCCCCCGTCAACGGCGTGCTCGTCAACCTGGACGAGGTTCCCGACGAGACGATCGCCTCGGGCATGCTTGGCCAGGGCTATGGCATCGAGCCCATTACCGGCACCATCTATGCGCCCGCCAACGGCCGCATCGGCGCCACCACTGTCACCAACCACTCCATTGGTATGATCACCGAGGACGGTCTTCGCGTGTTCATCCATGTTGGCCTGGGCACCGTGGAAATGAACGGCAAGGGTTTTGCCCGCTTTGTCGAGATGGGCGATGTGGTCAAGGCAGGCCAGCCGCTCATCAGCTTCGACCGCGAGGCCATTAAGGCCGCTGGTCACGAGGACATCGTGACCGTCATCGTCTCCGAGCTCGATCGTCTTAAGAGCATCGACCATGTCGGCGAGTCTGGAACGCTTATTGGCGGCAACCCGCTCGTCAAGCTTGGCGACCCGCTGCTGGTAGCCAAGACCAAGTAGCCAGGCCCCGCGCCACACAGCCAAAAAGGCACCTCGTTAAGCGCCCGCGACCATTTGGCCGCGGGCGCTTTTCGTTTGAAAAACCATCCCGTCAATGCCTTATCTGTATAGCCCAAATGAGCCGAGCTGCTAGAATATCGAACTGTATGGATAACTATCATTCAACCGTTATGGGAGGATACGTGAACCGCACCAAAATCGCGCAGCTCTATGCCGATGCCGAGTCGCTCGGCGGCCAGACCGTCACCGTCGCCGGCTGGGTCAAGTCCGTCCGCGACATGAAGAACTTTGGCTTTGTTACGCTCAACGACGGCAGCTGCTTCCGCGACCTGCAGGTCGTCATGAACCGCGAGGCACTCGACAACTACGACGAGACCGCCCATCAAAACGTCTCGGCCGCACTCATTTGCACCGGCACCGTCAAGCTGACCCCCGATGCGCCCCAGCCTTTCGAGCTTTCTGCCACCTCCATCGAGGTCGAGGGCACGAGCGCCCCGGATTACCCGCTGCAGAAGAAGCGCGCAACCGTCGAGTTCCTGCGCACCCAGCAGCACCTGCGTCCGCGCACCAACCTGTTCCGCGCCGTGTTCCGCATCCGCTCTGTCGCGGCTGCCGCCATCCACCGCTTCTTCCAGGAGCAGGGCTTTGTCTACGTCAACACCCCCATCATCACCACGAGTGACTGCGAGGGCGCCGGCGAGATGTTCCGCGTGACCACGCTCGACCCCAAAAATCCGCCCCTCACTGAGTCCGGCGAGGTCGACTGGAGCCAGGACTTCTTTGGCAAGCATGCAAGCCTCACCGTGTCCGGCCAGCTCAATGCCGAGAACTTTGCCATGGCCTTTGGCGACGTGTACACCTTTGGCCCCACCTTCCGTGCCGAGAACTCCAACACCACGCGCCACGCCGCCGAGTTTTGGATGATCGAGCCCGAGATGGCCTTTGCCGACCTTAACGACTACATGGATAACGCCGAGGCCATGCTCAAGTACGTCCTTAAGGACGTTATGGCCACCTGCCCCGACGAGCTCAACATGCTCAACAAGTTTGTGGACAAGGGTCTGCTCGAGCGCCTGGACCATGTCGCCAACTCCGACTTTGCCCGCGTTACCTACACCGAGGCCGTCGAGATCCTGGAGCAGGCAGTCGCTGCTGGCCACCAGTTTGATTACCCCGTCAGCTGGGGCATCGACCTGCAGACCGAGCACGAGCGCTTCCTGACCGAGAAGCACTTTAAGCGCCCGACCTTCGTGACCGACTACCCGGCCGAGATCAAGGCCTTCTACATGCGCATGAACGAGGACGGCAAGACCGTCGCCGCCGCCGACTGCCTGGTGCCGGGCATCGGCGAGATCATCGGTGGCTCCCAGCGCGAGGAGCGCCTGGATCTGCTCGAGGCCCGCATCAAGGACCTGGGCATGAATCCCGAGCAGTACAAGTACTACCTTGACCTGCGCCGCTACGGTTCCTGCAAGCACGCCGGCTACGGTCTGGGCTTCGAGCGCTTGGTCATGTATCTGACCGGCGTGGGCAACATCCGCGACGTCCTGCCGCACCCGCGCACCGTGGGCAACGCCGACTTCTAATCGTCGGACGCTAGCTCGCGTCGCCACACGCCAACGCTCATCGCATAAGCGTCTCTCGACATCGGTCGAGAGACGCTTTTTTCAACAGCACCCGTCAAGCTTTTGGCAAGTTTTTGGTCAGTTGAGCAGGGCTGTTGAAAACTCGACCCGCCGTTTGCCGACGACTACCGACCGCCCAGAGCGCCCTGCGCCCCTGGGAAAGCCCCACGTCCTAGGCTCCATACCGTCGCCACCCAAAACGGAAAGGACGTGGGCACCATGACCGAAGCCGCTGTTGAAACCTACGACACCACGACTAGAGGCGCCGCCTCGATGGCAGCCTATCGCGCCGTTCGCATCCTGCAGCTCTTGAGCGAAAACACCGGCGAAGACAAGGCCATGCTTTCCGATGAGCTGATCCGGCGCCTCGCCCATCCCGACGACCCCGCCCGCATGCCCATCTCGGCGGCGCGGCGCAGCATCTACACCGCCATCTCCGCGCTTCGCCATGCCGGATACGAAATTGAATACAAACGCGGCGTGGGCTACAAACTTCTTACCCGCCCGCTCACCGATGAAGAGATCATCCGGCTCCACGGTATGGTCATGCGCAACCGCTCCACGCCTATCGCTATCCGCAAGAGCATGGCGCAGCACTTAGTTGCCATGGCGAGCGCCGACGTTCGCGGCTACCTCGATACACCCGAACCCGCTCCAAGCGCAGGCAGCAAGGCTACCAAGGCAACACGCACGCCCATCAAGCGCATCGACACGTGCGAGCTCGTCGAGCAGGCCATCGACCACGGAACCACGGTGAGTTTTGATATTTCGAGCGTCACGACACGCGGCGAAACCGAAGCAGCACGGATGACACTCCGTCCCTTTGCCATCAGGCAGCGCGATGGCATCTCGTATCTGCTGGGAACGGTCTACGACGCCCGAGGCACCGACGATACGCTGCGCACCGTCGAGATCGCCCGTATGAGAAACGTCAGCACGCGCCTGCTCGACGGCAAGAAGCTCTTCGCCGCCCTGGACGAGGACGACGCCTCCTCCGCCGCATAAGACCCTCCGCCGCCCATTCGACTACCCGTACCGCCCATCCGATTCTGTATTAAAAACCCGCCAGGCTGTTGTAAAAATGGACATCAGCGCTACTATAGTTCCACTTGCACTTTGTCCCAGTGCAGTGTTTCCAGCCATTTTTATACTGGGGGTAATGATATGAAGGACATCACCATCAGCCGCAGGAGCCTTCTGGCCTCCGCCGGCCTGCTCGCGCTCGCCCCGCTCGCCGGATGCGGCGGCAACTCTGGTTCCGGCTCTGCTGCCGCCGGTTCCGACTACACCATCGGCGTTCTGCAGCTCACCGAGCACTCCGCACTCGATGCCGCCAACGACGGCTTTGTCAAGGCCATCAAGAAAAGCGGCCTTAAGGTCAAGATCGACCAGAAGAACGCCCAGAACGACCAGTCCACGTGTAAGTCCATCGCCGACAAGTTCGTGGGCGATGGCGTCGACCTGATCTACGCCATCGCCACGCCCGCCGCACAGGCTGCTGCCGGTGCCACGGCGGATATCCCCATCGTGGGCTGCGCCATCACCGACTACGCCGCCTCCGGCCTGGTCCAGGACAACGACAAGCCCGGCACCAACGTCACCGGCGCCTCCGACCTTACCCCGGTCGCCGAGCAACTCGAGATGATGCAGAAGGTCCTGCCCGACGTAAAGAAGGTCGGCCTGCTCTACTGCACCGCCGAGTCCAACTCCGACGTCCAAATCAAGGCCGCCAAGAAGGAACTCGACAAGCTTGGCCTCCAGTACACTGACTTCACCGTCTCGAGCTCCAACGAGATTCAGTCCGTCGTCGAGTCTGCCGTGGGCAAGGTCGACGCGCTCTACTCCCCCACCGACAACACCATCGCCGCGGGTGCCTCGCAGGTCGGTCAGATCTGCAAGGAGAACAAGCTCCCCTTCGTTACCGGCGAGGAGGGCATGTGCAAGGCCGGCGGTCTGTTCACCCTCTCCATCAACTATGAGGACCTGGGCTACGCCGCGGGCGAGATGGCCGTTAAGATCCTGAAGGGCGAGGCCAAGCCCGAAGACATGCCAATCAAGCACCTCTCGAGCAAGGACCTGGTCGTCGTCAAGAATGACGAGATGGCCGAGGCCCTGGGCATCGACCTTTCCGCTCTGGACGCGTAATGCCATACGCGGCATGCGTCTAGAGCCCGTGCTCGCGCTTTAGCCGCGCTATTCAATATCCGAGCCACAGGGGCGGGCGCTGTAGACCGGCGTCCGCCCTGCTTGTTTCAGGTAAAACAAAACGTCTGTCCGCAGCTCTTCTATGCATTGTTACCGCTATTATGGTGAATCACGTGTCCACCCTATCCTAGGAGGTATGAAGCATGCTCATTGCATTGCAGGGCGCCGTTTCGCAGGGCGTCCTCTGGGGCATTATGGTGCTTGGCGTGTTTATCACGTTCCGCCTGCTCGACATTCCCGATATGACCTGCGACGGCAGCTTTGCCCTCGGCGGCTGCGTCTGCGCTGTGCTCATCGTCAATAACAACGTCGACCCGCTGCTCGCCGTGCTGGCCGGCATGTGCGCCGGCGCCATCGCGGGCGCCGTCACGGGCATTTTGACCACCGTCTTCGAGATTCCCGCGATCCTCGCCGGAATCCTCACCCAGATCAGCCTGTGGTCCATCAACCTGCGCATCATGGGCAAGTCCAATACGCCCATTCTTGCCAAGGGCACCGTGTTCTCGGCCGTCAGCAACATGACGGGTCTGCCGCAGTCCACCGTTGCCATCATCTTGGGCATCCTGCTCGCCGTGGCTATCGTTGCCATCCTGTATTGGTTCTTTGGCACCGAGATCGGCTCGGCGCTGCGCGCCACCGGCAACAACGAGTACATGATCCGCGCTCTGGGCGTCAACACCAACTCCACCAAGATGATCGCCCTCGTGCTCTCCAACGCCCTCATCGGCCTTTCGGGCGCGCTCATCTGCCAGAGCCAGAAGTATGCCGACATTGGTATGGGCACCGGTGCCATCGTTATCGGTCTTGCCGCCATTGTTATCGGTGAGGTGCTCGGCCGTCTGCTGCCCGGCGGCCTCACGCAGTTTAGCGTCCGTCTTGCCTCCGCCGTCTTTGGCTCCGTGGTGTACTTCCTTATCCGCGCCATCGTGCTGCAGTTGGGCATGGACGCCAACGACATGAAGTTGCTCTCCGCCGTGATCGTCGCCGTGGCCCTGTGCGTGCCCGTGGTTTGGGAGCGCTATAAGCTCCGCAGCTCCTACACGAAGGGGGATGAGGCAGATGCTTAAGCTCTCGCACGTCAAGAAGACCTTTAACAAGGGCACCGTCACCGAGAAGCGCGCGCTCACCGGCGTCGACCTCACCCTGAATGACGGCGACTTTGTAACCGTGATCGGCGGCAACGGCGCCGGCAAGTCCACTCTGCTCAACATGATCGCCGGCGTGTACCCGCTCGATTCGGGCGTTATTGAGCTCGACGGCACCGACATCTCGCGCCTGAGCGAGTCGCAGCGCGCCAAGTACCTGGGCCGCGTGTTTCAGGACCCCATGCGCGGTACCGCTGCCGACATGCAGATCGCCGAGAACCTGGCCCTCGCCAAGCGTCGCGGCCAGCGTCGCGGCCTTTCGTGGGGCGTCACCAAGGCCGAGAAGGACGAGTACGTTGAGTTGCTAAAGCGCCTGGACCTTGGTCTGGACACACGCCTCAACACCAAGGTCGGCCTGCTCTCGGGCGGCCAGCGCCAGGCACTCACCCTGCTGATGGCCACGCTCACCAGGCCGCGCCTGCTGCTGCTCGACGAGCACACGGCGGCGCTCGACCCCAAGACGGCCTCTAAGGTGCTCAACCTGACCGAGGAGATCGTCGACGAGAACCACCTGACCACGCTCATGGTCACGCACAACATGAACGACGCCATCCGTCTGGGCAACCGTCTGATCATGATGCACGAAGGCCACGTGATCTACGACGTGGCGGGCGATGAGAAGAAGTCGCTCACCGTAGCCGACCTGCTGCAGAAGTTTGAGGAGGTCTCGGGCGGCGAGCTCGCCAACGACCGCATGCTGCTGAGCTAAAACGTGCCAAAAAGGGACAGGTTTATTTTGGCAGGTTTTATCTGCGCAAACGCCAAAACCGCCGCAAAGGGACAGACGCCCTTGCGGCGGTTTTCGCATATTATGTCGATAATCCGATATTCAACCAGACATTCTGGCTAAGGACTAAGGAAACTGCCATGAAAAGACTCCCCCGCCTTGCGTTAGCCGCCGCGTTGTTTGCCGGCGCGCTCGCAGGCATCCCAAGCCTCGCTTTCGCGGGGAACCTGCCCGCCGCCATTGACGGCTCCGTGGCCGTCATGCACACCAACGACATCCACGGCAGCTACAAGTACAGCTACAACGCAAGCAAGGGCACCGGCACTGTGGGCTTTGATGGGCTGGCGGTTCTCTATAGCGCCCAAAACAGCGCCCCCGATCTTTTGCTCGATGCGGGCGACACCTTCCACGGGCAGTCCTTCGCCACCATGAGCGAGGGCAAGAGCATCGCCGAGCTCATGGACACCTTCTATGTAGACGGCTACGACGCGACCACGCCGGGCAACCACGACTGGAGCTACGGCGCAGACAAACTCCGCACCATGACCGGCTACAGCACCACCGGCACGCCCTTCGCCATGCTCTGCGCGAACGCGAAGTCCACGAGCGGCGTATGGAGCTCGAGCATCACGAAGACGCTCGATCGCACCTGGGAGGATACCGAGGATCACTCCACATTCGACTACAAAATCAAGGTCGGCGTCGTGGGTGCCATGGATGAGTCGCTGGGATCCTCGCTGCGCGCGGACCTGGTCGCGGGTACGTCGTTCTCGAGTGCCGCGAACGCCATCAATGCCGAGGCAGAGCAGCTGCGCAAGGAGGGCTGCGATGTTGTTGTGTGTATCGCGCACACGCTCGACGCCAAGACCTTTGCCACGCGACTCCGTGGCGTCGATGCCCTTATCGCAGGCCACGAGCACATCAACCTTAACGAGAAGGTGACGGGAGCCGACGGCAAGACAATCCACGTTGTCGAGGCGGGCAGTGCCTTTGCCGAGGTGGGACTGCTTTCCATTCCGTACAAATACGAAACGAATGGCACCGAGACGACCGACGACGACACGGTCACGGTCCCTGCAGACGACAGCAACGAGAAGCTCTACACCGCCAAGAACGTCAACGACCTTTTGGCAGACCCCGACAAGGGCTCCGACTACCAAAGCCGCCTTGAAGCCGTCCGCAACAAGATCAAGCCGCTCGACGAGGACTTTGAAAACGAATCGAACAAGGTGCTCGGCACATCCACCACCAACTATTTCTACGGCGAGGACGCCGCAGGCACGCATGGTTGGGAAATGGTGCGCACCACCGATTTCCGTCCCAGCAAGGAGGGCGACACCACCAAGGCCCAGACCATCGGCCACGTGATTTGCAGCTCCTATCTTGACCTGACGGGCGCGGACCTCGCTATCGAAAACGCTGGCGGCATCCGCGGCGGCATCGCGGCGGGCAACGTGACCGCCGGCAACGTCATCGCCATCTCGCCCTGCGGCAACACCGTGGAGACCTGGACCATGACCGGCGCGGACTTCCTCGCAACGCTCGAGCACTCGCTACAAATCAGCGACGATTGCAACGACAGCTACGAGCTTCAGCAGGCTTATGTGGCGGCCGGTCACACCGAGCAGGAGGCGCAAAACAAGTACAAGTGGCGCGATGACTCTGGCAGCGTTCTCTCCTTTGGCGGCATCAACGTGACGATTGATTGGACGCAGCCCGAAGGCAAGCGCATTGTGAGTGCCACACTCACCAAAGACGGCAGCACGTTCGATCCCACCAAGACCTATACCGTCGCCACCAACAACTACATCATTACCAACACGACCGACTTCCCCACCTTCGCAAACGCCACCAACCACACCGAGTGGGGTACCTGCGAGTCAGCGCTAAGGGCGCTGATCGGGCAGAACGGCTGGGAGAGCAAGATGGCCGGGCTCGCCGGCACCATCGGCTTCGGCTCCGCAGCCGTGGACCCCACGCCCTCACCGGCCCCGACGCCTAAGCCCTCGTCTAAGACGGACACGGCGACCACGAAGGTCATCACCAAGAAGACGACCGGTAAGCTTGCCGCAACGGGAGACCGCACGCTGGCAGTAGTTGGCGCGTGCCTTATCGGCGGCATCATCGTCATCATGCTCGGCATTATCTGGAAGCGTCGACGCTAAGCTACACCGCCGGGCCTTACAGCCCCGCCGCGTAAACCTTATATCGAGCACAGAAGCCCGTCCGATGTGATCGGACGGGCTTCTTGGTGGGTATCATGGTTGGACGATCATAAGGAGGTTTTCCCTACATGGAATTGTTTGAGCCGATTCTTCATTTCTTTGAGCAACGGTGGGTCCACAACATCATCTGGGCCGTCATCTTGGCGATAGGCACCGCCGTCGCCACCAAGGTCGTATCCAAGACCCTGCGTCACCTGCTCAATCGCGACGACAACCCGCTTCCGGCATCGAGCATCTTCATCAACATCGCACGCGCCGTCATCTGGATGATCGGCGGCAGCTTTATCCTCGACAACTGCTTTGGCATTAACGCAAACGCGCTCGTCGCCGCTCTTGGCGTCGGCGGCATCGCCATCTCACTCGGCTTTCAGGACACGCTGTCAAACCTTATTGGCGGCATGCAGGTTACGTTTATGGGCATCATCAAGCCTGGCGACAATATCGAAGTCGGCGGCGTGTCGGGCGTGGTCCAGGACATCACCTGGCGCCACACGACCATCGAAGATGCCTGCGGGCAGACCATCATCGTCCCCAACTCCAACATCTCCAAGAACACGCTCGTGCATTTGATGCCCTTTGGGCGCGTGGCTGTGCCCGTTGCCGTAAAGGACACGTCCAAGTGGGCCTCGCTCGACGCGCTGGCAGACGAGCTGACCAGCGCCACCAAGGCCGCCGTGCTTCCCATCTCGGGCTTTGACAAGGAGCCGTATGTGCTCTTTAGCGAGATCGGCGACTTTGGCATTAAGGGCAAGATCATCTTTATCGTCAGCGACGACAGCACCACTTTCACCGCTGCCGACGCCTGCATCCGCGCCATCGCCCCCATCATTGCCTAAACCACCACAAAGGGGACAGGCACCTTTGTTGTGGTTTTCATTCGTGGTACCATGGTTCATATAGTTGTTTAAACGACTAAGGGAGCAACATCATGGAAGAGGCCTACCGTCAAGCACGCAAGCGCGGCGAGCAAGGACGTCGACGCGCCATTAGTCAAAGCGAGTATCCGTACCTCACGGACCTCGATAGCTTGGTTGCCCAGCTCCCCTTAGGCCAGCGAGAGAATGTCGGCCTGAGAGACATTCCGCTCGAAATGGTCGTCGGTACGGTTACCAAGGGCCGTCAGTCCGCCTTTTCATGCAACTTTATGCCCCTGCTGCCGTTTGGCACCGAGTTCGCCCGCAAGTGGTCCAACCTCTACGACATCCAGGTAACCGAGGGTTATCGCGACCCCATCATCGTCACCGAGTTCATGCATCGGTTCTATGTCCAGGAAGGCAACAAACGCGTCAGTGTCCTCAAATTCCTGGACGCTCCGACGGTTTCGGCCAAGGTCACCCGTCTCTACCCCGGCACATGGGATTCCGTCGAAAGCCGCCTGTACGGCGAGTTCTGCGCGTTTTGGCGCGTCTGCCCCCTATACGAGATCGAGTTCTCGCGTGAGGGAAGCTACGAGACGCTCGCCAAGATGCTCGGTCAGAACCTTATCGAAAAATGGCCGCAGAAAAAGGTCGACTACCTGCGCCACACCTTCCTGCTCTTTAAGCGCGCCTACCTTCGCGCAGGCGGCGATCACCTGGACATTACGCCCGCCGACGCCATGCTCGTCTACCTCAATGTGTACAACCAGGACCGCCTGCTGGATACGCCGACGGATATCGTCGTAAACCGCCTGTGCAAGATCTGGCGCGAGCTGGTTATTGCCGGCAAAAATGACGAGGACAAGGTCGATCTTGTCGAAGCACCGAGCGTCGACGAGGAGGAGACGCCCGCCAAGTCCACCTCTGGCGTGCTCAACTTCTTTATGGGCAAGACCGTCTACTCGACGGCCAACCCCCTGCGCATCGCCTTTATCCATGAGTTCCCCTGTGCGACGTCGAGCTGGGACAGCCTGCACGACCAAGGGCGTCAGTATCTCGATGAGCACTTTGGCGGTATCGTGCGCACCGAGGCGTTCGAGGACTGTCACGATCCGGATGTGTTCTACGCCGCCGTGGAAACGGCTGTCAAACATGGAGCAAACGTCATCTTCTCGACCTCGCACCGCCTGATGGAATACACGCTCAGGGCTGCCGTTGAGTATCCCCGGGTTCGGTTCCTCAACTGCTCTATCGGCCTTCCCCATCAAAGCGTCCGTTCGTACTTTGGCAAGATGTACGAGGCCAAGTTTCTGCTGGGCGCCCTTGCGGCCAGCATGGCGGACAACCACCGCATCGGTTACCACGCGTCGGTCTTCGCCTCGGGCGCACTCAGCGAGATCAACGCCTTTGCGATTGGCGCCTCGCTGCTCGACCCGCGCGCGCAGGTCATCCTCACCTGGGGCGATGTTCCCGCCGGTGGTCTTGCCGAAGCCATGTGCCGCGAAGGCGTAAGCGTCATGACCGGCGCTGACATGTCAAAGTCGCTCGAAGACCCAACGGCCTACGGGCTTCACCGCTTGGTCGACGGCAAAGTCACCGGCATCGCCATGCCCGTATGGAACTGGGGCCGTTACTACGAGCTCATCGTTCGCAGCCTTCTTCACGGCACGTGGGACGAGACCAGCGACGACAACCAAGTGCGCGCTGTCAACTACTGGTATGGCATGAGCTCCGGCGTTATCGACATCCGTTACGCTCCGGGCCTACCCTACCAAACGCGCAAACTCGTGCAGTTGCTCCGCAACGGCATTGTTGTGGGATCCATCAACCCCTTTGGCGGCGAGCTCCACAGTCAGAACGGCGTGGTACAGATCGAAGGCTTCCCTCCGCTGCCGAGCACGCAGATTGTCGAGATGAATTGGCTGGCGGACAACGTGGTAGGCACCATTCCGCAGCTCGACGATGAGCCGAAAGTCCCTGCCCTATGAAAATCCTTGCCATAGCCGATACCGAAGAACGATGCCTTTGGGAGTGCTTTCGCAAGGAACGCTTTGAGGGAGTCGACCTGATTTTGTCCGCCGGCGATCTGGACCCGGACTATCTTGAGTTTTTGGTTACGGTCATCAACAAACCGCTCATCTACGTGCGCGGCAATCACGATGACCGCTACGCACGTCATGCACCGGGTGGATGTATCTGCGTAGAGGACAGCGTGTACACGTACCGAGGGATTCGCATTGCGGGCCTTGGCGGGTCCATGCGTTATCGCGACGGCGCCAACATGTACACCGAACGCGAGATGTCCAAGCGCATGCGTAAGCTGTCGCGTAAGGTTAGGATGGTCGGCGGGTGCGACATTCTGCTTACCCATGCACCCGCCGCCGGTATGGGTGATCTGGACGATCTGCCGCATCGAGGATTCGAGTGTTTTAACACAGCACTCGAATCCTGGAATCCCGACTACATGGTGCACGGGCATGTGCACCAAAGCTACGGTTGCGATTTTCAGCGCGAGCGTCAGCATGTGTGTGGAACGACGATCATCAACGCCTGCGGCTATACGCAGTTTGAGCTCGACCAGACGCACTACCCCATCCGCGGCTGGCAAGCAGCTTGGCTCAACTCACAAACCATGCGCCGCGAGCTCAAACGCCACGAAGCCATAGAGTCCTCAACCGCAAGAACGCCCTGGTAACCACCTTTAAGGCTTGACGCTGCGCCGGCCCCAAGCACCCCATCTCGCCCCTCAAACCGTCGCTCGCGTACCAAAGTACGCGTCGCTCCTCTTTCGGGGCGACCTGGGGCACTTGGAACCGGCTCGCTGCGATGCCATAACATTGACGCCAAAGTGCCAAAACCACCACAAAGGTGCCTGTCCCCTTTGTGGTGCTTTTGACGCGATAGCAAGAAACCCGATCCTGCACAAGGCAGAACCGGGTTTCTTTAGCAATGCTTGCTGTACTCAGGCAGTAACTAGCAGTTACTCAGCCAGGAAGTCACGCTGGACAGCGGGATCGACCTTGACGCCAGGGCCCATGGTGGAAGACACGGAGATGGACTTGACGTACTTGCCCTTAGCAGAAGAGGGCTTGACGCGCAGAATCTCGGTGTACAGGGCAGTGTAGTTCTCGACGAGCTGCTGCTCAGAGAAGGACTTCTTGCCCAGGGGCACGTGGCAGATGCCGTAGCGATCGGCGCGGTACTCAACGCGGCCAGCCTTGAGCTCGGAGACCATCTTGGCGACGTCCATGGTCACGGTGCCGAGCTTGGGGTTCGGCATGAGGCCACGGGGACCAAGGATCTTACCGATGCGGCCAACCTTGGCCATCATGTTCGGCGTAGCGATAGCGGCGTCGAAGTTGATCTCGCCCTTCTGAATCTGGGCGACGAGCTCGTCGGAACCGATGATGTCGGCGCCGGCAGCCTCGGCCTCGCGGGCCTTCTCGCCCTCGGCGAAGACGGCAACACGAACGGTCTTGCCGGTGCCGTGGGGCAGGGAGATGGAACCACGGATGTTCTGGTCAGCCTTACGAGTATCGATGCCCAGACGGAAGTGAGCCTCGACGGTCTCGTCGAACTTGGCGGTGTCGAGCTCCTTGATGAGCTTGGCAGCCTGAAGGGGGGTGTAGAGCGTGGCGCGGTCGATCTTCTCGGCAGCGGCGTTATAGCTCTTACCATGCTTAGCCATGTGCATTACCTCCTGTGGTTAAACGGGCGTGAGCCCTCCCACATCGTATCGTGTGCCCTATTGCACACATTTAACGGGCGCCCCGGTCGGAGCACCCGCCGTTACCATAAGAAATCGCTACTCAGCGATGGTGACGCCCATGGAACGGGCGGTACCGGCGATGATCTTCTTGGCGGCGTCAATGTCGTTGGCATTGAGGTCCGGCATCTTGATCTCGGCGATCTTGGTGAGCTGCTCCTGGGAGAGCTGACCAACCTTGTCAGCCTGGGGCTTAGCGGAACCAGACTTGAGGTTCAGCTCCTTCTTGATAAGGTGAGCCGCCGGCGGGGTCTTGGTGATGAAGGAGAAGGACTTGTCCTCGTAGACAGAGATCTCAACGGGGATGATGTCACCCTTCTTGTCCTGCGTCTCGGCGTTAAAGGCCTGGCAGAACTGCATGATGTTCACGCCAGCAGCGCCCAGGGCGGGGCCGACGGGAGGAGCGGGGTTTGCTGCACCAGCAGGAATCTGGAGCTTAATGACGTTGGCAACCTTCTTCTCAGCCATGGTCATTCCTTTCGAATCACGAGTGTGAAGTACTTGCTATATCGTAAGCACGCACGTGTTAGAAGCACTCCTGAGATGAGCAGTCACAGAAGAAGCACGCTCGCGCGAACGGACGAAAACTTAAGCGATGACAGCGACCTGGTTAAAGTCGAGCTCGACCGGCGTCTCGCGGCCAAAGATCATCAGCGTGACCTTGAGCTTGCCAGCCTCGGTGTTAACCTCGG
Source organism: Collinsella sp. (assembly GCA_048402045.1). GTDB lineage: Bacteria > Actinomycetota > Coriobacteriia > Coriobacteriales > Coriobacteriaceae > Collinsella. The sequence continues at coordinate 19,792 of DBGDSC010000004.1, forward strand.
AGACCTTGCCATCAAAGTCGGTAAGCGGGCCATCGGTGACGCGGACGGACGTACCGACCTCAATATCAACCGAGGTGCGCTTGGGCGAATCGCCCTTACCGGGACGACGAGTCATCTTGTTGTACTCGTCGCGGGAAAGCGGAGCGGGCTTGCCGTTGCCGCCTAGGAAACCGGTGACGCCAGGCGTGTTACGAACACACGTCCAAGCATCGTCATCCATCTCCATGCGGACCAGGACATAACCCGGGAAGATCTTGGAATCCTTGGTCTCACGCTTGCCACCCTCTTTAATCTCGGTGACGCGCTCCATAGGAATCTCGATATCAAAGATACGGTCCTGCATGCCCATAGTCTCGATGCGATGCTCGAGATCGGACTTAACGCGGTTCTCGTATCCAGAGTAAGTGTGAACGACGTACCAACGCTTAGACATGGTTTAGCCCCTCAATCCAGAGAACAGAGCAAGAGCCTCGCCAAAGCCAGCATCGAGCAGAGCGATGACGACGCCGACGACGATCAGAGAAGCGCAAACAACAACCGAGTAGTTCACGAGCTCCTTCTTATCGGGCCACGTGACACGCTTCATCTCGGACTTGACCGAAGCGAAATACTTCTTGGTGCGGGCGAAGAAACCAGGCCTCTCGTTCTTCTTGGACTTCGCAGCCTTCTCGTTCTTCTTGGCAACGGCCTTCTTGGCCTCAACCTTGGAGTTGGCGGCAGCTTTGTTGGCAGGTGCCGGCTGCTGAGCCTTCTTCTTGTTCTTCTTGTTGGCCATTTGGGTTACCTCCGCGCAATGCGCTTATACATGAGTAAACCGTAAGCCCCCAAGTGGGAGCTTACGGAATAATGACTGGCACGCCAGGAAGGACTCGAACCCTCAACACTCGGTTTTGGAGACCGATGCTCTACCAATTGAACTACTGGCGTATGTGACTAGAGACTAGCGAGTCTCTTTGTGCAGCGTGTGGTGACGGCACCAGGGGCAATACTTCTTGATCTCCATACGATCAGGCATGGTCGACTTGTTCTTGGTGGTCGTATAGTTGCGGCGCTTGCACTCAGTGCACGCAAGAGTAACTAGAGTACGCATGTATCCTGAACCTTTCATTTCCGCCCCGTACGGGCACGAGTTGTTACTTTATCAGCTCCACGTAAGTGCTGTCAATGAAAACCTCGAGTCAATTGGTTCTCGGTGGATCCATTCATATTTGGAACACATCAATGAAGCCATCGAGAGCTAATCGACGGTGCATCCAGGACCATTATCGATCCTCTCGACACCAGCAACGGCTCAATATCCATTGCAGAAAAGAACCCGGCACCCATATAAGTGCCGGGTTCTCTAAGTCAGCTATATCAAAGAGCTAATTTACTCAATGATCGTGGAGACGATGCCCGAACCGACGGTGTGGCCACCCTCGCGGATAGCGAAGCGCAGGCCCTCCTCCATGGCGATCGGGTGGATGAGGTCGCCCTCGATGGTGATGTGGTCACCAGGCATAGCCATCTCGGTGCCCTCGGGGAGCTTGACCGTACCGGTAACGTCGGTGGTACGGAAGTAGAACTGAGGACGATAACCATCGAAGAACGGGGTGTGACGGCCGCCCTCCTCCTTGGTCAGAACGTAGATCTCGCCGGTGAACTTGGTGTGCGGGGTAACCGAACCGGGCTTGCAGAGAACCTGGCCGCGCTCGATGTCCTCACGCTTGATGCCGCGGAGCAGCAGACCGACGTTGTCGCCAGCCTCGCAGAAGTCCATGGACTTACGGAACATCTCGATACCGGTAACGACGGTGTTCTGGGTATCCTTGATGCCGACGATCTCGACGGGCTCGTTGAGCTTGAGCTCACCGCGCTCGACACGGCCAGTAGCAACGGTACCACGGCCGGAGATGGTCATAACGTCCTCAACGGCCATCAGGAACGGGAGGTCGTTGTTACGAGCAGGCGTCGGGATGTACTCGTCGACGGCCTTCATGAGCTCGCGAATGGCGTCCATCCACTTGGCGTCGCCCTCGAGAGCGCCCAGAGCGGAGCCACGGATGACGGGGATGTCGTCGCCGGGGAAATCGTACTCGGAGAGGAGCTCACGGGTCTCCATCTCGACGAGGTCGATGAGCTCGTCATCGTCGACCATGTCGCACTTGTTCAGGAAGACGACGATGTAGGGAACGCCGACCTGACGGGCGAGCAGGATGTGCTCGCGGGTCTGAGCCATGGGGCCGTCGGTAGCAGCGATGACCAGGATAGCGCCGTCCATCTGAGCAGCGCCGGAGATCATGTTCTTGACGTAGTCAGCGTGGCCCGGGCAGTCAACGTGAGCGTAGTGACGGGCAGCGGTCTCGTACTCAACGTGGGAGACGGAAATCGTAATGCCGCGCTCGCGCTCCTCGGGAGCCTTGTCGATGTTCTCGAACGCAGTGAAGTCAGCCTTGCAGCCCTCGGTCTCGGAGAGAACCTTGGTGATGGCAGCGGTCAGCGTGGTCTTGCCGTGGTCGACGTGACCAATGGTGCCGATGTTAACATGCGGCTTAGTGCGCTCAAACTTCTCTTTGGCCATAAAGCCCTCCTCTTAACAGGTCGTCCCCGGACGGGACTTTGCCTTTATACCATAGTGGCCTCTCAACATACTATTGAGAAGCCACCGTGTTACCTATGGTAGCGGTGACTGGATTCGAACCAGTGACGCCACGGGTATGAACCGTGTGCTCTAACCAACTGAGCTACACCGCCGGATGGAGCCTGCAACCAGACTTGAACTGGTGACCTCTTCGTTACCAACGAAGTGCTCTACCGACTGAGCTATACAGGCACTTGACGGGTGGGAGCTATAGGATTCGAACCTATGTAGGCAGAGCCAACGGGTTTACAGCCCGTCCCCATTAACCACTCGGGCAAACTCCCAATCGTTCAAGTATCCGCAGGTCCTTTGGTCTTTTGGACCGCCGCCCCCGCGAACGAAGAAGATAATACGATGCCACCTTGGGGGCTGTCAACGAAAACCTCTAGATACACGGTGCCGGGCGTATCTATATAGCCGTGACCTGCGGTTTTATTGAGTTTGGATATGAAGGACAGTGGTTTTGGATACTGAGGTGACGTTTCCCAAGGTAACACTTTGCTGTAGTGGAGTACACCTTCAGTATCGAACTTCGATACCAGCTTATTTGCACCTATATATAGGTCGAGATCGGGGCTGTCCAGACAGAAGATTGCTCTTCCCAGGCAAAATCGAGCGTGGATTTTCTTCCGTTTGAAATCGAGCGTGGATAATCTCCCACTTTGCCGTGCCATCGAATCCAAAGTGGCAGATTATCCACGCTCATTCACTAGGCGGAAGATTTTCCACGCTCGTGTGTCCGATAATCCACGCTCGATGACGATGACCAACCTCGCCCCGGCCTATGTCTCGACCTGTAACAGTAAGAGGGTTATTCCTCCCCTATCTGTTACAGATCGAGATGTTTCGCAGAAACCCCCGCTTACGTCTCATTCTGTAACAGTAAGAACGGTTTTCAGCCTCTTCGTGTTACGGATCGAGATGTTATCGGCCTTCCCTTGGCAATGTTTCGATCTGTAACTATAAGGAGGGTCTTCAGCCCACTCGTGTTACGGATCGAGACAAACCTGAAGCTTGGTTGGCGCCAAACACGCTGACTTATCGACATAAATAGAAACGGGCCCTGTCCCACAAGGGAACAGAGCCCGAAACTCTCATGGAGCCAGTGACAGGAATCGAACCTGCAACCCACTGATTACAAATCAGTTGCGCTACCGTTGCGCCACACTGGCACACTTGGCGCTTTCACGCGAAGCCAGTTAAGAATAAAGGAATTGCGGACGGGGCGCAACAGGCCGCACGGCGTTATACAAATATGCAAAATCCAGCAACAACGCGTACCAGGCCCGTTCATTTCTGTCAGTGCGCCCTCAATCTTGAAACCATTCGCCAGAACGAATAGTTTTAATTACAATTGCTATATATAAAACTATTCGTTCTGGCGAAGGGTTTCGCGATGCTTACTACCAAAGAAGCCGCCGAGCTGCTCGGCATCACTCCGCGCAGGGTGCAGGAGCTCATAAAAAACGGAGCACTTGAGGCCCGCAAGGCTTCTGGTGTGTGGCTCATCGACAAAGACAGCGTCGACACGCGACTCCGCTCTGTGACCAAAACGGGGGGACGTCCCCGCCGCGGCCACGGTAAGAGCGAGATCGCGTTCACCCTCATGAACCGCACGTACGAAGTCGCTCAGGATCGCGCGAATTTTTGTGGTGTAAGAGGGAGGGCCGCGTCAGCGCCCCTTGCGCCTAAGGCTATTCCGCCACGCCGTGGCGGTCAAGGACCTCCCTTATGGCCTCGTGCGCGGCC
>DBGDSC010000005.1:0-24004 GCA_048402045.1 Collinsella sp.
GTTACGGCGTTTTACCAAACGCCGTAACTGCTCGACGCTGCGCGGGCCGCATTTGGACAATCTGACGTTCAACTTCAAGGGCGCGACCAGAAGGTCAGCGCCCTTTCGTTTCACGTCACCTTGTCACAAATGCGACCCGCTCGCTGACTTATGCTCAACCTGCGGCGCCATTTTTCTTGAAGGCACCTTGCTCGCTCTGGCGGGCTTTCGCTGTCCGTCCTCTATCTGCGGTGTTGCCCTGGTTGGCACTTAGGGACGTTCCTTTTAATATGAGCAGGACATTGTCAAGAGGCAAAATCGGGCCTGGCCCCAACGATATGGGGTCAGGCCCTCTCCCTATATCAACCCGTCCGCGGCGACCTCGGCGTGTCTTCCCGACGCTCGTCTTTGCAGTTTAATATCCGCCCGTGGCGATCTCTCGCTGGGCAATCCGTTGCTACGGCTGGGGCTTCTTCGTCGAACCGACAGTCTGTGCACGCGTGTGGTGCCCTGGGCGCTCGCAGAAAAGGGACCTGAGGTTCGCCTCAACGGCTTCGGATCGAACCGCTTCCGGGGTGATCGGCTTATGTGCGGGGGACCGGCCCCCTACGCCTCCTCGGCCATGAGGCCGACCGCCCACACCCAGCAGGCGAGCTCGCGCGCCGTGGCCACGTTCGCCTTGTTGTTGTGGACCCCGCGCGCGAGCAGCGCCTCCCGCCTCTCGACCAGCCTCCGCACGCCCTTGGCGGCATGCCTGCGGGCGACCCGGTCCGGGGCCTGGCCCCTGGCGGGCTCCTTCGGCCGCCCCGAGCACGTCAGGTAGTGCCACGCGGCCTCGACCAGCGCCTTCCTCAGGTGTTTGTTGCCCGCCTTGGTGATCGCGCCCCTGCGGTCGCTCTCCCCGCTGGAGTGCTCGGAGGGCGTCAGGCCGACCCATGCGGCGAACGACCGGGCGTTCCTGAACCTCGAGAACTCGCCGGCCTCGAACACGAGGTCGGCGGCCGTCGCGGTGTCGACGCCCTTGAGGCAGCGCGGGGAGTCGACCCTCCTCCTCCACCTGGGCTTGCGGGCCTCGGCCTCGACGAGCCCCTCGAGCCTCGCCTTCTCCTCCGCCGCCCGCCTGACCGCGTCGACGTAGTAGGCGAGCACGTCCTCGTCGGCCCCCTCCGCGAACCTAATCGACTCGATCCAGGACCAGTGCGCCCGGGTCCAGTCGCCCTTCCTGCGGCCGGTGGGCGTCCTCTCGTCGAAGGCGAGCCCGTGCCTGAGCAGGAATTTGGAGAGCCGCTGCTTCGAGCGCGAGAGGTCGTCCCTCGCGTCCTCGAGCGCCCTGGTCAGGTCGCGGGCGGCCTCGCACTCGTCGTCGGGGACCCACACCTCGACCACGTTGCCGACCGACAGCATGCGGGCGAGGAACTCGGCGTCGTTGCGGTCGTTCTTCCTGCGCCTGTCCGCGCTGGGCTTGATCATCTTCGAGACGGCGCCGACCACGCAGTCGACCCCGAGGCCGGAGAGCCTCTTCTGCAGGTCGAACCCCGTGACCCCGGATTCGTACACGCACCTGGCCTTTGGGTCCACGGACCGCACCCACCCCGCGACTGCCCCGGCGTCGTAGCCGAAGGTCGCGCAGAGCACCTCCCCGGTCATGACGTCGAGGGAGACTGCCTTTATCGAGCGGGCGTGGACGTCGAGGCCGACGAAGGTGGTAGTATCGAGCATGGGAGCCCCTTCCATGAATGCGGCGTGGCCGCCGCGGCTGAATTAGACACTCACCATTGTCGGCCTAATCCGCGGTCTTTCATGCAGCAGGGGCTCTCAATGTTTTTATGTCCTGCTCATATCGTCTCTGCCGGCACTTGGGGACAGTCCTAGTCTTTGGGGATCTACCGACGCATTGGGGGTTTGCGCCTTCCATGCATGACAGTCGTCTCTTTTATGTTTCCTTTAGCCGTTGCTGTCTAGGATGGGGGTTAGTCGGTAGGAAGGGAGCCCCTGTATGGACGATGCGAGCGAGCGCGCAATCGAAGAGGACATGCTCGATCAGTTCAATTACTTTGATGATGAGGACGAGGAGCTGATCGACCGTCGCGAGCCAGCGCCGCTTGATTCCTTTGATCTGGTCGATGAAGAGGCTGATGAGGTTGAGGGTGAATCAGTGGAGCCCCCACAGCCTTCGCGCCTTGACTCGCTGCTTTCGAGAGCCCCCATGCACCACGGCGTTCGTGCCGGCGCGCTCCATATGAAAACTGACTGGCACCAGATCGTGACGGCAGGCGATGAGCTTGCCGTCGATGCGCCGCTCACCGATAAGTCATCCATCATCTGCCGTACCGGCATGCTTATGCTGGCAAGCGGAACAGGTGCCTGGCGCGTGCGCGATACCATGAATCGTGCTGCTGCCGTACTGGGCGTCACGATTCACGTCGACCTGAGTCTTCTGTCGTTTGAGTGCACCTGCATCGAAGATGGCCACTGCTTTAACGAGGTTGTCAGCCTGCCCACAACGGGAGTCAATACCCATCGCATTTGGATGATGGAGAGCTTCTTAAAGGAAATCGAGACGTATGGGCGCCGGTTTACCGTGCACGAATACCACGAGATGCTTAAGACCGTCGAGAGCTCAAAGCCCGATTACTCTCCCTGGCAACAGGGCCTTGCGGCAGCCTGTGCTTGCGGCGCCTTCGTCTTTTTGCTCGGCGGCGGCCCTATCGAGATGGCCTGCGCATTCGTAGGCGCTGGTGTCGGTAACTTTGCTCGCTCCCATATTCTCAAGCAAGGTCTTGGCCAGTTTAGCGCGCTGACGACGGGCGTTGCGCTCGCTTGCGTTTCGTATCTGCTGGCATTGCTCGGCCTTGGCCAGGTCGTACCGGGGGCAATGTCGCACCAAGAAGGCTATATCGGCGCCATGCTCTTTGTGATTCCCGGCTTTCCCCTCATTACGGCAGGCCTCGACATCGCTAAGCTCGATATGCGAAGCGGCATTGAGCGTCTTTCGTATGCCGTGTCGATTATTGTGATGGCGACCCTTGTGGGCTGGATGGTTGCCGAGTGTGTGGGGCTGGCACCGGATGATTTTGCCCCGCTCGGCCTTTCGCCGCTTGCCCTTACGCTCCTGCGCGTGGTGATGAGCTTCGTTGGCGTATTCGGCTTCTCGGTGATGTTCAACAGCCCGGTAAAGATGGCCGCGGCAGCTGGGTTGATCGGCGCCGTGTCCAATACCCTGCGTCTGACCCTTGTCGATGCGCCGACGATGATTCCCTTCCTGGGCCTCAGCACGGGAATGCCTCCCGAGGCAGCAGCGTTTATCGGCGCGCTGGTATCGGGTCTGCTGGCAAGCTTGGCCGAAGTCAAGCTCACCTACCCGCGCATCGCCCTCACGGTGCCTTCGATTGTCATTATGGTGCCCGGTCTGTATCTCTATCGCTCTATGTATTACATGTGCACCTTCGACACGGTCAACATGCTCGGTTGGTTTGTGCGTGCAGTGCTCATCGTGGCGTTTCTGCCCGTTGGCTTGGGCGTGGCGAGAACCCTCACCGACCCTCGCTGGCGCCATACCAGCTAATTGGTGCAAGGGGGACAGGTTACTTTGCACCAAATGAGTTGCGGTGAAATAGGGACTGAATTGCTGCTTAAAGGGTCAAAACAGTCCGTATTCCACCGCAACTTATGGGGTCGGGGGATTATCGGTGCCCTGCATCTTCATAAACTCAACGCTTACGAAGCGCATGCGTTTCGTGCTAGGCTGGTTCCACCACATAAGTAGTCGCAGACGCACGTACCACGGGCGGGCGAGATGAAGTCCCAACAGCTCCATCTTGCCCGCCCGTTTTTGTTGCGTGGTGCCGCGGCGTAACACAGAAAGGACAATGCCCTTTATGCCTATCAACAAACGAGAGAGCCTGCTGTTCACCTTTATCATGTGCTTTTGCATGGTGCTCTGGATGAGCATCTACAACGTTGCCCTGCAGCATGGGGCCATCAACGGCGAGGTTGTTGCCGCCGCGTGGCTCGGCTTCCCCGTTGCCTACATTTTTGCCATGTGCTGCGACTGGTTTGTTGCCAGCCCCCTTGCCAAGGGTTTCGCCTTTAAATTCCTGGTCACGCCGGGCAAGAGTTCGTCGCTTGCCATGACGCTTGCCGTCAGCTCCTGCATGGTCGTTCCCATGGTCATCATCATGTCGCTGTACGGTGCCTGTGAGGGTCTGACGCACATGCCCGGCGGCATCCTTGCGAACCTGTATTCCGTGCCCGCGATCTGGATGATCAACATCCCGCATAATTTTGTGATGGCGCTGCCGTGGAACCTTTTGGTAGCCGGTCCGATTTCCCGCTTCGTCTTCCGTCGCGCCTTCCCTGTGGGGACGGTTTTCGAGGAGGAGCATGCCGAGCTCTTGGAGCAGGCTATGGCTCCTGAGTGCGAGTAGCTCGCTTAGGGATCTGCTGAGCGCGGGCGACTTGCTTGGTTGGAGCCCAAAGCGTGGATAGCTCTCTCGGCGACATCGCGGGCGTGAGCGGTGCGCATGACCGGAGGGCCCGTGCTGCTCCGTTGCCCGACGTGCTAGCGCGCAGAACAATCTGTTGGTGCATTCGGCGGCTGCTGAAGCGTTTCGGCAGCCGCTTTTTATACGGAGTTTAAATACAACAGTCTGTTGTATTACGTAGAGTGGTATATCTCTAGCGGGAAAAATGCGAGAGACGGAGCATTATGGCGTTGCTAGTAGGACTGGACGTAGGGTCGACGACGACCAAAGTTTACGCGATGCACGAGGATATGACCGAGGCGTGGTGGGGATATCGCCGCCACGGGGCGTGTCAGACAGCGAGCGTGCGCGCCATGCTCGGCGAGCTCGCCGAGCGCTTTCCCCATGAGTCACTGCGCGTTGCGGTGACCGGCTCGGGTGCGCGCGATATCGCGACCGCGCTGGGCGCCTCGTACGTTCAGGAGGTGGTCGCCAACGCGCTCGCGATCAGCAGGTTCTATCCGCAGACGCGCTGCGCCATCGAGCTGGGCGGCCAAGACGCCAAGATGATCTTCTTCCGCACCAACGATAAGGGAGACATCGAGGTTGCCGACATGCGCATGAACGGCTCGTGCGCAGGCGGTACCGGTGCATTTATCGACGAGATGGCAAAGCTCATGGGGGTCGGCACCGAATCGGGCGAGTTCGAGCAGCTCGCAAGCCGGGGAACGACCGTCCACGAGGTCTCGGGCCGCTGCGGCGTGTACGCAAAGACCGATATCCAGCCGCTGCTCAACGAGGGCATTCCTACCACCGACCTGGCGCTTTCGGCGCTTCACGCGGTCGCCCGCCAAACGATCGGCGGTCTGGCCCAGGGTATCGACATCGAGCCGCCGGTAATCTTCGAGGGCGGTACGCTCGCCTACAACCCCACACTGGTCCGCGTGTTCCGGGAGCAACTGAATCTATCGGACGATCAGGTTATCGTCCCGCGCGATCCGCAGATCATGGTCGCGCGCGGTGCCGCCCTGTCGCTGACCGACATGTTCGCATCGTCCCAACCGATCGACCTTCCCGACGCTTTTGTCCGGCTGGATAAGCTCGAGACGGTCGCGCCCGCAAGCGGGGAGGGACGTCTTGCCCAGCCCTTTTTTGCCACACCTGCCGAGCAGGCGGATTTTACGGCACGCCATGGCAAAGAGACGCCGGCAAAGGGTCCGGATGCGTATGCGCCCGGAGAGACGGTGCGTGTGGCGCTCGGTATCGATTCGGGGAGCACGACGACCAAGTTCGCCCTGGTCGATGAGGCGGGTGAGCTTGTCGATTCGTTCTACGCGGCTAATAACGGCAGACCGCTCGACGTCGCCCAACAGGGTCTTGTCAGCTTGAAGAACCGCTGGGAGACAGCGGGAGTCACGCTTGCGATCGATGCCGTGGGCACCACGGGATACGGCGAGGAGCTTTTCGCGCGCGCGTTCCACGCCGACTACCATACGGTCGAGACGGTCGCGCACGCCCGCGCCGCGTGCGCATGCGTTCCCGATGCGACCTTCGTGCTCGACATCGGCGGACAGGATATGAAGGCCATCTGGCTCAACCACGGCGTGCTGACCGATATCGTCGTCAACGAGGCGTGCTCTGCGGGCTGCGGCTCGTTCCTCGAGGGTTTTGCCAAAAACCTCGGAATAGCCGTTGAGGATATCGCGACCGAGGCATTTTCGTCCAAAGCCCCCGCCGTTCTCGGCAGCCGCTGCACGGTGTTCATGAACAGCAGCGTCGTTTCCGAGCAGCGGCGCGGTAAGGGTCCGGGCGACATCATGGCCGGTCTCTGCCGTTCGATTATCGAGAACGTGTTCACCAAGGTCATTCGCGTTTCAAATCTCAACCGTCTGGGCGACAAAGTCGTTGTCCAGGGCGGCACGTTCCGAAACGACGCGGTGCTGCGCGCATTCGAGCAGTATCTGGGCAAACCCGTCACGCGTGCGCCCCACCCGGGGCTGATGGGCGCTATCGGTATCGCCCTGCTCGCGCGCGAGGAATGCCGCAAGGGCGACGCCGGCACGTCGTTTATCGGGCTCGATGCCGTGGAGCGCTTCGAGCATCGCGAGTTCGGCGGCGTTACCTGCCGTCGGTGCAACAACCGCTGCCAGCGCGCGGTCGTGGCATTTGGCGACGGCTCGCTTTACGTCACGGGCAATCGCTGCCCGCGCGGCGGCGCCATCTCATGGGATGAGCTCGTGCGCGAGGTTCCCGCGGCGGAGGAGCTGCGTCCGCAGGGTGCTTGCGAGGCACAGGCACCCGGCACGGGGCGCGACCGGACCGCGGCTGCCCCCAATCTCTTTGTCGACCGCGAGAAGCTGCTGTTCGAGTCGTACCCCACGGTTCCCGTCAGCGGGGGGCGCGATGTCACGATCGGCATTCCCCGTGTGCTCGAGTTCTGGGACACCATGCCGTTCTGGTCGACGTTCTTCAGCACGCTCGGCTTTAAGGTGCGCGTCTCGGGACGCAGCACCAAGGCGATGTACGAGCGCGGTCTGGCGCACGTCACATCCGACACCGTGTGCTTCCCGGCCAAGCTCGTCCACGGGCACATCCGCAATCTCGTCGACGCCGGCGTCGACCGCATCTTCATGCCCATCATCACGACGGTGCCCACCGAAAACACCGCCTCTACCAGCGAGTGGATGTGCGCCGTCGTAAAGGGATACCCCTACGTGATGCGCAATTCCGATAACCCGGAGGAGCGTTTCGGCGTTCCGTTCGATACGCCGCTGTTCCACTGGTACGACGAGGGCGACCGAAACCGCCAGCTCAAGGCGTGGTGCAAGGAGACCTTCGATATCGATGCCGACCTGGTTGCCAAGGCGACCGAGCAGGCGGACCGCGCGCAGGAGACGTTTGAGAACCAGCTGCAGCTGCGCGGCAGGCAGGTGCTCGAGAACGTGCGCGAGGACGGCGGCTACGCGGTGGTGATCGCTTCGCGCCCGTACCACAACGACCCGCTGGTCAACCACGGGCTGCCCAAGCTCTTCTCTGAGCGCGGCATCCCCGTGCTGACGCCCGATGCGGTGCCGGGGGTCTGCAACGTCGATCTTTCCAACAGCCGCATCGACATCGTGAACAACTACCATGCGCGCATGCTGTCGTGCGCGGTCATCGTCGCATCGACGCCCGAGCTCGAGCTCGTGCAGATGGGCAGCTTCGGCTGCGGCCACGATGCGTATCTCACCGACGAGATCGCGCGCATGATGGGCGAGATGGGCTCCAAGGTTCCGATGATGATCAAGCTCGATGAGAGCGACGTCGCCGGTCCCATGGGCATTCGCGTGCGTTCGTTTATCGAGTCGGTCAACCGTCGTCGCGCGGAGGAGCGTGCCGAGGGCGCCCGGGTGCACGCGGTCCATCCGCTCGACGACCCGTATAAGGTCAAGTACACCAAGCGCGACCGGCACGACAAGATCGCGCTGGTCCCCAACACCTCCCATGCGTTCTGCAGGCTCATGACCGCGGCGATGCGCAATCAGGGCGTGCGCGCCGAGGCCCTTGATATCGGGCGCGAGGATGCCATCCGCCTGGGCAAACGCTATGTGCACAACGACATCTGCTTCCCCGCGCAAATCGTGATCGGCGAGGCGCTCGTGGCACTCGAGAGCGGTAAGTACGACCCGCACGACGTCGCCGTGGTGACTGGCAAGTATATCGGCGACTGCCGCCTGACGCACTACATGCCCCTGCTGCGCCGCGCGCTCGACGACGCGGGATACGACTATGTCCCGGTGCTCACCAACGACGACGTCGATGCCCACAATGCGCATCCGGGCTTCAAGCTCGGCCTTGGCCCGAGCATCCAGATCGCCTACGGTCTTCCCATGATCGATGCCCTCGAGGCCATGCTTAGGCGCATCCGTCCCTACGAGCTCGAGAAGGGCGCGGCGGACGCTGCGTTCGACCGCGCGCTCGATGAGGTTATCGAGGGCATGGAGCGCTCCGGGCTGAGAGGCCAGGCGACGGGCTTCAAACGCGCGCTTGCGATCATGGACGCCGTTCCGTACGACCGCTCGAACCCGCATCCGACCGTTCTCATCGTGGGCGAGTACCTGCTCAATTTCCATCTCGGCGCCAACCACGAGATCGAGCGCTACCTCGAGGACAACGGGCTCGAGGTCATCGAGGCGCGCATGACCGACGTGATCCGCAAGACCTATTTCTACAAGCATGCGCAGTCGCGCGAGTTCCACGTCGACCTGTCGCTGCCCGAAAAGGCCTGGTACGCCACGGCGGACAACCTGTTCGAGCTCGCGCACGACCGTTGCGACCGCCTGGGCGCGGCGAGCCCGCTCTACGAGCCGCCGACGCGCATGCCCGAGCTCGTGCGCGCGAGCGATAAGATCCTGCACCATACGTTCGATGCGGGCGAGGGCGTGCTGATTCCGGCGGAGATTCTCGAGCACGCCAAGCGCGGCTGCCGCAACTTCGTGATCCTGCAGCCGTTCGGGTGTCTGCCCAACCATGTCGTGGGGCGCGGGCTCATCCATGCGCTCAAGGAGCAGTATCCCACGGCGCAGTTCCTGCCGCTCGACTACGATCCCGACGTGAGCTTCGCCAACGTGGAGAACCGTCTTCAGATGCTCATCATGAACGCCAAGGCGCAGGGGTGCGGTGAGGCGCATGGCGAGACCGCGTAAGGACGCCGATGCGCCCGATGCACGCACCCGTATCATCGAGGCGTTTTGGGAGCTCATCGAGAACAACAGCATCTTCGAGCTGTCGGTTGGCGAGGTGACCCGCGCCGCCCAGTGCAATCGCGGAACGTTTTACTACTATTTTCACGATTTCGATGAACTCGTCGCCATCGCCATAGCCCAGCTGCTGCAGGATAACGAGCTCATCACCGATGCCCTCTGGCATTTTTCGAGCGAGGGCGACCTTTCGGCGTTCGACCGGCGCGACGTCCGCTGCCTGCTGCAGCGCATCGTCATCACCATGAGGGCGGGTGCCGCCGAGCAGGTCGTGCAGGGCATCCATACGATCATCATCGACCGCGTGAGAGAGATCGTCCACCCCGACGGAGAAGAGCTCAAGGCAGATTCGAGCTTTGCGGTGGGCTTTCTGGTCTCGGGCATCATGGGCTTTGTGATGGCGGTCGGCTTTGCCCGGGAGGGCGGCGAGGAGATAGACCTCGAGCAGCCGGGGGACAGCGCGTGCGCGTACCTGAGGGCGGTCGCCATGCAGACGGTGGAAACGGTCGCGCAAGTCGAGGGCGTCGATACATCCGAGCTGCTCGAACGCGTCTCCAAGGAGGCCGATGCCTATCGCGCATCGCGTGCGACGAGTCCCGACGTGGTGAAAGACGCCTAGGGTTTCTCTTGCGGGGCGCCTGTCGCGCATCGCGCGGTGAGTCCCGCGATGCGGTCATAACCTGCATTCATGTGAGCCGGGTTTATAGATATTCCTCCAGCTGTTAACATAGACAACCTGTGGGTAAAGAGACAAAAGCGCCGCCGACGGGCGGGCGTTTTGATTTCGATGAACTCATGTAAGGAAACGAGCATGTTAGATAGATTTACCGATCGAGCGCGCAAGGTCATGTCGATGGCCAAACAGGAGGCGCTCGATCTGCACTCAAATAAGGTGGGCACCGAGCACTTGCTGCTCGCGCTTGCCAAGGAGGACGAGGGCATTGCCGCCGAGGCACTGCGCTCGCTCGATATCTCCTACGATGACATCATGGACACGCTCAAAGAGGTCCAGACCACCGTTCCGGAGCCCAGTGAGGAGACCGAGGCCGCTAAGCTCGCCTTTACGCCGCTCGTCATCAGCGTGATGGAGCGCTCCTTCCGCGTGGCGCGCGAGAACAACCAGACCTACGTGTCGACTGAGCACCTGCTCATCGGCATCGTCGAAGAGGGCAACGGCATGGCCATGGACATCCTCATGCGCCTGGGCGTGTCGTCCGCCTCCATCAAAAAGGCTATCGAGAAACTCACCGCCAAGGACCAGGACAAGAAGCGTCCGCTCGCCGGTGCCGGTGCTGGTCGTCCCGATGCGGGCCTGCCGTTCTTTAGCGGCTCGGATGCCTCTCAGCAAAAGGGAAGCGGCACCGACACGCTCAAGCAGTTCGCCACCAACCTCACGCAAAAGGCGCGCGACGGCGAGCTCGATCCCGTGATTGGCCGCGAAAAGGAAGTCCAGCGCATGATGGAGATTCTTTCGCGCCGCACCAAGAACAACCCGCTTATCCTGGGTGACCCCGGCGTGGGCAAGACGGCCATCGTCGAGGGCCTGGCTCAGCAGATTGCAGCCGGCAACGTGCCCGAGAACCTCATGGACCAGAATATCTGGACGCTCGACCTGCCGGGTCTCGTGGCGGGTGCCAAGTATCGCGGTGAGTTTGAGGAGCGCCTCAAGAACGTGATCCAGGAGGCGACCGAAGCCGACGACGTCATCCTGTTTATCGACGAGATGCACACCATCATCGGTGCCGGTTCTGCCGAGGGCTCCATCGACGCGAGCTCTATGCTCAAGCCCGTGCTCGCGCGCGGTGCCTTCCAGATCATCGGTGCCACCACGGCCGAGGAGTTCCGCAAGTACCTCACCAAGGACCCGGCCTTCGAGCGTCGCTTCCAGACCATTGATGTCGAGGAGCCGAGCGTCGAGGACACGGTCAAGATCCTGACCGCGCTCAAGCCGCGCTACGAGGAGCACCACCATGTGCGCTATACGCAGGGTGCTATCGAGGCCGCCGCGAACCTTTCCAACCGCTACATCCAGGATCGCTTCCTGCCCGATAAGGCCATCGACCTCATCGACGAGGCCGGTGCCCGCGCTCGCATCGCCGCGAATCGCGCGCCCGAGCCGGTGCGCGAGGCCGAGCATCGTATAGAGGAGCTCAAGGCCGCCGCGCAGGAGGCCACCGAGAGCGATGACATGAACAAGGCCGCCGAGATCACCGAGCAGCAGAAGGCCGCCGAGATTGAACTCGCCGAAGCCAAGGCCGCCTGGACCGCCGAGCTCGACGCCAGCCCGCTCACCATCGACGTGAGTCAGATTGCCGACATCGTGTCCGTGACCTCTGGCGTGCCGGTTTCCTCGCTCACCGAGAGCGAGAGCCGTCGCCTGCTGCAGACCGAAAGCGTGCTCAAGACCCGCATTATCGGCCAGGACGAGGCCGTCGAGGCCGTCGCCAAGGCCGTGCGCCGCAGCCGCTCGCCGCTCAAGGACCCGCGTCGCCCCGGCGGTAGCTTTATCTTCCTGGGCCCCACCGGCACGGGCAAGACTGAGCTCGCCAAGACGCTCGCCGAGTACCTCTTTGGCAGCAAGGACGCGCTCATCAGCTTTGACATGTCGGAGTTCGGCAGCGAGTTCGAGGTCTCCAAGCTCATCGGTAGCCCTCCGGGTTACGTGGGCCATGACGAGGGCGGCCAGCTCACCAAGGCTGTGCGCCGTCACCCGTACTCGGTTGTGCTGTTCGACGAGATCGAGAAGGCACACCCCGACATCTTCAACATTCTGTTGCAGGTGCTGGAGGAGGGTCGTCTGACCGATAGCCAAGGCAAGACGGTCGACTTCCGCAACACCGTGATCATCATGACGTCCAACGTGGGCGCCCGCGAGATCGCACAGGATGCGAGCGTTGGCTTTGGCACTACCGGCGAGCAGGGTCTCACGTCGAGTGAGATCAAGGGCCGCGCGATGGGCGAGCTCAAGCGCCTGTTCCGCCCCGAGCTGCTCAACCGTATCGACGACATTGTGGTGTTCCAGAAGCTCTCGGGCGAGAACCTGACCAAGATCGCTCACCTGCTGGTGGATGACCTGCGTCAGCGTCTGATCGCAAACGGCATGAACATCAAGCTCACCGATGCGGCCTACGACAAGATTGTGGCGGAGGGTACCGACCTCACCAACGGCGCGCGTCCGCTGCGTCGTGCCATCCAAAAGCTCATCGAGGATCCGCTGTCCGAGGAACTGCTGGCTGGCGAGTGGGGCGAGGGCGATACCGTCCTGTGCGACGTGGTCGACGGCAAGTTTGTCTTTAGCCACGGCACGGGTGAGATTCCGGCGCCGCGTCCGGCGGGTGCACTCGGGGGCGATACCGCTCCGGCGGCGCCGCACACCGGAAACGCCGCGCCTGTGAGCAGTGGCGTGAGCTCGGGCCCCGGCGGCATGATGCAAGCCGGTTCCGGCGCGCTGTAGGGCGTGGCGACAATTTGATACGCGCAATCGAGGCGCTCCGGAAAGGGCGCCTCGATTTGTAGAGCTGCGGAAGTTGTGACCGTTACGCTATACGGTCCACCGTTAGCCGATGATGCGAGGGCGCTCGGCGTTTTCGACTGGTTTATGCACGCAAAGTCTGGGAATATACAAGTCGCATGTCTTACTGTCTAACCAGTTGCGCCAAGGAGGCACCATGGACTACAAGATTACCGGCTACGAGCCCGCCCAGCTGTTCCATTTCTTTGAGGAGGTCAGCGCGATCCCCCGTGGGTCTGGCAACGAGAAGGGCATCAGCGATTTCCTGGTCGCGTTTGCCAAGGAGCGCGGTCTCGATGTGTATCAGGACGAGGTCTACAACGTCATCATTCGCAAGCCCGCATCTGCCGGCGCCGAGAATGCCCCGACCGTGATGCTACAGGGCCACATCGATATGGTGTGCGACAAGTTGGGCTCCGTTGAGCACGACTTTACGACCGATGGTATCGACCTGGTCGTCAAGGACGGCGTCCTCACCGCCAACGGCACCACCCTGGGCGCCGACAACGGTATCGCCGTCGCTCTGATGCTCACTGTTCTCGATGACGATTCGATCGTTCACCCTGCCCTCGAGTGCGTATTCACCACCGACGAGGAGACTGGCCTGGTCGGCGCCGAGACGCTCGACAAGTCCCAGATTAGCGCCCGCACCATGATTAACCTTGACTCCGAGGAAGAGGGCGTTGCCACCGTCAGCTGCGCCGGCGGTGTCGTCGTTACCTACACCTGCCCGATCGCGCGCGAGCACAAGACCGGTAGCACCCTCACGCTCGACATCTCCGGCCTGCTGGGCGGTCACTCCGGCAGCGATATCCACCTGGAGCGCGGCAACGGCAACCTCATCATGGCCCGCATCATCGACCGCCTGATGGTTGCCGGCGAGCCCGCCATCGTCAGCTTCAACGGCGGCACCAAGGACAACGCCATCAACCGTGAGTGCAAGGCTGTTCTGGTCTACGCCGACCACGCTGCCGCCGAGGCCGCGGCCCAGATCGCAAAGGGCATCATCGCCGACGTCACTGCCGAGCTCGAGGTCTTCGACCCCGGCTTTACCTGCACCGTCGAGATTGCCGACGACGCCGAGGTCGAGGCCATGGACCAGAAGTCCGCGCTTGCCCTCATCCGCGCCCTGCGTCTTGCCCCTAACGGCGTGATTCGCCGCAACGTCGCCACCGACGGCTCCGTCGAGGTTTCCTCCAACATCGGTGTGGTTGCCACCTCTGACGACGAGGTCAAGATCATGCTGTCCCCGCGCTCCTCGATCACCTCGCTGCAGAACGAGTTTAAGGACCGCCTGCAGACGCTGGCCGATGTCCTGGGCTTCGACGCCAAGTTCGAGTTCGAGTATCCCGGCTGGAGCTATGCCGAGCATTCGCCGGTCCGCGACGTCTTTGTCGAGAGCTATCGCGAGCTCTTTGGCTCCGAGCTGCGCATCGAGTCCATTCACGCCGGCCTTGAGTGCGGCCTGTTTGCCGAGGCCCTGCACGGCCTGGACGCCATCGCCGTGGGCCCGACGCTCTCCGATGTCCACACCCCGGACGAGAGCATGGAGCTCGCTTCTGCCGAGCGCTTCTACGAGCTGCTCATCGACGTCCTCAAGCGCCTTGCCGCGTAAAGGTTGCGCTAGCAGCAGTCCGAGTCACGTGCTAGCGGATTGCAAATGACATTACGAGAGGGGGCATCCGAGCTTTTGCGACGGGTGCCCCCTCTCTTTTGTTTGATAATTGCGAAATTACAGCCACCTAGTCCATTTCTGCCCTGATGAGGTCGAGGGTGCGTTGGCAGTTTTCGCGGACGGGGCCGAGCATATGCTCGCGCAGGTCCGCCATGCCGGGCAGGTCGGCGTATTCGTTCATGACCTCTTCTATGCAAATGGGTACCTCGTAGGCGAGGTCCATCATGGTCGCAAAGCAAAACTTCTCGGATAGCCCGGCATCGGTGAGCGCCGCCTCCAACGCGGGGTCACCCATACCGTGGTATCGGCGGATGGCGCCTGGACCGATGCGCCCCACACGATTTTCGCCGCCAACGCTCATGGCAAGGCGCGCCCGGCGGCGCATGCGCTCGTATGCCAGCCCCGACGCGACGTCGTACATTCGAGCCATCATGGCTGCGCCGTCGTTTCCAAGGAGCAGGGAATAGTTTTTCGCGTGCGCATCCGGTGCGCCGATGATGGCGTTAAAGAAAAGTATCTGCGTAAACAGATACAGGTTAAGTTGATGGTGGCTCGTATTTACGAGGAGCTCTTGAATGTCGCGTGTGGTCGGGCCGCCGTCTGCCGTGTACTTTTGGGCGGGCATCACCCCAAGTGCCTGACAGAGGTCTTCTTGATGTAGGCGCCTGATCGTTCCGTCTTTGACTTTCACGCGGTCATAGCGCTCAACAATGAGGGCAGGTTCGTCCTCAAACATACGATATTCGACGTTTGCCGTTGCGATGCCGGCGCGCTGGGCGCTTTTCATGCAGACAAACTCATTGAGAGCCTCGAGTTTAAATCCGATAACGCCATTTTTGAAAATATGCGTCGTGGGCGAGGAGCCCATGCATTCGCACCAGCGGTCGTTTATGAACGCGAGCGCGAACTTGCCCTGGTTGCCTCCAAGTGACCAACTTTCATCTAGACCCATCCACGATGCATCGCGGTCATCTCTGATCGACTTGAGACGAAGAGCAATTTCGTGGTCGTCTATAGGGCGGTATTCGCCAGCGCGATGCAGGACGGCGTCGGCATCTTCTTCGGCACAAAACTGCACTCCGCCCGGACAGTCGAGTCCGATATGGCTGAGCAACGCAACGGGATTGTTGGGCCTAACGTCGAATTCGGCGGCAATCGCTTTTCGTTGGTCCTCGCTGTCGGGTAGAAGGCCAAACAGGTACGGATTCATGACCTGTTGTCCGTATGTGCGATTCGATACGGGTATGTTGGTCGATAGGGCTGGCCCGTCATAGTCATGATCGTAGGTAAAGCTGATAAGACCGTTCTCATCTTGCGCGAGCGTTCCAGCAGGCACGCCGCAAATAATGGTCCGAAGTGATGTTCTGGCCATTGGCTATTTCCCTTCGGGCATGGTTTGGCTAGATGCGTTTGCGGCAATCGAGACTCCGAGATTGGACATGGCGAAATCGGCGAAGGCCCTGTCGTAGAGCTCGGACGTAAGGGGGGTATCTGCAAGAGCCGGAATGGTTGTGCTGCGACGGTTGCGATGATGAAGACGTTGAGCGTGATGGCGTCTGGAGGTGCTGCAAGGTTGATCAGCATGCGGGGCGTCGACTGGGTGCTCATTTTTCGTTTCGCTTATATCCCCTTGTGCTGCGAGCGCCAGTTCAAGAGCGTCGAAAATCGCCAGCAGCTTGTCGAGTCGAATGCCGGTGGCGTCTCCTAGCTCGAGTGATGCGAGCAGGCGCTCCGAAACACCGGCCTTTTTAGCGAGGGCGGCACGGGTGATTCTTTGCGCCTCGCGCGCCTGGCGCACGTAGATTCCGGCTTGGCGCGGTGTTGTGATGGGAAGAGTATCCATGGCGATATCCTAGCGTGCAGACTTTTGCATACTAGTATGACATGCAAAAGTCTGCACGAAAAGGCCTCATGCAAAACTCTGCATGAGGCCTTGTGCTGCCGTTTAGTTTTGAAGAGTGTTTTACAGCACCAAAATCCCCAGGTGCTCCAGCAGAATCTTGAGGCCGATGAGGATGAGCACGATGCCTCCCACGATGGTGGCGGGCTTTTCGTAGCGTGCGCCGAAGGTATGGCCGATCGCCACGCCGGCGATGGAGAAGATGAAGGTCGTGACACCGATAAGCGACACGGCGGGCACGATATCGACTGAGAGCGCGGCAAACGAGATGCCCACGGCCAGGGCGTCGATGGAAGTTGCGATGGCGAGAATCAGGTATTCGCCCAGGTCGATTTTCTCGGCGTCCTTGCCATCGCCTTCGTCTTCGCCTTCCGTAAAGGCTTCCCACAGCATCTTGCCGCCGATAAAGGCCAAAAGGATAAAGGCGATCCAGTGGTCGATAGGGCCGATGATGCCCATGAATTGGCTGCCAAGCGCCCATCCGATCACGGGCATGCCGGCCTGGAAGCCGCCAAAGAACAGGCCGAGCACCACGGCGACTTTAAGGTTGATCTTTTTCATGCCGAGACCCTTGCAGATGGAAACGGCAAAGGCGTCCATTGAAAGGCCAACGGCGAGCAACACGAGCTCTGCGAGTCCCATAGTCTGGCTCCCTCTCTGCGGGCAGGCCCGCGTGTACCTCTTGGGGGAGTAACAAAAAAAGACCCGTGGCGTACGCGTTGCGCGCACAGCCACGAGTCTCGTTCATTAAGGCAAGCCAGGCCGCATCGACCAGTGTGTTGACTTACCGCGCCACCGGAGGCGAACCCGGCTACGCGACTACTCCCTCATATATGCGAATCCCGATGCTACCACATGACAGCTCATTTTGGGTTGGGGCTCTCAGCTGTGTTCGCTCATTCTGTAAGCATCGGATTTCGCGAGCGCCGCGGGGACAAACCGTGAGAAACTATTTAGCGTTTATGGAGCGTATACGATGGGAGCGATGCCTTGGATAAGAACGAGCTGCAAAAGCGTATGGAACAGGCCATCCGCCTGACGGCACCTGGTCAGCCGATCCGCACCGCCCTCGACATGATTATCGCCGGTCACCTGGGCGCCCTTATCTGCGTCGGCGACACCGAAAACGTGCTCGCTGCCGGTAACGACGGCTTCCCGCTCAACATTTCGTTCACCTCGAATCGTCTGTTCGAGCTCTCCAAGATGGACGGTGCCATCGTCATCGACGGCGACCTCACCCAGATCCTGCGCGCCAACTTCCACCTCAATCCCGATCCCTCGCTTGCCACGAGCGAGACGGGCATGCGTCACCGCACCGCCGCTCGCATGTCGGTGCTCACCGATGCCATCGTGATCTCGGTCTCGGCCCGTCGTGCCGTCGTTAACGTGTACGTCCACGGCAAGAGCTACGAGATCCAGCCCGTCACCACCATCATGAGCTCGGTCAACCAGCTCGTCGCCACGCTCCAGACTACCCGTCAGTCGCTCGATCGCTCCCTGCTGCGCCTGACGGCCCTCGAGCTCGACGACTACGTTACGCTCGCCGACATTACCGGCATTTTTTCGAGCTTCGAGATTATGCAGCAGGCAAAGACCGAGCTTAAGGATTGCATCGTCAAGCTGGGCAACCAGGGCAAGCTCGTGCAGATGCAGCTCGAGCAGCTCGCCGGCTCCAGCATGGATACCGAGTATGACCTGATGATCCGCGACTACGCGAGCGATTCCTCCGAGGCAAACGCCGAGAAGATTCGCACTGAGCTTGCCCGTATGACGCCTAAGGACCTGTCCGACCCACAGCATGTGGCGGCGGTTCTGGGTTACGACGACCTGGACGAGGACTCCGTCATGACACCGCTAGGCCTGCGCACGCTTTCGCGCGTGTCCGTCGTGCGCGACGGCGTGGCCGAGAAAATCGTCGACGAGTATGGCTCGCTGCAGGAGCTCATGGACGACATCAGCGAGGATCCGGAGCGCCTGGGCGACTTTGGCGTCAACAACCCTGCCATTCTTGCGGACTCCCTGTACCGCATGAAGGGCACCAAACAGGGGAACGCATAATGGCGCCCGTATGCGCCGTGGTCGTTGCCGGCGGCAGCGGCCAGCGCTTTGGAAATCCCGGCGGCAAGCAGCTCGTTAACGTGGCGGGCCGTCCGCTCATGAGCTGGTCCATCCGCGCGTTCGATCGGAGCGACAAGGTCGGCCACATCGTCGTAGTTTGCCCTGCCGAGCGTCGTGCCGAGATGCGACGCCTGGCCATCGACCCGTTTGACTATGACACGCCCATCAGCTTTGCCGATGCCGGCGATACCCGTCAGGATTCCACCCGTGCCGGCGTGCATGCGGTTCCGGCGGGTTTCGAATATGTCGCCATTCACGACGGCGCTCGTCCGCTCATTACCACCGAGGCCATCGATCACGCTATCGACGTGCTTGTGGGCGACCGTTCGCTCGACGGTGTCGTGTGCGGTCAGCCCGCGATCGACACGCTCAAAATCGTCGACGGCGATAATATCGTCGAGACGCCGCCGCGCGAGCTCTATTGGGCCGCACAGACGCCGCAGATCTTTAGCGTCGACGCCATGAAGCGTGCTCACGCCGCAGCTATCGCCGAGGGTTTTATCGGCACTGACGATTCGTCGCTGGTCGAGCGCATGGGCGGACGCGTGCGTTGCGTTCAGAGTCCGCGCGATAACCTTAAGGTGACGGTGCCCGAGGACCTGCGTCCCGTAACCGCGATTCTGCTCGGCCGCATGGCCGAGGGAGAGGACCTTCCCCATGTTCAGTAACCTGCGCATTGGCCACGGCTACGACGTCCACCGTCTGGTGGAGGGGCGTCGATGTATCATCGGCGGGGTCGACATCTCCTACGAGCGTGGCCTGCTGGGCCACTCGGATGCCGATGTGCTCGCGCACGCCTTGGCCGACGCCATTCTGGGCGCCTGCCGCGGGGGAGACATCGGCAAGCTATTTCCCGACACCGATCCCGCCTACGAGGGCGCCGATTCGATGGTGCTGCTCGCTCGCGTGATGGACTATGCGCGTGAGCTGGGCTTTGAGTTTGTCGATGCCGATTGCACCATTGCCTGTCAGCAACCCAAGATCACCCCGCACCGCGATGCCATGCGCGCCAACCTTGCCCATGCCCTGGGCGTTGACGTCGAAAACGTGGGTGTCGCCGCCACTACGACCGAAAAGCTCGGTTGGGAAGGCCAGGGCGAGGGGATCGGCGCCTGGGCCGTCTGCCTGCTACAGAAAACCGTTAAGGAGTAACGAATGCGTATCTACAACAGCGCTACCCATAAAAAGGAAGAGTTCCAGCCCATCGAGTCTGGCAAGGTCCGCATGTACGTGTGCGGCCCCACGGTCTACGACAACATCCACATCGGCAATGCCCGCACGTTCATTAGCTTTGACGTGATTCGTCGCTGGCTCATCGCGAGCGGCTACGAGGTCACGTTTGCCCAGAACCTTACCGATGTCGATGACAAGATCATCAAGCGCGCCAACGAGCAGGGCCGTACGGCTGCCGAAGTCGCGACGGAGTTCTCCGATAAGTTCATCGGCGTCATGCGCGCCGCCAACGTGCTCGATCCCGATGTGCGCCCCCGCGCCACCAAGGAGATCGGCCCCATGATCGCCATGATCAAGACGCTTATCGAGCAGGGCCACGCTTACGCCGCCGATAACGGCGACGTGTACTTTGCCGTGCGCAGCGATCCCAACTATGGTCAGGTCTCGGGCCGCAACATCGACGACCTTATGGTTGGCGCGCGCATCGAGGAGAACGAGGACAAGAACGACCCGCTCGACTTTGCCCTGTGGAAGGCCGCCAAGCCCGGTGAGCCCAGCTGGCCGAGCCCCTGGGGCGAGGGCCGCCCCGGTTGGCACACCGAGTGCGCCGCCATGGTGCATCGCTACCTGGGCACCCCGATTGACATCCACGGCGGTGGCTCCGACCTTGCCTTCCCGCATCATGAGAACGAGTGCGCCCAGGCCACCTGCGCCTGGCACCAGGGCTTCTCCAACACCTGGATGCACACGGGCATGCTGCTGGTAGACGGCGAGAAGATGTCCAAGTCGCTTGGCAACTTCTTTACGCTGGCCGAGGTGCTCGAGCAGCACTCCGCTGCCGCCCTGCGCCTGCTGATGCTGCAGACGAGCTATCGTTCGCCGCTCGACTTTTCTTGGGAGCGCCTGGAGGGTGCCGAGAACTCGCTCACGCGTATCGCCGGTACGGTCGAGAACCTGCGCTGGGCCGCGAACCATGCGACGGCCGATGCCGATGAGGCAGCATCTGAGGCGTTTGCCGCCAAGGCCGCCGAGACCCGTGCCACCTTTAAGGAGTGCATGGACGACGACTTTAACACCGCTGGTGCCATGGGTGCCGTCTTTGGCTTTGTGACCGAGTGCAACCAGTACCTGGAGCAGGCGGGCGACGCTGCCGACACGGCCGCCGCGCTTGCCGCCGCCGACACGCTGGCCGAGCTGCTCGATACGCTTGGCGTTGAGCTCCCCGAGCCCAAGGTCGAGCTGCCGCTGGGCCTGCTGGGCGTTGCCGCCGGTTTGGTCGCCTATACGGGTGACGACGTGGACGAGGCCGCTGCCAAGATTCTCGAGGCCCGCGCCGAAGCCCGCGCCGCCAAGAACTGGGATCTGGCCGACGCCATCCGCGATCAGCTCAAGGACTTGGGCCTGACGATTGAAGATACTGCCGCGGGTACTCGTATTAAGAGTCTCTAGTATTTGTCGACCGTTCGAGGTGCGGCAGATTGCCTTGAAAGAGGAGGGCATAGACCTGGTGGTCATGCCCGACGATTGAAAGGCAAGGTGCCGTGGCTCGGACGGTCGATTCTTGTTCGTTATCTATTTAAGGAGGTCGCTTTATGGCCGACAATCGCAAGCGTGCGCCTCGTAGCGGCAAGCAGGCTGCTTCTGGCTCGCGTCCGATTCGCCGCAACGACCGCGCTGCCGCTCCCAAGGGCCAGCGCGAGCGCTCACAGGCTGCTCGCCCGCAGCGCGAGCGTAGCCGCGATAACGTCCAGGTTCCCAAGGGCGAGTTTATCGAAGGTCGCCGTGCTGCCGCCGAGGCACTGCGTACCGGCTTTCCCGTCAAGTGCGCGCTTATTGCCGAGGGCGGGGAGCGCGATGCCGCCCTGTCTCGTCTGATCGATGACCTCAACGCCGCGGGTGTCCGCATTAAGTATGTGTCGCGCGCGCAGCTCGATGCGCTGTCGAGCCATGGCGCTCACCAAGGCATTGCGCTCGAGGTGGGTAACTTCCCCTATGCCGATGTTGCCGATATCCTCGACCGCGCGGGCGACGGACCGGCGCTCGTCGTCGTGCTCGACCATGTGACCGACGACGGAAACTTTGGAGCCATCGTGCGCTCCGCCGAGGTTGTGGGCGCGGCGGGCGTCGTCATTGCCAACAAGCGCGCCGCCGGCGTGACCGTGGGCAGCTACAAGACTTCAGCCGGTGCCGTCATGCATCTGCCCATCGCGCAGGTGCCCAACATCGCCCGTGCGCTCGACGATCTTAAGGCCGCTGGCTTTTGGGTGGGCGGTGCTTCCGAGCACGCCGAGGGCAGCTGTTGGGATGCTCCCTTCGAGGGCCGCGTGGCGCTCGTCATGGGCTCCGAGGGCGACGGCATCTCGCGCCTGGTGCTCGAGAAATGCGACTTTTTGACCAAGCTTCCCCAGCGCGGCATGACTGAGAGCCTCAACGTTGCCCAGGCAACGACGGCACTGTGCTTTGAGTGGCTGCGCCGTAACGCCGACGAGCTTATGGGGGAGGAGTAGCGCATGTCCAAGAAGAACCGCGCCAAGTCCAAGGCCAAGCGCTTTGGCGAGGGCTCGGCCAAGCCGATTGTTTCGGCCGCGACCTATGGCGTGGGCGGCAATGCGTTTGCGCAGGCCATCGCCGATCCGGTCTCGACGGTGCACTCCAATAAGCCCGAGCTGCTGGTGGTCGACGGTTACAACGTGATTCACTGCACGCCGCGCTACGAAAAGCTCGTCTACGACCATTCCGACGATCCGTATTCCAGCGACGTCCACGATATGGCGCGAACTGCACTCATCAACGACGTCGCCGCCTTTGCCCAGGGCCGCTACGAGGCCGTGATCGTATTTGATGGCGCGGGCAATATCTCCAGCGAGCGCCCCAACCTACCGGCCCGCGGCGTGCGCATTGAGTTTTCGCCGACGGGTGTTTCGGCCGATACCGTGGTGCAGAAGCTCTGCATCGAGGCGCGCGAGGAAGGCCGCGCGTGCTCCGTGGTATCGAGCGACGGCACGATCCAGGCTGTCGTCATGGGCAAGGGCGTTACACGCATCTCGAGCCGTATGCTGGTGGACGAGATCAAACAGATCGATAACGACGTGCATGAGGCCGAGGAAGCACCCCAGATCAAGATGACCCTGGGCAGCCGCCTGAGCCCCGAGGCCCTGGCAAAGCTTAAGGCCCTGCGCGGGCGGTAGGGGAGTTGGCGGGGCAATGCTGCCTCGCTAACTCCATTCAGCGATGTCGATGATTCTTTCGAGGCGCCACATTAGCGCCTCTTTTAGATAAGGCAGTCTCGCTGCTAGGGCATCGTTTTTAGACAGAATCTCGATCGCCTCGTCGACAAAGCCCTCGAGTTTGTCGCCGTCAAACCAGCCCATGTCCTCGACGAGCAACATTTGTTTGGCGGGACTTGAATGAAATTGTGCGCTGGTAAAACTGTGCTCTCCCGCCCTAAGCTCCTCTAGCGATATGTTGCACCAGAGTGATGAGCCCGAATCGAAGATGGGGGCAGGTCTGCAGGCTTGCGTGTTGACGTTTCGCACAAGGCCAAAGTTACGCCAATGGCGGTCATAGTTGGCGATGATGTCGTCGCATACAATCATGCGGTCAAGGGCATCCTTGACGCCTGTCACCCCGAGCTCCTCGCAGTTTGCTACATATCGCTCGTAGTCGGTTAGCCGTTCATCTGCGTTCGCGTACTGGTTTACATAGAACGCAGGGACATACTCTTCTTCATCAGTTAAGAAGACATCGCATATGCTCAGGGCGGAAGTGCCCGTGCCCTCGAGCGAGTAAGGCACATAATCGCAGGCGTTTAGGATGCGACGGTGAAGTGCAGTCGCCACCAGCTCGTTATAAGGTTCCTGGTTCAGGTGCGCTCCTGCCTTATGCAGAATTCGACGCTCGCCCTCGCACGTCCAGTACTTTTGAAGATTGCCGTCCGAGGTGTTATCGGGCTTTGCAGCAGCCGCTTTTCCCTCTGGGGCAAAGGGCGCAATGGACAGTGAGACGTCATCAAAGGCGTTATTGAAGAAGTTGATATCCTCCCAGGTGAGACCGGAACCTTGGGGCCTAATCCAATACTGGTCGGATAAGGAGAGGCCGAGATTTCGCTGGACGAGTTCATCGGGAACATCGACTGCGGCTTCTGCAAGCAGGGAGGCTAGCCCAATGCGTGCGAGCGGGATACCGCGGCCGCGCCACCAGATGCGGAAGGAGTCTAGCGATATGGGGCTATTAGGGCCAAATACTCCAATAGGGGCGTGGGCGTAATCGATGTCGGCGCCGATGTGGGTAAAGTCTTTTCGCGATGTGTTGTAGACCAGCTGAGCGAGGTAGCGCGCGCAGCCGTGGTGTAAGAAGCAAGGGAGGGCCATCGCCTAGAATCGTCAGCGCCTAGATATTCGACGAAAGGAAAGACGATGGCCCACAGCGACATTCTATCCCAGCCGG
>DBGDSC010000006.1:0-2475 GCA_048402045.1 Collinsella sp.
CGGCCTGAACAATCGTCAATATCGGTCGGAGGGGTGGCTTTGTAAAGCCGTTTGTCTCCACCCGCGTAGCGGGTGGTTTAAAGCTGGCCGCTGCGCGGCCAGCGGACTAAAGTCTTGAAATAAAGAGGGGACCTCGTTTCCGAGATCCCCTCCTCCGTCTAACTATAGAAATAGGCTTTCAAAGCCTTAGGCCAACAACTTGCGACCGGACTCCTCGATCGCGTCAAGTGCTGCATCTGCCTCGGCGGCATCCGCGCCCTTAGCGAAGATGTACAGCTTAATCTTGGGCTCGGTGCCGGAAGGACGAACAATCCCCTTGTTGCCACCCTCAAGATCGAACTCAATAACATTAGCCTTCGGCAGGCCGTTCACGCAGGTGTTGTAATCAACGACGGCCTCAATCTTGGAACCGGCGAGCTCCGCGGGCGGGTTCTCGCGCAGACCGGCCATGATGCCGGCCATCTTTGCCGCACCCTCAGCACCCGGATAGCTCAGCGAAATCGTCTTGTTGTGATAGTAGCCATACTTCTCGTACAGCTCGTGCATCGCGTCGGCAAGGTTCTTTCCCTGGAGCTTGTAATACTGCGCCATCTGGCAAATCAAAAGCGAAGTGCTCACGGCGTCCTTGTCGCGCACGTGGTCGCCGGCCAGATAGCCGTAGCTCTCCTCAAAACCGAAGATAAAGCGATCGACCTCGCCAGCATCGGAAAGAGAAGTAATGATGTCGCCGATGTACTTGAAGCCCGTCAGGCAGCGGCGGAGCTCAAAACCGTACTCGTCGGCCAGAGCGTCAACCATGGCGGAAGAAACGATAGTAGTGACAGCAACCTTCTTAGTGAGGTCCTCACCGCGAGCAGCGCGGGTCTTGCAGATATAGTCGAGCAGCAGAACGCCCATCTCATTGCCGGTCAGCAGCAGATAGTCATCGCCATTCTTAACGGCAACGCCAACGCGATCGGCGTCAGGATCGGTTGCAAGCAGCAGATCAGGGTGAACCTGCTCGCACAGGTCAATTCCCTTCTGCATGGCCTGACGAATCTCGGGGTTAGGATACGGGCAGGTCGGGAAATCGCCGTTAGGCTCCTTCTGCTCGGGAACAACCGTGACATCGGTGATGCCAGCGCGCTCGAGCACCGTCGTGACGGGAATGAGGCCGGTGCCGTTGAGCGGAGTGTAGACGAGCTTAAGCGGAGCGCCAGCGATCTCCTCGGCAGAAAGGTTGGTCACGCCGCGGGCGAGAACGGCGTCATAATAACGCTCGAGGCACGAGTCATCGATCCATTTGACCAGACCCTGCTCAAGAGCCTCATCGAAGTCCATGGACTTCACGCCGGTAAACGTATCGGTCTCGGCGATAGCCTTAGAAATTGCATCGGCAGCCTCGCTGGTGATCTGGCAGCCGTCGGGGCCATAGGCCTTATAGCCGTTATAAGGCGCTGGATTATGACTAGCGGTCATGCAAATGCCACCGGAGCACTTAAGGTCACGGACGGCCCAGGAAAGCGTCGGCACGGGAGAAATCTTAGGATACACGAGAGCAGTCACGCCGTTTGCGGCAAGGATGGCAGCCGTCGTCTTAACGAACAGTTCACCCTTATAGCGGCTATCGCGAGCGATGGCAACCGTCGGATGCTCGAAGGTCGCATTGAGGTAGTCAGCGAATCCCTGGGTCGCACGACCGACCGTATAGATATTCATACGGTTAGTACCCGCACCGATAGTGCCGCGAAGGCCGGCAGTACCGAAGGCGAGATCCTGGAAGAAAGCGTCGGTGATGGCGTCCTCGTCACCCTGCTCCTTCATCGTGTTAAGCTCAGCGAGGAGCTCCTCGTCCTTGACATTGGCAATCCAAGTATCAAGCAGCTCATGAACATCTGCCATATGAGTCCTTCCGTCACAATCAATAAAACGACCCGTGTAAAACAGGACAAGCGCAGCAGTGCGCTAAAGCAAATATTAGTCCATTGAGAACAAAGAACCGACCAAAGAACGGTGAACGTCTATATTCAGCGGTGGATGATTAAATTGATTTAATTGCATAAGGAATGTTGCGCGCAAACGCAAAAAAAGGGGGTGGCCGCGAGGCCTCCCCCTTCTCAGTTCAAGCGTACGGCTCGGTGCCGTCCACCGGTCAGCGGCGCCCTGGCCTCCCACGGGCTGACCCCGCAGTACTCTCGGCGCGATGGGGCTTAGCTTCCGGGTTCGGAACGGGACCGGGCGTGCCCCCCATGCTCTGGCCGCTGACCGGTGGGCGGCGCCCACCGTTACGGTGTACGGTATCGCATACACGTGCCCTGGGGGCCGCATGGCGCATAGGAAAGATGACTCGGGGGCATCCTCGTGCCCGGACCGCGCATGAGCGCTTGTCCCGCGGGCCGCGAGGTGCGGTTCCGGAAGAGCTCGGGCGATTAGTGCGGCTCGGCTGAGGACGTCGCCGTCCTTGCACCTGCCGTCTATCGACCAGGTAGTCTACCT
>DBGDSC010000007.1:0-20048 GCA_048402045.1 Collinsella sp.
CCCCAGCGGCTAATACTTTTACCGCTGGGGATCATGACTTCGGACAAACAGAAGTATGACGGCTTACATGAGCCGCTGTCCGTCACGATATTTACTAAAAAGGCAAAAGTATTCTTAAATTGGGTACAAAAACTAAGCCCCTGCAAGGGGCAATCATTTTTGCGCCCATTATCAAATTTTATTTAAGAATACCTTGCCGCATATTTGGTAGACTCCTCAAATCAAGATAATAGCAGTATATCATAGTACACTCTAAAAAACAAGAAATTATTTTACCCGATTCCCCAAATAAATCAGGAGGGCATTCACTGGAACACCCTCCGTTTTTGGTGATTATCGTGCGCCTAATCTTGCTTTTTGCCTTGCGTCCCGTTTCCGTTCCTTTTCAGCCTGTTCCTGCTGGTAAGCGGCCTCTAATATTCTGTCCGCCTGTTCCGGGCCAATGGCCCGCCTGACCCGCTCATAGTCCCTGACCTTTCCCTTTAGACTGTCCCTCTCGGCGCAGACCTCGTAAATCCTTTCTGATAAGGAACTATTTTTGCTGACCTCCCGGCCATAGTCCGCTTGCAGCCGCTCAAATTTGGATTTGAGGTCGCAGTAGGCCCGGTAGACAGACCGCAGCACCTTGACGATCTTCGCCCATAAGGGCTTGGCCTTTTTCTCCCGGTAGGCCCTGGCCGATTCCAGCGGTCCCGCTTCTGGCAAGACCTGTTCCGGGTCGCTGGAAAATTCCTCCGCCAGCTTCTCCATGCCTTTCAGCATGTGGGCCACATCGTTTAGTTTGGCCTTGGCCTGGGCCGCTTCCTTTTCGGCAGCTGCCGCCTCCCTGTTCCTTCGGTCAACCTCGGCCTGGGCCAGCACAGCCGCCTCCTGAAGCTGTGCAAGCCGCTCCTGTTCACACTTCACCTTGAACTGCGTGACCGTCAGATGTTCCTCGGAACTGCCACGCTCTCCACGCTCCAAGTCCGTGTAGCCAGCGGAGCGCATCTGCTGAAAGAAATCATCCTGCAAGACGCTGTACGACTTTCTCAGCACAGGCTTGCCCTTTGCTGTTCGTAATGGCTCCCCGGTGGCCTCGTCTACTGCGGGCTGGGATGCCCACTTTTTGCTCATGCTGACCTGCATAACGGTTTCTTTGACCTTGCCCACCAGGGATTTGTCCTTGCACCGCTTTGTCCATCGTATCTCCTTCTCCACCACCGGGATATAGACCACATGGAGGTGGTAGTGGTACACGTCCTCTCCCAGCGCCTCGGACATAGCCCGGTTGCGTTCGTCGGCGTGCATGACCGCCGACAAAAAATACTGCTCTCCACCTACGATTTTGATTGCGGATTTGTATGCGTCGGTGTAAAATTGTTTTGCGAAGTCATAGCCGCCGTGATTGTAGAAGTAGGCGGAGTTCACATCAAAGACCAACTCACCGTATCGAAATGCGTCCGCCTTAATGCCACGGGTGGAGATCACACCATCGGCCTCCATTTGGGAGAACATCTCCTGATACCCTGCGGATGGGACCTTGAAATGGACATTGAGCGACGTCCGCTCTGGTACAATGTCCTGGTTGACATAGGAATCCTTCTCGCGTTCGTTGTGCTGCTGGGTGTTGCCGATTTTAGCAGCGGTCAGCCTCATATTTCTTGCGTTGGTGCGGTCAATGCCGTCGCCTCTCGCCATAGGCAAAAATCCTCCCATTTCAGATGTTTGGTTGTTGAAAATGGACGGGGGTTCGGGGAAGGCACTTCCTGCGGGAAGTGTAATAACCCACTATGACACTTTCGCCCCGTTGGTGCGAAAGTGCCGTGGGCTCTCCGAGGGGGTGCGGGGGCTTTGCCCCCGGCAACTGCGGTTGCCTCCCCCAGCAGGGCCGCCCTTTGAAAAGGGCGCCCTGCACCCCGCCTAAACTTTTCCACTTGCCGGGTGGTGGAAAGGCACAGCCTTTCCACCACCCGGCAAGTGTCCTCCGTGGGCCAAATATCAAGGGGTTCGGGTTGTATTGCCTTGCGGCAATCTCCACCCACAGGTATGCCCCCTTGACATTTGACCCCGCTCCCCGTGACAGCCGTGACGACCGTGACGATGTTTTGGACACCGCCCCCGCTCTCAAAAAAGCCGTCACAGCCGTCACGGTCGTCACGCTTGGGGAGGATCCAGGGTCAGGCTGATACTTCTCCCGGCGTGGGTGCGGGTGTTCTCATAGCGGATATGATAGTCCGTTGCCAGTTTCCCGGCCCGGACGTTCAGCCGCATCGCCAGGGCATTGGGCTTCATATCCACTTGCAGGGCTGCCGCCAACTCCGTGGCCGTACCGCCCCAGGACGGCCTCTCCGCCGTGATAAAGGCGGCTACGGCCTCCAGCACCGGGTCGGGGGGTTCTACCCACAACTCCGTTTCCATCCGCTCCAGTGTCCATGTCAGGTGTTCCTTGTCCTTAATGAGATAGAGCCGCTGGTCTTGCTGGTCACGTCCTACCACATCCAAGGTGGCGGTGCCGTCCGTCCGCTTCTCCTTCTGAAGAAGAAAGGCCCCGTCTGCTGCCCCCGACAGGCCGTTGGTGCCGGAGATCATATCAAACTTGTCGTCGGCCTGCTGCTTCCGAGTGTGATGTACCAGTAGGAGGCAGACGCCGCAAGCGTCAGCAAGGCGTTTCAGCTTTCCTACCACCTCATAATCGTTGGCGTAGCTGTACTTATCCCCGCCAGCCTCCCGAATCTTCTGAAGGGTGTCAATGATAATCAGTTTGGTGTCTGGGTGTTCCTGCACGAATCGCTTTAGCTGTTCCTCCAGCCCGTTGCCGACCTGCTTTGCGCAGATGGAAAAGAGGAGGTCGTTGGTGCCGTCCATGCCGAACATCCGGTAAAGCCGCTCCTGCAAGCGACGGTGATCGTCCTCCAGCGCCAGATAGAGGACAGTCCCCTTGTGAACGGGATAGTCCCACAGGGGGAGGCCCATGCTGACGTGGTAGGCAAGCTGGGCCATCAGAAACGACTTGCCTACCTTGGGCGCTCCCGCAAAGAGGTACGTCCCCGGATAGAGCAGACCGTCAATGACGGGCGGTCTGCTCTGATAGACGTTCTCGTACAACTCGTTCATGGAAATCGTGGGGAGATACGCCGGGTCGTTCATGCGCTGCATTTTCCGCAGCAGTTCCGCATAATTTTTTTCAGGGGGATTGTTTTCTGTCGTTTCCTCTGTTATACTTGCGGTAGGTGTTTGTGAAATGGGCTGTTCCCCGTCTGCGCCAACAGACGGAACCGGGACAGTCCTTTTCGTTTCTCTGGAATCCATCAATCTATCAATCCTCCTTCATGCCGCCCATGATAGCGGCGATCATCTGAATGGTGTCCAGCAGTTCATCGTCCACGCCAGCCCCGTCCTCGGCCCGCCGCAGTTCGTCCAGAACGGCGGCAAGCTGGTCACGCAGGGCTTTGTAGACCTTGGGATTACCCTGTACCACTACGTCCCGGCACAGGAGGCGTCTTGTGATGTAGTCCTGCTTTGTCAGGCCGGAGAGCCGCACAGCGGCCTCGATCTGTTCATCTTCCTCCGGGGACACCCGGAAGGCCACGGTCTTGTTCCTCCAGCGATTTTTGTTGTCTCGGTTTTTCAGTGACATGGTTACGTTCCCATCCTTTCAAAGTCCAGTTTGTCCGCCATCTCCGTCTGCCTTGTAGGAAACAGATGGGCGTAGCGGTAGGTGATATCGATACTCTCATGCCCCACCCGGTCAGCGATTGCCAGGGCGGTGAAGCCCATATCAATCAGCAGGGAAATGTGTGAATGTCGGAGGTCGTGAATTCTGATCCGCTTCACTCCCGCCGCTTTCGCACCTCTGTCCATTTCATGGTGGAGATAGTGCTTGCTGACAGGGAAAATCCGTTCATTTGCCCCGGTGCTGTAAAACATCTTTAAGTAGTCCTCCATCTCTCCACAGAGGAATTTGGGCATCTTAATGACACGGTTGCTCTTTTTCGTCTTAGGAGTGGTAATCACGTCCTTGCCCTTGAGCCGCTGATAGGATTTGCTGATGGACAAGCCCGAGCTGCTCGAGTCCATCGCCGCAGCGCTCGGCGTGTCCGTCAACGCCCTCAAGGATTACGGCGTCGAGACCGCAGGCGACCTCATGTCGCTGCTCGTGCGGCTCGAAGACTCCTTCGGCATAGTTCCCTCAGCCGACGGTTCGGGCCTCTCCCTGAACCCCAAGGCGCCGCACGCGCCCAAAGCCGCGATGGCGATCGAGTTGTGGGCAGAGAAGCGCGCACGGCTCGAGAACGGCGAGATCGACGCCGACGAGTACGAGGACTGGAAAGCCTTGCTGTAACGGCTCCCCGCATTTCGCAATCAACGCAACCGAATCAGGACGCCAGGCTAGGCGGTGAGCTCCGCTCGCTCCTGCGTAAGCTGAGTTTTTACTCCCCATTGCATGCAAAGGCATTTCAAGCGTAAATGGGGAGTAAATGACGCGGTGGCTTACATGGCGGCACACGGCAGTACACTGCGGCATTTCCCCTGATTACTCCCGTTTTCATTGAGGCGGCGAGATTCTTTACTCCCCATTAACCACCTGGGGAAACGCCGTACGGAGACCGTAAAAACGCCCGTTGAGTTCGATTTGAGTTTCACGGGCCCCGAAACGGCCTCGTTTCGTTCTCGGGGACAAAAATCGCGCGTCTACTCATTCGGGATAAATCTTTACTCCCGTTCCTCCGAATACCGCCCCGTGCCTTGTCGTCTTGAAATACGGGGAGTAAATCGCGAAATCGCAGGTGAAAGGGAGTAAAACGGCAAAGAAAAAGCCTCCGTCCCAACGCGGGAACGGAGGCCAGATTACCGTATTTACTCACCGCCGTCGCTGGCGGCTTTGCCATGACTCTCGTACGAAACGAAACTCAGCAGCACAGTGCGGCACTCAAAAATACAGGTCAGAACCCTGTCAGCCTACTCCCACTCAATCGTCGCGGGCGGCTTGGACGTAATGTCGTAACACACGCGGTTGGCACCGGGAACCTCGGCAACGATGCGGCCGGAAATGCGGGCCAGCACGTCGTAGGGCAGCTTGGCCCAGTCGGCGGTCATGGCGTCGGAGCTCTCCACGGCGCGCAGGATGATCGGGCGCTGATAGGTGCGCTCGTCGCCCATAACGCCGACGGACTTAATGTCGGGCAGCACCGCGAAATACTGCCAGCAGCTGTGCTCGGAGTTGCGCTCGCCGGTCTGCTCAAACAGACGCTGGTTGTAAGCATCCAGCTCCTCGCGCACGATAGCGTCGGCGTTCTTGAGGATCTCGAGCTTCTCCTTGTCGACCGCGCCGATGATGCGGATGGCCAGACCCGGGCCCGGGAAAGGCTGGCGGAACACGATGTGACCCGGCAGGCCCAGCGCCAGACCGAGCGCGCGGACCTCGTCCTTAAAGAAGTGGTCGAGCGGCTCGATGAGGTCGAAGTGCACGCCCTCGGGGAACGGGATCAAGTTGTGATGGCTCTTGATGGTGGCCGTCTTGCCACCCGTCTTGCGAGCGCCGGACTCGATGATGTCGGGGTAGATGGTGCCCTGAGCCAGGTACTTGACCGGCTTGCCATCGGTCTCGAGCTGCTGCGCCACGGCGAAGAACTCTTTCCAGAACTGCGTACCGATGATGCGACGCTTCTCCTCGGGCTCGGTCACGCCGGCCAGAAGCTCGGCATAGCGGTCCTCGGCGTGGACGTGGATAAAGTCGACGTCAAACTGCTTGGTGAAGACCTCCTCGACCTGCTCGGGCTCGCCCTTGCGCAGCAGGCCATGGTTGATGAAGACGCAAGTCATCTGCTTACCCACGGCACGGGCGCCCAGGGCCGCCACGACGGAGGAGTCGACGCCGCCGGACAGGGCCAGAATCACGCGGTCGTCGCCGACCTTCTCGCGGAACTCGGCCGTCATGGTCTCGGCCAGGTTGTCCATGGTCCAGTTGGGCTCAAGGCCGCAGATCTCAAACAGGAAGTTGCTCAGCAGCTGCTGACCATACTCGGAGTGTTTGACCTCGGGATGGAACTGCGTGGTAAAGATCTTGCGCTCGACGCACTCCATGGCGGCAACCGGGCACACGTCGGTGCTGGCGGTAACGGTAAAGCCCTCGGGCACCTCGGACACGGCGTCGCGGTGGCTCATCCACACGGTCTGCTCCATAGGCGTGGAGTTAAAGAGCTTGGCGCCAGCCGTGCGCGTGATGGTGGCGCGGCCGTACTCGCCCACCTCGGAGTGGCCAACCTTGCCGCCGAGCGTCACAGCCGTGATCTGATGGCCGTAGCAGAAGCCCAGGACGGGAAGGCCCAGGTCAAAGATGGCGGGGTCGATGGACGGAGCGTCCTCGGCGTACACGGAGGCCGGGCCGCCAGAAAGGATGAGCGCAGAGGCGTTCATCTCGCGAATCTCATCGGCCGAGATGTCGCAGGGGACGATCTCGGAATACACGTTGAGGTCGCGGACGCGACGGGCAATGAGCTGACCGTACTGCGCACCAAAGTCGAGTACGAGGACCTTTGCGGAAGCCTTTTGATCCATGGTTTCCCCTCCTGTTGGCGGGGAGCCGGTGCCCACCCGCGCGAATGAACGAAAATAACCTCCATAGTGTACACGTTATATGGGGTTTCTCGTCCCTCGCAGCCATCAGCGCACGGCAAACGCACGACCTGGGCCCCTATTTGACGGCAATTGAAGTGTTACCAAACGTTACAGATGATGTAATACGTTTGAACATTGGACGCCCTGTGCCACAATACTGCCGAACGACTCCGCCTCTGGGGCGGCAAACACGATAGGAATACCAGCATGAAGCGCATCCTTCTCATCGCCACGGGTGGCACCATCGCATCGACCGAGGACGGCAACGGCCTCTCCCCCGCCCTGACCGGTGAGGAACTCGCCCAGAGCGTCCCCGAGATCTCGGGCCTCTGCGAGCTCGACGTCGTGCAGCCCATGAACATCGACAGCACCAATATGCGCCCGAGCGACTGGATGCGTATCCGCGACGTCATCGTCGAGGGTTATGCCGACCACGACGGTTTCGTGATTCTGCATGGCACCGACACCATGAGCTACACCGCGGCAGCGCTTTCCTACCTGATTCAGGACAGCCCCAAGCCCATCGTACTCACCGGCTCGCAAAAGCCCATGGGCAACCCCTTTACCGATGCCAAGCTCAACCTGTACCAAAGCCTGCTCTATGCGCTCGATGAGCATTCGCACGACGTCTCGATCGTTTTTGGCGGCGTGGCCATTGCCGGCACGCGCGCCCGCAAGCAGCGCACCATGAGCTTTAACGCGTTCATCAGCGTCAACTATCCGCCCATCGCCTATATCCGCAACGACCGCATCGTGCGCAACGGGCTCCACGGCACTCATCAGGGCGAAAACCCGGTGCGTTTCTACGACAGCATCGACCCGCGCGTGTTTGTACTCAAGCTTACGCCCGGCGTGAACCCGGGTATCCTGGACGCCCTAGCCGATAGCTACGATGCTGTAATTCTTGAAACCTTTGGCATTGGCGGTATTCCCGAGTTTGGCGAGTCCGGCGAGTCATTCCAGGAGGCGATTTTCCGCTGGGTCGATTCGGGCCGCACCGTCGTTATGACCACGCAGGTCCCCGAAGAGGGTCTCGATCTGGGCGTTTATGAGGTCGGCCGCGCTTACGCCGATCATCCGGGCATTCTGCGCGGCGATGACATGACCACCGAGACGCTCGTGGCCAAGACCATGTGGGCACTCGGCCAGTCACGCGATGCGGCAGAGATTCAGCGCCTGTTCTACAGCCAAGTCAACCACGACCGCATCCCGATGGCTTAATCCCTAAGGCAGTTCCGATTATCGCAGCCTTAAACGACAGGTGGTCCCCCTCGGGCCGTGCAAAAATCGGAGTATTCTGCAATTTCTCCTCCGGAGACATAGAATCGGCCGATTATTAGACGAACTTTTAGGACGAAGGGTCCGTCTAGTAAATATTTATTCCTCATTTTTATTTAGAGTGTGGATTATCTACTGTCAAAAAGGCAAAGCCAGCCGCTCGAGCTACCATCTACGGCCGAACTGGTGCTGAATACTCGCGATTTTGCACATCGCAACCAGGGGGACCCGCCCAAAGAGCGTCAAATACAGCGGGGGAACGCCCTATTCGATACCCTCGAGAAGCTCTGACACCGTCATGCCGAGTGCGGGCGCGATCTTAAATAGAACCTTGAGCGTGAAATTTGCCGTCCCATCTTCGATTCGGTCGAGGTAGGGTCGGCTGATTCCTGTCGCCACACAAAAATCAACCTTGGAGATACCAAGGTCCCTGCGAGTCTCTTCGACCCGCCTGCCAAGAATCTGTTTCGCACGTTCGTCCATGCAGCCGAGTTTGAAATGGAGCCGAACATAAACGTAAACTATAGTTTACGTTTTGCCGAATACACAGGAGTTTTCTATGTCGGGTTCTTCGGTCCGCATGTACCGAGCCACGCCTCGCACAAACAGCGCGCCGCCCAAGCTTGTCGTCGTTGAGGCCGAATGCCTTTCCCCGGACGAACGCACAGCATTTGCATTGCTATCAAGTCGCGTCGCCGCTGTTCTGGTCCCTTGCCCGGCGCAAGGTGAACTTGCCATCCAATGCCAAGCGCACTGCTGCTCGCTCAATCAGGCTGTCGCAATCGTAACCAGCCAACGTGGCCTGCCGCTCCTTTTAGAAGCCGGCATAGCACTCGCCCTTCGCGGCGCCGGATACGAAAACGAGGCCGCCGCCGATGTAGTCTTTCAACCACGATCGAGCGGCGGCCTCGCATCAGCCATTGAATATGCGTGCAGGCTCGTTGCCTAAAAGGACAAGCTAGAAACCAAAGCCAAAGCCCGTTCCGGTAATCGCCGAGTACATAAAGTAAACGTTGATCACGTTGAGGAACACACCCGTGATGCAACCGTTGCGCAGGTAGCGTTCACACACGATGCGCGCCATGGCGGCGGAGTCATCATTATTTTTTGCCTGGCGTCCCGCCGTAAAGTACGTCGCCACGCTCAGCAGCAGATTGAGTACCGGCAGCGCCAACAGCTCGTAGCTCTTACCCCAGCGCGTCGCCTCGCCGGCGGCATTAAACTTCGTTGCCACCTCGGGACCAATGTTGGGGATAACGCACGCTGCGACCACCAGCGGAATCACCGCAAGTACGAGCAGCGCAATACCCATGTAGCCAGCTTTTTTGCCATATTTAAACATGCGCGTCGTCCTTACACGTTAAAGCGGAAGTGCACGACGTCGCCATCGGCCATGACATAGTCCTTGCCCTCAATACGCAGTTTGCCGGCGGCCTTGGCGCCCTGCTCACCGCCGAGCTCGATGTAGTCGTCATAGCCAATGACCTCGGCCTTAATAAAGCCGCGCTCAAAATCGGTGTGGATGACGCCGGCGGCCTGCGGGGCGGTCGCGCCCTGACGAACCGTCCAGGCCTTGACCTCCATCTCGCCGGCCGTAAAGAACGACTGCAGACCGAGCAGCTTATAGGCCGCCTGCGCGAGCACGTCCAGACCGGGCTGTTCCAGGCCCAGGCTCTCCAGGTAGTCGGCGGCGTCCTCGGGATCGAGCTCGGAAAGCTCGGCCTCAATCTTGGCGCAGATGGGCAACGGCTTGACGCCATCGATGGGCGCCAGGTCGTCGTTGAGCATATCCTCGTCCACGTTGGCCACATACAGGATGGGCTTCATGGTGAGCAGGAACAGCCCCTTGGCGGCGGCACGCTCCTCGTCGGTCATCTCCATGGATGCGGCGCGCTTGCCCTCGTTGAGCCAGGCAAGCAGGCGCTTGGCGACCTCGAACTTGGGCATGAGCTCCTTGTCACGCTTGGCCTCCTTCTCGAGCTTAGGCAGCTGCTTCTCGAGCGTGCCCATGTCGGCCAGGATGAGCTCGGTCATGATGGTGTCGGCATCGCCGGCGGGATCGACGAACTCGCCCGTGCGGCCCACCTCACGCATGACGTTGGGGTCCTTAAAGTAGCGCACGACCTCGCAGATGGCGTCGGTCTCGCGAATGTTGGCCAGGAACTGGTTGCCCAGGCCCTCGCCCTCGTTAGCGCCCTTCACCAGACCTGCGATGTCGACGAACTCGACCGTCGCCGGCACAATACGACCCGGGTTAACGATGTCGGCAAGCTTTTGCAAGCGGCTATCGGGCACGTCGACGATACCCACGTTGGGGTCGATCGTGGCAAACGGGTAGTTGGCGGCAAGGCCGGTCTTTTTGGTAAGCGCGGTGAACAGCGTCGACTTGCCCACGTTGGGCAGGCCCACGATACCGATGGAAAGGGACACGACAGCTCCTTTTGATACAGGTACTTCAAACTGCATAAGTATAGCGCCGCCGCAGCATCCGGGCGAATCCGGACACCGCGGCGGCGCAAATGAAGCAGAGATTAGGCTCGCAGGCTAGTCCGCGAGCTTTTCCACCTGATCGAGCATCTTGTCAAGCTTGGCCTTTGCCTCGGCCTTGGCCTTCTGGGCCTCTTCGTGGGCCTTGGCCTTCTGAGCGGCCTTTTCCTCGGCCTCGGGGTCGACAACGACCAGATTGGACGCATCGTGCTCGACCAGCTTGAGCGCATGCTCGGGGCACACCTTGACGCAGGCTCCGCAACCTAGGCAATACGTGGACTCCAGTGCAAAGCGACCGCTTCCCACCAAATCGCAGGCAAACGTGGGGCACACGTTGACGCACTCGCCGCACGACGTGCACTTGTCAAAATCGCATTCCGGTGTGCTCACCTGCATATTCTGGGCAAGCTTGGGGTGGTTCTGCAGCGTCGAGAGCACCAGCTGCCGCCCGTGCGTGAGCGAACGGCGACGCTTGGTCGTCGTGGTGCCGCACATGGTGTTGAGCGTGCGCTCGAGCTGCGTGATCTGGTGACGGTGAGCCTTCAACTTCTGCGTCACCGAGGCCAGCGCCGCCGTCGCCGGATTGAGCTTGGTCACCGTCAGGCCCGTGGTGCGGGCAATCTTATCCATGTACTCCTTGCGCTCGTACTCGCGGCGCTTATGGCATTTGAGGCTCTTGGGGTCGACCTCCAGGCCCATACCCGTACCCGCCCACTCCTCGGCGGTAGCAATGGCCTCGCCCAGAATGTCCTCGCCACCGGTGTTGCGGCACTTATCGCACACGCCCAGTGGCAGGTAGACGCTCACGTTGGGATAGTCCGCCAGTACCGAGAACCAGGTCTCGGCCGTAATATCGCCCACGCAGGCAACGACAACCTCGTTCTCGCGCGGCATGCGCTTAAGGGCACGCGTGCAGGTAACGTAGGCGGTTTCGTGACTCGTAGCCGCAGAGACAATGTCGTCGTAGACGTTTTTGGGCGCCAGGCGCGGCGAGATGATCGCCTCGGTCGGACAGGCAGCGGCGCACAGGCCGCACTTGCGACAAGAGTCGAGGATCTCGATAGCGTCTTCCTCGACCTCGATGGCGTTGACCGGGCACACGTCCATGCACGCGGTGCAGCCGCTCTTTTCGTTTTTGCAGGTCAGGCACGGAATGGTGTTGCCGCGCGGGCGCTCCTTGTAGTCGGCAGGATTCCACTGCGGCGCCGACGGATCGAGTGCATCGGTCACGCCGCCAAGCGGGTTTTTAAGAAAGTCGAAACCCTTGCTGATCTCGATAATGTCATCAAACAGATCGTGTTCCTGCGCCATGCGCGGCCCCTCCCTGAGCAGTGCAAACAAGCAAGAGATAATGATACGCTATCGGCCCACGCCTCGGGCAAATTACACGCGGCGCACCTTTGAGGCAAATAGTCTATGGCCTATCGCCGCCTCGATTGCACAAGGTCAATCAAGCGCCAACTATGCCTCGCACATGAGCTGCACGAGCTTTTGTTTGGTCACCTTGGTCTGCTCGTTGGCCATGTTGCGTTCGTTTCTAAAGGCCGCATCTGCAACGCTCATCAGGTCGGCATCGGAAATCTCGCTGCACGGACCATCCATCGATGCCGCCGTGGGGCATACACACAACGGCAACTCGGCATAAAACGCAACGGCCTTGGCGATATCGAGCATCTTGCCGCCGCCAATACCCACCACCATGTCGCAATACTCAGCCCGGGCTTCCTTAGCCATTTTTACAACGGCCTCTTCCGTACACGGACCGTTATAGATCTTAACGAACGGCTCGCTTAGATCTTCATCCAGAAATCCATCGACGATCTGCCTACACAGCCGATCCTCGGTGCCCTGGTCAAACAAGACATAGGCAGCGCAGCCCAACCATGACAAATACCTGCCCTGACGCGAGAGCTCACCCGGCCCCTGAACATACCGACCGGGACCGCCATAAACCATGGGAAGCGCCATACGAGAATCCGCCCTTTCATCAACAACAATTGGTGCAAAGTAACCTGACCCCTTTGCACCATAGCAAAAAGGGGCAAAGCCGTCTGCCGGCTTTGCCCCTTCCCTAGCTTGATTTACTCATCCATGAGATAGTAGTGGCCCAGCGCGTCGGCACCCAGGATGGCGTTTGCGACCATCTCGGGCGTCACCTCAAACGGCATGTTGCACATGGTGTCCTCAGGCGCGCACGCGGCCTCGGCAACAATCATGGCCTGCTCGCGCGTAACCTCGGCAACGCCCAGCTCCTTGAGCGTAACGGGCAGGCCCAGCTCAATGCAGAAGCCCAGGACTTCCTCGAGTTTCTCAGTCGGAGCATCCTCGAGTACCAGCTGGACGATAGTGCCAAAGGCGACCTTCTCGCCGTGATACATGCCGTGGCACTCGGGCAGCATCGTCAGGCCATTGTGGATGGCATGAGCAGCAGCAAGGCCCGAGCTCTCAAAGCCGATGCCGGAGAGCAGCGTGTTTGCCTCGATGATATGCTCGACGGCAGGCGTGAGCGCACCCTTCTCCAGCGCAACCTTGGCCTTAACGCCATCGGCCATAAGCGTCTCGTAGCAGAGCTTGGCAAGCGCCAGACCGGCCATGCCGCCCTTGCCGCCAGCGCAGGTGCCGCCGTCGGCATCGTGCGTTGCCTGGGCCTCGAAATAGGTTGCGAGCGCATCGCCCATGCCGGAAACCGTCAGGCGCACCGGGCTCGCCGCGATAACCGTCGTATCCATAAGGACGATATTGGGGTTTGCCTTAAGGAAGAGGTACTTGTCGAACTGGCCGTCATCGGTATAAAGCACCGAAAGTGCCGAGCACGGTGCATCAGTCGAGGCGATGGTGGGGCAAATGATAACCGGGGACTCCAGGTAGTAGGCGACGGCCTTCGCGGTGTCGAGGATCTTGCCGCCACCGACGCCGACGACGATATCGCAACCGTTGTCGCGAGCGAGCGCAACCAGGCGATCGACCTCGCCCTTGGAGCACTCGCCGTTAAAATCCTCAAACAGCAGCTCGGCCTTAGCCTCGGCAAAGCCGCCCTCGATCTTGGCACCGACGCGCTTCTTGCCCGAAGGCGTCACGATGACGAGGGCCTTAGCGCCGAGCGGCTCGACATAGGAGCCGAGCTTGGCGAGCTCGTCCGGACCCTGGATGTACTTGCTGGGGCTATTGAAAATTGCAGCCATAACTATCCCATTCTCTAAAAGAAAAAAGAAAGGGGCTCCGTACAGATACGTGCGGAGCCCCTCGTTACGATAACAAGAGTCGATTAGAAATCGATGTCGGTGTCGTAGTAGCAGGCCTTGAGGATCTTCTCGAAGTCGGCAGCCTTGGTCTCACGCGGGTTCTCGGGCGTGCAGGCGTCCTGCTCAGCGTTCGCGGCAATCTCGGGCAGCTTGGCGAGGAACTCCTCCTCGGAAACCATCTGCGG
The DNA here is from genome assembly GCA_048402045.1 of Collinsella sp. Lineage (GTDB taxonomy): Bacteria > Actinomycetota > Coriobacteriia > Coriobacteriales > Coriobacteriaceae > Collinsella. Next base: position 13,790 of record DBGDSC010000007.1, read on the forward strand.
GTTCTCGGCGTCGACCTTCACGCCACCATTCGCGTAATCCTTGATGGACTGCGGAATGTTGAGCTGGTCGTTGAGGTCGCGGATCTTCTGGACGAGCGCAGCGATGAGCTCCTCGTTGGTCTCGCCGGGAAGGTGCAGGATCTCCTTGGCCACGTAAGCGTAACGCTCGGCAGCACGGGGATCCTTGGAGTTCCACTGGATGACCTTGCCCAGGTACATGGCGTTAGCGGCACCGTGGATGATGTGGCCGTTCTCGAAGGCAGCACCGGTCTTGTGAGCCATGGAGTGAACGATGCCGAGCAGGCCCGAGGAGAAGGCGATACCGGCGATGCACTGAGCCTCGTGCATGTGCTGACGGGCCTCATGGTCGCCAGCATAGGACTTGGGCAGCCACTCGACGATCTCGCGGATGCCGTGCAGAGCGTTGGCGTCGGTGAACATAGAGGCGCAGGTGGAAACGTAGGCCTCCATGCAGTGGGTCAGAGCATCCATGCCGGTGTGAGCGCACAGCTTGGCGGGCATGGTGTAGGTGAGCTCGGGGTCGACGATGGCGACATCAGGGGTGATGTTGAAGTCGGCCAGCGGGTACTTGATGCCCTTGGCGTAGTCGGTAATGACGGAGAATGCGGTGACCTCGGTAGCAGTGCCGGAGGTAGAGGAAATGGCGCAGAAGTGAGCCTTCTGACGCAGCTCGGGGAAGCTGAACGGCTGGATAATGTTGTCGAAGGACTCCTCGGGATACTCGTAGAAGACCCACATGGCCTTAGCAGCATCGATGGGCGAACCGCCGCCGATAGCAACGATCCAGTCGGGCTCGAAGTCGCGCATAGCGGCTGCGCCCTTCATGACGGTCTCGATGGAGGGATCGGACTCGACGCCCTCGAACAGCTTGACCTCCATGCCGGCCTCTTTGAGGTCGGCCTCAACGTCCTGCAGGAACCCGCCGCGGCGCATAGAGCTGCCGCCAGAAACGATGATGGCCTTCTTACCCTTGAGGTTCTTCACCTCGTGGCGAGCGCCCTCACCAAAGTACAGATCGCGAGGATTGGTAAAACGTCCCATACTGTGCCTCCTAAACAAGCCCCTCTTAGACTTGCGTATATAACGGAGCACCCAATTGGCTCCGTTAGGACCGGTTTGCGCGTTGCCGGCGATGACAATGCGCGATGTCTAAACGTCTCAACGCTCAGACAAACACTATTTTACCGTTCTGGTTGGTCAGTTATTCACCTAAAGCCGCCAATGATGAAACGTTTTTTCTATCCCTGAAGACCCTTGTGCGGCATTCATACTCCCAAGCTGGGCAAACGTTTTATCAAGGTTGACTACATATCCCGGGCAGGACCGTGCCCCTCCAAAATATGCACCGTTCGCCGCCAAAAATCGACCGTTTGCGGCACCGTGATACCACTCGGTCGTCCAAGGTGCCGACATTTGTGCGACATCCGTCTTCGTGGTGCAAAGGTGCAAGTCCAAGTGCGGCACCCCCGGTGTGCCACATGCGGGTAAACTAGAACCTTATATAGAAATATTTGAACCCTAACCGCAGCAAAGGAGGCCCCATGGCATTCGATCCCATTCAAGAGGATTGCCATCGCCTCGTTCTTGAGGCCTTGCGCCGCGACAATATCCCGCTCACCGACGGTGCCGCCGTAGAGCGTCTGATGGAACAATTCACCCGCAACCCCGCACCGCTCATCGTGCACGACCGCGACCGCGCCGGACATCTGATTGCCAAGGTGGTCGAGGCCGTCGACTACCGCATTCCCTTTATCCCTGACGATACCCAGGCAGAGCAGGAAGAGGCAGCTGCCGAGAACATGCTCCGCGAGGCAGCCGCGCTCGATCCGACCAACTGGGATGCCCAGCGCATGCTGACCGCCCTCACCGCCAGCTCCAACGAGGAATACGTACAGTACTTGGCATCCAAGCGCGATGAAGTCGAGCATGACCTGGCGCTCAAAATCGCCTCGGCGCAGGACCCCTACGAGCGTGAGGCCGCAGGCGACCTTACGCGCCGCCCCTATCTGCGCTGGCTTGCCGCCCTTGCGTCACGCGCGCTCATTAGCGGCCGCTATCGCATGTCGCTCGAAGCCGCAAACCGCAGCCTCGACTTTGCGCCCAACGACCCCGCTGGTGTCCGCCACACCGCGATGCTCGCCATGGCAAAGCTCGAATACCCCGCCGAGGAGCTCAAGCGCTTTCGCTCTGCCCACTCCGTCCCCTATCTCGCCAACACGCCGCTGCGCCGTCGTCCCAAGGATGCGGAGCGCGACTTGGACCCGTGGACGCTCATCGCGCTGATGAGCGCTGCCTGGCGCGAGCTGGACTACGAGGGCGCCGAGCACTATTTGCGCATCCTCGCACGCTCGTGCCCGCACGCGGCCGAGGCGCTCTACTTCCAAACCGAGTTTCCCGATGGCGTCTATGCCCGCGTCAACGTGGGCGTGGGCTCCACCGACGAGCTTGTCCTCGCGCTGTCCGAGGCGACGCCGGTACTGCAGGAGGGCCTGGGCGCCCCCGACAACGCCAGCTTTGCTGCCTGGGTCGCCACCAACGATATCGTGCGTTCCCAAATCGATGAGCGCATACTGCGGGCGGCCGAGCAGGGTTTGCCGTTTAAGGGAGGAGACCTCTAATGGATCCGAGCGTCTACATCCCCGCCTACCTGGAGCGCACCTACCTGGCGTCGCACCCCGAGCTCACCGATGCAGCACGCGAGCTTGTCCATAACGACATTAGCGCGAATCCCCAAAAGTATGCGCAGTCCGAGCATGCCCAGGCGCTGCTGTCCTATGCCGGCGTTCACCGCCACCTGCTCGACGAGCTCCATCGGATCGAGGACATGGGCAGCGATGAGGAGTTTGAACAGACGCGCAACCGCCTGTTCGACGATATGCGCGATGAGCTGCTCAAGATCGTCCGCATCGATGCGCATGTCCTCGATGCCCAGCTGCTCGCCATCATCCTGGCCGACACGCCCGTTGACGCCTGCCTGGGCGACCTTATGAAGCTCGAGGCGACCACGGCCGATTACCTGCAGCAAAGCGTGCCCGGGTTCGACATGGAAGCCCCGCACTACTGGGCCAATAATGTTTTGACCGACGGTGCCACCGCAGCAGACCTTACCGTGAGCGAGCCGGCTCTTATCGGGTGGCTTCACACATTCGAGGCCATCTCGCAGCTGTGCATGGCGAGCGCTCGTTACCGTGCTGCCGCCAACTACGCCCGCCGTGTTCTTAAGGCGGAAGGCTACCCCACCCGAGCCGCAGGCACCGTGTTGTTCGCCCTCGCTCGCCTGGAAGACCAGGACGGCTTTTTTGCCCTGGCCCACCAGCTCGAGGAAGAGATCGGGGCTGACGCGCTCGAGAACTCTCCTTGGTATCTGCTCGCCCGCACGATCCTGCTGTTCAAAACAAACAAGATGCGCCCGGCGACACGCGCGCTGCGCGAGTTTGCCAACCGCTGCGAGGGCGGTGCGTTCTTCTTACTGAACCCCATGTACCAGACACCGTACCTTCCCTGCCGGCCCGAGCCACACGATCCCTGGGATCTTTCGCACCAGGCCGTTTGGGAAGCGGACGGTATTATCTCGGACACTCCCGACTTTGCCCCCTGGGCCAATGCCTGCGAAGACGTGTCGCAGCTTGCCCAGGAATTTGCGCGCCGCTACGGTTTTTAGTGACGCACTCGACCCGACCATGTCGTTTACGTTAGGAACGGTTTCATGAACCTCCGCTCATCTCTTGCCTGCACCTCGAGCGATATCGCCCGCTGGGGGCTGCGCTCCGTCCTCAAACGCCAGGGCGGCGTACTCCCCGGCCGCATCGCCATGAAGATCGACCCCGAGCTGCTAAGCGACCTCGCGGGCCTTGTCGACCGCAGCGTGGTGATCACCGGCACCAACGGCAAGACCAACACCTCCAACCTCATCGCCGACGCCGTTGCCGCCAGCGGCGCCACCGTGGTATGCAACCGCGCCGGCAACAACATGGAGCCGGGCGTGGTGGGTGCACTGCTTGAGGCGCGCAGCGGCCTCAAGCGAGCCGGCGGCGGCAAGCGCGTGGGCGTTTTTGAATGCGATGAGCTTTACACCGTACGCGTTCTGCCCAAGCTCAAGCCGACGTACTTTGTGCTACTCAACCTGTTCCGCGACCAGCTAGACCGCTACGGCGAGATCGATCACACCCAGGAGGTCATCGCCCATGCGTTGGAGCTCTCGCCGACAACAACGCTTATCCACAACGCCGACGACCCGCTGTGCGCCTCGATTGCCGCGCGCGTTCCCAACGCGAGTATTGCCTTTGGCATCGACGGCGCCACCAACACCGAGTCCGACCGTATTAGCGACTCACGTTTTTGCTCACAGTGCAACGCGCCGCTGGAGTATGACTACGTGCAATACGGCCAGCTCGGCGCCTACCATTGCCCCTCGTGCGGCTGGGCCCGCCCTGCGCTTGTCCGTCGCGTGACGGGCGTGGAGCTCGGCTGCGACGGCTATGGTTTTGACCTGGTGTTTGGATCTGATTCCAGCGCGCCAGCCGCACACATCGTCACGCGTTACAACGGCCTGTACATGGTCTACAACGTTGCCGCTGCATTCTTTGCCGCACATGAGTTAGGCGTGAATACGGCGCACCTGCAGCCCACGCTCGATGCCTACGTCCCCGCCGGCGGACGCATGGGCCGCTGGGATATCGCCGGCCGCACCGTCGAGGCCAACCTGGCTAAGAATCCCGTAGGCTTCGATCGACAAATCCAGTCCATCAAGACGGCAGGCGGCAGACTCTGCGCTTTCTTCCTCAACGATAACGATGCCGACGGCCACGATGTATCGTGGATCTACGACGTCGACTTTGAGCGCATCGCCGACACGCCGGGTCTTGTCGCCTTTGCCGGAGGCACGCGCGCGCACGACATGCAGGTGCGCCTCAAGTACGCCGGCATCGATGCCGCGATTATCTCGGACGTCGCGCAGGCAATTGGCGCCGTGGCAGACGAGGCCGCCGATGACACCTTCTACGCCGTCGCCAACTACACGGCCTTCCCGCCGCTGGTCAAGGAGCTCGACGGGCTGAAAGGCGCCACCGCCGACGCTGTTGCCGGGCGCGCCGTAGCCCGTGCCGACGGCAGCGCTCTTCCTGTCGGCATCGCGCCAGTCGAGCTTTCGCACCCGCTGCGCATCGTCTACCTGTATCCCGATGCCCTTAACCTCTACGGCGACGGCGGCAATGTTATCGCGCTCGAGCGCCGTTGCTCCTGGCGTGGCATTCCCGCGCGTGTAGACGAGGTCCGTATGGGCGAAACGCTTGATTTGACGGACGCCGATATCGTCATGATGGGTGGCGGCTCCGACCGCGACCAGCTAGCCGTGGCACACGAGCTGCTCGCCCAAAAAGACAAGGTAGCGGCCTATGTTGAGGATGGCGGCTCGCTGCTTGCCATCTGTGGCAGCTATCAGCTGCTCGGCCGTTCGTACTATATGGGCGAGAATCGCATCGAGGGCCTGGGCGTCATTGCCGCCGAAACCGTACGCGGCTCCGACCGCCTGATCGGCAACGTAGCCGTCAAAACCGATCTGGCACCCGAGCCCTTTGTGGGATTCGAGAACCACGGTGGCCGCACGCTTTTGGACGCCGAGGCCACGCCGCTCGGAACGTCCGTCGTCACGGGCACCGGCAACAACGGCGATGATGGCTTTGAGGGTCTCATCTACAAGGGCGTCATCGGCACGTACCTACACGGACCGGCACTGCCCAAAAACCCCGAACTCGCCGACTGGCTCATTACCCACGCCCTCGAGCGGCGTGGCGATGCACAGGCCGCCGCCCTGCTGCCGCTCAAGCCCCTCGACGACGCCTACGAGCACGCCGCCCACGACGCCGCCATGAAGCTCCTCCCCTAGCACCTCACCACCACAAAGGGGACAGGCACCTTTGTGGTGGTTTTGACCCGTCCCAGCGGTTTGTCTCAATCTGTAGCATCTAGACCGTTAAAAGTCGTCTTACTGTTACAGAATGAGATGTTCGTCCCGACGCCTGCCTTTTGTCTCGATCTGTAACAGATAGAGCCAATTTGCCCGCCCAGATGTTACAGATTGAGATATTTGAAAATCGGAACAGAAGCCTACTCCTTTGTGGTGGGTTGATTTCCGATCTCAGCCGAACACATTGAGCGGATAGGACGTTCCCGCAGCTAGCCGAACGCCCCCGAGGCCCCATCCGGGCCCCGGGGGCGGCATTTTCCCAGTTGAAGGAAC
>DBGDSC010000008.1:0-19186 GCA_048402045.1 Collinsella sp.
AAGTTGAGGACCAGGTCTTCGGCGTTCATGCTGCCCCCATCATCGCGGTCTACGGGTCAAAGATATGGCACCGTGGGGACACATGTATGTCAATCCTGGTCTAACAGAGCCTTTCCAAATCGCTAAGGAGCGCATTTCGCTTGGCTATGTCCTCGTCGATGTGGGCTTTAGCTTCCTCTGCCTCACTTTCGAAATACTGAACCTGTTTTTCCTGGCTTTCGAGCCGGCGTTGGTAGCGGTGAAGATCATCTTCACAAGATTCTTCTCGCCTTTCTGCCGACATGATCTCACTGCGCAACTGCTTTATTTGCTCCTTAATAGCTGTGCTGGGCTCCTCGTCGCCGAGTGCTTCAAGTGCCTTATCTAATTCTGCCTGAAGGCCGCTTGTCCGGTTGATGGCCCCGTCGTATTTGGCTTGGGCTGCATCGATGTCCGCTTGCATGGTGGGAAGGAGTTCCCTCTCTTCGACGGCTTGCGCCGCCATCTTGTCGCGGAGCTCTTGAAAACGGGCAATGTCATCATTGAATCTCGCAATTTTCTCGGGACTTGCGGCGTTTTTTGCGGCCTCGAGTTTTTTGAGCGCTTCCTGCATGGCTGCATACGCTTTTTCTTTTGCGGCGGCCGCATCTTCTGTCTGCGGGGTGCCCGAATTGCCGCTGGTGGCGCTCGTCTGCGAAACGGCCGCACCGGTGGGGGAACTGGTTTCTGCCGCGATCGCCGTTGCGGGGGCGATTCCCGCGACAAGTGCCGCGGAAAGGGCGATGCCCACGGTTGCTCGTCTTGCTCTTCTTGCGAGAATGTCGTTCATCTCGGCACCTCATTTCAAGGGTCGGCGACTAACTTGGTAGCACTAATGTAAATATACCATGCTAGTTGACCCGACACTGGCTGGGTGTGCGCGTATACCCCTCTGAAAACTGAATCCCGTTAGAAATGACGAGTTGTTTACGCTTCTTTTGGGGTGGCGGTACTATCATGATTCGAATTGAATGTGGATGATGATAGGGAGTGCCTTTTTATGATTGAGCTGCTTAGGCGTTTTGGTGGTAAGTTTCGCCGGTATATGGTGATCGGCCCTGCGTGTAAGCTGATCGAAGTGATCTTTGACCTGCTGACGCCGCTGGTGATTGCCCAGATGATCGACAAGGGCATTGGCTCGCACGACGTGAGCGCCGTTATCCACTACGGCATGCTACTTGCCGCCATGGCCGTGATCGGCATCTCGTTTACGCTCGTCTGCCAAAAGATGGCGGCGCTCACCTCGCAGGGCATGGGCACCGACATTCGCGGCGCGCTCTACGAGCACATCAACAAGCTGAGCTATGCTGAGCTCGACCGCTTTGGCACGCCGTCGCTCATCACCCGCATCACCAACGACGTTAACCAGGTCCAGCTCGCTGTGGCGCTGGGCGTGCGCATGCTCATCCGCTGGCCCTTTCTAGCGGTGGGCTCCATGTGCGCGGCCCTTGCCATCGACCTTAAGCTCGGCATCATCTTTTTGATCTGCACGCCCGCCATTGGCCTGGTGTTCTGGGTTGTCATGGCGCGCTGCATTCCGTACTACAAGCAGCTGCAGGCAAAGCTCGACCGCATCGCGCTTATCTGCCGCGAGGGCCTTTCGGGCGCCCGCGTGGTTCGCGCCTTCGTGCGCGAAGATCACGAGCGCGAGCGCTTTGCGCAGGCCGCCGACGACCAGGCCAATACTGCCATCGCGGTGGGCAAGCTCTCGTCGATTCTCAACCCCGTCACGTTTTTGGTGATGAACCTGGGCGTGTGCGCCATCCTGTGGGTGGGCGGCATCCAGGTCAGCGTGGGCGAGCTTACGCAGGGCCAGGTCATGGCGTTTGTGAACTACATGACGCAGACCCTGACCTCCATCGTGTACGTCGCCAACCTGGTCGTGGTCTTTACCAAGGCGAGCGCCAGCGCGTCGCGTATCAACGAGGTGCTCAATTGCGTGCCGGGCATCACCGACGAGGGCAACCAGCCGGTCGCGCTGCCCAAGCCGGGCAATGTCGCTCCAGTTCCCGCGCTGAGCTTGAGCCATGCGAGCTTCTCGTTTGGCGCTGGCGCGGCCAATGCTGTCAACGATGTGACGCTGGAACTCCCGCTGGGCAAGACACTCGGCATTATCGGCGGTACGGGTAGCGGCAAGTCCACGCTCGTCTCGCTCATCCCGCGCCTGTACGATGCGGGCGTGGGCAGCGTGTACGTGATGGGCTCCGACGTGCGCGCCTGGCAGCTCGACCAGCTGCGCCACGTGGTCGCGACCGTTCCGCAGCGTGCGTCGCTGGTGAGCGGCACTATCCGCAGCAACCTGACCTGGCGTGACGAGTCGGCGACCGACGAGGAGCTCTGGGCAGCGCTCGATATGGCGCAAGCGAGCGAGTTCGTGCACAACAAGCCCCAGGGCCTCGACGCCCCGGTCGAGGCGGGCGGCAAGAACTTCAGCGGCGGACAACGTCAGCGCCTGACCATCGCACGTGCCCTGGTGGGCGCTCCGCAGGTCCTGATCATGGATGACTCCGCGTCGGCGCTCGACTTTAAGACTGACGCGGCGCTTCGCCATGCCATTCGCGAGCGCAGCGTGCGCGGTGCCGCCGAGGGCGGGCTGCCGCTGACGACTGTCATCGTGAGCCAGCGCGTCTCGACCGTGCGCGATGCCGACATGATCTGCGTACTCGACCACGGCTCGGTTGCGGGCCTGGGCACGCATGACGAGCTGTACGCGACCTGCCAGCTCTATCGCGAGATCTGCCAGTCGCAGCTGCGCCGCGAGGAGCTCGAGGGCCAGCAGGGGAGCACAGCGCCCGCGCTCGCCCCAGGTGCCCCGACCGCCCCCGCATCCGTCTGCGCAAAGGAGGGCTGCTAAATGAATCCGTACACTTCCTCCGGTTCGGTCGCCACGATGACGGCCAACGTGTCCGGTAACGATAGCCTCAACGACCTGGGCGACGGCCCGCGCCAGCCTGGCGACCCCGAGCGCTATCCCGTGGGTGCGGTGACCCGCCGCCTACTGGGCTATGTTCGCCCGCATCGCATTTCGTTTGTAGCGTCGTTTGTGAGTGCCGCCGTCTCGGTGATCTTGCAACTCTATACGCCCATTCTCATCGGCGAGGGCATCGACCTTATCGTCGCCGCCGGGCAGGTGGACTTCGACGCGCTGCTGCCGCTTGTTACCAAACTCGCGCTCGTCGTGGTGGGGGCCGCGGCCTTCCAGTGGCTACAGGGCTATTGCGTTAACCGCCTGTCCTACGAAACGGTGCGCGACATGCGCGTGGAGGCGAGCGATAAGCTCAGCCGTATGCCGCTCAGCTTTATCGACAGCCATGCCCACGGCGACCTTATGAGCCGCGTGGTCAACGACGTCGATCAGGTGGGCGACGGTCTGCTGCAGGGCTTTACGCAGCTCTTCACCGGTGTTATCACCATCGTGGGCACGCTCGCGTTTATGCTCTCCATTAACCTGACCATGACGCTCGTGGTGGTACTCATCACGCCGCTTTCCATTTTTGCAGCTGGTGCTATTGCCAAGCTTTCCAACAAAAGCTTTACGGCACAGCAGCGTATTCAAGGGCAGCTCGGTGGTCATATCGAGGAGTACGTAGGCGAGCAAAAGCTTGTCGACGCCTTTGCCTATGGCCCTAACGCCCAGCAGCGCTTCGATGCCCTCAATGCCGAGCTCTACACCGCGGGCGAGCGCGCGCAGTTTATGGGTTCGCTCTCCAACCCCGGTACGCGTTTTATCAATAGCATCATCTATGCCGTGGTCGCTGTGATCGGCTGCGTGGGCGTGATCGCGGGCGTGCCCGCGGCGCTTACGGTGGGCGGCGTGCAGATCTTCCTGTCCTATGCCAACCAGTACACCAAGCCGTTCAACGAGGTCACCAACGTCATTACGCAGATCCAGACGGCGTATGCCTCGGCGCGCCGCATGTTTGCGCTGCTCGATGCGCGCGAGCAGGAGCCCGACGCGCCAGATGCCGTGGAACTTGCCGCACCGCAGGGCGAGGTCGCCCTTGAGCATGTGGACTTTAGCTACGTGCCCGACCGCAAGCTGCTTCAGGACATCTGCATCGAGGCTAAGCCCGGCATGCGCTTTGCCCTGGTCGGTCCTACGGGCTGTGGCAAGACAACGCTCATCAATTTGCTGCTGCGTTTTTACGATATCGATGCCGGTCGCATTGCGGTCGATGGCCGTTCCTCGCGTGATTACACGCGCGCAAGCTTGCGCCGCGCCTTTGGCATGGTGTTGCAGGACACTTGGCTGTTCGAGGGCACGGTGGCGGAAAACATCGCCTACGGCTGTCCCGACGCCACGCGCGAGCAGGTTATCGAAGCTGCCAAGCGCGCGCACGCGCACAAGTTTATCGTGCAGCTGCCAGGCGGCTACGATACGGTAATCGGCGAGGACGGCGGCACGTTTAGCCAGGGTCAAAAACAGCTGCTGTGCATCGCGCGCGTCATGCTCACCGACCCGGCGATTCTGCTGCTGGACGAGGCGACCTCGAGCATCGATACCCGCACCGAGCTGCAGGTGCAGGCGGCGTTCGACGAGCTTATGGCCGGCCGCACAAGCTTTGTGGTGGCGCACCGCCTGTCGACGATCCGCAACGCCGACTGCATTCTGGTGATGCGCGACGGCCAGATTATCGAGCGCGGCACGCACGACGAGCTGCTAGCGGCAGGCGGCTTCTACGCCGAACTCTATCGCAGCCAGTTTGCCCAGTGAGCAAGCCCGTGGGGCAAATTAATCAATCGACAGACGGTGGTTTACATCTGTCACGTTAGTACTAAGATATTCATCTAATAAATTGCATTAGTGGCTTTAGTTTTGGGGGATACGAGGCAACGTGACTATGACGTGCTCTTTGGTGGTTAACAGCAAGAGCGGTAATACCAGGATGGTTTCGGGCGCGATCAAGCGCGCTCTGCAGGCTGCGGGTGTTGAGTTTGTCCATGCCGCGGCGTTGAGCGACGATGCGGATGCAGATCAGGTTGCGCTCGAGGCGCAGGGCGCCTGCGCGGCCGACACGGTGCTCGTCGGTTTTTGGTGCGACAAGGGCGCGTGCACGCCTTCGGTCGCGGCGTTGCTCTCCGCCTTGCACGGCAAGCGCGTCTTCCTGTTTGGCACCTGCGGTTTTGGGGCCGACCAGAGCTATTACCAGCAGATTATTGATCGCGTGACTTCCAATTTGGCTGGGGATGCCGAGCTTGCGGGCTGGGCGATGTGCCAGGGCAAGATGGGTCCCGCGGTCAAGCAGCGCTACGAGGCCATGCTCGAGCAAGATCCCGACAACGCGCGCTATAAGATGCTGCTCGACAACTGGATTGCTGCGAAGGACCATCCCACCAAGGAAGATCTGGACAACATGGCTGCAGCCGCCAAAAAGGCCGTTTTGGGCGAGTAGCTTCGTCGTTCGCGGTCCTTCGTGCAAAACAATACAAATGTGAAAGCCTCGAAATTCTCGAGGCTTTTTTCTTGACACTCATAGGCGCAACCGTGGCAAGCGTTTGGGGTGACATTTTCCATCACCCCGATGACGAGACCGTCCCGGACGACACACTCGCATGCGTTCGCTGGATGTATGCAGAGTGGGACGCACTTTCCGAATGGATGGGGTTTCGGAAAGTGCGTCCAGGAATTTGCCTTTGGAGTGGGATGCAGTTTCCGGTTGAGGGCTCTGGCGGAAAATGCGACCCGGAATTTGCGATCGGAGTGGGATGGAGTTTCCCAACGGAGCCACAAGCGGAAACTGCATCCCGCTCCGGACGTGAATTCTGGGACACGGTTTCCGGATGCAAAAAAGGCCACATGACGTGGCCTTCGACTTATATATGTTTAGCGGATACCCCCATGACAAGCCGCGTTCCAACAACAAGGCGTCTGTCCGGGCGGAGGCATATAAGGTTCATCGCGAGTTCCGCACGCAAAGGGGGCCACTTAATGTGGCCCCCGTCTTGCGCAGGACTGTCCGAGCAGGGAACCTTATATGCCTCCGCCCGGACAGACGTTTCAGTTATGAGTGACCCGCTACTTGATCTTGGTCGTACCCGGTGCCAGGTTGGGGTCGGTTTCGTTGGCCTCGGTCTGGAAGTGCTCGGTGTAGACGTTCTTGCCGTCGCGGAACATCTCGTAGTACTGCATCTTGGCGTAATCCTCGCGCGCCTTGGTGGCGGCTGCGGCAGCGGCGTCGTCGCCGGTGACGTTGGAGGAGAGCGCCCAGCGCAGGCTGGCGTCCTCGTAGCCCACGGAGTTGGTAGCGGGCAGCGACTCGCGCAGCGTCATGTGCGCTTTCTGGTAGTCGGTCAGCGGTGCGCCGATCAGCTGCATCAGCTGCGTGGACAGGTAGTTGGTGGACAGGTCGTCGACCTCGCTCGTCTGGTCGCAGCCGGCAACGTCGTAGTTGGCCCAGATGATGTAGTCGGTTTGCCACAGGCGCTCCTGATGCGTAGCGTCGTCCTCGCCGGTAAACCACTTGTCGTTGAACTTGGACGGGAAGAACGGCTGGTGATCGCCCCAGAACACCACGACCACCTTGCGGTCGAGCTTGCTCAAGGCGTTGAGGAAGTAGCGCAGCGCCTGGTCGGACTGCTCGATGCACGAGACATACTCGTCGACATCGGATAGCGTGCCGTCCTCGACGGTCTTGGCGTCCAGATCGGTCGTGTCGATATTCAGGTGCATCTGCTTGTCGACCGGCAGCAGGCCCGTATCGTAGCCCGAGTGGTTCTGCATGGTCACGTCGAAGATAAACTGCGGATCGGCGTTCTGGTCGAGCAGCTCAAGAATCTTGTCGTAGGTAGCCTGGTCGGTCACCATGCCACGCAGGGTATCGGCGCCCTGGAAATCGTTGATGGACAGGAACTGGTCAAAACCAAAGTCCTTGTAGACGTTCTCGCGGTTCCAGTTGGTTGCGTGGTTGGGGTGCATGGCCGTGGTGGAATATCCGAGCGATTTGAACTGCTCTGCCAGATTACCGGTCGTTTCCATGTTGTAGATGGTGTAGGGGTACACGCCCGAGCCCAGGTTGGCCATGGAGTTGCCGGTCATAAACTCAAACTCGGTATTGGCGGTACCGCCGCCGTAGGCGCTCACGTAGAGCTTGCCGCGGCTGAGGCAGTTGGACAGGTTCTTAAAGTACTGCGGGCCCTCGTAGCCGGCGCGCATGTTCTGATAGATGGACAGGTCCGAGAAAGTCTCGTTCATGATGGCGATGACCGTGGGTTTCTCGCTGTCGAACTGCTCCTTTGCGGCGGTGCGCTCGTCACTCTTGGCTGCGTCGGACTTGTCGTAGGCCTTGGCGTACTTTTTGAGCGTGGCCTTGGCATCGTCGACGGAGTAGTCGGCGGGTTTGGGCGGCTTGATGGACTGCGCTGCGCTAATGAAAGCGGGCAGGTAGCCCTCGCGCCAGTAGCTCTCGAGCGGGCGCCAGGTATAGACGGTGATGCCGAGGGTGTTGTAGTAGTCGATGAGCGTGACGTGCGCGGTCACGCCGCCCAGGCACAGCACGGCGACGAGCAGGTTGGTGAGCAGCATGCGCTTGGCGTTGGCGGCGCCCTTCTGACGGTGCGGTGCCACCAGGCCGGCGTACTCGCACAGCAGCATAGCGATGGCGGTAAAGCCCATGGACAGCACGCAGAACAGCGAGATCGAGAAGGTGTAGCCGGTGCCGGCGACCGCGGCGGCGGTGGAAATGGCCGAAAGGTCGCCCGGCTGGATGGGCATGGATTTAAACGTGATGACGAAGAACTCGGCAATGCCCAGGACAAAGAGGGCAAAGGCCAGGACCGCGGGGGCTGCGCCGTGGCGCTGGAATAGGAAGAACAAGCCGACCATGAGCGTGGTGATGATGGCCCACTCGAGCAGGATGCACAGGGGGTAGACCCAGGTAAAGTCGTGGTTGGACGATACCTCCATGCCCAGCAGCGCAAAGACGCCGGCGAGCAGCAGGCACAGGACGGCGGCGACGAGCGGTTTGCCCACAAAGGCGCCGCGCAGGCGGGCGAGCTTGCCGGTGGGGGCGGGGGTGTCGGGCGCGGCGAACGCAAAGACGCGCGGGGCGATGCGGTCGCGTGCGATGCTGGCCCAAGCGCAGCCGGTGAGGATGGCGTTGGTCAGGATGAGCATCACAAAGGCGAGCGGCTCGTTTTGAGCGACGAGGCCCACGGCGCCCCAAATAGTTAAAAAGACCTGGAACAGGCCGAAGGCGACGCTCCACCCAAGAGCGCTTTTGGCAACGGTGCCCGACTGAGCGCGAATGGTCTTGGCCTCGCGCAAAACAAGGTAGACGGTCGCCGCAAGACCGACGAGCGAGATGGCGGCAGCGAACATGCTGAGACTCCTCACAAACTTAAAACCTACGTAAGCGGGGGTTTACCCGATTGTTACCTAAATATGCGCCGCATTTGCGGGCTGCGCACAACAACCAGCCATATTAACGCGCATGTGCGGCGGTGTGGCGCAATGTAGTGGCGACCTGCGCGATAATGGACGGGAATTACACGGAAACGTAAAGGCTTCTTAAAGAAATGGCGAGGGTAGGGCGATGAGCGAGCGGGTTTGCACCAAGGCTGTGGATACGTGTGGCTATCCGGTCGAGACGACGGGCAATGCGGTGCTGGACACGTTGGAGCACCGTTCCTCCACGCGTGCCTTCGCGCGTGATGACGACGACCGTCCCGTGGCGGTGACCGACGAGCAGCGTGCGGCGATTTTGCATGCGGCGAGTCGCGCGCCGTCGGCGGGCGCCATGATGATGTATTCCATCGTGAGCATCCGCGAGCAGGCAACGCTCGACCGCCTGGCCGACCTGTGCGACCACCAACCCATGATTGCCAAGGCGCCCTGGGCACTAATATTTGTGGTCGATTATGCCAAGTGGATCGATCTGTTTGAGCACGTGGGCTGCTTTGAGCCCGAGTTTGTCGAGCGCACGGGCAAGGCGCCCCGCCGCGCGCCGGGTCTGGGCGACTTTGCCATCGCGGCTCAGGATGCCGTGATCGCCGCGCAAAACGCCGTGGTTGCCGCCGAGGCCCTGGGCCTGGGGAGCTGCTATATCGGTGATATCGTCGAGAATGCCGAGGAAGTTGCCGAGCTGCTCGATCTGCCGCCCTATACCATGCCGCTGTCGATGCTCATCATCGGCACGCCCCGTAAGGAGCGTCCGGCCATTGCGCATCCCGTGGTGAACCTGGTGCACGAGGAGCGCTACTGCCGTGCGGATGCCGCGACCATGGATGCGCAGGTGGCCGAGATGGATGCGATGTTCCGTCCGCATGCTCGCGAGGTGGGGGAGCGTGTCGTGGATATCTACACCCGCAAGCACACGAGTCCCTTTATGGCCGAGATGAGCCGCTCCATGGAGTGGTGGTTCAAAAACTGGCTCGGAAAATGACAAATGGACAAGGGGACAGTCCCTTTGTCACATTCCATATCGCCGCGGTGGCCTAAAGACTGTATAAATCTTTATCTAGCTGGGAAAACAGTGCATTAAAACATGGGCCGATTACCTATAATCCCCTCGAACGTTAAAGTTGGGAGGAAACCGGCTTATGGAACAAAAGGCCAAGGAGGCAGCCTCGCACGCTGCGATTCCTGTGAGCATCTCGGCGATGCTCGTCACGCTAGGCGTGGTGTACGGCGATATCGGCACCAGCCCCATGTATGTAACCAAGGCGCTCGTTGCCGGCAACGGCGGCATCGGAAGCGTCACGGAGGAGTTCGTGCTCGGCGCGCTCTCCCTTGTCGTGTGGACGGTCACGTTGCTGACCACCATCAAGTATGTGCTCATCTCGCTGCGCGCCGATAACCATGGTGAGGGCGGCATCTTTGCCCTGTACAGCCTGGTCAGGCGCTGCGGCAAGTGGCTTATCATCCCCGCCATGCTGGGTGGCGCCGCGTTGCTCGCCGACGGCATCCTGACGCCGGCCGTTACCGTTACCACGGCCATCGAGGGCCTGCGCACTATCCCGGCGGTTCATGCCGTGCTGGGCGATGACCAGGGCCGCGTCGTCGCCATTACGCTCGCCATCATCATCGTGCTCTTCTTGGTACAGCGCATCGGTACGGCCAAGATCGGTCACGCCTTTGGCCCCATCATGACGCTGTGGTTCCTATTCCTGGGCGGCACGGGTCTGTTCTTTGTCTTACAGCACCCCGCCGTGCTGCTGTGCCTCAACCCGCTCCGCGGCATCGCCTTTTTGTTGAGCCCCAACAACCACGCGGGCATCATGATTCTGGGCAGCTGCTTCCTCGCCACCACCGGTGCCGAGGCGCTCTACTCCGACATGGGCCACGTCGGCCGCGGCAATATCTACGCTACCTGGCCGTTCGTTAAGTGCTGCCTGCTGCTGTCCTATATGGGCCAGGGCGCTTGGCTTATGAACAACGCTGCCAACCCCGAGCTCATGGGCATTGCCGATCTCAACCCGTTCTACCAGATGCTCGCCCCGGGCCTGCGCCCGTTTGCCGTCGGCCTTTCCACCGTCGCGGCCATCATTGCCTCGCAGGCGCTCATCACCGGTGCATTCTCGCTGGTGTCCGAGGCCAGCCGTCTGGACCTCATGCCGCACATGCAGGTCTTCTACCCTGCCGAGACCAAGGGCCAGCTCTACATCCCCATGGTCAACAATGTCATGCTTGTCGGCTGCGTCATTGTGGTGCTGCTGTTCCAGAACTCGGCGCATATGGAAGCCGCCTACGGCCTTGCCATTACGCTGACTATGATGTGCACCACGCTGCTGCTCTTCTTCTACCTGCACGAGGAGCGTAAGCTCAAGGTTGCTCCGTGGATCTTCGCAGCCTTCTTCCTTTTGCTCGAAGGCTTCTTCTTCGTGAGCTCGCTCACCAAGTTCTTCCACGGCGGCTACTTCACCATCCTCATGGCTGCACTCATCATGGGCATTATGGTGTGCTGGTACAACGGTACGGCTGTTGAGCAGCGCCAGTTTACGCTGCTGCCGCTGTGCAGCTACCTGCCGCAGCTCAAGCGCCTGCGCGATGACGATCGCTACGAGCGCCTGAGCGACAACATCGTGTACCTGACCAAGGACACCCATACCGACTACATCGACCGTGATATCGTCTACTCGATTCTGGACAAGCATCCCAAGCGCGCTCGCGCCTGGTGGTTCGTGAATGTCGAGACCATGGACGAGCCGCATACCTTTGCCTATTCGGTCGAGACGTTCGGCACTGACTACGTGTTCCGCGTGCATCTGTACCTGGGCTACAAGATTAACCAGCGCGTCAATGCCTATCTGCGTCAGGTCGTTCAGGACCTGGCTGCCACCGGCGAGCTGCCGCCGCAGACGCATGACTACTCGGTCTACAAGGATCCGGGTAACATCGGTACGTTCAAGTTCGTCCTGATCCGTAAGCTTCTGGCGCCCGAAAGCGATGTGGAGCCCAGCGAGCGTACGGCCATCACGCTCAAGTACATCATCCGCCGCGCCGCCGGCACGCCTGCACGCTGGTACGGCCTGGAGAACTCCAACGTGAGCTTTGAGTACGTGCCGCTGTTCACCAAGTTCAAGGCCGTGAACAAGATGCAGCGCCTGGCCCCCAACGAGCGGCCGTAGGCGCCGACGGGTTGCACGGAGTTGGTTTTCGATGGACAAGATTGAGGCCGGGGAGGTAAACATGGATACAAAGGCGCTCGATGGCCGTGAGGCGGTGGTCGAAATGGTGCGCGAGGCGCGTGTCGACGCCGCCGAAGATCGGTTCTTTACGAATCGGGCCAACATGGACATGGCCGACCGCGTGATTTCGATCGTGGTGACGGTGCTTGTCGCGGCGTGCGTGTGCGCACTGCTCGCGCACGTGCTGTTTGTCTAACGTCCGCAGGTCGCAAAGGCTTTACACTTGGAACCACCACAAGGGGAAACCACCACAAAGGTTCACTGTCCCCTTTGTGGTGGTTTTTGTTTTTGAGAGAGGGGCGGGGCGCTGATGGACGTCCGTACGGACGGCGATATTGCCGATAGCTTTTGGTGGCGGCGCACAACGCTGACGCGCCGCACTCCTCTGTATGACGCCTGCGTATCGGTGGGGCTGCTGGTCGCGGCGACGATTGTGGGCGCGCTGCTCGACCATCCGGGTCTCGCGCCGAGCATCATGATCGTCTATGTGTTCGCCGTTCAGCTGTGCGCATTCTTTACCTGGAGTCGCCTGTATTGCTTGCTGAGCTCGGCTGCCGCCGTGGCGCTCTACAACTTTTTGTTTGTCGACCCGCGCTACTCGCTGTCGCTTATCGACCGCGGCTATCCCGGCATGTTCTTCATCATGTTCGTGGTTTCGCTTGTGTCGAGCTCGATTGCGTTGGCCCTGCGCCGCGCCTTGGCACAGGCTGCCGCCAGCGACCGCCGCACGCATATGGTGCTCGAGACCAACCGCATGCTGCAGCGGTGCGCCGATCAGCATCAGATCGTTCACGCCATGGCCACGCAGCTGGCGCGTCTTTCGGGCTGTCCGGTCGTGTGGTACAGCGCCGACGCCGAGGGCGATGACCTGCTGCCGCGTGCGACGTACACGGCCGTGGGCGATGCCGCCCCGGTGCACGAGCTGGCGCCGCAGATGCCGCCGAGGCTCTCGGCGTCCGCCTACGTGGGAACGCCGCTCGACGCCACGTTTGGCGGTTCGGCGTTTTATGGCATCTGCCTGACGGTTCGCACAGGCGACGGCTTCGCGCGCTCGGGCGACCCCGCCTCGGTGGTGGGCGTGCTGGCTATCGTTGCCGAGCCCGACGTGCTGACGCACGAGGAGCGAACACTTGCCGATGCCATCGTGAGCGAAGGCGAGCTGGCACTCGATCGCGCCCGCGCCATGGAGGCCCGCGAGGAGGCGGCGGTGCTTGCCAAAAACGAGCAGCTGCGCGCCAACCTGCTGCGCTCCATCTCGCACGACCTGCGTACGCCGCTCACCAGTATTTCGGGCAATGCCGATGTCCTGCTCGACCAGGGCTCGACCGGCACCGCCGTGCTCGATGCCCAGACGCGCCGCGGCCTGCTCCTGTCCATTCGCTCGGATGCGCAATGGCTCAACGCCACCGTCGAGAACCTGCTCGCCATCACCAAGCTCGAGGGTGGCGGTATGCGCCTGTCGACCACACTCGAGCTCATGGACGATATCGTCGAGGAGGCGCTGCGCCACGTGAACCCTGCCGTGCGCGAGCACGACCTTAAGGTGGTGGCGTGCGATGAGCCGGCGCTCGTCAACGTCGATGCGCGCCTGATGGTGCAGCTGGTGGTCAATCTGGTGAACAACGCCATCACTTATACGCCCGCAGGCTCGCATATCGTGATTTCGATTGGCGTAGACGATGGACGCGTGGCGTGCTCGGTGGCCGATGATGGTCCGGGCATTGCGCCCGAGGATCGCGAGCGCATCTTTGAGTCGTTCTACACCGCCAACCACGGTTTGGCCGACAGCCACCGAAGCGTGGGCCTGGGGCTTTCGCTCTGCCGCTCCATTGCGCTGGCACATGGCGGTAGCATAGAGGTTACCGCGGCGGATCCGCACGGCTCGGTCTTTACGATTGAGCTTCCCGCCGCCGATGTTTCGTTTGATAAGGAGTAGCGCCGTGCCGAACTCTGCCGTAAAACCGCTCATCTTGGTCGTTGAGGACGATCCCGCTGTCCGCAACCTTATCGTTGCCGCGCTCGAGGCGCACGGCTTGCGCCATATGGCCGTGGAGACCGCCCATGCCGCCATCGCCGCCGCCTCATCGCAGGCGCCGAGCATTGTGCTGCTCGATCTGGGCCTGCCCGATATGGACGGCGTCAAGGTGGTGGAGTCGGTGCGCGCATGGTCGGGCATGCCGATCATCGTAGTCTCGGCGCGCAGCGAGGATGCGGACAAAATCCGCGCGCTCGATGCCGGTGCCGACGACTACCTGACCAAGCCGTTTTCGGTCGAGGAGCTGCTCGCGCGTATTCGCACGACGCTCAGGCGCCTTTCGTATGCGCAGACGGGCGGTGTTGCCTCCGAGGGCTCGTTCGATACCGGTGAGCTGCATATCGATTTTGATGCCGGCATCGCCACGATGGATGGCGAGGAACTGCATCTGACGCCGATCGAGTATAAGCTCCTGTGCCTGTTGGCACACAACGCCGACAAGGTGCTGACGCACCAGTTTATCCTGCACGAGATTTGGGGCACGGCAACTAAGAGCGACCTGGCGAGCCTGCGCGTCTTTATGGGCACGCTGCGCAAGAAGATTGAGTCCGACCCCGCGCATCCGCGCTATATCCAGACGCACGTGGGTATTGGTTACCGATTGGTCATCCAGGGATAGGTCGGCATCCGCCATCCCAATATGAGTTGCGGTGAAATACGGTCTAAATTTGCCTAATTCCAGGCAAAACAGTCCGTATTCCACCGCAACTTTGTTTATTTGCCCTTGGGCTTGCTGGCGTAAAACTATTTCTTTTTGGGCTTGCCGGCGGGGGAGGGCTTGCCGACAAAGTTGGGCTTGCCGTTGCCGGTCTGCGCGTGCGCGGGCGCCGTTGCGCGAGGCTTGCGCGCCTCGGGGTTGCGCAGCTCCTCGGTTCGCTCGGCAATCTCCTCGGCGCTAAAGCCGACCTCGGCCATGGCGTCCTCGATGGGCAGGCGGCGCACGATATAGCAATGGTGCACCTTCTGGTTGCGCGCGAAGTCCTCTGGGATGGTTTGCGCCGTAATGTTCTCCAGCACGACGCCCGCGCGCGCGAGCTTGCGCGTCTCGGGGCGGAAGCCACGCAGGTTGCAGCTAAAGATGGCGTGGCCGCCCTGTGCGAGCAGGCGCGATACGCCGGCCAAAAGCTCAACATGGTCGCGCTGGACATCCCAGGTGCGGCGGCCCATCTTGGACGAGTTCGAGAACGTGGGCGGGTCGACAAAGATCAGGTCCCAGCGGTTGCGCGTCTGGCGCTGGTCACGAATCCAGGCGAGCACGTCGTCGCGCACAAAGTGATGCTGCGGCCCCACAAAGCCGTTCTGGCGCATGTTGCGCTCGGCCCAGTCCAAGTAGGTGTTGGAAAGGTCGACCGTCACGGTCTCCTCGACGCCGCCGTCGGCTGCGTAGCAGGTGGCGGTGCCGGTGTAGGCGAACAGGTTGAGGAAGCGGCGCGCCTGCTTGGCGTGCTCGCGCACCAGGTTGCGGGTGACGCGGTGGTCCAGGAAGATGCCCACATCCAGATAGTCGTCAAAGTTGACGGCAAAGGTGAGGCCGCCCTCTTCGATGAGCGGCAGACGACGGCGTGCGATGTTGGCGCGCTCGCCCGACGCGCCCTTGCCGGCGCCCTGTTTGCCGTACTGCGAGCCGCCGCGCGAACGCATGCGGGCCTTGGCGTGCACATGCTCGGCCGGAACATCAAGGATGCGCGGCGCGATGGCCAAGATGTCGAGCATGCGGGCCTGGGCCAACGCGGGATCGATGGTCTTGGGCGCGGCGTATTCGGCGATGACGAGCCAGCGGCCCGGCGTCTGCGGGCAGCCCTCGTACAGGTCGATGGCGGCGGAGTAGTCGGGCAGGTCGGCATCGTAGACGCGGTAGCAGCTCACGCCCTCGCGCTTGGCCCACTTGCGGCGCAGACGGGCATTCTTGCGCAGGCGGTTGGCGAACTGCTCGGACTCGGGGATGAGCACGGGCAGCGGCTTGCCGTCGCCCAGGTCGAGCATGGCGGCAGGCTCGGGCATGGGGGTGCCGGCGGCTTCGTCTTGAGCGTCTACGGTCTGCTCCTCGACATCTGCGCTGGTCGCAGCTTCAAATGCCGCGGCGGCGTGGTCGAGCGAGGGCCAAACCTCAATAGTTGCCTCTTCATTATTGGGCATGACGGCAATGGAGCGCGCGGGCTCGGCATGGAGTGCGCGGGCCATAAGGCCATCGCGGGTGAGCGCGGCGACCGGTGCGGCGATAAGCTCGGGCGCGCGGCGCAGCTCGCCGACCAGCGTCATGGCGTCGTGCATGAGTGAAAGCGGTGTCTCGGTGGTGTCTGCGACTACGGCGGCTCCGGCGACGGCGCCAGCATGGTCCAGCACGGTGGCGGACTTGGCGGCGCAAAAGTCGACAAAACGCTTGTAGCCGGCGCACTTGACCATGCGCTCGGCAGTCTTGCGGGCGGCGGGGTCGATGTCTACGGCCACGATGCGCGCCTGGCGCTCGCGCGCTGCCGTCTCGCGCTCGCGCGCCTCGGCAAGCAGCTGCTCCCACAGGGCGGCGTCGTGTAGCTGCCAGCCCTCAAAGCCCCAGCGCTCGCGTGCGGCGCCCGGGGCGCGGTTGGTCAGAATGTTCACGGCCTCCAGCAGCAGACCGCCGCCGGCGCATGAGGCATCGATCAGCGTGGGAAGGGCTTCATTCTCGTAATCGTCAGCCGTTAACTCGCGCTCGCACAGTGCGGTCCAGCCGACCTGCGCCAACACCAGGGCGGCGTAGTCGGGGCGCAACACGTGCGCGCCCTCGCCGGCAAGGGTCGCCGCGGGCGGTAGGCGCTTGAACAGCGGGTCGCCCGAAAGGTCCAGGCTGATGCTCGCGCGGCGCTGACGCAGCGAAAGCAGCAGGTGAACATCGGGATCGGCGGCGTCGACATCGGCGCGACGGCCCGTGGTTTCGGCCAAGCGGTCGCACAATGCGTCCTTGGCGCGCAGGGCCGAGAAGTGCGTGTTGCGCAGCTGCTCGGTCACGCCGCGGGCGGTGATGGCGATGGTGGCACCGGGGCGGATGATGGTCTCCCAGGCGATGTCGTAAACGCTGTCGTACAGTTCATCGGCATCCTGCGCCTCAAAGCGCCCGAGTACCACGAACACACGGCTCGCCAGGCGTGACCACAGGCAGGCGCGGTAGCCTTCTTCGAGCTCGCCCTCAAATGTAGCGCGGCCCTTCAGCCGGCGAACATGCGAAAGCCCGAGGCGTTTAAGCTCATCGGCGAGTGCGGACTCAAAGCCCTCGGGGCAGCTTGCGTAAAATTCCATGGGTGACCTCTCTGGTTGCGTCGCTCCATTATATGATGGATACTTCGTTTACTCTCGCCCCCGAAAGGAACCCATATGATTGATGCGTGCCCCGATTCTGCCGTGCTCTTTTTTGACGTGGACGGCACGCTGACGTCGTTCGATCCCGACGATATGACCGATAAGGATTTTTCGGCGGTTCGTCCTTCGCAGGCGGTAATCGAGGCCTTCCACACGCTGCGCGATGCGGGTCATAAGGCGTTTATCTGCACCGGCCGCCCCCTGTGGCTCATCGCCGACGGCTTGCGTGCGCTCGATCCCGCGGGCATCGTTGCCATGGCGGGAGCCACGCTCGAGGTCGATGGCCGCGTGGTACACGAGGATTGCTTTGACGAGGACGTTATCGCGGAGCTCGCGCGCCGTATGGCCGCGGCAGGGATTGAGGCCTTTTTCGAGACCAACGTGGCTACTTTTGCCCTGGAACCCGCGGGTGTTGAGCAGTCGTCTCTGATCGGCACTTCTGTGGTGCACAGCACCGAGGAGATGCGCGTCGACGGCCGTCTGCGCGTAGGCAAGGTGTGCCTCAATGTGCCCAGTTTGGCTCGCGTAGCCAACGATGATGGCTTTATCGATCGCGAGTTTGAGCTGTGCAACACCGGTGGCCAGAATCGCGAGCTGAGCCCCAAGGGCATCGACAAGGGCGTGGGCGTGGCGCGAGCGCTGGCGTATCTGGGCCGCGAGGGAAATGCGCGCACCTTTGGCTTTGGCGATTCGGGCAACGACCTGGGCATGCTCGCCGCCGTCGAGACAGCCGTGGCCATGGGCAACGCTATGCCCGAGGTCAAGGCGGTCGCCGACTACGTGACCGACGATGTCGCACACGACGGTACCGTCACAGCGATGCAGCATTTCGGCCTCATCTAATGAATCCCGCGTTCTGACGTTTGCTCAAACTGTGACTCTTTGCTTTTGCATGCGCAATCGATTTATCAATCCAAACACTGAGGTGTTTATACCGTTCGCCGAGAAGATAAAAAACCGCAGCTCACGCCTTGATAAACGTAGGTAAAGTGTTTAGCAGTTTATCGGCCGTATGCTAACGAAAGGAATCAGGCAGATGGCAATCAAGGTGTTCGCTGACGGTGCAAACCTCGAGGGCATGCTCGACATGTACGAGAACGGCAACGTTCAGGGTTTCACGACCAACCCGTCCCTTATGAAGAAGGGTGGCGTGACGGATTACCGCGCGTTTGCCAAGGAGGTCCTGGCCCACATCACCGATGTATCCGTCTCGTTTGAGGTCTTTGCCGACGACGTCGAGACCATGGAGGTCGAGGCCCGCGAGATCGCTACCTGGGCCGAGAACGTCTACGTCAAGATTCCGTGCGTGACTACCAAGGGCGAGTCCACCGCCGAGCTGGTCCGCAAGCTTTCCGCCGACGGCATCAAGGTCAACGTCACTACTATCTTTACGCCTACGCAGGTCGATGAGATGGTCGAGGCCGTTGACACCGAGACGCCGTCCATCATCTCGCTCTTTGCCGGCCGCATCGCCGACACCGGCGTCGATCCCATTCCGTTTATGACGGAGTCGGTCAAGAAGGCCGCCGCAAAGCCCAACTGCGAGGTCCTGTGGGCGTCCACGCGCGAGCTCATCAACATTTACCAGGCCGAGGCCTGCGGTTGCCAGATCATTACGGTGCCCAACAGCATCCTGGCCAAGCGCAAGAACATTGGTCGCGACCCGTACGAGGTCTCGCTCGATACCGTGCGCGGTTTTGCCAAGGATATCGCCTCGCTCGGTTTCCATATCCTGCCGTAGCGCGAACACCGACTGTACCGTGGGCTGTTCGCCCCGGCCTTCCCTTTCCCTATCGCTCACGCGCTTTGCGAGGGTCGCGCTAGGGAAAGGGAAGGCCGGGGCTGCCGGCACGAGCTTGCCAGTAAGTTGGCGCTTGGCTTCCATATCCTGCCGTGGACAAAGGTACCCCCGCCTGCGCCGTGCAAAATCGAGAGTATTCAGCAACGTAAAGGTCTTTATCAGTTAACCGAAGCATGGAACGGCCCCCGTTTTGGCTCTGACGACGCTAAAACGGGGGCTGTTTTTTGCTTTTTCGTCTCTGAGGGGCACCCGGAACGATCGCGCGAATTTTTGTGGTGTAAGAGGGAGGGCCGCGTCAGCGCCCCTTGCGCCTAAGGCTATTCCGCCACGCCGTGGCGGTCAAGGACCTCCCTTATGGCCTCGTGCGCGGCCAG
>DBGDSC010000009.1:0-33860 GCA_048402045.1 Collinsella sp.
GTCAGTGGGTCATCGTCCCGGCATTCAGCATCAGGGTAGCGCTGCGACGCGGAAATCGCGCGCCGTTGCCGCGCCCCGCAGTGCCCGCTTCCCCCGAGAACAATTATCAGTGCAGGTCATTATCGAGTCGACGTTTGGCGACTCGCACCCGGGTTCTGCCGGCCTGTTTGAGTTGGTCGAGGAGGTCCGTGCTGGCGTTGCCGAGGCTGGCGGTCACGGCGCCCGTTACTTCTGCACCGATATCTGCGACGGCGAGGCCCAGGGCCACGACGGCATCAACTACTCGCTGCCCAGTCGCGACATGATCGCCAACATGATCGAGATCCATGCCAAGGCCACCCCGTTCGATGCCGGCGTCTTTGTCGCCAGCTGCGATAAGGGCCTGCCTGCGAACCTCATGGCCATGGGCCGCATCAACATCCCCTCGATCGTCGTCACCGGCGGCGTCATGGATGCCGGCCCCGACCTGCTGACCCTGGAGCAGCTCGGCGCTATCTCGGCCCGCTACGAGCGCGGCGAGATCTCCCGCGAGGAGCTCGAGTTCGCCAAGCACAACGCCTGCCCCAGCTGCGGCGCCTGCTCCTTTATGGGCACCGCCTCAACCATGCAGGTTACCGCCGAGGCCCTGGGCCTCATGCTCCCCGGTACCGCCCTGCTGCCCGCTACCAGCTCCGACCTGCGCGAGTTTGCCCGCGAGGCCGGCCGCCAGTCCGTGTGGCTCTCCGAACACAACCTGTGCCCGCGCGACATCGTGACCAAGGAGTCCTTCGAGAACCTCATTATGGTCCACGGTGCCATCTCCGGCTCAACCAACTCGCTGCTGCACATCCCCGCGATCGCCCGCGAGTTTGGCATCGAGATGTCCGCCGACGATTTCGATCGCCTGCACCGTGGCGCCCACTACCTGCTCAACGTTCGCCCCGCAGGCGAGTGGCCGGCGCAGTTCTTCTACTATGCGGGCGGCGTGCCGCGCATTATGGAGGAGATCAAGTCGATGCTCCACCTCGACGTTATGACCGTCACTGGCAAGACTCTCGGCGAGAACCTCGAGGACCTCAAGAACAACGGTTACTACGAGAAGTGCGGTCGTTACCTTGAGAAGTGGAATCTCAAGCGCGAGGACATCATCCGTCCGTTTGACCAGGCCTTCGGCACCGACGGTTCCATCGCCATCCTCCACGGCAATCTTGCTCCCGAGGGCGCGGTCGTCAAGCACACCGTCGTTCCGCGCGAGATGTTCCAGGCTACGCTCAAGGCCCGTCCGTTCGACTGTGAGGAGGACGCCATTCACGCCGTCCTGACGCATGAGGTCAAGCCCGGCGATGCCGTTATCATTCGCTATGAGGGTCCCAAGGGTTCCGGAATGCCCGAGATGTTCTACACCACTGAGGCTATCGCCAGCGATCCCGAGCTGGGTGCGAGCATTGCCCTCATCACCGACGGCCGCTTCTCCGGCGCCTCCAAGGGCCCGGCTATCGGTCACGTTTCGCCCGAGGCTGCCGTGGGCGGCCCGATTGCCCTGATCGAGGAAGGTGATCTGATCCAGATCAACATCCCCGAGCGCTCGCTGTCCATCGTGGGCATCGCCGGCAAGGAGATGGAGCCGGCTGAGGTCGACGCCGTCCTGGCCGAGCGCCGAGCCGCTTGGAAGCCCAAGGCTAATCGCTATACCTCCGGCACGCTCAAGTTCTTTACCGAGCATGCAGTTTCCGCCATTCAGGGTGGCTACATGGAGTAGCGCCCATGCGCATCAAATATCTCCTCTCATAGATGCGCGGCACGAAAAGCTCCGAGCTTGCACGAGCTCGGAGCTTTTTTGTTCAACCTTAGCTAAAAGCCTCGTCCCTAAATGACTGGTTGGAAGTTGCGCCGAATTGGGGATAGTTTGACGGCGCGGGTGTCGCCAGCGGCTCCTATTTCGCCGTAAATGAGGAGATGGGGGATGCGATAGTATTACGTGGTGATATTCGACAAACCGTGGGCTTCATCCGAGGGCTTTATGGAACAACACCAGCATTATCAGAGCCTGCAAGATCAGGCATACAACGCATTGCGCTCCAAGATCATCTATGCCGAGCTCAAGCCCGGCACGCGCCTTTCGGCGATTGGTCTGGAAAAAGAGACAGGAATCGGGCGTACGCCCATTCGCGAATCCTTTGTGCGCCTGCGCGAGCAGGAGCTGGTCGAAACACGTCCCAAAAGCGGCACCTACGTTTCTAAGATCAGCATGGAACACGCCGAGAATGCCTGTTTCTTGCGCGAAAAGCTCGAAAGAAGCGTACTCATTAAATGTTGTTCGGCTGCTACGCCCGAGCAAAAGCAGCGGCTTGAGCAGATTCTTGCCGAGTCCGAGTCGCTCGACCATGGCGAAACGCGTCGCTTTTTCGACCTGGACAACCTGTTCCATGAGACGTGTTTTGCGATTGCCGGCCGTCACATGTTGTGGGATTGGATGAAGAGCGTCAATACGCACTTTGAGCGATACAACTGGTTGCGTATGGTGTCGCAGGATCTGGACTGGGAGCCGATCCGTGGGCAGCATCGCCGGATTCTCGAGGCCATTAAGAAGGGCGATACCGACACGGCGAGCTATCTGGCAGAGACGCATTTGCATCTAATGCCCGAGGAGCAGGGTCCGGTTATTGCCTTGCATCCCGACTACTTTGAGCTGTCCAAAGACTCGGCCATCTAGCTCGCCCCCTACATTAGTTGCGGTGAAATGGGGATTGTTTTGCGGCCCTGATGGCGTAAATAGTCCCTATTTCACCGCAAGTGCGAGGCGCTATTGGGGCACGAAAAGGCTGTGGCGTCGCTTGGAGGAAAAGACTGGAAGCAAGGGTCCATTCCTCCAGACGGCGTCGCAGCTGTTTTGGTGGCTCGGCTTTTGTCGAAGTGGTCCAGTTGGGCGCGGTTGCCAGTCGAGTAAGTAAAGCGGCTCGGGGGCGTGTCGCTTCCGTCACGTTCTATCAGCATACAAGACGGTTTCGGTTCTTGTCCGTGACGGAAACGGCGCGCTTCCGAGCCGTTTTAAAAGAAAGGGGGCGAGGTCTAGGGCATGCCCCCTTTCACGATAGAGAGCTAAACCTAGCCGCGGACCTTCTTGACGACGTCCATGGCCTCGCGGGCGATCTGCTCGACCTTGGAGAAGTCGCCGTCGGCGAACAGGGCGGGCTTGACCATCCAGGTGCCACCGCAGGCGATGATGGTGGAGGAGCTCAGGTACTCCTCGACGTTGGCGGTGCTCACGCCGCCGGTAGGCATAAAGCGGTGACCGACAAACGGAGCGGCGAGGGCCTTGATGGTGTTCAGGCCGCCGTACTGAGCCGCAGGGAAGAACTTGGTGACCTTGAGACCCAGGTTCTCGGCCGCGGTGACCTCGGAGGGGGTCACGGTGCCGGGCAGCACGGGCAGGTCGATGTCGATGCAGTGCTTCACGACGTCCTCGTTATAACCCGGGGAGACGATGAATTTGGCACCGGCGGCGCGAGCCTGCTCAACCTGCTCGACGGTCAGGACGGTGCCGGCGCCGACGCACATTTTGGGCTCGGCCTCGGCCATAGCTGCGATGCACTCGGCGGCGCAGGCGGTGCGGAAGGTGACCTCGGCGGACTTCATGCCAGCTGCCATAAGGGCGTGGGCGAGCGGAGCGGCGTCCTCGACCTTGTCGAGCACGACGACCGGCACGATGCCCAGGGACTCAAGCGTGGTGTAGAACTGATCGAACATGATGTTCCTTTCGATGTGTGGCGCGCACGGGCGCATGATTGCCAAAGAAGATTGGCCATGAGCCGGTTCCGGATTGGTTATCGGAGGCACTGCTTGGGTCACAAGCAATTTCGGAACCGGCTACGAGGCCAGTCGTGAAGGAATGCCAGACAAAACCGGAATGGGACTAAGTGGTTCTACCTGGCCGGAGGAATCGGGGAGCGGGCTGCAGAGGTATGGGTATGGGAAACTGCAGCCCGCGGAATGGGGAACGAATTAACGGGCGACGCGGGTGCCACCGTCGGCGGCTGATGCCACAGCGGCAATCTCGTCAGCAGTCACCAGGTTGGAATCGCCCTTGATGGTGAGCTTGAGGATCGAGGCCGCAATCGCGTAGTTGACGGCGTCCTGCGGGTCAAAGTCGTTGATGAGAGCATGGACGAGGCCGGCGTTGAAAGCGTCGCCGGCGGCAACGCCCTCGAGCACGTGCACGTCGTGAGCGGGGGAGAACCAGTGCGCGCCGCTCTCGGCGTCATAGAGCATGCCCATCCAGATGGAGCGCTCGACGCAGGAGATGTTGCGGACGACCGAAGCGACCTTCTTGCAGCCGTACTCGGCGCAAATCTGACGGGCCATCTCGACGTAGGTGTCGCGCTCCTCGATGCCGTGGGCAAGGGAGCCGGAGACGCAGGTCATACCGAGGCCGGCGGGAGCGTCCTCGTCGTTGGCGATGCAGATGTCGACGAGCGGCAGAAGCTCCTTCATGGTGGCCTGCGACTTCTCGGGCGACCACATCTTGCCGCGATAGTTCACGTCGCACACGGTGGTGACGCCCTTGGCGCGGCAGACGGCGAGCGCCTCCTTGCAGGCGGCGGCCATCTCATCGGAGACGGCGGGGGTCACGCCGGAGAAATAGAAGACATCGATGCCCTTGAGGATCTTGTCCCAGTCAAAGACGTCGCGCTTGGCCATGTTGATGGCGGAATACTTGCGGTCGTAGACGCAGCCGTTGCCGCGCTGCGAGGCGCCAACCTCAAACACATAGGAGCCAAGACGGTCGCCCTGACGCACGACGCGTGTGGTGTCGACGCCGTAGGCCTTCAGCGAGCGCAGCGCGCACTCGCCCAGACGGTTGGCCGGGACAACGGAGACGTAAGCGGCCTTGTCGCCTTGGTAAGCCAGGGAAAGCGCGGTGTTTGCCTCGGCGCCGCCATAGCGAACGTCAAACTCGGTCGCCTGCTCAATACGCAGGTGATCTTTGGGCGAGAGTCTCATCATGATTTCGCCGAAGGTAAGAACCGTTTTACCCATGGTCGCGCAGCTCCTTCTTACTCGTGCGTACACCTTTGATATGGCGTTGGCACGGAGGTGCCAAGACGGTAGGGTACATCTTTGCACCTCCGTGCCAACGCTCGCCGAAATCGGTTTACGAAATCGGTTTCGTTTCGAGTTGTAGTATACTCACCTACAGCGTTTTGCAACCGAGATTTTTAAAAAAATGCCTAAAATGGCTCAGACTGCCGACAATTGGGAAACGGGGTGCGCTATGGCGCAGATGAGAATCAAGGACATTGCCGCCGAGGCGGGCGTGAGTCCGGCCACGGTTTCGCGCTATCTCAATAACCGCCCCGGGCAGATGACCGAGGAAACCCGTGCTCGCATCGCAGCGGTTATCGAGCGCACCGGCTATCGCCCGCGTGCCGCCGCGCGCAATCTGCGCAGCTCGCGCACCAACCTCATCGGCGTGATCCTGGCCGACATCGCCAACCCGTTCTCGAGCGCCATGCTCGAAGGACTTTCCGCCAGCGCCGCCGCGCGCGGCTGCTCGCTCATGACGGCCATTAGTGGTAACGACCCCGCTAAGGAAGCGGAGTCGCTCACCAGACTTATCGATGCCGGTGTGGACGGCCTGGTCGTCAACACCTGCGGAGGCAATGATGAGGCGATCGCCGCGGCAGCGGGACGTCTGCCCGTTGTGCTGCTCGACCGCGACGTTGCCGACGGCGGTGTCGATCTGGTGACATCTAACAACCGTGAGCTGGTCGCCGGCTTGGTAGACGCCTTGGTCGCCGCTGGCAGTGAGCGCCTGTGCCTGCTCACCGAGGCGAGCGACGACAGCCCCGTCCGTCGCGAGCGCGCCGAGGCCTTTGCCGACGAGCTTTCGCGACGCGGCCTTGCGGGCGAGGTCGTCACCCTGGCCGATGGCGGTGCTACGGGCGTTGGCCGTTTGGACGAGACCATCCGTGGCTATGCAGGTAAAAAGCTCGGCCTCATTGCCGTCAACGGCCTGGTCTTCTTGCGCCTGACCGAGGCGCTGGCCCTGCTTGGCCCCTCGCTGCCGGCAGGGCTCAAAATCGCGACGTTTGACGACTATCCCTGGAACCACGTGCTCTTTGGCGGAGTCACCACGGCCGCGCAGGATACCCTCACCATCGCCGAGCGCGTGGTCGAGCGCCTGTCCGAGCGCATCGACGTTGTTACCACCACCGTGGGCGAGGCCGCAAAGCTGGCGCCCAAACGCATCGAGGTTCCCGGTCACATCGAACACCGCGCTTCGACCTCGCGCTAGCCACTCGTTCGCAACTGCCTGTTCGCGCACGTTTTTTGAGCGCTTGATACGCTTTAACCCTGCGGAAACATTTTTCTGCGATAGTATCTGCGATATAGACCAGTCGAAACCCGCCCGAAAGAAAGGGGAGCGACATGAACCAGCAGAACATCGATTACGTACTCCGCTCCGTAGAGCAGCGTGACATCCGCTTTGTGCGTCTGTGGTTTGTCGACATTCTCGGCCGCCTCAAGAACTTTGCCATTAGCCCCGAGGACCTCGAGGTCGCTTTTGAGGAGGGTATTGGCTTTGACGGCTCCGCCATCGAGGGTTTTGCCACGCCCGAGGAAGCCGACATGCTGGCGTTCCCAGACGCTTCGACCTTCCAGATCCTGCCGTGGCGCCCGAGCCACAACGGCGTCGCCCGCGTGTTCTGCGACGTGTGCACTCCCGATCGCAAGCCATTTGCCGGCGACCCGCGCGATGCCCTGCGCCGCATGTTCCGCAAGGCCGAGAAGGCTGGCTATCTGCTCAACGTGGGTGCCGAGCTGGAGTATTACTACTTCCCCGACGAGCACACCCCCGAGCCGCTCGACAACGTGGGCTACTTTGACCTTTCGGTAAGCGATGCCGCCCGCGACCTGCGCCGCAACACGGTCCTCACGCTCGAGAAGATGTCCGTGCCCGTGGAGTACACCTTCCACGCCGCCGGCCGCTCGCAGCACGGCATGAGCCTGCGCCATGCCGAGGCCTTAAGCATGTCCGACGCCATCACCACGGCAAAGCTCATCATTAAGCAGCAGGCCTACGAGAGCGGTTGCCACGCCTCCTTTATGCCCAAGCCGCTGGCGGGCGAGGATGGCAGCGCTATGTTCCTGTGCCAGTCGCTGTTCGACCACGACGGCAACAACGTCTTTTGGGGAGAGGACGACGAGAAGTACCATCTCTCCGACGTCGCCAAGCACTACATGGCCGGTATTCTGGCGCATGCCCGCGAGATCAGCGCTATCACTAACCCCACGGTCAACTCGTACAAGCGCATCACCACGGGCGGCGACTCCGTGCCGCAGTACGCCACGTGGGGCCTGCGCAACCGCGCGAGCATGGTCCGCATCCCGGTCTACAAGCCCGGCAAGCAGCTGTCCACGCGCATCGAGCTTCGCAGCCCCGACCCCATGGCCAACCCGTACCTGGTCAACGCCGTCACGCTGGCGGCTGGTCTGGACGGCATCGAGCGCAAGCTGGAGCTCCCGCCCGAGGCCACGGCCGAGACGCTCAAGCTCACCGACCGTCAGATGCTCGAGGCCGGTTACACGCCGCTGCCGCGTTCGCTCAAAGAGGCGCTCGACGTGTTTGAGGACTCGCAGTTTATGAAGGATGCCCTCGGCGAGCACATCCACAGCTTCTTCCTCAAAAAGAAGCGCGACGAGTGGGATAAGTTTGAGTCTACGATCACCGAGTGGGAGATCAAGCACTACCTGGCGAACTCCTAATCGCGCTGGCTTGTTCCAGTACGATTGAGCTCATTTCTTTGGAGGCCGATATGTCCGAAAAGAGTGCCCTGTTCATGGCGCGCACGACGCGCTTCCACGAGTTTGCCCGCAGCTTGACGACCACCCTGGGTGTCGAGGTGAGCCTGGCAACCCCCGATTCGCCGACTGCGGCGCACGACTTTGACCTGCTGATTCTCGATTCCGACGGCATCCGCAGCGACCGCATCGATCAGATTGCCAAGTGGCTTGACGATCGCGGCGGCGTTCCCATGCTGGTGATCGTCGACGACGAGGCGCTCGGTACCCTGCGTCTGCCCAATCACGCGCATGCCGACTTTGTATGCCCCACGGCGACGCCCAACGAGCTTAAGGCTCGCGCGCAGCGCCTGATGGGCGAGGAGGAGACCGTCGCCGCCGACGATGTGCTCAACATCGACAATCTCGAGATCAACTTGGCTACCTACCAGGTGACGCTCGATAACGAGCCCATTGACCTGACGCTGATGGAGTACTCGCTGCTGAGCTTTTTGGCGACGCACCCCAACCGTGCCTACAGCCGCGAGGTGTTGCTGCACCGCGTGTGGGGCTTTGAGTACTGCGGCGGCACGCGCACCGTCGACGTGCACATCCGACGCATCCGCTCCAAGGTGGGCCCGCAGATCGCGGCGCACATTACCACCGTCCGCGGCGTGGGCTATCTGTTTAAGGACTAGGTTTCCACCACAAAGGGGAACAGGCGCCTTTGTGGTGGTTTTGACGCAGGCGCGGATTCCTTTCGGGTCTGCTGCAGAACTTAAGCCTTCCTAAAAGATTGCGTTCTCATACACGTACGCCCGCATATTGGGGTACAACTCAACGTGAACAATGATGGCCCGCCACATGTTTGGCGGGCCTTTGGTTATTTGACGAAAGGATCGCAGCTATGAGCGAGTACGATTCCCAGCGTCCCCAGGATGCGGGCAACGCCGGCGAGACCCAGCAGCAGCCGCGCGTGCAGGTGGAGTCGACGCCTGCCGACAGCAACATTCCCTACGTGCAGGCCTACGACACGCAGACCGGAAAGCCGCTGGGTGGTCAGCAGGTTGTAAACAAGCACACGGTGGTCAAGACCAAGACCAAAAAGCTGCCGATCTTTATTACGGCGCTCGCCGGCTGTGCCTGCGGCGCCCTGCTAGTCATCGCGCTCATTATGAGCGGCACGCTCGATATCGGTGGCGGCAAGAATGCCGTGACGGCGGGCGCTTCGGGCTCGTCGACGCAAAAGATCACGATCGACTCCGAGGACACCACGCTTGCCGAGGCCGTTTCTGCCAAGGCCCTCCCCTCCGTCGTTTCCATCACCGCCACTTCGAGCGGCAGCCAGAATGGCTCGCTTTCGCAGTCTGCCGACGAGTCGGATGGCTCGGGCAGCGTCGGTTCGGGCGTGGTGCTCGATACCGAGGGCCACATCCTCACCAACAACCACGTGGTCGATGGCTATGACCAGTACGTGGTGACCATGGACGACGGCACCACCTACGAGGCTGAGTTCGTGGGCAACGACGCCTCGAGCGACCTGGCCGTCATCAAGCTCAAGGATGCTGACGCCTCCAAGCTCACGCCGATCGAGATCGGTGACTCCTCCAAGCTCAACGTGGGCGAGTGGGTTATGGCGATCGGCTCGCCGTTCGGCAACGAGCAGTCTGTCTCCACGGGTATCGTGTCGGCGCTGTATCGCTCCACGGCTATGAGCTCTACCAGCGGTAATACCATCTACGCCAACATGATTCAGACCGATGCCGCCATCAACCCGGGCAACTCCGGTGGCGCACTCGTTAACGACAATGGTGAGCTGGTGGGCATCAACTCGCTCATCGAGAGCTATTCGGGCTCCAGCTCGGGCGTTGGCTTTGCCATTCCCGTTAACTACGCCAAGAACATTGCCGACCAGATCATCGACGGCAAGACTCCGGTGCATCCGTACATGGGCGCTACGCTTTCGAGCGTCAATGCGCTCAACGCCCGCACCAACAAGTTGAGCACCGATAGCGGCGCGTATGTGGCGAGCGTCGTCGAGGACGGTCCTGCTGCCAAGGCCGGCATCCAGGAGGGCGATGTCATTACCAAGCTGGGCGACGACGAGGTCACGAGTGCCGATGGCCTGATCATCGCACTGCGCGGCCACGAGGTGGGCGAGAAGGTCGAAATCACGCTCATGCGCGGCAAGGACGAGAAGAAGGTCACCGTTGAGCTGGGCTCCGATGAGGAGCTGCAGAGCCAGCAGCAGGACGACAGCGCGACCGACACCGGCAACGGTAGCATCACCGACGAGCAACTACGCCAGTATCTGGAGGAGCTGCTGGGCCAGCGGGGCCAGGGTCAGGGCTACGGCCAGGGTTACTAACGAACCGTTTCGCACATACCAATGCCAGAGGGGGCTGTTCCGCCAGCGCGGGACAGCCCCTCTTTTCTTATTGATCCGTTGGGGACGGAGGAAAACGGATCATTTAGAAACGGCAAGGGCATGGTTTGATCGCGCGATCCGCCCCGGTCCGTCAGCTGCCGATTCGGTGCGGTTTGAGACCGCTATTCGGCCCCATTGCGACCGGTGGTACTCTTGTATCCGTTTGAAATCGAGCGAAGGAGTGCCGCTATGGAGCAATCGAGCCTGTTTGGTGACGGCGTGGACATCGATACCGAAACGCCCGCGAGCGCGGACGCCGCCGCACCGACCGACGCCCATGCCCAGGCGGCAGCGCGCGCGGCCGAGTTGCGCCACGAGCTCGACTACCACGCGTACCGCTACTACATGCTCGACGCGCCCGAGATCACGGACGCCGCCTTTGACAAAATGCTCGTTGAGCTGCAGGAAATCGAGGCCACTTACCCCGACCTGGTGACGCCCGACAGCTATACCCAGCGCGTGGGCGGCTACGTGAGCGAGCAGTTTACGCCGGTCACGCACATGGCGCGCATGTATTCCATGGATGATGCCATGGATCTTGATGAGCTCGACGCATGGCTCCAGCGCACCGAGGATGCGCTCGGTGCCGGTAGCGTCACCTATACCTGCGAGCTCAAGATTGACGGTCTGGGCGTGGCGCTTACCTACCAGAACGGCACCTTCGTGCGCGCGGCTACGCGCGGCGACGGCACTACGGGCGAGGACGTGTCGCTCAACGTGCGCACCATCAAGGACGTGCCCATGCACCTGTCCGAGCCGGCGCTCGCCCACATGGGCGCCGACCGCGAGCGCACCATTGAGGTGCGCGGCGAGGTCTACATGCCCAAGGGCAGTTTTGTGCGTCTGAACGACGAGGCCGATGCCGAGGGCCGTGACCCCTTCGCCAACCCGCGCAACGCCGCCGCCGGATCTTTGCGCCAAAAGGATCCCAAGGTCACGGCGCGTCGCGACCTGGCTACCTTTATCTACGCTATCGCCGATACCGACCCGCTGCATGTCCACAGCCAGCGCGAGTTCCTCGACTGGTTGCGCAGCGCCGGCTTTAGCGTCAACCCAAACGTGGCCCGTTGCGCCACACCGGCCGAGGTCCACGAGTTCTGTGCCCAAGCGCTCGAGCACCGCGGCGACCTGGACTACGACATCGACGGTGTGGTTGTAAAGGTCGACAGTTTCCAGCAGCAGCTCGACCTGGGCTTTACCGCCCGCGCGCCGCGCTGGGCCATCGCCTTTAAGTTCCCGCCTGAGGAAAAGCAGACCATCCTGCGCGAGATCCGCATTCAGGTGGGCCGCACCGGCGTGCTCACCCCGGTCGCCGAGTTCGACCCGGTGACGGTCGCCGGCTCTACCATCGCGCGCGCCACGCTGCACAACATCGACGAGATCCGCCGCAAGAACGTGCGTGAGGGCGACACCATCATCGTGCACAAGGCGGGCGACGTGATTCCCGAGGTCGTGGGTCCGGTGCTCGACAAACGTCCGGCCGATTCGGTCGACTGGCACATGCCCGAGGTCTGCCCCGTATGCGGCAGCCCCGTGGTGCACGAAGACGGCGAGGTCGCCTACCGCTGCGTGTCCATCGACTGCCCGGCGCAGCTCAAGGAGCGCCTGCTTCACTGGGTCAGCCGCGGCTGCATGGATGTCGATGGCCTGGGCGACGAAATCGTCGACAAGATGATCGCCGCCGGGCTGATCCACGATGTCGCGGACTTCTACCAGCTCACAGTCGACGACATCGCCGGCCTGGACACGGGGCGCACTTATGCCAGCTCCAACAGCAAAAAGGGCGTCAAGAAGGGCGATCCCATTCCGGTAGGCCTCAAGACGGCCGAGAAAATCATCGCCGAGCTCAACAAGTCCAAGAGCCAGCCGCTCGGCCGCGTGCTGTTTGCTCTGGGTATCCGCCATGTGGGCAAAAGCGTAGGCGAGGTCATCGCCGAACGATTCTTGTCGATTGACAAGCTCATCTTGGCGAGCGAAGAGGATATTGCCGAGTGCGAGGGCATCGGTCCCAAGATTGCGGCGAGCGTCAAGCAGTTCCTGGCCGTGCCCGAGAATCTCGCCGTGCTGGAACGCCTGCGTCAGGCGGGCCTGTCGCTCGAGGTCGACCTGGGCGCCGCACATGCACAGGCCGCAGCCGATGCCGACGTGGCGGGCGAGCTCGCCGACGCACAGCCGCTTGCGGGTCTGACCTTCGTGCTCACCGGCACACTCGTAAACCGCACGCGCGACGAGGCAGGCGCGGCGCTCAAGGTGCTTGGCGCCAAGGTTTCGGGCAGTGTGTCAAAGAAGACGAGCTATCTGGTCGCCGGCCCCAAGGCGGGCTCAAAGCTCACCAAGGCCGAGCAGCTGGGTGTGCCCGTGTTGGATGAGGCGGCACTTGAACAGATTTTGGCGACGGGTAGGGTCCCGGAGGCATAATGATTTGTTGAGGAACTGCGCAGAGGCTCAGTTCCTCAACATCTCCTTATAGTGTTTGCCTGTTCAATTTCGATATCGTTTCCCTCGTATGATCCAGATGCGTCTACCGACTCAAAGCGTGAGTAGGAAACTCTTGTCCCAACTTTGATTTGGGAAAGCTTGTCTTTGATTCGGCCAGATGAGGGGAATGTAATCCGGGTTTGCTTTCCAGCGTCGGTGTAGCGGGGACTGTTGTCTGTTTGGATTACGAGTTCCGTTCCCTCAATAGAATGAACGCTGCCGGCTCCAAAGACAAGGTAATCATCTCCTCCGCTATAGCGGGCTCTATCTGTGCATGAAGAAACGGATGCAAACATAGCGAAAATCACCAATATCGTAACCAGGGCAAAGGCCGTGGTGCCATAGCATTTTGATGGTGCCATCCGGTCTACCAAAAGACTGTTCCGTTCAATTTGACCATATTGGGCGTTGCATAGTTAATCGCTCGGGGATAAGTGTTCCATCCGTCGAATACTTCGAGCCACTGCAGTTCGATGCCAGAGCTTCCATTATGCCCAGTAAAATAGCCAGTTACCGTGACTGTATGACCTGATAGCTCGACGGATCCTTCACTGTTTCGGCTGTTGATCCACATATGATACAAGCCGATATTCCCTTGATCGATAGTTGCTCTGTACTGAGCGAATTGAGGCTGATAACCGAAAAATTGAGTATTAAGTGCTCTACCCTTTTGAGCGGCAAGACTTTTAAACGGAACAATTCCATCTGGGATGATCGTGCTTCCGTACTCGACGCCCTGATCATTGGTCTTATACGTTGTTGTGCCAGTGACGTTCCATATTTCTTTATAATAATCGGGATTAAATTGATTAGCGTTTGAACTGGTGAGACCGTAATGCATTGATACAGCGTACAAGGCAGAAACGACGCATGCATACTTATTAGTGCGGGCTTCAACTAATGATTCCGAGACTCCTCGGAACGGTATTCCGTTTAAATCGTCTATTTGGAAATGCAACATCAAGTCATCTTCATTGATAATGACTGCATCCCATGAAGTTGGGTTATTGCTTTGAGGTGCTATACCCTTTTCGGTGACAATTGGGACAGACCGTATATTGTTATAGTTGGTTACACAGTCTCTAGTTCCTGGCACCAAAGTTCCATATTCAATATCGTTGTACGAAATTAGTACGGTTGGGTTTGTGGCCTGTTGGCCGGAATAAGTTGAAATGGCGTTTGATAGAGAAGCTGAAATCGGAAGAATGGTATCGCCGAGGGTTATCTCCTTCAGAAGCCCAGGATACGATGCGTCAAGTATTAAATAACCGTAAGGGCTTCCTTCCCTTGTGACACTGATTTCATAGCCACAGATAAGGCCGATTTGTTGGCATACGGGAACGATTTGCTCGATCTCTAAGTTCGCGGATCCGTCGACGATGGGCAACAGGGAAAGCGCGTAGTCTTGTGCTAGGTCTGATGTAAAAGCGACGGATGAGTTTGAGTCGGCAGCGAATACTCTTGTTGGGCGTGACGCGGATAAGCCGATGATCGAGGCTAGGCCGAGAAGAAACGAGCGACGTGATTGAACTCTGGGCATAATGTCTCCTGCCTATGGGGGGCAATATGCTGTCATTTTATTTGCTACATAATACAATCTAATTCGGATTAAGGTAAATGGATGGAATTGCTCGATAAATGGTAGTGATTAGCGGACCGGTATCGCGATCCTCGTCACATACGCCCCCGGGTCGTCGCTGATGATGTCGTCGATCAGGGCGATCTCGCGCGAGGGACCGGCGGGTGTCAGGTTGCGCTCGCGCATATAGCTGAGCAGCTGCTCATAGCGTGGGGTTGCTTGCCCGTGCGTGCCGCGAAAGCTAATGGTCAGGCAGCGCGCGGCGGGTCGCGTCTCGAGGTCGCCCACGTAATCATCGGTGTCATCGAGCAGCAAAAAGACCTCGTCGTAGCCATCAAAGTCGCCGGCGGCGAGGCGCTCGGCGCTAATCCCAACGCCCAAGTTGCCCAGAAAGACAAAGGTCTCGTGCTGGCCCTTCTGCAGCTGACGAATCTGCCACTCCAGCGCATAGGCGTCGGTAGGCTTGACGCGTTCGCGCAATACGGCGCAGCGAAGCTCGGGCGCATCGATTGCGCAAATGGTATCGAGCTCGGTGTTCAGGGCATTGTGAAGCAGGGCAAGCCGGTTGTCGATTTTGCGCGACACGCGTTCGAGCTCGCGGCGCTTGCGCTCGATGAGCTCCTGCTGCTGAGCCAGCTGCCGCTGCATAAGGTCCACATCGCGCGTGGTCACAAACTCACGGATTTGCGCGAGCGGCAAGTCGAGAACACGCAGGTGACTGATGGTGTTGAGAGTGGAGAGCTGCCGCGATCCGTAGTAGCGGTATCCACTCGCCGGATCGATGTGCGCCGGATCCAGCAAGCCCATCTGCTCGTAATGGCGCAGCGTGCCCACACTCAGGTTAAACAGGCGCGCCACCTCGCCAATGCGGAGCAGACCCTCGGTATGTTCAGTTGGCGAGTCGGTCATGGCGCCGCTCCTTTCAATGGACGGGGAAGGGGCGCCGAGGTCGTACGACGCAAACGATCCTCTACGCCATCAGCTTGTCAAAAGCCCCGCGGCGGTTGAGCACGGTAAACGCGACAATACAGATGACTGCCGACAAAATCGATCCGCACGGCGAGGCGATGCCCATGGGAAACAACGTATCGGAATAGGCGTTCGACAGCAGCCATGCACCGGGCACGCGAATGAGCGCCACAGCCAGTACGTTGTGCGCAAAGCCGATGTAGCTCTTGCCGTATGCGGCGAAAAAGCCACTAAAGCAAATGTGGATGCCGGCAATAATCGCGTCGAAAATGTAGCTGCGCATATAGCCGGTACCGGCCGCGACTACCGCGGCGTCCTTGGCAAAAAAGCCGATAAACGCCGGCGCCACCAGCCACATCAGCACCGTGATCAGACAGCCGTACACCACCGAGATCGTCATGGCGTCCTTGAGTACCTGACGTGCGCGGTCGCCCTTGCCCGCGCCGGCATTTTGCGCCGTGAGCGCGCTGACGGTGGCGCCCATGGAACTCGGCACAATGAACAAGAAGCTGATCATCTTCTCGACCAGGCCCACGGCAGCGGCGTCGACGAGCCCTCGGTGGTTGGCGATGACGGTGATAAACATAAACGCCACCTGGATGCAGCCGTCCTGCACGGCCACGGGCACGCCGATCTTAAGAATGCTGCCGAGCACCTCGGGCTGGGGGCGCAGGTCGCTGCGCTTAACGTGGATGTTCGTGCGGCGGCTCTTGAGCCAGACGAGCGCGAGGGCAACGCTGGCCGTCTGGGCGGTCACCGTGCCGAGCGCCGCGCCCACGGGACCGAGCCCCATGTGCCCGATAAACAGAAAGTCGAGCGCGATGTTGATGATGCACGCCACGCCGATCACGTACATAGGCGAGCGCGAATCGCCCAGCCCGCGAAAGATGGCCGAGAGGATGTTGTACGCGGCGATAAAGGGAATGCCCATAAAGCAAATACGCAGGTAGGCGGCGGTTCCTTCGACTGCCTCGGGCGGCGTGCCAATGAGCGCCACGATTTGCGGGCACAGTGCGAGCAGGACGGCGGCCAGTACCACCGAGACGCCCATAAAGAGCGTGATGGTGTTGCCGATGGCGGTCTCGGCGCGATCGAAGCGGCGCGAGCCCACGGCGTGGCCGACGACCACCGTCGTTCCCATGGCCAGGCCCACGAGTGCCACGGTAATCATATAGAGCGTCTGAGCGCCATTTGCCACGGCGGTGATGCCGGCGGCGCCGCTAAACTGCCCCATCATGTACAGGTCGGCCATGCCGTAGAGCATCTGCAAAAAGTACGAGAGCATATAGGGCAGGGCAAAGGCCGCGATGGTCTTAAGGACATTGCCGCGTGTGAGGTCGTGTTCCATGGGCGAGGTACTTTCTGGCTTGGTTCGTTTAGCTACCAGTGTAGTGAAAACCCTACAACGATTGTAGAGTCAAGGTTTGTGTCGACAGTGGGGCGAAAAAGTCTCGTGCACCATTATTCCGAGTGAATATGGACACACGTCACGAGAACTCGCCGCCGGCGCTAACCTTGCAGAAAACGATTTCGGAATACTTGACACCATTATTCGGCGCGCAATAATACGTGCGTTTGCGAACAACGTTTGATGGGGGTTGAACCTGCGTGCGCAATCTCAAAATACTGTTTTCCTATCTAGGGGCATACCGTCGCGATGCCATCCTCGGCGTGTTCTTTGTGTCGGTCGAGACGGTGCTCGAGCTGTTTATCCCGGTCATCATGGCCAACATCATCGATGTGGGCGTGCCTGCGGGTGATATCAACTACATGCTGCTGCAGGGGTCGTACATGTTGGTGTGCGCTGCGCTTTCGCTGGTACTGGGCTTGGGTTATGCACACACGTCCGCCCGCGTTGCCTCGGGCCTAGGCGCTAACCTGCGCGAGGCCGAGTACAAAAAGATTCAGACGCTCGCTTTTGGTAACCTGGACAACTACGACGCCAGCTCGCTCGTCACCCGCATGACCACGGACATCACCGTTATCCAAAATGCTGTGGGCAACGGCTTTCGCCCTATGGTGCGCGGCCCGGTGACGCTTATCGTCGGCCTTATCTACGCGCTGATGCTGTCGCGCCCGCTCGCCAACGTCTTTGCGATCATCTTGCCCGTGCTGGCAATCGTACTGGGCGTCATCACCTATCACGTCAGTCCGCTCTACCGCCAACTCCAGACCTCGATGGACCACCTCAACGGCGTGGTACAGGAAGACCTCACCGCCGTGCGTGCCGTCAAGGCCTACGTTCGTACCGAGCACGAGGAGGCCAAGTTCGACACCGTCAATACCGAGCTCGCCGGCACTGCGACGAAGACCTTTGGCAACGCGGTGCTCAACCTGCCGGTGTTTCAGCTGTCGATGTACGTGGCTGCGCTCTCCATCCTGTGGATTGGCGGCCGCATGATTCTCGCCGGCAAGCTGGGCGTGGGCTCGCTCACGGGCTTTATGAGCTACGTGCTGCTGATCATGAATTCGCTCATGATGATTTCCAACGTGTTTTTGCTGCTCACGCGCGCTCTCACGAGTGTGGGCCGTATCGCCGAGGTGCTCGATGAGGAGCCCTTTATCGCCAACCCCGCGGGAGACCTCGCGATTGCGGCGCCAGCGGACGGCAGTATCGAGTTTCGCGACGTTTCCTTTAAATACCGCGCGGATGCAGCTGAGGATGTGCTCGAGCATATCGACCTTCGCATCGAGAGCGGCTCGACGGTGGGCATCCTCGGCGGCACGGGCTCGGGCAAGAGCTCGCTTGTGCAGCTGATTGCGCGCCTGTACGACGCCACCGAAGGCGCCGTGCTTGTGGGCGGACGCGACGTGCGCGACTACGACCTCGCCGCCTTGCGCGACGCTGTGGGCATTGTGCTGCAAAAGAATGTGCTGTTTACGGGTACCGTGCGCGAGAACCTGCAGTGGGGCAATCCGCAGGCGTCGGACGATGAACTCCTCGCGGCTTGCCGCGCGGCGTGCGTGGACGAGTTCCTTGATCGCATCGGCGGGCTGGACGGCGAGTTGGGCCAAGGCGGCGCCGGTGTCTCGGGTGGCCAGAAGCAACGCCTGTGCATCGCGCGCACGCTGCTCAAGCATCCGCGCGTGCTCATTTTTGATGACTCCACCAGCGCGGTCGATATGGCGACCGAC
Source organism: Collinsella sp. (assembly GCA_048402045.1). Lineage (GTDB taxonomy): Bacteria > Actinomycetota > Coriobacteriia > Coriobacteriales > Coriobacteriaceae > Collinsella. The sequence continues at coordinate 18,351 of DBGDSC010000009.1, forward strand.
GCTAAGATTCGCGAGCACATCGCCCGGATTTCCGATACGACCGTGCTCATCATCGCCCAGCGCATCGCGAGTGTCATGGATGCCGATCGCATTGTGGTATTGGATGACGGTCGTGTCCACGGCGTGGGCACGCACGAGGAACTGCTAGCGGGCGACAACATATACCAGGAGATTTATGCCTCGCAGATGGAGTTTGCGAGGAACGCGGACGCCGGCGACGGCAGCGACGATGGTTGCGCGAATGATCCGTTTTCTTCCGTCGCATGCGGATCACCCTTGGAAGGGGGTGAGCGCCATGCCTAAGACCGCAGCCCAAGCACGCCCGGCCGACCTCAAGCGCACTGTGCGTCGCTTGCTCTCCTACATGGGGCATGCCAAGTTCTCGTTGCTCGCGGTGGGCGTGCTCGCCTCCGTCGCCGCCATCGCGAGCCTCGCCGGCACCTACATGGTGCGCCCCATCGTTAACGGTTTGGCCACGGGCGGGGAGGAACTGCTTGCCAAGCAGGTCATCCTGACGGCGATCATCTACGCTGCGGGCGTGCTCTCGGCCCTGGGTTACTCGCAGATTATGGTGCGCGCGGCCCAGCGCGTGGTGTCCGATATTCGCCGCGACTTGTTCGCGCACATCCAGACGCTGCCGCTCAGTTACTTTGACAGTACGCGCTCGGGCGACATCATGAGCTTTTTCACCAACGACGTCGACACGGTCTCCGAGGCACTCAACAACAGCTTTGCCAACGTGATTCAGGCGACCATTCAGGTTGTGGGCACCACGGCCATGCTCATCATCCTTAACTGGCAGCTCACGATTATCACGCTCGCGTGCGATGTTGCCATTGTGCTGTACGCGCGCTACTCGGGTGCCCGCTCCAAGCGCTTTTTTGCCGCCCAGCAGGCATCGCTTGGCGACTTGGACGGATACGTCGAGGAGATGGTCTCGGGCCAAAAGGTCATCAAGGTCTTTAACCGCGAGGCAGCGAATGTCGCCGGCTTTGCCTGCCGCAACGACGAGCTTCGCCGCACCGGCACCGCCGCCGTGAGCTATGCCAACTCCATGGTGCCCATGACCGTCGTGATTGGCTACGTCAACTATGCCATCGTCGCCGTGGCGGGCGGCATGCTCTGCATCAAGGGCCTGGCCGACGTGGGCGCGCTTGCAAGCTACCTGGTCTTCGTTCGCCAGGCGGCCATGCCCATCAACCAGTTTACGCAGCTGGGCAACTTCTTGCTCAATGCGTTGGCCGGTGCCGAGCGCCTGTTTGCGGCTATGGACCTTAAACCCGAGGTGGACGAGGGCTGCGTGGAGCTGGTGCAGACGGGCGACGCCGCGTGGGCGTGGAAGATTCCCGAGGGCCAGGGCGTGGGCGCGTACGGGCATCTGCATGATGTGACAGCCGTTGATGAGTCGGGCCGCGCGGTGGCTGCCGACGGCACCGAGCTCACGTGCGACTTGGTCCCGCTTGCCGGCGACGTGCGCTTCCATGCCGTGGATTTTTCCTACGTGCCAGGTGCGCGCGTGCTCACGGACCTCAACCTGTTTGCCAAGCCGGGGCAAAAGATCGCCTTTGTGGGCTCGACGGGCGCCGGAAAGACGACCATCACCAACCTCATCAACCGCTTCTACGAGGTCGATGACGGCGAGATCACGTACGACGGCATCGACGTCAAGCACATTGCCAAGGCCAGCCTGCGCAGGTCGCTCGGCATTGTGCTGCAGGATACGCACCTGTTTAGCGGCACCATTGCGCAGAACATCCGCTTTGGCAAGCTCGACGCGACCGACGAGGAGGTGCGCGCCGCTGCCGAGGCCGCCTGCGCCGACTCGTTTATCCGCCGCCTGCCGCGGGGCTACGACACACCGGTCACGGCCGACGGCGCCAACCTGTCGCAGGGTCAGCGTCAGCTGCTCGCCATCGCGCGCGTGGCCGTCGCCGATCCGCCGGTGCTCATCCTGGACGAGGCCACGAGCTCCATTGACACGCGTACCGAAAAGCTCATCGAGCGCGGTATGGACCGCATCATGCGCGGTCGCACCACGTTTATGATCGCGCACCGCCTGTCCACTGTCCGCGACGCCGACGCCATCATGGTCCTCGAACACGGCCGCATCATCGAGCGCGGCACGCACGAAGAGCTGCTCGCCCAGCACGGCGAGTACTGGCAGCTGGCGCATGGCTTAAAAGAGCTGGATTAACCCGTTTGAGCACGATGCTATGACCCCTCCGTGCCCCTCACCTCGCCTCAAACCATCACAACATTCGACGTTTTTTGCCAAAATCGGAAAAAGCATCGAATGTTGTGATGGTTTTTCTGCCGCTCGACCGGGTGGAATCGCTTTCTTGCGCACGAAGGTGTGCGGACTCGTGGGCAGGGGAATAAGGTTGGTTATCCGACTCCATTGGAGGGCTCATGGACCTGCCGATCGTCCTGTCCCATAAGACTGCCTGGCTGTACCACAACGTGGCGCGCCCGTTCGAGCCGCTCTCGCGAGCAAGCAGCCTATACGATGAGGACTCGCTTGCTAACGAGGCGGAGCCGACCGCGGGCCTGCCCAAATTGGGACTCGATGCCAAGGGGCTGAGGGCTTCAACGGCAGTCGGGATCGTTGCCGACTATCTGGTCTCGCTTGGTATTCCACGAGAAGAGCTCGATCATGTCGACACGCTCGTCAACTTCGATTTTGAGCGCTCGACGCCGGCTGGATTTAGGTGCCACATGTTTGGGGCGCCGGTACCTCCAGGCCATCTTATCGAGGTGGCGGAGGGCCTTCTGGTGGTTGATGAGGCCATGTGCTTTGTCCAAGCGGGTTCGTGGATGAGCGAGCCCGAGCAGCTGGAATATGGCTACGAAATCTGCGCCCGATACCATTTGAATCATCTGTCGACAGGCGATTATATCGAGATGGGGCAGAGATATACCGTTGCCGACTTGATTGCTTATTGCAATGAGAACCGATCTCGTCAGGGGGCTATACGCGCGGCCGCCGTGCTCAAGCGTGTGCACGATGGCGCGCGTTCGCCCATGGAGACGGCCACCGCAATCATGGTCGTAGCAAAACGTTCCCAGGGCGGGCTGGGATACGCCAAGATCGAGCTCAACCATCGGGTCGATGTTCCCAACGAGTTCAAGTATCTCGCGAAGGCCGGGTATTTCGAGATCGACGTATATGCGCCTGCGAGCGGTACGGGGATTGAATACAACGGTTCGGACCATCTTGATAAACAGCGCAGCGCGTCGGATGCGGAGCGTATGACCGTGCTGAGCGCGCTGGGCTTTAGGATGATCGTCCTCACCGGGACTCAGTTTGCCCATCAGCTGCAATTGCACCGGGCGATGAACGCCATTGCGCTCGCGATGGGCCTTAAGTGCGACCGAAGCGAAGCGTTCCAGAAACGTCAGAACGACCTGCGAGAATTCGTGATTCGGCACTGGGACGGCGGCCTTTAGGGGCGCTTTGGTCCTTCTGCAGGGTGCCGTGGGCAGGCAAACCATCACAACATTCGGCGTTTTTCGTCAAAAACGGGAAAAGCATCGAATGTTGTGATGGTTTGTATGCTGAGGATGGGCTTGGGAAGCCGGTTTTGCTCGAAGTGACCTGTCCTGTCGTACGGGTGTCGGCATGATTCTCGCATGGGGTATTATGTTTTCCGAAGAATAAAACGCCGCGTGAGGGGAGGGCTGCGTGGACGGGCACGTGCAACATGACGGCTTTGGCCGCGATATCAACTACCTGCGCATTGCCGTTACCGACAAGTGCAATTTCCGCTGCATCTATTGCATGCCGGCCGACGGCGTGGCGCCCCGTGCACACGACGAGCTGCTCAGTGCCGAGGAAATCGCCCGCTTTGTGCGCTTGGTGGCGGGGGAGGGCATTCGCCGCGTGCGCCTGACGGGCGGCGAGCCGCTGGTCAGCCGCCGTATCATTCCGCTCATTCGCGACATTCGCGCGATCCCGCAGATCGAGGACATCTCGCTCACCACCAACAGCGCCCTGCTGCCCAGGCTGGCGCCGCAGCTCAAAGACGCGGGGCTTAACCGAGTCAACATCTCGCTCGACACGCTCGACCCTACGCTCTTTGGAAAGATCACGCGCCTGGGCCGACTCGAGCAGACCATGGCTGGCATCGACGCGGCGCTGGCTTGGGGCTTTGAGCCCGTTAAGGTCAACTGCGTTGTGGTGCGCCGGCTCAACCAGGATGTGGCGGCCCTCGCACGGCTGACCGTCGACCGCCCCATCCACCTGCGCTTTATCGAATACATGCCCATCGGCGACGAGCGCACGAGCTCGCATTGCGCTGTGGACCCGCATGCGCCCGCGCTCAATCCCGAGCTGTGGGACGCGAGCGATACCGTGCCGAGCGACGAGCTGCGGGCGCGCATCAATGCCGGGGCCGCCGTGGTGGGACTGGGCGAGCTCGAGCCGCTCGACATCAACGACGCTCCTGCCGGCGCGGGCCCTGCGCGCTATTGGCACTTTCCGGGCGCGGCGGGAACGGTTGGCTTCATTAGCGCCATGTCCAACCATTTTTGCGCGAACTGCAACCGTCTGCGCCTGACGGCCGATGGCAACGTACGTCCGTGCCTGTTCAGCGATGACGAGTATTCGGTGCGTGAGGCGTTGCGCCGTGGTGATGATATGCAGGTGCTTTCGATTTGGCGCGATGCCGTGGCCCACAAACCGCAGGAACACGCGATAATTGAGGGCACGCAACGATTTATGTCCCAAATCGGAGGATGATCATATGGCCAAGAGCAGGTACGCCGATGCCACCAAGGCCGCTCGCAGGGCCGCGATGTCTGCCCACAAAGCCACGGCTGCGGCCAGCGATGCCGTTGCAGGCGCGCAGCCGTCTGCCGGTGCTGCCACAAAGCCCGCCCGTGACGCCCGTCGTGACGAGCTGACGCACGTGGACGCCAAGGGCGAGGTGCGCATGGTCGACGTGTCCGACAAGGCCGAGACCCATCGCATTGCTATCGCCGAGGGCACTATCCTCATGCATCCTGAGACGCAGGCTATGGTGCTGCAGGACCGCGCCAAAAAGGGCGACGTGCTTGCCTGCGCGCGCGTGGCGGGCATTATGGCCATCAAACGCACAAGCGACATCATCCCCATGTGCCATCCGTTGCTCATTACCAAGAGCAAGTGCGACATTGCGCCCATTGCTTCGGCGGGGACGCCGGCCGAGGACGTGCCCGAGGGCTGGGCGCCGGCGCGCGTTGACGGGCAGGTTGGCTTTCATGTATTGGTTACGGCCGGCGTGACGGGTAAGACGGGTATCGAGATGGAGGCCCTGACTGGAGCGAGTGCTGCGTGCTTAACAATCTATGACATGTGCAAGGCGGTCGATCGCGGCATGGAGATCGTCGACGTGCGCCTGCTGCACAAGGAGGGCGGCCGCTCGGGCGTGTGGGATCGTGCCGAACGTCAGGTCGCTGCCGCTGAGGCCGTGGCCGCTGACGGTGCCGCGTCCGCAAGCGCACCCGTCGCCGTCGCGCCCGCAGTTCCAGCTCCGGCCGTCCCCGCGATCGCGTTTATCGGCTACCAGAACTCGGGCAAGACAACGCTCGTCGAGAAGGTTATCGCCGAGCTCACTCGCCGCGGCCTGCGCGTGGGTTCGCTCAAGCATCATGGGCATCATGGCTTTGATATCGACGTGCCCGCTAAGGACACTTGGCGCCATCACCAGGCCGGATCCAAGCATGTGGGCCTCATCTGCGCCACGCGCTGGGCGGAGTACGCCGACACGCGCGAGGAGGACGAAATGCCCGCGCGCGAGCTGCTGTCGCGCTACAACGATGTCGACGTGGTGATCATCGAGGGCTACAAGACCGAGGGCTTCGACAACATCGTGGTCGCACGCTCCGGTGTCGACCGTCTGCGCGGCAAGAGCTCGCTCGACCTGGTCGACGGTCACACGCTGGCCCTTGCCTGCAACGAGGCCCTGGCACGCCAGGCCTTCGACGCCGGCTTTGCGACCCGAGCCATCAACATCAACGACGCCCGAGCCATCTGCGATCTGATCCAAGACCATCTGGCCTAAAACCTGCCAAAAAGGGACAGGTTTATTTTGGCAGGTTTTATCTGGGCAAACGCCATTTCCACCACAAAGGGGCCAGGCACCTTTGTGGTGGTTTTTGCTTTGCAGTAAAGACCATCACAACATTCGATGAAAATCGCGATTTTGCCGAAAAACGTCGAATGTTGTGATGGTTTGTGTCCCGGGCCAGGCCATCCTGCGAGTCCGGCCACCACAAAGGGACTAGGTACCTTTGTGGTGGTTTTTGCTTTGACGGGCCGCGCCTGCGCCTTGGTATACCATGTACGCCGTTCACGAATACACCCCACATCGCCGCACAACCCAGAAAGGCCCCCATGGACACCACCTTCAGCCATATCAAAGCCGTGTTCTGCGATATCGATGGCACGCTGCTCACGAGCCAGCACACGGTGTCCCCGCGCACCGTGGCGGCGATCCGTGCCCTGCGCGAGCGCGGCGTGCTCTTTGGCCTGTGCACCGGGCGCGACGCCCACGCGACCGAGGCCATGTACGAGCTCTGGGGCATCGAAGGCCTGGTGGACGTGCTCGTGGGCTGCGGCGGCGCCGAGGTCATCGATCGCGCGCACGGCATCAACGAGCTGAGCTACCCGCTGCCGGGCGAAACCATCGCGCGCATCTGCAAACACATGGCGGACCTTCCGGCAACGCCCGTTTGCCCCCGAGACGGCGTGTTCTACGTTCCCGAGAGCAATGCGTGCGTGGAGCACCTGTCGCGTGTCGACGGAGTGCCCTATAAGGTGGTCGACTTTGCTGAGTTCTTGCGCGAGCCGCAGCCCAAGGTGATGTTTACCATGGCGCCCGAGGTGATGCCGCGGGTGATTGAGCGGGCGTCGACGTTTGCCGATAACACTGTTAAGGCGGCGGCTCTGCAAACCACGCAACGGCTCTACGAGTTCATGGATCCGCGCGTGTCCAAGACGCGCGGCCTTGTGCGCGTGGCGGAGCTCAACGACATGGAGCTCCAGGACATCTGCGTGTTTGGCGATGCGGACAACGACACCTGCATGGTGGCCGACGCCGGCGTGGGCGTGGCCATGGCGAATGGCAGCGATGCCACCCGCGCCGCCGCCGACTTTGTAACCGCCAGCAACGACGAAGACGGCATCGCGATCTTTATCGAGGAGCATCTGCTGTAGCGCTGGGGCAAACCACCACGAAGGGGACACCTTTGTGGCGGTTTGTTTTAAGACTGGCGAGCGGGGCGCTGTTTATGCCGAGGCAGTTTCCCGCGAACTTAAATGTTGATGTATAAACATCATGCTATATACCGGTCGCTACTAATAGACCATCTAGCTGGCAGGTTGTCAGAGCAGGCAAACGCTCTACCGTTTACAGCTACAAATCGACCGCTCGCAGAATATGCTACTAAAAATAAAATGTTGTACAAATAACAACAAAGTATGAATTACCTAAAGTAGACAACAAATCTACCTGCGGTTTTTAAATAATAGAATTCAATAAAACAATGCATACTTTGAGCAATTGTCAAGAATAAAGATTGTTCGACGTAAAATTGCAAGAAATTGACGCCCCACATGTTTAAACAATGGATAAACTTACCAATGTAAGGCACGTATAAATATTGACTGCGTGCCGGTTAGATAGCGAAAGAGCAGGATCGCGGTCTCTTGGGGAGGAGGCATCGATGACAGCAAATTCAAATAAATCTAAGCAAGGTAATAAAGTGGCGCATCGTGTGATAGCGGGTGTTTTGTGCGGAGCTTCCGTCCTGAGCTTGGTACTGTCGCTCGTCATGCCCCCGATCTCGCAGGCCATTGCCAACGACGCCCAGACGGTTTTTACCGATAAAACTGTAATGGGGGGGGGTTCCTCAAGTGAGTCTACTGATGTAGACAACACTACCAACGGGGATACCGAAAACCAGAATAGTGACGACGCCGAGGGCGGCGAGACTGGCTCTTCAAATAGCGATGAGCAGGCTCAGGCTGAGGATCAACTTGAGGGCGAGCTGCAGGCCGAGGGCGGCGAGCCGGCAGCTGGCAGCGTCGTAGAGTTGGCCGCGGTGAACGAACAATCCCAAACGTTGGCCAATGAGATAACTAGTGCTGCTGATCTGGAGAGCAAACTTAAGGCCGTTGGAGAGAATGAAACAGCCAGTTTTGAGCTTACTCGGGATATTGAGTGCAGCTCAACAATCCAGCTCGAAAAAAGAGGAAGCAATATCACGCTGGATCTAAACGGTTGCAAGATTAAATATACGAATCAGAGCTCGCCCCTGTTCAACATTACCGGTGGCGCGACGCTGACTGTTAAGGATTCGGAATCAGAGCGGGCAAAGGATCGGCTTTTAAGTACTGAAAATCTGAACGATCAGGGCCAGAATCTGAAGGCCGAAAATTACGGCAAGAAAGCCGAGCCGACTTACAGCGACGATGGCATTCCGACAAAGCTAATCTACTACGTAACTGAATCGGTCGCAAACGAAACGCGTACAACCGAAACTCTTAAAAAGTATGAGGCTGATATCAAGGGCGCCATCGTGGCGTGCGGCGGCGTAAACGCTTATGGTTTGAAACTCGTCAACCTCTACAACAACGGTCACTTCAAGCTCGAGAGCGGCGCACTTACGCAGAAGCAGGGCGAGCACGTCGGTAATCTGGTCTATGCCGAGAATGGTTCGACCGTTACCGTAGACGGTGGTTACATCTGTGGTGCCGATACGGGAGACTCGGGCGCTGGCGCCGGCATTAAGGTGTCAAATTGTAAAGGCTGTCGGTCAACTTTTAAAATGACCAATGGTGTAATCGACGGCAATAGTGCTCCGAGTGGCGCTGGCGTTTTCGCAGAGGACTACGTTAACGCCTCCGATGCGAAACAAGACAACGATTTTACTAGGGGCAAACCTACAGTTGAGATGACTGGCGGCATAATTACCGGTAACTACACGCGCGATTCTGTCAACGGCCTCGGTGGCGGCATCTTGGTCACGGGTGGCAGCGTTACCGTTTCCGGTGGCTTTATTACAAATAATAAGTATGCTAAATTCTGCGGCACAGATGGCAATGGTGACCACGGCGGCGGCGGGCTTGCTGCCAATAATGGCGCCCATGTCACTATTTCCGGTGGCCAGATTACCGGCAATTATTCCCAAGAAGCCGGTGGTGGCGTCTACGTTACCGATGTGGATCGAGCTGGTGTCTCTCGTAATGATACGGCTTGGCTTAACATCACAGGGGGAACCATTGCTTCTAATGTGAGCTTCCGATCTGAGGGCGCCGGCATCCGTGTGGGTCAGATGGTTGACGCGATGATAAATGCTCCAAAAGGGAAGCCGGTTTACATCACCAACAACACTTGCCTGTCTCGCTTTGACTGGGGTGGTGGTGGCATCTTCGTCCAGGGTGATTCGAAGAACGCGTCTAACGCAGGCAGGCTGTTTGTATACAACTCGTATATAAGCAGCAATACCGCCGGTGGCTATGGTGGCGGCGTTGCGGTGTGTCCATCGGGCAAGACCCTAGTAACAGGTACCGAGGGCACGGCGATTTTTGGCAACACTGACGCTGGCGACGCTTCTAATTACAACATCGAAAACAACAAATACGACCCGTCGAATAATTCCGGCAATAATAGCAGCCCCCATATTTCTGGCGGCGGCGACGGTAAGGATCAAGACTATGTCGCCTATGCCTATAATCCTCCAGTTTTTCGCACCAATGGCCATGCCGATTTCTTCCTTGCAGCACATGATCACACTGAGCCGATCGCAGCTGTGATTGGTAAGATGCTCGGCGGTGGAGACGCCAAGTATTCGGGAAGCATTGAGCTTAAAGAGAAGGTCAGTATTCCGGCTAATGGCGGTGTCCAGGTCAAAAATAGTATCGGCTTGTCTTCGGGTGTAAATACCGGAGATGGTGCTGCGACCGCTGCGCAGAATGCCGCAACGACCTTCATCACGGGCAACTATTCCTGGGACCATGGTGGCGGCATCATGTCGAACGGCGACCTGTACTTGGGCGTTCCTGCGGATACGTACGTCTATCCGAGCCTTAAGCTTAAGGCGACTAAGGCACTGAATAATAAGCAAACCGGAAAAGAAGAAACGCTCACCAAAGATCAGTTCTCCTTCGCGGTATATCGCAAGGATTCGGCTACTGCGACAGCGCCTTCTTGGAACAATGATGGGTTCAACAATGGTGGCTGCACCTTGGTTGGGTCTGCCAAGAATGACGCTAACGGCAACATCACGTTTGACCTTGGTGAGCAGTTCATCGAGAAGACTGCTGAGACTGACAAGATTACATACTACTTGGTCGAAGATGCTGGCGAGGACTCCGACATCACGTACGACCCTGCTGTGTACGAAATTGTGGTGACGTTCGAGGATCGTACGACTGTACTCATGTCTGTTCCGACACAGAATAATCCGAATGAAACTAAAGAACTCAAAGTCCATAACTACACGATTAAGAGCATGAACGTAATTAAGCACTCCGGTAATTCAAACAGTACGCCGGACAATGTGCAGCCAGATGAAGATGGTTACTATTCAATTGGTTGCTCCGATGATTCTAAGACTTTCACCAACACGTACACTCCGTACACCTCCAGCGGCTCCTGGACTCCTAAGGCGACTAAGGTCGTTAAGGGTGGCGAGATGAAGGAGTTTACGCTCGAGTTTGCGGATAACGAGAGCTTCACTGGCGCTAAGACGGTCAAGACGACGGCCGGCGGTGACAAGTCCCAGCCCCTGAGCTTCGACGAGATCGACTACAAACTCAGCCAGCTCGACAAAGGCACGGACCCCACCGGTCGCGGCGCTTCCAAGACCTTCACGTACTATGTGCACGAGAAGGATGAAAGTACGACCTATCCGCACTACAAGTTCGATAAGTCGGTCTATAAGTTCACGGTTGTTGCAACGGATAATTCAAAAGGAACCATCGACTGTAAGGTGACCTACAGGAAGGGAATCGTCGGTTCCGATGGCAAGTGGGAAGGCACCGATTCTGCCGACCATGACCTCACCACCTCCACCCCTACCTTCACCAACACCTACTCCACCACTCTGCCCCTTTCTGGTATGTCGGGCGTCACTCTGACGTACCTTGCCGGCGCGGCGGTGCTTTGCGCTGCTGCGGCCTGGATGCACATTCGTCGCAAGGCGAATGCGAAGGGAGGTGAGCGTCGTGAATAAGAAAGTTAGCTCCTTCCCGATCTTGTTTGCGCTGCTCGCCCTCTTGGTCGGCACCTGCGCGGTCGTGTTCCCCGCTTCCGCGCAGGCCGCGCCGACCTCGACCGGTTCCATCACGGTGAGCGGCACCGTAGCGAGCAGCTACGATGCCTACCAGATCTTTAGCGCCAATGTCTCCGACGGCGACAACGACGCCAAGGTCTACACCCAGATCGCCTGGGCAAGCGACGCCGCGCGCGACGCCGTCCTGCCCGTGCTGCACAGCGCCGGCATGCCCAAGTCCCAGACCACCGCGCAGGAAGCTGCCGAGTGGCTCAACGCCGATTCCCACCTTACGAGCGCGCTGAGCGCACAGCTCGCTCGTTCCCTCCAGAGCTCTGGCACCGAGCTCGCGGCCCTTAACGCGGGCACGGCGGCCGAGCTGCCCTGCGGCTACTGGCTCATCGTCGCCGACGACGACGCCATCGCCCAGAACGAGGCCGGCACCGCGCCGATCATGGCCTTGGTGGGCGGCAGCGCCGTCACCGTCAAGCCCAAGGCCGCGACGCCCAAGGTCGCCAAGCACGTGCTGGAGGACGGCACCGCCGCCTGGCAGAAGGCCGCCGACGCCACGGTCGCCGACGACCTGTACTGGCGCCTCTCCGCCACGGTCCCGGCGGGCCTTACCGCCTACGACACCTATACGGTGCAGCTCGTCGACACCATGAGCGCGGGGCTCGACCCCTCCAAGGTGGCCGCGAGCATGCGCGTGTACGTGGCGGCGGGGGCCGAGGGCGGCTTCGACGCCGTCTCGACTGGCAAGGACGGGCGCGCCGGCACCGAGCCCGCCAAGGGCTGGACCGACATCACGGCCCAGTGCGGGGTCTCGGTCGAGGGAAGCTCCTTCACCGTGCGCACCGGCGACCTGATCGCCGCGCTCGGCGGGGCCGACGCCTTTACCGCGGGCGCCCGCGTGGTCGCCGTGTACGACGCGCCGCTCAACAGCGCATGCAACCACGGCATCGCGAAGGGCAACCCCAACGAGGTCTACCTGCGCTACCCGCGCTCTCCCTTTGCCGACCAGTCCGGCGACGCCGGCTTCACCCGCACGCCGAGCGACGACGCGTGCGCCTACACCTGGGATCTCGCGCTCACCAAGCGCGGCAGCGACGGTGACAAGCCGCTTGCCGGGGCGGTTCTGAGCATCGCCGACGACCGCGGCCGCACGCTAGCGGCCGACGGCGCGTGGGATGCGGAGGGCAAGGCCACCGTCACCACGGGCGAGGACGGCCGCGTGGCCGTCTCGGGCGTGGACTCGGGCAAGCTGGAGGTCCGCGAGCTCAAGGCACCCAAGGGCTACACCGCCTTTGAGGGCGTGCGCTCCGTGACGGTCAAGGCCGAGGGCCTGGACGTTGACCAGGTGGCCGCCGCCAAGCCCAAGCTCGCCATCACGGCCGAGTCGCCCCTGCGCGCCGACAGCGCGGACGGGCAGACGGGCAGCCTGGAGGCGTCGCTCATCAACGCGCCCACCGGCACGCCCCCTAGCACTATCACCGGAGGCTTTATGCCCTCGACAGGCGATATGGCAATGTACGCCGCGGCCGCCGCAGCGGTCGCCGGAGTCGCACTCCTCGTGGTCGCGCTCCTGGTCAAGCGGGGAGGTGGCAACCATAAAGAGTAGCTGGCAGCCCCACAGAGAGCGGGGCGAGACATAACCAAGCAGATGCTTAGACACAGACAGATGGTTTTAGATCAAATGGATTTCAAGCAGAAAGCAGAGGAAAAGAAGATGAGTATGAGCAAGAACATCGCCCGCCTGGCAGTAACGGCAGGCCTCACGGCAGCCCTGAGCTTCGGCGGAGTCATGGCCCCGGTGACCATGGCGTTTGCTGAGGATGCGGCTACCACGACCAACAGCATCACCATCAATAAGAACAATACGAATGGCGATGTGAAGTACAAGGCTTATCAGATCTTTGAGGCCGATGTCGTGGATGAGGACGGAAAGACGGATAAGGTCGTTTCGAATGTTAATTGGGCATTTAATGACACTGATACCCAGGATGCCATCATCAAAGCTATCAATACCAATACGCCCGGTGCGCTGAAGACTGGTGCCAGTGCACAGGATGTTGCCGATTGGCTGGCTGCCAACATTTCCGGGAACACAAGTACAACGGTTCTCAAAGACACCGACTTGCTCAATACGCTTGCTGGACTGGTTGCGAAGAAGGTCGATCCGACCACTCCGAAGGACGCTACGGATGCTTCGTTTGCAGCAGGCACCAAGGTTTCTTTCGCCAAATCCGGTTATTACCTGTTTCTGACTGATGCGAACACTTTGGCTCCGGATGGGGCTGCCAGCAGCAAGAATACTGCCACTTCTCCGATTTATGCCGTTGTGGGCGCCGGCGATGTGGTGGTTACCGAGAAAACCAGCATTCCTACCGTTGAGAAGGATGTCCTCGAGGGCGGGAAATGGGGAAAGGTAAGCGACTCGTATATTGGCGAGGAGGTCGAATATAAACTGACTGGCCACGTTGCTAGTAACATCGCTACGTTCAATAAGTATGAGTATGTATTTCAGGACACATTGAGCAAGGGCCTTGAGGTCGTGAAGAACTCAAGCGGCACGCCGAAGGACCTACGCGTCTGTATTGTCGATAGCAAGACCAATGCTGAGAAGGAGGTTGTACTCGACGCTACCCATGGTTACCAGGTGACTGCGACTCCCGGTACAACCGCCGGAACTGAGCTCCTTAAGGTTTCTTTTGATAACCTTAAGGCAGTTCAGGATGCTAATGGGAAACCGATCAGCGTAAATGCGGACTCCAAGGTGGTCGTAACCTACAAGGCCAAGCTCAATGGCGAAGTCGAATACAAGGCCGACGGCGCCACCAATGAGGTCAAGCTTGTCTATTCCAACGATCCCATGTCTACCGGCACTGGCACATCGGTGCCGACGAAAGTCACCGACCATGTCTTCCGCCTGGATGTGACCAAGGTCGATAAGGATGATCAGAGCCATAAGCTCGAGGCTACCTTCCAAGTCAAGATGACCTATGAGGGAAATAAAAAGCTTACGCAGGAGAAATGGTTGACCCAAGATGGCGGTCTTACCGAAGAAGGGGCAAACGCAGGAAAATTCAAGACCGACAAGGATAGTGAGATTTATATCCCAGGCCTTGTTGCAGGAACGTATGAGATCACCGAGTGCGATACACCTGCCGGCTACAACACTCTTGCTCCGTTTACCATCACAGTGGCTCCGGAGTACAAAGATGACGGCAGCCTGAAGAATCTCAACGTAACGTCCAGCAATACCGAAATGGTTACTTCCAGTCCTACAAACGACGCGACCATTCCCGTCACCATCCAGAACAAGAAGGGCTCCGGCCTTCCCCTCACCGGTCTTAACGGCGTGACCTTCACTTGGATCGCTGGTGGCGCGGTGCTGTGCATCGGCGTGGCGCACCTCATCCGCAGCCGTAAGCAGGCTGAGGAGTCCGAGCAGGAGTAGCGCTCGCTCACCCATCCCTTTGGCAGGTGGGATGTGATGGCCATGAGACTTGCGGACACCTTTCTCGTCCATCGACGTTCTTGCTTTGCCGTTCTCTTTTCGGGGCAGACTCCACGCTGGAGTTTGCCCCGTTCTTTTTGGACAACACAGGCAGCCTCCACCGTCCGATGCGGACTCATCCGTCATCGCGTTTCTTGACTCGTATGAGGTTCGGTTTAAGGTCCGTAGGCGCACGCGCGGTGCGGACGGTAGAAGGCATTTGCGCCGCGCGTGCAAGATTAGAATGCCCGTGGTTCGGAGTCCGGGCATTTAACAACACCGGAAACTGGTCGCCCGCGCTCCTAAACACTTACGCGGGGTGCGTCGTTTCCTATAGACATCGTATCCCGAATCGCCCCGCCGATTCGGGACATTTTGAAAACTCAAACACGTCGGGCAAACCCGGACGACGCGGCCAGGCTCCGCCGTCCGAGGGGTCGTGTGTGTAACTATCGAACAAATGTTTGTCAAAATCGCGTTCACCAGGCGCAAACGCGTGCGCTCGCAGTAAAATACCCTTGCGACGCATCCCGTGCGCGGGCGGCCGACGACTCGATCGGAGGTCCCCAAATGCTGAAATTCCTTAACGTGCTTGCCGCCCTCGCGGCGGTGGGCTCGTTCGTCATCGCGTTTTTTGACTCGTATGAGGTTCGGTTTAAGGTCCGTAGGCGCACGCGCGGTGCGGACGGTTCTCGGCGTTTGCGCCGCAAGCGCAAATAAAAACGGCCGGGGTTGCAGCCCGGCCGTTTAACACGTTA
>DBGDSC010000010.1:0-60741 GCA_048402045.1 Collinsella sp.
GTCAAGCCCTGGTAAGGTTCTTCGCGTTGCTTCGAATTAAGCCACATGCTCCGCTGCTTGTGCGGGCCCCCGTCAATTCCTTTGAGTTTTAGCCTTGCGGCCGTACTCCCCAGGCGGGACGCTTAATGCGTTGGCTGCGGCACGGGGGGATCGTCCCCCCACACCTAGCGTCCATCGTTTACGGCTGGGACTACCAGGGTATCTAATCCTGTTCGCTCCCCCAGCTTTCGCGCCTCAGCGTCGGTCTCGGCCCAGAGGGCCGCCTTCGCCACCGGTGTTCCACCCGATATCTGCGCATTCCACCGCTACACCGGGTGTTCCACCCTCCCCTACCGGACCCAAGCCGCGGAGGTTCCGGGGGCTTCGGGGGGTTGAGCCCCCCGCTTCGACCCCCGGCCTGCCGGGCCGCCTACGCGCGCTTTACGCCCAATGAATCCGGATAACGCTCGCCCCCTACGTATTACCGCGGCTGCTGGCACGTAGTTAGCCGGGGCTTCTTCTGCAGGTACAGTCTTGACTCTTCCCTGCTGAAAGCGGTTTACGACCCGAAGGCCTCCGTCCCGCACGCGGCGTCGCTGCGTCAGGGTTCCCCCCATTGCGCAAGATTCCCCACTGCTGCCTCCCGTAGGAGTCTGGGCCGTGTCTCAGTCCCAATCTGGCCGGTCGGTCTCTCAACCCGGCTACCCGTTGTCGGCACGGTGGGCCGTCACCCCGCCGTCTACCTGATGGGCCGCGGAGCCATCCCCTCCCGTCGGGGCTTTAGCCGGGGTGCCATGCGGCACCCCGGGGTATCCGGTATTACCCGTCCTTTCGGGCGGCTATCCCGGGGGAGGGGGCAGGTTCTCCACGTGTTACTCAGCCGTTCGCCACTCGCTTCTATCCGAAGATAGGTGCCGTTCGACTTGCATGTGTTAGGCGCGCCGCCAGCGTTCATCCTGAGCCAGGATCGAACTCTCCGTCCAAAATAAATGGGCTTCGAGCCCGTCCGGTCCTCTCAGTCATTCGCTGATCGGTTCCGTTCGATTCATATGGTTCTAGTATAGGAAAAGGAATTTCTCGGGGCCGCCTCTCGGCGGCCTTGCGAAAAACAAATCCAAGTTAGACCATTTCAAATGGTTCGATGTCTGCCCGGATGCGACACTTGAAGTGTCCATCCTCGCAGTATCCGGTTCTCAAGGTGCACGCTTTGCGGCTCATCCGGTCCGACCGGGCCGCGCGGCAAGGAGATATATTGCCAGACCGCGAAGCCCTGTGGGACGTCAATTCCACTCTTCACAAGTCCTACACAACATATTGCTTTCTATAGGTAATAGAAAGACTGGTGTGGATCTTCCGCACGTATCAGATGATGACCCTTTGGTTCAGGAATATATAGAGATCGGTCACCTGTAAGTGTTTATCTACCCGCGCTTTTAGCAATGTAGACCAGCGCTTTCGATAAAAAAAGAGGGAGCGCCGCGCACAACGCGACACTCCCCTAGCGATTCAAGAGAACCTATTAGGCCTCGAGAGCCTTCTTGGCGATGGTAGCCAGCTCGTTGAAGGACTCGATGTCCTCGTAAGCCATCTGAGCCAGGACCTTGCGGTCGAGCTCGATGCCGGCAACCTTCAGGCCGTGCATGAACTGAGAGTAAGAGATGTCGTTCAGACGAGCAGCAGCGTTGATACGAGTGATCCAGAGAGAACGGATCTCGCGCTTCTTGTTGCGGCGATCACGATACTGATACTGCAGGGAGTGCTGGACCTGCTCTTTAGCATGCTTGTAAGTACGCGAAGCGGCACCGTAGTAACCCTTCGCACGGTGCATAACGGTACGGCGCTTCTTCTTGGCGGCAACAGCGCGCTTAATACGTGCCATGTTCTATCAACTCCTAGACGGTAAAACGAAAAACGGGAACGCGAACTTAGGCGAGACGCGACTTGATGACCTTGCGGTCGGCAGCGGCGATCTCGGTCTCCTGACGGAAGCCACGCTTACGCTTGGTGGACTTCTTGCTCAGGATGTGGCTCTTGAAAGCCTTGGCGCGCATAAGCTTGCCGGTACCAGTCTTGCGGAAACGCTTCTTGGTGCCGCTGTGGGACTTCATCTTAGGCATGAAATACTCCTTAATCGGTTACAGAACACTAGTTACTTGGTATCGCTTGCCGCTTTATCCTCATCGAAGGCGCCCTTAATCGGGGCGAGCAGCATAAGCATGTTACGGCCTTCCATTTTAGGCTTGGACTCGACCGTAGCGTAAGGCTTGAGATCCTCGGCGAGACGCTCGAGAACGTTAAGGCCCTGCTCCGGGTGAGCCATCTCACGGCCGCGGAACATGATGGTGATCTTAACGCGTGCGCCCTTCTTGAGGAAACGCAGAACGTGGCCCTTCTTGGTCTCGTAGTCGCCAACGTCGATCTTGGGTCGGAACTTCATTTCCTTGACCTCGACCTTGGACTGGTTCTTACGAGCAGCCTTGGCCTTCATGGCCTGCTGGTACTTGAACTTACCGTAGTCCATGACCTTGCAGACCGGCGGCTCCGCGTTGGGAGCGATCTCGACCAGGTCGAGACCCTGATCGTCGGCGACGCGCTGGGCATCGCGGATGGCGAACAGGCCGAGCTGAGAGCCATCGACGCCAATCAAACGGCACGAAGATGCAGTAATCTCGTCGTTGATGCGGGTGTCATCAGACTTAGCTATTTTCCCTACCTCCATTCATAAAAAAATAACCCGGCGCTTCTCAGCAACCAGGTCGTACACATAGACATCCTCGATTTGAGGAAGAGAATCTAATTTGTATGACCAGTCAGCTGCTCATTGGCGCCAAAAGGTGGGAACCCTCGGGTTCCTCTTTAGGGCATTGCGGGAACAACGCCTTGCGAATAATAACACGTACAGCGCGTTATCACATTACGTACACGAAAAAGGGGCCTTGACCCCCTTGAACGCTCGCTTGCATGTATGGTGCCCGAGGCGAGACTCGAAGGGCCTTCGCTTCGCGAAGCCCCGGGCTTCGGGCGCGTGGCGCCCTCGCCACGCTCCGCTACAGACAGGCCACAGGCCTGTTTGCTTAACGCTTCGCGCGCTCACGCGAGTTCGGCACGAAAAAGGGGGCCGCAACCCCCTTGAACGCTCACTTGCATGTATGGTGCCCGAGGCGAGACTCGAACTCGCACGTTGTTGCCAACGGTGGATTTTGAGTCCACTGCGTCTGCCAATTCCGCCACTCGGGCACGCAATGCGTGAGTTAGTTTATCACAGCTTTCTGTTGATTAGTCCGAAAATGGAACTTCGAGCATTTCGATAAGCTCAACCTTGCGTAACATCTCCCGCTTACGACATCCACGTCCGTCAACCGAGGCCTCGCCCATCTGGTTGTCATAGGGATCCTCGCGCATACCATCGAAAGCAGGCACAAATTCAGCCTGGAATCGATTGTTGGCCACCATACGCCACGGGTCGAGATTGCCAAAGTAGTGACGACGACGCCACTCCTCCCCCATCCTGCGTGCCGAGGAACCAAACGATACGTCGGCGTTAAGCCAACCGGTCTGTGGCGTATAGAACTCTGCCCAGTCGTGCGACCCCACCGAATCGGCCGCAACATACAGGCCGCTCTGCCAACGAGCAGGCACCCCCGCGATGCGGCACATGGTGATAAACGTAAGCGCCATAACACCGCAATCACCGCGAAGCGAATGCGCACAGTCATCGGCAATAGATCCCAAAAGCAAGTACGGCGGCTGATAGCGATAGTCGATATACTGCGTCAGGTAATCATAGATAGCACGGGCGCGATCGAGCGGATCTTCGAGCCCGTCAATAACACGGGCCGTCAGCTGCTGCAGATACGGCGTGAATGCAATGTGCGGACGATCCTCGGAAATATCCTCGGGCAGCGGCGTGTCCATGCACGGATGCGACGGAAGCGCACCACCATAGACATCGCAATAGGCGGCATCAATGCGATAGCGATAGGTCACTGAGAACGAACGCTCAGTCGAAGATGCCCATGAGGCAGTACGAGCCGAAGCTTCTTCGGGAGCAACGGCACCTTCCGGCGTCATGTCGAGGATCTCAACTTGAGACTGCTGACGGCAGGCGGCGGCAACGGGAAGCCACGCGCGAACGGTCTCCCCCTCCAAAGCCCCGGGGACAGACACGGATGCCTTAAGCGTAATGACACGAGTCAGCCCATTTTGCGACTCCATCTCCTGGAGCATTTGGTTACGCAGCGCAATTCCGTCCTTAGAGTCGGGGCGCATTCCGGGAACCTCTTTGGGATACACGCGAAGCGAATCAAGGAAGTTATCGAGAACGAACAGCTCGCCATCGATAAAGCGCCAGTCAATACGCTTACGATTAATCAGGTCATCAAACTGCTCTTCGGTAAACTCTGGCCACTCCTCGCGAATCATCGCAATAGCCTGATCGCGCGACACCGAAAAATGAAGCGGCGTCTCGAGCATGCGATACCGCTCGGCACGAACACAAGCAGCCAGCGAAGGCTCGGGGTTCTGCTCCAGAAGGCGATCGCAGGCAGCAACAGCCTGCATCAAATACCCGGCATCCTTAAGACGAAGAATCTCAGGCGGTAGCCCAATATCGAGATGGCGAAAATCATCACTGCAAACATCAACAGAGCAGCCAACAGGACCCTCGTCAATAACCTTCCCATCCGAAGGCAGTACATTAATAACAGCCATACCAAAACTCCAAGTCACTAGAACGCTTGAAGCCCATTGTAGCGAGATAAAAAGAAAGCCCCAACAAGGGAGCCATCAACACCGCTGAACGGTAACCATATAACTAAAATCAGACCAGTAACCCTGTAGCAAGTTAACAAAGGAGGCCCCGTTTCCCCGGAGCTGATTCCGCCGCGCGACTTCTGGCGAAGCCAGGTGAGCGCGAGGGAAACAGCGTAGGGGAAACGGGGCCTCCGGCGGGAAGTTAAACCGCTACTTACGCCTTGTTGACGGAGCCAAACTCCTCCATGAGCTCCTTGGTGCGAGCAACGATGTTGTCGCGACCAGGCTTAAGAAGCTTGCGGGGGTCGAAGCCCTTGCCCTGCTGATCCTTGCCAGCCTCGATGTACTCGCGGACACCCTTGGCGAAGACGAGCTGCAGGTCGGTGTTGACGTTGATCTTGGAGATGCCCAGGGAGATGGCCTTCTTGATCTGATCCTCGGGGATGCCGGTACCACCGTGCAGAACGAGGGGCAGGTCGCCGGTCTGAGCCTTGATCTCGCCCAGACGCTCGAAGGAAAGGCCAGCCCAGTCGGCGGGATACACGCCGTGGATGTTGCCGATGCCGCAGGCGAGGAAGTCAACGCCCAGGTCAGCGATCTGCTTGCACTCAGCAGGATCAGCGAGCTCACCGTTGGAGGTCACGCCGTCCTCGGTGCCGCCGATGCCGCCGACCTCGGCCTCGATGGACATGCCCTTGGAATGGGCAAGCTCAACGAGCTCCTTGGTGCGGTCGAGGTTAAGCTGGAAGGTCTCCTCGTGAGAGCCGTCATACATGATGGACGTGAAGCCGGCCTCGATGCACTTGAAGCAGTCCTCGTAAGAACCGTGATCGAGGTGAAGGGCGACGGGAACGGTAACGCCCGTGGCCTCGACGGCAGCCTTGACCATGTCGGCGCAGACCTTGAAACCGCCCATCCACTTAGCGGCACCAGCGGTGCACTGAAGGATCAGCGGAGACTTGGCCTCCTCGGCGGCCTGGAGAATAGCCAGGGTCCACTCGAGGTTGTTGGTGTTGAAGGCACCGAGAGCGTACTTGCCGGCCTCGGCCTTCTTGAGCATGTCTGCTGCGTTGACGAGCATAAAAGAAACCTCCTGTAAGGTTGCTCCGATAACGCCTGAGATTTTACCACGGCGTACCCGAGCATAAACGTTCGTTTGTTCAGGAATATCGTCCAAACAGACTTTTTTTGACCGTTTGCCCTACGGAATCGACCCGTTGGGGAAAAATAGCTTGACGTCTGGACGCTTCTCGTGCTTCAGAAGCTGACTATAAAGCTACACCTGCATGAAAGGGTTCTGCATGAGCTCGCGTGCCATGGTGGTCGAATCGCCATGGCCGGTTAGGCAAACGGTATCGGGCGGGAGAAGCCGGGCGAGCTTGGAAAGCGAGCGCAGAATCGCCGCCTCGTCTCCGCCGGAAAGATCGGTACGGCCGTGGCTGCCGGGAAAGAGCGTGTCCCCCACGAAAGCGATATTTCCCTGCTCTGTTGCGGCGAATAGGACGATGCCGCCCGGCGTATGCCCGGGCACCTCGATAACCTGCAGATAAATGTCGCCTAGCTCAATGGTATCGCCCTCGGCAAGCAGCCGCGTCGGCTCGCCCGGATCGGGCGTATCGATGCCCCACATCGCTCGCTGTTCCTCGATATTCTCATGCGGCACAGCTGCGTCCTTGCCGCATAGCTCGTACAGGGCGTTAGCGCCGACGGCGGCACAAACTCCAGCGACACCGCCAACATGATCGGCATGACCGTGCGTACATACGGAACCGAGCACACGCACGCCAGGGTGTTCGGCTCGGATATGCGCAACGAGGCTCTCACCTTCCCAAGCGGGATCGATAATCAGGCATTCGCCACTCGAAATCACGGCGTAGCTGTTGGTCTGAATGGGGCCGTTTACAAGCGTCTCAATCGAAGCCGTA
The DNA here is from genome assembly GCA_048402045.1 of Collinsella sp. GTDB lineage: Bacteria > Actinomycetota > Coriobacteriia > Coriobacteriales > Coriobacteriaceae > Collinsella. The sequence continues at coordinate 6,657 of DBGDSC010000010.1, forward strand.
CCCCGAGGGGTTAAATCCAAAGCCGTAGCGTCCATGCGTGCGCCCTCCTTCTATAAACGTCGAGGCATCAAACGATGCCTCGAACGCAGCCAATATCATTACTGTCGCGTGTTCGTCGCGCCTATACGCGACGCTTGAGCTGAGCCCCGCCCTCGCCAGGCATCAAGCGGCGTGCATCGTAGACCGAGTCGACGCTGCTAATCGATGCCAGTAGCGGATCCAGGCCACTCGCATCCGAAATCTCGACCATAAAACGCAGGGTCGCAATGCCCTCGCGGTTGGTCGAGGTGGCGGCGGAAAGGATATTGCCGCCCGCATCGCCAATGGCGATGGTGACGTCCTTGAGCAGGCCCATACGATCCAGGCACTCGACCACAATCTCGACCTGGAAAAGCGTATCGGCGGCGCCATCCCACTCCACGTCAATCATGCGCTCGGGATGCTCCATGAGACCCTTGACGTTGGGGCAGTTGGCACGATGCACCGAGACGCCTCGGCCGCGCGTGATAAAGCCAACAATATCGTCGCCCGTCACCGGATTGCAGCAATGCGCTAGACGAACCAGCAGGCCGCTGTTGCTTTCGCCCTTGACGATAATGCCGTTGCTCGCGCTCTTGCCACGCTTTTGCGGCTTGCGGTTGGAGCCGCGGGCGGGCTGCTTGACGACCTCGGCGATGGCCTCGGCCTTGGTGAGCTGTTCCTCGGGTTTGGGGTCCAAGATTTGCTCGACCTTATTGCCCACGGCACGTGGGGCGACTTTGCCCGCACCAACGGCGGCGAACAGGTCCTCGAGCTGCTTGTAGTTAAACTGCTCCGCCACGGCATTAAGCGCGCGCGTGGATCGCGGCGTAGAGATGCCATACCCGCGCTTGCGCAGGTCCTTGGCCAGTATATCGCGGCCGGCCGCAGCGTCATCGTCTTTGGTCGCGGCGGCGAAGTAGCGGCGAATCTTTGACTTGGCCGAAGGCGTCTTGACGATCTTGAGCCAATCGCGCGACGGCCTGGAGCTCTTGTTAGTCAGAATCTCGACACGGTCACCCGTCTTGATTTCGTGCGTGAGCGGCGCCACCGCACCGTTAATCTTGGCGCCGACGCAGTGGTTGCCGACCTCGGTATGAACGGCGTAGGCAAAGTCGAGCGGTGTAGAGCCGGCACGAAGCGCCATGACCTCACCCTTGGGTGTAAAGACAAAAATCTCCTGGTCAAACAAGTCGACCTTCAGTGAGTGCAGGTATTCCTTGGCATCGGTGATCTCGTCAGACGCCGCCCAGTCGAGTGAGTGCTTGAGCCAGTTAATCTGATCGTCCAGACGCTGCGCATCGTTGGTCTTGGAGGCAGACGATCCGCCCGACTTCTTGTACAGCCAGTGGGCGGCGATGCCGTACTCGGCCTGCTCATGCATCTCATAGGTTCGAATCTGAATCTCGAGCGGGCGGGCCGTGGGGCCGATAACCGTCGTATGGAGCGACTGGTAGTTATTGACCTTGGGCATGGCGATATAGTCTTTAAAGCGACCAGGCATGGGGTGCCACAGCGTATGCACCGCACCGAGCGTGGAGTAGCAATCGCGCACCGAATGGGTAATTACGCGCAGCGCCACCAGGTCGTAGATCTCGGAGAACTCCTTGCCCTTGCGCTTCATCTTTTGGTAGATGGACCAATAGTGCTTGGAGCGGCCGTTGATCTGGAAGTCCTCCAGACCAATGCGGTTGAGCTCATCGGTAAGCGTCTTGATGGTCTCGGCAAGGTAGCGCTCGCGGACCTCGCGCGACTCAGCCACCATGCGCGCGATGCGCTGGTAGGCATCGGGCTCCAGGTAGAAGAAGGACAGGTCCTCGAGCTCCCACTTAATAGAGCTCATGCCCAGGCGGTCGGCCAAGGGCGCGTACACGTCCATGGTCTCGCGAGCCTTAAACAGGCGACGATCCTCGCGCAGGGCTGCCAGCGTTCGCATGTTGTGCAGACGGTCGGCAAGTTTAACGATGATGACGCGAATGTCCTTGGACATGGCGAGGAACATCTTGCGCAGCGTGAGCGCCTGCTTCTCGTCCATGCTGTCGACTTCGATGTTGGTGAGCTTGGTCACGCCATCGACGAGCTCGGCCACCGTATCGCCAAACAGGCCGGAAACATCGGCAAGAGAAGTCTCGGTATCCTCGACGGTATCGTGCAGCAGCGCGGCGCACACCACATCGCAGTCCATCTTGAGATCGGCCAAAATGATGGCAACCTCGACGGGATGGTTAATGTACATCTCGCCCGAGCGGCGCTTTTGGTTGCAGTGCTTCTCGGCGGCAAAGCAGTAGGCCTGCTCAACCTTAGAAAAGTCGTCCTCATTCATATATTTGAGGCACAGGCGCTCCAGCTTGTCGTAGCTGTCCGCCATAATCTCGGGCGGCAGCTCATCGGCATGCTTATAGTGCTCCATCTCCGAAAACGGCTGGAGGGTGGAATCATGGGCGGTACGGGCTGCGGCATCCATCGAGGTCCCCTTCCCCTAGGCCCGCGGTACGATCGGGCGGTTAACTTTGGCTAGCATATCAGAAGCGCACGAATCGAGCGCCCAGCTCCGGAAAGCCGAAAACTCCATGCGCGAGCGCAAGCCCTCCAAATAGCGAATTGACCTGCTCAATTGCACGCGGCCGGGGTTTTCGGCCATCGCGATACGACGAGTGTCGTCAAACCCCGAAACGCGACAAAAACCAAGCTCTTCGAAGATTCCCAGGCCGCTTTCCACCGAGCGCTCGTCGACCGGCGTGCGAGCATCGATGGCAAGGCACATCTGCGCGATGTCGATATCGCTCGCGCTAAAGGAATCGTCCCCGGTTTTGCCGCGGTTGGAGCGCCACATGGTCTGCAGCGCGCGATAGAGCGTGACGAGCTCGTCGCGCTCGGGCGCATAGCAGTCGAGCAGGCGCTCGTTAATGCGGGCGTCGCGCGACGAATAGAGCAGATGGATTACGGCGGGCTGGCCGTCGCGGCCGGCACGTCCGCTCATCTGGTTGAACTCGATGGCGCCAAACGGCATGTGGTAGAGCACGACATGGCGGATATCGGGCAGGTTGACACCCTCGCCAAAGGCGGAGGTCGAAACGATGCAGCTGAGGCTGCCGTCTCGAAACGCTTCTTCTACGCGATGGCGGTCGGTGCGCGTAAGGCCAGCGTTATAGAACGCGATACGGGTCGCACAGTCGGGAACGCGTTTGCGTAGTGTCTTGGCAAGCGCCACGGACTGATCACGCGAATTGACGTAAATGACGGTCTTCTCCCCCGTCGCCACGATCGACACTAAACGGTTCTCGCGGCTCGCAAGGTCGCGGTCGTCCTCGAGCTGCAGGTTCTCGCGCACCGTCTCGTCGACCACCGTGCGAGTGATCGGCAACATGCGGGCAAGCTCGGCCACGACCGGAGCCGTCGCGGTGGCCGTCGCAGCCATAACGACCGGGTCGCCCAGGGCTTTGAGGATATCGGGCATGTCGAGATAGGCGCTGCGGTCGCCGCCCTTGGCAAGGCCGGCGTGGTGCGCCTCATCGATAACGACAAAGCCGATGCGGCCCGAACGCGCGAAGCGGTCACGGTGGATAGACAGGAACTCGGGCGTCGTGAGCACGATACCGGTGCGGCCCGAAGCCAGGCCGGCGAACACGTCATCGCGCGCCGCCTCCACGGTCTCGCCGGTCAACACGCCGACGCCAATGCCGAGCGCGGCCATCGTCGACGAGAGGTGATAGGCCTGGTCGGCAACGAGCGCGCGCAGCGGATAGACAAAGATGCTCGCACGCCCGCGAAGAACCGCCTCGCGCGCGGCATGCACATGGAAGATGAGCGACTTGCCGCGTCCCGTTCCCATAACGGCCAGAACACTTTGGTGATCGGCCAGGGCATCGAGCGCCTCGACCTGCGCGCGGTGCGGCTGGTTCGAGCCTATAAAGCTATGGATAAGCGAGCGCGTGAGCTCGGTATAGGAAAGCTGGGCGAGCGTCTCGCGCTTGCGCGACTCCAGGCGCAGGCCGGAATCCGCCGGCTGCACGCCACGACGAAGCTCGCATGCCGGATCGTCGACGCTGGGCAGCATGGTATCGCGGACCAGAACATCCTTGATCATGAGCTTGGGCTTCACACGCCCCTGCCAATGCTCGGCAACGGCCTCGAACACCAAGTCGACAGCGCTATCGCAGTTGATGAGCTTATCGATTTGCGGCACGCGGAACATAATGGCCGGCACACTCGCGGCGCCATCGGTCGCCACAAAGCGCATGTGCTCGCCGGTTTTGCCCACCACGGCGCGATCGCACATCGTCACGCCCTCGGCGGCCAGCAGCGGCACCTTGTTGCCCTGGCCAAACGGCTCAAGACGGGAAATCTGCTCTATAGTCTCGATATTCAGCTCGGAAAGGTCGACCGTGGCGGCAACCTCGTCGATGTCTTCAAAGTCCTCGGCGGGAATCTCCGATAGCACGGCGGAAAGGCGACGACGGAATTCATCGAGCTTGGATGCCTCGATGGTCACTCCCACCGCACCGGCATGTCCGCCGCGACGAATCAGCAGGTCGGAACAGCGCTCGACGGCGTCAAACAGGTTAACTTTGCCCACCGAGCGACCAGAGCCGCGCGCGATACCGTCCTCGATCGAGAACAGCAGCGCCGGCACGTGGTAGCGGTTGGTCAGACGGCTTGCCACGATGCCCTTGACGCCCTCGTGCCAGCCTTCGCCGCCCACGACGATCGCGCGTCCGCCGTCATAGGCCTCCTCGACCTTTGCCATGGCATCGCGCGTGAGCTCCGCCTCGATCTCACGGCGCTGGCGGTTGATTTCCTCGAGCTCAGCCGCCAGTGCGCTTGCTTCGATGGGATCGCGGGCAAGCAGCAGGTCGAGCGCCAGCTTGGGATCAGCCATGCGGCCGGCAGCATTCAGACGAGGGATGAGCGAAAACGACAGGCCGTCGGCCGTAATGGTAGAAAGGTCCGCCTTGGCGAGCGCGGCAAGCGCGATATAGCCGGGGCGAGCGGTTACGCGCATCTGCTGGATGCCCTCGGCAACCAGCGCGCGGTTCTCGGGCGTGAGCGGCATCATGTCGGACACGGTGCCCAGCGCCGCGACCTCGATTAGCGAACGCCAATACGACGGCTTGCCCAGGCGCTCACCCAGGACTTGCACCAGCTTGAGCGCCACACCAGCACCGGCAAGCTCACGCGAGGGACCCTCGTCCTCGAGCTTGGGGTCAGTCAGGGGCACACCCTGCGGCACCTGGTCGGAGGGCTCGTGATGGTCCGTGACCACCAAATCGATCCCCAGGCTCTCCAGATAGGAAACCTCTTCCTTGGCGGCAATGCCGTTATCGACGGTCACGATCAGCTGGGGGCGAGCGAGCTCGTTAACGCGGTCGAGCGCCGCGCGCGAAAGACCGTAGCCCTCATCAAAGCGATGCGGAATAAACGGCGTAACATCGGCGCCAAACGTGCGCAGCGCCTCGGTCAACAGGCAGGTCGACGTAATACCGTCAACGTCAAAATCGCCAAAGACTGCAATGTGCTCGTGGTTGCGAATAGCACGCTCGACGCGGTCGGCGACGACCGACATGCCCGGGATAATGAGTGGGTCGGCCCAGTCGCGATCGAGCGAAGGCGTCAAAAACAATTGGCCCTCTTTGATGGAGCCAATGCCGTGCGCGACCATAATGCGCGCCACCAGCCCGGGAATGCCCAGACCAGCCGAAAGCTCCTTTTCGAGCTCGGGGTTTTGCTGAGCGACCGCCCAGCGATGCGTCGTCTTAAGCGATGACATAGGCACCCACCCCCGATAGGGGCAGGTCGCCGCGATACCTCTCACGGTTCATAGCGATGAGTCCTCTGTGTATGCCCGCTTCGGCAGGCAGATCTGTTGAACGGATTTATTATACCGTGCAGCGCGGACGCAAAACGCCGCGGTGCGCCGCGGTTTCGGCAAACGATGGCGGTAATGGTCTCGAAATAATCGAGCGTTTCAGCCGCACGGACGCATACGAGCGTCTAGCATATCCATACAAACGAGTTCGCGGATAAAGGGAGTCACGGGACATATGAAGCAATGGGCTGGACTGGGAAAGTTCCTCGCGGGGCATATGCAGATCATCGTTCCGATTTGCGTGGCGCTCGGCGTGCTCTTTCCCCAGCAGATCGGCGTGCTCAAGCCCATTGTTCCCGCCCTCTTCGCCTTTATGACGTTTCAGGGCGCGCTCAGCAACACTTTTCACCAGGTAGCCGAGGTGTTCCACCGTCCGCTGCACCTGATTCTGGCGCTGCTGGTCTCGGCAGTGCTTATTCCCATCGCGGCGTATGCCATAGGGTCACTCTTCTTTGGCTCCAACCCCAACCTTGTCTGCGGCATCGTGCTCGAGTACAGCGTGCCCGTGGCCGTCACCGCTTTTATGTGGATCAGCATGTTCGGCGGCAACGGCCCGCTCGCGCTCACCATCATCCTGACGTCCTCGGTTATCTCCCCTGTGACGATTCCGCTCACGCTTAAGCTCTTGCTGGGTGCCACCGTCTCGATCGATGTGCCGAGCATGATGCAAGACATGGCCTTTATGATCGCCATCCCCGCCGTGCTCGGCATCGTGATCAACGAGCTCACGCGTGGATGGGGACACGAGAAGCTCTCCCCCGTGCTCTCGCCCGCCTGCAAATTCATGATGATGGGCGTTATCGCCTCCAACTCCACCGCCATGAGCGAGTACGTGCTGCACATGAACGCGGTGCGCCTGGAAGTCGCCCTCTTTATTTTGGTCTTCGCCATCAGTGGCTTTGTCGTCGGTTTTCTGGTCGCCCATGCGCTGCATCTGCCATATAGCGAGACGACCACCATGTGCTTTACCTGCGGCATGCGTAACATCTCTTCGGGCGCCGTCATCGCCACGCAGTACTTTCCGGGCGAAGTCGTGTTTCCCGTCATGTGCGGAACGCTGTTTCAGCAGGTACTCGCCTCGCTTATCGGGCATCTCTTTGAGCGTCTGACCGGCGAGGAGCGCGCCGCCCAGCGCAAGCGCGTCGAAGCCGGCCGCGACGCCATGGCACGCTAGACTGTCCGCATTACGCGGGTGTTAGTCTTGCTATACGAGCGTTTCCAGATGCGCACGCAGGCGCTCAGCATCGATATCGAGCGTTGTCTCAGCATTGACCTGGGCCAAACGATAGCCGACAAAGTAGGGCGAAACCACCCAACGCGGCAGCGCCTTGGCAATGGTCCGACCGCCCAGGTGATAGAAGAACAGGTTATACGACTCTGCGCGACCACCGTGGTGCTCGTTCAGGATATAGCGCAGAGCTACCTGGATTGCATCGGCGAAGAGATCCGCCTCGGCTTGATCTCTCGTGTCATCGCTGGCGGCGATTCCCTGCGGGGCTGAAACGTTGATCTCAAAGAACCCCATGATGGGTTCGGTTGAGATGTTGGCCGAGATCCTCCCCTGTTGCCAGACATTGATGCCTTCGAAATTGGCGGAAGCCAGCGAAGCATAGCCGTCTTCCTGCTCCAAACCCACAATCTGCATGTGCGGATGAACGAGGCTACCGCCCGAGAGCGGACCCTTGTTCTTGTACATGAGCACGCTTCGATACTGCTGTGAATCGATCATCTGCTGCCAGCAACCCAGGGCAAACCGCATCACATGGTGGAGTTCATCCGGCTCATAGGTCACCAGGTCGGCATCGTGATCGGCCGACTCGATCAGCACGGTTTGACGGGTGGCGCGCAGGGTCTTGAACTTATTCTCGAGCCAAATGCAATCGCCATCACGGCGAATGATGTCGGTGAGCCCTTCTGTATCGCAAAAGGGGCACGCGGTGCCGGGACGACGGTTGTCGTCGGGCTTACCGTTCGCCTGCTGAACGTCAAATACCAGCGTCACGGGTTATACCTCCAGCGGCACGATCTTGGTGCCATGGAGCTCGGAGACGCCCAGTGCCGCCGCCACGGTATCGCGGTTGGCCGTGGAAATGCCGCCGCCGGGAAGGATGGTCAAGCTGTCGCCCGCATACTCGATCAAGCGGGCCAGGTTTTCGAAGTTGTCCTCGATCGGCGTACCGGCAGCGCCACCATGCGTCAGGATGCGTGTGATGCCGCAGTCGGCGAGTGTGTCAATCGCGTCGAGCTGAGCCTCGGGCGAGAGCTGGTCAAATGCCATATGGAAGGTGATGTCGATGGGCTCACGCTTACATTCCTCGGTCGCGCAGCCCGCAGCCATCACGAGGGCGCCAAGCGTAAGCTCGTCGAGCGCCCATCCGCCAGCGCAGGGCTTGCAGCAGCCAAAGACCAAGCCGTCAACGCCGGCGCTCACGGCAAGGCCCAGGTCCATCTCCATCATACGCAACTCGTCCTGGTTGTAGTGAAAGTCGCCGCCACGCGGACGGATCATGCACATCACCCGTGCATCGTGTTCGTGGGCATAGTTGGTCGTAGCGCTGATAACGCCGGCCGAAGGCGTGGTGCCGCCAACGGCAAGGTTGTCGCACAGCTCGATACGCCTTGCACCGGCATCGATAGCCGCCGGCACCCGCTCAAAGTTCTCGGCACAAAACTCGTACAGCATAGATAGACCCCCAAAGGCAGCAGATGTTTTCCGACGGGCATTGTCACACATCCCCATGAAGTTGCGGTGGAATAGGGGCTGTTTTGGCGTCTAGAGCCCCCATTTAGTCCCTATTTCACCGCAACTTAAAGGGGTGCCGACCGAAATGGTCAGCACCCCTTTTTGCTGTATAGAAGTAGTCGTTGGGGACGTTCTTAAACGACTAGTCATTCAAGAACGTCCCCAACGACTACGACAACTGTTGACATCATATACTATGTGTCATATAGAAGGTGTTACACAGTATACTACGAAAGGAGGTGTGCGGATGGAGGCACAGATGAAGCGCGGCTTCCTCGAAGCCTGCGTGCTCGCGGCCGTCTCAGGCGAGGAATCCTACGGCTATCAGATCGTGAAGGACGTGCCCGTGAGCATGGGGCTCACGGAGTCCACGCTCTATCCGTTGCTCAAGCGCCTGGAGAAGGCGGGGTGCATCACGGCGCGCTCCGCCGAGCACAACGGGCGGCTGCGAAGGTACTACCGCATCACGGACGCCGGGCATGAGCGTATCGCCGAGCTCCTCGCCGAATGGCCATCCGTGCAGGAGATCTACCGTTACGTGAATGGAGCGCACCATGATGCGCGATGAGTTCTTGAACCGGCTGGGCGCACTTCTGGCCTGCCTGCCGGCAGATCAGGTAAAGGAAACGCAGGAGTTCTACGCGGAGGCCATCGCCGACCGCATGGAGGACGGCATGACGGAGGCCGAGGCCGTGGCCGCCATGGGCACGCCCGGTGAGATCGCCGAGGCAACGCTCGACGAACTGCCCGCCGTGCCGCGCGCAATTGCGAGGACCAAACGCAAGAGCACGGCGCTTCTATGGGCGCTCGCCATCGTGGGCTCTCCGGTATGGATTCCACTGCTGCTCGCGTTCGTCGCCGTTGCCGCTACGGTCTACATCTGCATTTGGGTTCTTGCGCTCTGCGTGTGGATCGTGGCCGCGGCATTCGGGGGCGCGGGCGTGGTGGGGCTCCTGTTCGCCGTGGACGGCATCATTATCGTGCATGTTCCGTACGTTTTAACCTCGATGGGAATGGGATTCGCTTCCATCGGTGTGGCGCTTCTCGCGGGAGCCGGCGCCTGGACGGCGTCCAAGCAAATCGCGCGCCTCTCTGCCCTTTGGGCGAAGAAAGCCGTTTCGCCCTTCTGGAAAGATCGAGGCAATAAGAGCCGCAGGGTCGCTGAAGCGGCGCCGCTCACGGCATAGGAAGGAGTGCAAACATGTCCAGCGTAAAAAAGATTTACCTTGCCGTAGCGGGTGGGCTTGTTGCCACGGGGCTCGTCCTGGCGGCTATCGGATTTGTAGCCTCTGGCTTTAACCTCGCTGTGTTCAACACACAGATCGACCTGCGCGATGACACCATCATTCTGGGTGGTGTTGAAATAGACGACCCGACAGGACTTCCACTCATCGAGCAGCTTGCCGAGGTTGGCGAGATCCATATTGGATCTGCAACGACTGGTTCGTCTTCTCCTCGCACATGATCGAGCTCGTAGCAGCCATCCCCCTTCGGGCGCACCACGACGGGCGTGAGCACGCCGCGCTCGGAGCCTTTTTGCGAGACCTTCCGTCACGCTCTTCCTGCGTGGTGAACCGGTCATCGACCGACGGGAAGCTGATGGAAATCTCTCGACTTCGGGCCAATCCCGAAAGGCTGAGGAGATGTCGAGCATGACCTCATGACGGGGATGGCCCGGCGGCAATGCCGGGCCGCCCTCGGCAGCCGAGACTCCCCGCCCCGGCCCCGGGCAAGGGGCCGTCCCTTGCATCTCCATCCCGGTTGCGAAAGAGCCGAGAAGTGGCCGCGCCTACGAGGGGATCTCCCTCGGGATGAACCGCGACGCGACCAGGCCGGCGGCGGCCGCCACGCACACCGCGCCGAACACCCCAGCCGTACCCGCGGCGGTCGCGGCGGGGGCAAGCATGCCGCACGCCGCAGTCGAGACGGTGCCACCGAAGCCCCTGAAGAACATGGCCATGGAGGTGGCACGCCCGGCGTCTGCCGGATCGGCGCCCGTCTGGGCGGCAAGGTTGGACACGGGCATGCCGATGCCGACGCCGAGACCCAGCGCCGTCGCGACGGCGGCGCAGGAGGCGACCGCTAGCATCGGGGACATCGCAGAGAACGTCACCGACGCCGCAAGGACGACGGCGGATGACGATGCCGCGATGGCGCGTAGCCGCCCGGTCACGCGGAACGCCGCGCCGGATAAATTGCTGCCGACCATGAGGGCAAGCGTCATGGGAATGAGCACCGCGCCAGACGAGGCGGCGGCCATACCCATCCCCTCCTGGAGGAGCCTAGGCAGGTAGGAGACGCCCGCCATGAGGGCGAACTGGACGCAGAAGCCGGAGACGAACCCCGCTACGACCTGCCCGCGGCGAAACAGCCCCATGGGGACGGTCGGGACGGCCTTGCCCCCCCTCCACGCGGGAAAGGAGCGCGGCGCAGGCAACGGACAGCACGACGAGGACCATGAACTGCGGCGAGGCTATGGGAAAGATGCTGCCCGCCAAGCTGAAGGCGAGGACGAGGCTCAGAACGCACAGCGAAGCGACGACGCTCCCCGAGACGTCGAAGCCAGTCGCAGGGGCCCCGGGAGCCCTGCCGGGCAGGCAACGCCCCGACAGGAACAGGGCGACGATCGAGACGGGAAGGTTGACGACGAAGATGACGTGCCAGGAAAGCCCCTGAGCGACGGCACCGCCGATGACGGGCCCCACGACGCTCGCAATCCCGTACATGGCCGAAGCCGCCCCGAGGTACGGTCCCCTGTCCCTCGGGGCGAGCATCATCGCCGCGGCAATGAACACACCCGCCTCCAGGACGCCGCCGCCGACGCCCTGGAGCAGGCGGAACGCCGCCAGCGCCTCTATCGTCGGTGCGAGGGCGCACAGGACGGACGATGCGGCGAAGAGCGCGAGCCCCGCCACGTATACCCTCCTGAGGCCGAACGAGAACGCCAGCCCTCCGCACAGGAGGGTGGACACGGTGCTCGACACGAGGTAGGCGGTCATCGGCCAGGCATAGTGGGCCTCCCCTCCGAGCGCCGCGGCGACCGTCGGCATGGCAGTGGCCACCACGGTCGAGTCGAGCGCCGCGACGAACAAGGCGAGCATGAGGCCCGCCACGGTCGACTTACCGACCGCCCCCGGCGCGGGGGCGGCCATCGGTTTTTCCTGCATGTTTCTTCCTCTCTACTCAGTGCCCGCCCGCGCGGGCACCGCGGGGCATCCCCCGCGTCAGACGAAAGGAAGGACGGGTCACCCCCTGGGCCTCCTCGCCACGGGCATCCAGATCTCGCTGCGATACCCTCTCGACGCGAAGTCGCCATGCGGGTACACCTCGAGGCTGACGTCGCCGGCGAGCTCGTAGCCCGAGGACGGGAGCCACTCGGAGAAGATCCTGCGGTAGTGCTCGGCGGTCGCGACGTCACACGGCCCGGTGCAGTCGAACACGGCCCACGTGCCGGCGGGGACGTGGATCTCGTCCGCCCAGCCGGGGGCCTCCCCCGAGGATGCCACCGCTATCCGGTAGTTCGACTCCCCGCCCTCGGACACGTTGACCCCGAGAACCCCCTCGGGTCCCGAGCCGTCGGCGAGGGCGAGCAGGGCCTCGATGCTCCCGGAGCGCGAGGCGCCTCCCCAGAACCTCCCGAGCTTCTCTCTTCCCTCCTCCCCCATCTGGGCGAGGATGCCCGCCTCGGACGGCCCGCACGGAAGCGACACCCCGACGAGGCGCATCCCGCCCCATGAGACGATCCTCCACGGCAGGGGCTCGGCGCCCATGACGGTGAGGGAGAACGAGAGCCTCGGAAAGACCGAGAGCGGGGCGCCCGGGCGCTTCGCCTCGCTGGGCGAGATCCCGAGGGCGTCCCTGAACGCTCGGTTGAACGCGGTCGGGGAGCAGTAGCCGTACCGGACCGCGACGTCGACGACCCGCTCCCCACGGGACAGGTCGAGCGCGGCGCGGGAGATGCGGCGCCGGCGCACGTACTCCATGAGGCCGATGCCGGCGATATAGGAGAACATCCTCCGGAACTGCCCCTCGGTGCAGGCGGCGAGCCGCGCCGCGTGGGCGAGGTCGAGATCCCCCTCGAGGTTCGCCTCTATGTAGTCCATCGCGTCGTTGAGGCCCTCTATCCAGCCCATCGGGTCACCATCCTTCTGAGAAGAGAGCATGGGGCAACAAGGCAGTGCAGTCCTCGCGCCCAAGGGGCGAATAATGAGAGTTTTTGATGACTGGCTCGTCGCCGACGGTCCGTCTCGATGATAGACCGTCGGCACGCGGATCCGACCCGCGAATGCCCGTTTTGCAATGTCAGGAACCTCGCTCAGGAGCACGCCATGAAGGAGGACGCCCGCTGCGCCGTGATGCGCGCGGCACGCCCACGACGCGACAGCCGCGATCGAAAGCTAAGGAGGGACGTTAGCCACTGGGTTAGCAAGTAGCCCACTCCGTGCGCACAGCGCCAGGAACAGCAGCCCGCTCAACGACCGCCTTGGACCATGGTACCGTCGCAGTAAGAGGACGAACAGCGAGCGGGCACCAGAGCGAACAAATTGGCATGAAAAGAGGACGGCATAGACCTTCTGGTCATGCCGTCCTCTTTGAATGACAAGTTGTCGCCCTGGTGCCCGCGCAGCGTCGACTGGTCCGCCGTTCGGTAGAACGGCGGAACCGCCTAACCGCCCAGATAGGCCTTGCGGACGTTGTCGTCGTGCAGGAGCTCTTGGCCCGTGCCGGTCATGGTGATCTTGCCGGTCTCGAGCACGTAGCCGCGCGTAGCAATCGAAAGCGCCATCTGTGCGTTTTGCTCGACCAGAAGCACCGTGGTGCCGGCCTTGTGCAGGTCCTCGACAATCTGGAAGATCTGCTCAATCAGAATCGGCGCCAGGCCCATGGAAGGCTCGTCGAGCATGAGCAGCTTGGGGTTACTCATAAGGGCGCGCCCCATAACGAGCATCTGCTGCTCGCCGCCCGAAAGGGTGCCGGCGACCTGGCGACGGCGCTCCTTCAGGCGCGGAAACTGCTCGTAGACGCGCTCGAGGCCCGGGACCACCGTGGACTTGGGCTGCGTATAGGCGCCCATCTCCAGGTTCTCCTCAACCGTCATCTGCAAAAAGGCGCGACGACCCTCGGGAACCTGAGCCAGGCCCTTACCAACCAGCTTGTCGGCGGGCGTATGGGTAATGTCCTCGCCCATAAACTTGATGGAGCCGGTCTTAGAGCGCAGGAGGCCCGAGACGGTCTTGAGCGTTGTGGACTTGCCGGCACCGTTGGCACCAATCAAGGCCACGATCTCGCCCTCGTTAACGTTAAAGGAGATGTCCTTGATGGCGTGGATGGCGCCGTACCAGACGTTGATGTTGTAGACGGAAAGCATCGGCTCTGCCATTTAGTTCTCCCCCTTATCCTGCTTACCCAGATACGCCTCGATAACGGCGTCGTTGTTCTGGATTTCCTCTGCCGTGCCCTTGGCGATAACCTTGCCAAAGTTAAGCACGCAGATGCCCTCGCAGATGTTCATAACGAGCGACATATCATGCTCGATAAGCATGATAGCGATGCCGAAGGTGTCGCGAATCTTAACGATGTTCTCCATGAGCTCCGCGGTCTCGGACGGGTTCATGCCGGCGGCAGGCTCGTCGAGCAGCAGTAGCTTGGGGTTGGTGGCAAGCGCGCGGACGATCTCCAGACGACGCTGAGCGCCGTAAGGCAACGATCCGGCCTGCTCGTTTGCCAGGTGCTCCATATCAAAGATGGACAGCAGCTCCATGGCGCGCTCGTGAGCAGCCTTCTCGTGCTTCCAATACGTCGGCAGGCGCAGCACGCCCTCAAAGCCGGAGTAGCGCTCCTGGTTGTGCAGGCCGACCTTAACGTTATCCTCCACCGTCATGGTGTTGAACAGACGAATGTTCTGGAAGGTACGGGCAATACCCATGCGGTTGACCTGATAGACCGACTTGCCCGAGGTGTCCTCACCGTCGAGCAGGATGGTGCCGTGCGTGGGCTGATACACCTTGGTGAGCAGGTTGAAGACCGTGGTCTTACCGGCACCGTTGGGGCCGATCAGACCGGCGATCTCGGTCTTGCCGATAGTCAGGCTAAAGTCGTCGACTGCCTTAAGGCCGCCAAACTCAATGCCCAAGTGGATGCACTCGAGCGCCGGGCGCTGACCCAAGTCGCGGTCGGGAACGATGGCGCCAGAAGGATACGGGACCATCTTGCCCTTGTTGAACTCAAACTTACTGGGCATCGGCTGCCACCTCCTTCTTGGAAGCAAAGCGATCCTTGACGCGACCGAAGAACGCCTTGAGCTGCGGGTTGTTGGTAAAGATCATGACCAAGATCAGCACGATGGCGTAGATGAGCATGCGGTAGTCCGAGAACTGACGGAGCAGCTCGGGAAGCACCGTGAGCAATGCCGCCGCGATGACGGAGCCGCGCATATTGCCCAGACCGCCCAGGACCACGAACACCAGGATGAGGATGGACGTGTTGAAGTCGAACTTGGTGGCGGAGAGCTGCGAGAAGTTACCGCCGAAGAGAGCTCCGGCAGCACCGGCGAGGGCAGCGGAAACCACGAAGGCGATCATGCGGTACTCGGTGACGGAGATGCCCACAGACTCGGCAGCGATCTTGTTGTCGCGCACGGCCATAATGGCACGGCCGGTACGGCTGCGAACCAGGTTGAGCACGATCACGAGTGCGACCATGACCAGGATGGCACCGGCGAGGAAGGTCGAGTACGTCGACACGCCCGAGGCGCCCTGGGCGCCCTTGATGATGGCGGTGCCGTCCTCGAGCAGGTGCAGGTCATCGATCGTGGAGTTACCCGTGATGTTAAAGATCACATGCAGGCCGCGGGAATCGACGCCCACAATGAGGCAGGTGACGATCTCCTTGATAATCTCGCCAAAGGCCAGCGTCACGATAGCCAGGTAATCGCCGCTCAGACGAAGGACCGGGATGCCAATCAAGAAGCCCAGGATGGCGGCAGCGATGGCGCCGACCACGATACTGATGATAAGGCGCACCGGATCGGAGGGAACGGCGCTCTCCAGCGCGACGGCGGTGACGATTCCCGTATAGGCACCGACACTCATAAAGCCCGCGTGGCCCAGCGACAAGTCGCCCGCGATGCCGACGACGAGGTTAAGGGAAATGGCCATGACGATATAGGCCGTGATGGGAACCAGCTGACCGGCGATCATGCGCGGAATCATGTGGTTGGACTGCATAAAGAACACGATGGCAAACGCCACAAGGCACATGGCGTACGTGACAAAGTCGTGACGCGTCTGCTTGTCTTTAAGAAACTTCATAACGCTCACCTACACCTTCTCGGGGACGTACTTGCCCAAGAGGCCGGCAGGCTTGACGAGCAGGACGATGATCAGAACACCAAAGACGATGGAGTTGGCAAGGCTCGTGGAAATGTAGGCCTGCGCCATCGCCTCGATGATGCCGATGAGAATGCCGCCGACAAAAGCGCCGGGGATGGAGCCGATGCCACCGAAGACAGCGGCGTCGAAGGCCTTGATGCCAGGCATGGCACCCGTCGTGGGCTGCAGCACCGGCGAGTAGGAGCACAGCAGCACGCCGGCGATGGCGGCAAGGGCAGAGCCGATGGCAAACGTCATCGAAATGGTGCGGTTGACGTTGATGCCCATGAGCTGAGCGGCAGCCTTGTCCTCGGACACGGCGCGCATGGCCTTGCCCATCTTGGTCTTACCTGTAAAGAACATCAGGCCGGCCATGATAACCAGGCAGGCGACGATGGTGACGAGCGAGACGGCGCTTACGTTGAACTTGGCCAAGAACTCCGGCACCTGGAAGGTGACGAGCGAAGTGAAGTTCTTGGGCGTGGCGCCCCACAGAAGCTGCGCGGCATTCTGCAGGAAGTAGGACACGCCGATAGCCGTGATCAGAACGGCCAGCGGGCCTGCTTGGCGCAGCGGCTTATAGGCCAGGCCCTCAATGAGAACACCGAGAACCGTGCAGGCCACGCAAGAGAGAACTACAGATGCCCAGCCCGGGAGGCCGAGATACGACGTGGCGCAGAACGAGACATAGGCACCGACCATGATGACATCGCCGTGAGCGAAGTTCAGCATCTTGGCGATACCGTAGACCATGGTGTAGCCCAACGCGATGATGGCGTAGACGCTGCCCATGGACAGGCCGTTGACCAGGTATTGGATAAAGACCGTCATGTTCCACATCCCCCTTTCGAATAGGTTTCCAGTTAATGTATGAAACAGGGACGTTACATCGTCCCTAGATACCAAGCAAGCAGGGAAGGCCAAAACCTCCCCTGCTTGGGATCAAAACCGCTCTATGTAAGGCGGCCAATTAGGCCTGTACGTACTTGCCGTCGGTAATGACGTACGCCGTCGGGTCCTTCTGGACCTGGCCCTTGTCGTTCCAGGAGAGCTTGCCAGTCAGACCGTCAACGGTAATGTTGCGCATAGCCTCGGGAAGCTTCTCGGCAACCTCGGTCGGGTCGGCGTCAGCACCCAGGCCGGCTTCCTTGAGGGCCTCGACCACCGCATGCACGCCGTCGTAGGCGTCGGCGGCAAACTGGTCCGGAGTCTCGCCATACTTATCCTTGTAGGCGTTGACGAAGTCGGCATTCTTCTCGTCATCGGCGGAGAATGGGGTCATGAGCAGCAGACCCTCGGCCAGAGAGGTGTCGAAACCTTCCACGCCCAGGATACCGTCCATACCGTCGCAGCCCATCATCTTGACGTCGTAGCCCATGTCCTTGGCGTTCTTGAGCAGGACGGATGCGGGCGTGTAGTAGATCGGTGCAAAAATCATGGTGGCGCCGGCCTGCTTTGCCTTGGTCAGCTGGTTGGTAAAACTCGTAGCAGAGTCGTCCTTGAAGGTCTCCTCGTCGACAATCTCAAGCTTAGACTTAGCGGCCTGGGCCTTAAAAGAATCTGCGATGCCCGAAGAATAGGCGTCGCCGGAGTTATAGAACAGCACGAACTTCTCGTTCGCATACTTCTGCGCCAGGAACTTGGCAGCGTTGACGCCCTGGTTGGGATCGGTAAAGCAAACCTGGAAGACGCAATCCTTGCCCTTGGTGACGTCCTCGGAGGACGCGGACGGAGTGATCATGAACGTCTCGGGGTCGTTACCGCACTCGGCGGCAACGGCAACCGACGCACCCGTGGTGGTCGGGCCGACGAGGGCCTGCATGCCCCAGTCGAGCAGGGTGTTAAAGGCGTTGACGGCCTTCTCGCCGTCGGCCTGGTCATCCTCGGCCTTGCTGGCAAGCGGCAGCTCCTTGGTCGAGAAATCCTTGCAGCCAAGCTCGACACCCTGGGTAACGGACTTGCCGTAGGACGCGTTGGCGCCGGTCAGCGGGCCGATGGTGCCGATCTTAAACGAAGCGTCGCCCGAAGCGGAACCGCTGTCGCCGCCGTTGGAGGAGCAGCCAGCTAGAATAGACATCGCCCCCAGACCTGCTGCGCTCGCGATAACGCTCCTGCGATTCATAACAGGGTTCAATGACTTACCGGTGAGGCTCGACATGCGGCTCTCCTCTCAAATCTCGTCGGGTTTCGGTTACCCAACAGGCCATCCTTCGCCGTGTTCGGCGTTCGCAAAATAGTAGACGCTTTAGTTGAGAAAAGTGGCGATTATTTCAACTTTTCTTTTGTTTTGTCCGTTTATCCATAATTATGCGTATTTCTATTGGTTTATGCAGTTTAGCCACTTTATTGTGTGAAAGTAATGTTTCCATTCTGTTACAAGCGTCCCTGCCCTGATTAAAACAGCCTCACCGGTAGCGCTTTATGCGCACTTAGGCGGCGATGTACTTGCCGTCCTGGATCACATAGGCTGTAGCGGGCTTCTCGACTTGGCCCTCGTCGTTCCACGTGAGCTCGCCCGTCAGGCCCTCGATCTTGATCTTGCGCATGGCCTTGGCAAGATCGCCGGCAATGTCGGCGCCGTCGGCCGTGATGTCGATGTCTGCCTTATCGATAGCCTCGACAATCGCATGGACGCAGTCATAGGCATCGGCGGCAAACTGGTTGGGCGTCTCGTCGTAGGCGTCCTTATATGCCTTGACGAAGTCGGCGTTCTTCTCATCGTCGGCAGAGAACGGGGTCATGAGCAGCACGCCCTCGGCAAGAGAGGTGTCGAAGCCCTCAACGGAGAGCAGGCCGTCCATGCCGTCGGTGCCCATGAGGGTCATTTCGTAGCCCATGTCCTTGGCGTTCTTGAGCAAAACGGACGCCGGCGTGTAATAGATCGGGGCAAAGATAAGCGTGGCGCCGGCCTCCTTGGCCTTGGTGAGCTGGTTGGTAAAGCTCGTGGAGGAGTCGTCCTTAAAGGTCTCGGTATCGACAATATCAAGTTTGGACTCCTTGGCCTGCTCGGCAAAGGCATCGGCAACACCCGAGCTGTACGTATCGCCGGAGTTGTAAAACAGGGCGATCTTGGCGTCTGCATACTTCTCGGCCAAAAACTTGGCAGCACTCGCGCCCATGGTGGGGTCGGTAAAGCAAACCTGGAAAACCGTGGTCTTGTCCTTGGTGACGTCGAGGGACGAAGCAGAGGGCGTGACCATGAGCATATCGTCGGCGATCTCGCCCGAGACAGCGACGGCGGCACCAGTCGTGACGGGGCCGACGAGCGCCTGCATGCCCCAGTCGCACAGGGTATTGAAGGCGTTGATAGCCTTCTCGCCGTCGGCGACGTCATCCTCGCACTTAAGCGAGAGCTTGAGATCCTTGGTCGAGAAATCCTTGGCGGCAAGCTTGGCACCCTTCTCGGCCGAAACGCCATAGGTTGCCGCGGCGCCGGTCAGAGGGCCGATGACACCGATCTTGAAGGTCTTGCCGTCATCGGCGGAGCCGCCGTCCGAGCCACCCGACGAGCAACCAGCGAGTGCGGCGGTGCTGCCGAACGCCGCAGCGCCGGCGAGAAAGTTCCTACGGCTGAGCGTGCTGTTGATGTTGAACATGGTGTCCCCCTTTTTCGCTGGCCGCGGTGCGGCCGTCTTGCGGTACAGGGCAAACCTTATGGCGCAAACGTTGACAGTTTGTTACGGAAGTCCGTTTGTAGCGAGCGTGTTTCCAATGTTTCCGCAGCGTTTCGGGGGTGCCGTTTTGTGCGGCTCCTGTTGCCTGGCGAGCACGCGCCCCCGGTTCACGCTAGAATGCACTCAACCTTTAAGCGGTTTATCCATCCATAAGATGCACGAAGGAGTTATCTATGAGCGAACCCCTGCGCACCGTGAACGTCGGTCTGATCGGTCTGGGAACCGTCGGCGGCGGCGTGGCCCGTCTGATCAAGAGCCACCACGATGAGTACCTGGCAGCCTACGGCATCGACCTTAAGCTGACCCGCGCCTGCGCGCTTGCTTGGGAGCAGGCCGAGGCGGCAGGCATTGAGCGCGAGGCCTTTACGAGCGACTGGCACGATGTCGTCACCGACCCCGCCGTCGACATCGTCGTCGAGCTGATTGGCGGCGAGCATCCCGCAACCGAGATCTTCACCACTGCCTTCGAGAACGGCAAGCATGTCGTCTCCGCCAACAAGGCCCTGCTGGGCCGCCGTGTCGAGACGCTTGCCGAGAAGGCGCGTGCGTGCGGCGTGCAGATTAAGTGCGAGGCCAGCTGCGGTGGCGGCATCCCCATTGTCAGCACACTCGAGCACGACCTGGTGGGTAACAAGATCCTGACCATCGCCGGCATCCTCAACGGCACCACCAACTACATCCTGTCGCGCATGGACGCCGAGGGCGCCGATTACGCTGACGTGCTCGCCGACGCACAGGCTAAGGGCTATGCCGAGGCCGACCCGTCCGCCGACGTCGACGGCTTCGATGCCGCCAGCAAGACGGCCATCCTCGCCTCCATCGGCTTTGGCACCCGCGTTACCACCGATGATGTGTACCAGCAGGGTATCCGCACCATCGGCGCCGAGGACATCGCCCAGGCCCGCGAGCTCGGCTACACCATCAAGCTGCTCGGCATCGCCCGCAACACCGACGCCGGCGTCGACGTTCGCGTGCATCCCACGCTCATCCCGGCAGACCATATGCTTGCCAAGGTCAACGGCGCCATGAACGCCGTCTACGTGGTAGGCGACGCCGTGGGCGAGACCATGTTCTACGGCGCGGGCGCAGGCTCCTTCCCCACCGCGAGCGCCGTCGTGGGCGATATCCTGTCGCTCTCCGAGCAGATCAGCCGCGGCGTGGCTCCGCTGCCCGAGATTGAGCCCTATGGCCACAACCTCACCTTTAAGCCCATGGACGAGCTCCAGACCAAGTACTATGTGCGCCTGAAGGTCGCCGACCGCGTGGGCGCCCTGTCCGAGACGGTCGACATCTTTGCAAAGCACAACATCTCGATCTCGCTCATCAACCAGGTCGAGGACGGCAAGTCGGGCGTCAGCGATGCCTGCTCGGTCATCTTCCTGACGCACCGCGCGCTCGAGAAGGACGTCCAGGCTGCCGCCGCCGAGCTTGCCAGCGTCGGCTGCGTGGCCGAGGTCGCCAACGTCCTGCGCATCGAGGACGTTGAGGCTTGGACCGAAGGCGTCATGGCGAACTAGCCCAACGCTCGCCTAGCAATACGCGCCTTGAGGGCTCCCGTCCGATGTGGGACGGGAGCCCTTTTGTCACCTGCCCTAAGCACAACGGCAAAGCATATTTGCGCGAGCCGCTCATCGGTAACGCGGGCTACCGTTCACCGATATGCAAACGCGGCCGATTCCGACTACCGCTACGCTGTGCTGCGAATGTCCGCCCGCGATGAGAGGAAGCACCATGTTGCTCGAGGGCAAGAAAGCAATCATCACCGGAGGCACACGCGGTATCGGCTATGCCATCGCCTGCCGTTTTATCGAGGAAGGCGCTGCCGTCACCGTCTTTGGCTCGCGCCAGGAGACTGCCGACACGGCCGTTGAGAAGCTGACAGCCGCCTATCCCGACGCCAAGGTCTGGGGTCGCTCCTGCGATCTCACCTCGCTCGAGGCCGTGACTGAGGCCTTTACGCAGACTGCAGCCGACATGGGCGGCTTGGACACGGTCGTCAACAATGCCGGTATCTCCCAGCGTTCACCCCTCTTGGACTACACGGCCGAGGAGTTCGCAAAGGTCATGGACCTTAACGTCGTCGCCGTCTTTAATGGCCACCAGGCTGCCGCCAAGATCATGACCGAGGCCGGCCACGGCGGCACCATCACTACCACAAGCTCGATGGTCGCCAAGTACGGCCAGCCCTCCGGCGTCGGTTACCCCACGTCCAAGTTTGCCGTCAACGGTATGGTCCAGTCGCTCTCGCGCGAGCTCGCTCCCATGGGCATCCGCGTCAACGCCGTCGCCCCCGGCGTGACTAAGACCGATATGGTCGCCAACCTGCCCGAAGAGGTCATCAAGCCCATCATCGCCACCATTCCGCTGGGTCGCATGGGCGAGCCCGAGGATGTCGCCAACGCCTTTGTTTTCCTGGCGAGCGACATGTCCTCCTATGTCACGGGCGCCGTGCTCCCCGTCGACGGAGCCGCCCGCTCCTAAGGAGCCACAAGCTTTGGCTTCAAGTTTCAACATAGCTCAACCAAAAAGGCGCGCCGTCTGAATCAACTGCAGACAGCGCGCCTTCTCCTGTTATGAAAGGGAAACTATGTCCCAGTATTTCGGATCAGAACGGGGCACGGTTTCCCCCAGGACCTCCTTGCGGAAACTGCATCCCACTCTGAGCGCCCATTCCGGGACACAGTTTCCCAACGGCCCCCGTTTCGGAAACCACATCCCGTTCCGAGCCTTCAAAGCGGGACGCGGCTTCCCCGAGAAAGCATCGACTACTTGCCGTCGTCGTCTTCGGCTTCTTCGCGCGCATAGAGCTCCAGCATGCGGCGGCGGTATTCGCGCACAGCGAGCTTGGCGCGCTCCAGGCGGCGGCGCTCACGCGGAGTCAGCTCGGACGGGTCGACCTCGTCTCCATAGGTCTTATCGGCAAGCAGGTGCGCCGCGTCCACGATGCGGGCATCGATGTGGCCGCTCGCCGCCTCGGCGGAAAGACGCTCGGCAATCGTATCGAGCGTAGGCAGGCCCTCGAATACGCGACCATGGCCATGCGAGGTCAGCAGCTCGTGCTCGCGCGCGAGCAAGCTCGCTAGGTCGTGGTGGGCGCGCAAGATGTCGAGCGCATCGGATGGATGCTCGGCAACCTCTGCCACGGCGGCGACCGGTGCGGCATCCACCACGCGGTAGAAGAGCTGCGCGAGCAATGGCATCAAGAACACCGTGATGGCACCGGCGGCAACCATGACCGACGCAATATCTTGCGACAGCGCGCCCGCGTTGACGGCAACGCTCGTCACGGCAACGATGATCGGCAGCGCCGTGGTGCAGTACAGGGCCACGGTAATGCGACCATACGCCGACACATCGCGCGTCGCAGGACAAATGCTCATGGAAATAAGAATGGGCACGGCACGAATAATCAACAACGCCACGATAAAGCCCACGAGCAGACCCGGGCGCGACGCCACGGCCGTCAGATCGATCTTTGCGCCCGATACGGTAAAGAACACCGGAATCAAAAAACCGTAGGCCAGACCGTCGAGCTTGGTCTCGAGCGTATGGTTGCCCTCGGGGATGATATAGCGCAGGACAAAGCCGGCGGCAAAAGAACCCAACACGATGTCGAGATCAAAGACAGCCGAGAATGCCACGAGCGTGACCAGGATGAGCACCGTCAGGCGCACGAAGGTCTGCGACGTGGTATCGGCGCGCTCCTCAACAAATGCAAAGAAGCGGCTGCCGACGCGCTTGGAGCGGCTCGGGACCACGGCCAGCAACACGCAAACCACCGCAAACAAGCCAAGGATAACGAGCGTTTGGATGCCAGTGCGGGCAGACAACAGCACCGACATGGCGAGCACGGGACCGAGCTCGCCCCAAGTGCCATACGCGAGAATCGAGTCGCCCACGCGCGTGCCGGTAAGCGAGCGCTCACGCATGATGGGCACGAGCGTGCCGAGCGCCGTAGAAGTGAGGGCAAGCGTCACGGCGATACCGTCGAAATGACTGACCGAGAACCACGGGGTAAAGCGCACGGCAAGCCAGGCGATACCAAACGTGACGACCCACGTCGCCAAGCCGTAGCGCCCCTCGACGCCCGTGATGCTCTTGGGGTCGATCTCAAAGCCGGCAAGCAGGAACAAAAAGGCCAGGCCCAGCTCGGACACAAGCGAGACCTCGGCATCTACATGGATGACGCCGAGCATATGGGGTCCCAGTACCGCGCCGAGCACGAGCAAAAAGACCGTCTCGGGAACGGGTTTTCCGGGAATCGCCGAGGCGATAAAAGGACTCGCAAAGGCCACGAGTGCGATGATGGCGAGCGAAACGAATGCCATGTGATGCCTTTCTCTTGTTTGCGCTTCACTGTAGCACCCTCGCCGTCCTCAACGCGCCGCGAGCTGTCGTATCATAGTGAGGTTTACAAACATGTGGCTCAAGGCGACCGCGAGGCTTGTCCCGTAAACCGACCGCTGCCGCATACCGTACCGTACGCCCAACCGATCAGGAAGGCAGGAACCAATGGTCTCTCGTATCTACGTGGAGAAGAAACCCGGGTTCGACGTCGAGGCTCAGCAGCTCAAGGGCGAGCTGACCGAAATTCTCGGCATCAAGGGCATCGAGGCCCTGAGGATTATCAACCGCTACGACGTCGAGGGCATCGACAAGGAGCTTTTCCGGTCCTGCGTGCCGACCGTCTTTAGCGAGCCCCAGGTCGATGTGACCTACGACGAGCTCCCCGCAAGCGATGGCGCCGTCTTTGCCGTCGAATTCCTGCCTGGCCAGTTTGACCAGCGCGCCGACTCCGCCAGCGAGTGCGTGCAGCTCATCAGCCAGGGCGAGCGCCCCGCCGTGCGCTCCGCCAAGGTCTATATGATCTCGGGCGCTCTGGACGAGGCCGCCATTGATGCCATCAAGCACTACGTGGTGAACCCCGTCGAGGCGCGCATCGCCTCGCTCGACCTGCCCGAGACGCTGTACATGGAGACCCCCGAGCCCCAGCCCGTCGAGCTGCTCGACGGTTTCCGCGAGCTCGACGAAGCCGGCCTTGCCGCCTTTATTTCCGAGCGCGGCCTTGCCATGGACGAGGCGGACATCGCCTTCTGCCAGCAGTACTTCCGCGATGAGGATCGCGACCCCACCATCACCGAGATCCGCGTGATCGACACCTACTGGTCCGATCACTGCCGCCACACCACCTTCGGCACCGTCCTGGACGACGTGACGATCGACGACGCCGTGGTGCAGCAGGCCTTCGACCGCTACATGGAGATGCGCCACGAACTCGGTCGCGACACCAAGCCCGTCTGCCTCATGGACATGGGCACCATCGGCGCCAAATACCTCAAGAAGACCGGCGTCATGACCGATGTCGACGAGTCCGAGGAGATCAACGCCTGCACCGTCAAGGTGAAGGTCGATGTCGATGGCGAGGATCAGGACTGGCTGTTCCTCTTTAAGAACGAGACCCACAACCACCCGACCGAGATCGAGCCCTTCGGCGGTGCCGCCACCTGCGTGGGCGGCGCCATCCGTGACCCGCTCTCGGGCCGCAGCTATGTGTACCAGGCCATGCGCGTCACCGGCGCCGGTGACCCCACCGTCCCGGTTTCCGAGACGCTCGAGGGCAAGCTGCCGCAGCGTAAGCTCGTGACCACTGCTGCCGCCGGCTACTCCAGCTACGGCAACCAGATCGGCCTTGCCACCGGTCAGGTCAACGAACTCTATCACCCCGGTTACGTGGCCAAGCGCATGGAGGTCGGTGCCGTCGTGGGCGCTACCCCGGCAAACCACGTGCGTCGCGAGTGCCCCGCCCCCACCGACAAGATCATCCTGCTGGGCGGCCGCACCGGCCGCGACGGCATCGGTGGCGCCACCGGCTCCTCCAAGACCCAGAACACCGAGTCCATCGAGACCTCGGGCGCCGAGGTCCAGAAGGGCAACGCCCCGGTCGAGCGCAAGCTGCAGCGTCTGTTCCGCCGCGGCGATGCCTGCCGTCTGATCAAGCGCTGCAACGACTTTGGCGCCGGCGGCGTCTCGGTCGCCGTGGGCGAGCTTGCCGACGGCCTGTATGTCGACCTTGATACCGTGACCAAGAAGTACGACGGCCTGGACGGCACCGAGCTCGCCATCTCTGAATCCCAGGAGCGCATGGCCTGCGCCGTCGCCGACGGTGACGTCGAGGAGTTCATGGGCTACGCCGCCGAGGAGAACCTGGAGGCGACCGTTATCGCCGAGGTTACCGCCGAGCCGCGCATGCGCATGGCCTGGAACGGCGTCGCCATCGTCGATCTGTCCCGCGAGTTCCTCAACTCCAACGGTGCGCCCAAGCACCAGGTCGCCCACGTCTGCGCCCGCAGTGTGTGGCAGCCCAGCTGGGCCGGTACCACGCTCGCCGAGCGCATGACCTCGCTCGTCACCGACCTCAACGTCGCTTCTAACAAGGGCCTTTCCGAGCGCTTCGACTCCACCATCGGCGCCGCGACCGTGCTCATGCCCTTTGGCGGCAAGACGCAGCTCACCCCAAGCTCGGCCATGGTCGCCAAGTTCCCCGTGGACGGCGAGACCACCACGGCGAGCGCCATGGCATGGGGCTTCAACCCCTATCTGATGGAGGCCGACCAGTTTGCGGGCGCCTACCTGTCCGTGGTCGAGTCCATCGCCAAGCTCGCTGCCGCCGGCTTTGAGCACAAGCGCACCTACCTCTCCTTCCAGGAGTACTTCGAGCGCCTGCGCACCGAGGCCGAGCGCTGGGGCAAGCCCATGGCTGCCGTCCTGGGTGCCCTTATGGCCCAGGTCGACCTGGGTGCCGGCGCCATCGGCGGCAAGGACTCCATGAGCGGTTCGTTTGAGGACGAAGCCGGCGAGCTCAACGTTCCACCGACCCTGATCAGCTTCGCCGTCGCCGTGGGCAAGGCCGCCCGCGCCGTCTCGCCCGAGTTCAAGGGCCTCACGCACCGCGTCGTCCGCATCGCCCCCGCCACCTATGGCGAGGACTACCGCCCCGATGCTCAGCAGCTGCTCGCCGCGTTTGACGCCGTCGAGGCGCTCACTGCTACCGGCAACGCCCTGGCCATCTCCACGCCCGGCTACGGCTGCGGCGCCGAGAGCCTCTTTAAGATGTGCGTCGGTAACCAGATCGGTATCGAGCTTGCCGAGGATGTAGACGTGGAGAGCCTCTTCACCCCGCTCTACGGCAGCTTTATTGTCGAGCTCGCCGAGGATGCCGAGCTGCCCGAGGTCGCCGACGGCGTTGTCGTCGAGCCCCTGGGCACCACCGTCGAGGGCTATGTCATCGACACCGGTTCCGAAGTCATCGAGCTCTCCGAGCTCCAGGAGGCCTGGGAGAGCGGCATCGAGGGCGTCTTCACCTACCGCAGCGCCGGCGAGACCCCCGAGGTCGAGACCATCGACTTCCGCGCCAAGGATATCCACGTGTACGGCGGCGCCAAGATCGCCCGCCCGCGCGTGATCATCCCCGTGTTCCCCGGCAACAACTGCGAGTACGACAGCGCCCGCGCCTTCCGTGCCGCCGGTGCCGAGGCCGACACCTTCGTGATCAACAACCTCACGCCCGAGGCCGTCGCCGAGAGCACCCACGAGCTTGCCCGCCGCATCCGTGCAAGCCAGATCGTCATGATCCCCGGCGGCTTCTCGGGCGGCGACGAGCCCGACGGCTCCGCCAAGTTCATCACGGCGTTCTTCCGCGCTCCCGAGGTCACCGAGGCAGTCCGCGACCTGCTCAAGGCCCGCGACGGCCTGATGCTGGGCATCTGCAACGGCTTCCAGGCTCTGGTCAAGCTCGGCCTGGTGCCCTACGGTGACATCGTCGACGCCACGCCCGATGCGCCCACGCTGACGTTCAACACCATCGGCCGCCACCAGAGCCGTCTGGTGCGCACCCGCATCTCGTCCAACTTGTCCCCGTGGCTGTCGCAGTGCAGCCTGGACGACCCCTACACCGTCGCCATCAGCCACGGCGAGGGCCGCTTTGTCGCCAATGACGAAGTGCTCGCCCAGCTGATCGCCAACGGCCAGGTCGCCACGCAGTACGTGGGCGAGAACGGCAAGCCCAGCATGGATCTCTCCGTCAACCCCAACGGCTCCGCACTCGCCATCGAGGGCATCACGAGCCCCGACGGCCGCGTCCTGGGCAAGATGGGCCATGCCGAGCGTCGCGGCGACAACCTGTACCGCAACGTGCCCGAGCATGTCCCCGGCGATAAGTTCATGCCGATCTTTGAGAGCGGCGTGGCCTACTTCGCTTAAACCTTTCCCATCGGGTACAATCCCCTCGGGTAACAACACCCGCCACCGACACATCCGGTGGCGGGTTCTTTTTTGCTTCGCGCATACAGGAAGGACATCATGGAAAGCCGCAAGCCGTATCTCGCCACCCTGCCCGGACTCATCCTGGGCTGCCTCGTCTGCTGCGCGCTCTGGGGATCGGCTTTTCCCTGCATCAAGATCGGCTACGGCCTCTTTGGCATTCCCGCACACGACAGCGCCTCGCAGCTGCTCTTCGCGGGTCTGCGCTTCACCCTTGCCGGCATGCTGGTCATTGTTGGCATGAGCGCAGCCCAGCGCCGTCCGCTCGTTCCGCAAGCGCGCGACATCAAGCCCATCCTCACGTTGTCGCTCTTCCAGACTATCGGGCAGTACTTCTTTTTCTATCTGGGCCTCTCGTGCGCCAGCGCCATGTCGAGCTCCATCATCGAGGCCAGCGCCAACTTCCTAGCCATCCTCTTTGCCGCCCTGGCGTTTCGCACCGAGAAGCTCAATACGGCCAAGGTGCTTGGCTGTGCGCTGGGCTTTGCCGGTGTCGCGCTCGTCAACCTTTCGGGCGCGGACGGCACCTTTGGCTTTAAGCTCGACGGCGAGGGCTTTATCCTGGCCTCCACCGTCGCGGGTGCCCTTTCGACCTGCCTGATCGGCATCTTCTCGCGCGAGCACGACGGCGTCTTGCTTGCCGGGTGGCAGTTCTTGGTCGGAGGCCTGGTCCTCACCGCCATCGGCTTTTTGATGGGCGGCGCGCTCTCCCCCACGGCGATTGTCCCCGCCATCGCGCTCATCATCTACATGGCGCTTATCTCCGCGGTCGCCTACTCGCTATGGTCGCGTCTGCTTGCCGTCAACCCCGTCAGCCGCGTGTCGGTCTTTGGCTTTATGAACCCGGTCTTTGGCGTGTTGCTGAGCGCGCTGCTGCTCGGCGAGGGTGCCAGCACGAGCCCCGCTACCGTCATCGTTGCCCTGCTGTTGGTCTGCGGCGGCATCATCATCGTCAACAAACCCAAAAAAGCCTAGCGAGCTCACCTTTTTAGGGAGGGCATTCGCACACTTTAGCTTAATGGAATACATCGATGAGCTGAGGACCGCCACGCACGCAAGCGTGCGACCCTTTTCCTAGCGTATCTGGATGCCGGCTTTCTTTTTCTCGGCCTTGACGCGATAGAGCTCTGCATCGGCAGCGCGAAGTAAGTCTTGCCAGGTATCAACGCTATCGCCGACCCGCGCGCAACCGATGGACATCCGCAATGCATACGGCACCTCGGCATGCGCGAGCTCGTCGTTGATTGTCGCGCACAGATGCATGATATCCTGTTCCGCCGCTGCCTTTTGGAGCACCACGAACTCATCGCCGCCATAGCGTGCGATAAAGCCACCAGACGCCGAGCAGACCTCTTTGAGCGCAGCGGATATTACCTGAAGAGCATGGTCACCCTCCACATGTCCATAGCGATCGTTAATCTGCTTAAAGCCGTCAGCGTCCATCATAAGCAGATATACATCTTCGGCCTGATCCACATTTGAAAAGAGCGACAGCATATAGGTCTCAAAACGGTTACGGTTGTTGAGTCCAGTCAACGGGTCAGTCGAGATTAGTTGCTCCTGATAGACGATATAGAGCAGCAGGATGCTCAGCGTTATACCGAAGCAAAGGCCCGGTACCGAAAACAAAACCTGGAAGGTACCGCCCACCAGAGCGGGAACCGCAAAAAAGGCGAGGGTGCGATAAATGGCCTTCTTTTGCAAGCTTTCGACTTTTCGAGCCTGAATAAAGGCATGCAAGGACGTATATATGACGTAGCAGTAGCTAACGATAGGCTGAATCATATAAAGCGCTCCGCGACGATATACGCCCTGCGTATCGATATAGAACATAGTGTGCGTCCAGTAGCTGGTAAATGCCAACACGACCACCAAAGCGGTTGGCAACGTTAAAAGTATCACCCTATAGGGCGTGGTCAGAAGCCGTGAGCCCTGCATCGTCTCGGAATAGAAAAACCAAATGAGGCACGCGATGGCGAACAGCGAAAACGAAACCGCGTTGGAAATCCAGTTGGCCGTGATGCCTACAGGAGTGCTCACGCCGTCCGAGAGCGTCCAGATCATATCGAAGAAAATGTAGGCAGCAGACGTGTAGCCCAGCATGCTAAACAAAAGCTGCTGGGTGCTCGAGAACAGGGAGCGACGGCTTCGTACGGCAAGCCCGATAAGAATAATCATGCACAGCAGGAATATCTCTATCTTGAGTGCCTTAACCACTAGACGCCCTCCCTTCAATATCCAAGTGGCCAGAATCGCCCGAGTCGCGCCCAGGCGCCAAACACCCCTTTCTCCGCAGGGGTAAAGGGAATCATGGCAAAGCACCCGAACGTCACCGCAGAACAGTCACCATTCGGGCGCCCATACGGCGCGAATTGCACACGCCGGCTTGATTGACTCGCGTCAACGATTACTCGCCGTCGATGTCGGTCGCGACGGCCTCCTCAATAGCCTCGACGCCTTCGACCGACAGATCCTCCTTGCCCTGGCAGAACTTCTTGTCGACCCAGCCGGTCAGAATCGGGGCCATGATTGCCGTGATGATGACGGCGGTGGCAATCTGCGCATACGCGGTGGGCGCAAGCTCGGCATAGCGCGAAGCGACCTCGGCGAGGGCGACCGGCGTGGTCATGGCCGTGCCGGCAATGGTGGAGCAGGCAACGGCCGCCTTGCCGTTGCCGCCACACAGGCGCTCGAAGGCAAAGGTAATGGGACCGACGATAAAGAGCGTGATGAGGCCCAGCAGGATGCCCGAAATGCCACCGGCGATGAAGCTCGAAAGGCTCATGGACGCACCGAGCTGAAATCCGATGACAGCGATCGCGGGATTGGCGCCGGGAACCAGCAGGTTCTTGATAAACGGGAACAAGTTGCCCAGGACCATGCCGATAACAAGCGGCAGGATGGATCCGATGATGGTACCAACGGGAATGTTGGCAAGACCCGAAACACCAAGGATGATCATCGTGACGGCGGGGCCGGCCGTAAAGAACAGGATACCGACGGCGCCCCGCTCGGACTCATCGCCGAACTCGCCCATGATGCCCGTATAGAGCGCCATGTTGCAAAACGTAATGCCGCCGATGATGGAAACCGAGCTCAGACCTAAAAAGTTATCGTTAAAGAAGTACGCGACGCCCAGACCCAGCGCGGCTGCCACTACAAGCTTAGGAATCAGCACGACGATGCCGGTCTTGATGGCGCCCGGCGTGGACTTAAAGCTGATGCCGGCGCCCACAAACAGCAGGATCGCGGCAACGATGGTGTTGGAGCCGCCGCGGCAGGCAGCCGTAAAGAAGCCGCCGACCTCAAAGACCTGCGGGCAGAAGGTATTGAGCAAAAGGCCGACGATCATCGGATAGATCATGATGTCGCCCGGGATACGCGGGACCTTGAATGTCTTTTGCTCGTTGGCGGTCGCTTCCTGTGCCATGAAACCCCCATTTCCGCTGACGCAGAACAAAAGCCCACGTCACGCTTTGCTACAGTAAAGTTTGACCATGGTACCAGAAGAAGCAGACCGCCTCGGTGAGAAATTCGATTCGTTAAGCTGGGACGATAACGCGTCCTGCTCCTATACGAGGCTCAAAACGATATAGAACACGATGCCCGAAACGCAGCACCACAACATCGACTTTGTCTTGATTGCCACCGCCACGACGCCGGTGGCCGCAATCCAGGGAACCAAGGCAGGCCAGAGTCCCGCGTCGAACGCGCCGGGGTTCACCAAGTCGTTGGCGACCAGCGCGGCAAAGGCAGCGGGCGGGATATAGCCCAGGGCCTCGGTAATGCGGGGCGACAGGGTCCGCCCGCGCAAGGCGAACGCCGGCGCGATGCGAAAGAACGCGATAGCAGCCCACGACGACAGCCACAGAACCAAGAACTCGTTAGCGGGCATCGCGGGCACCTCTTCCGTCAAATACAGCATCGCACGCCAGCGCAATGGCAATGCCGACCACGACGCTTGCCGGCACGGCAATATTCGCGAGGCCCAAGAACTTGCATACGGCGACGGACACCGCGCCCGAAACCGCCGCGACAACGTTACCGCGCGACAGCCGCTGCGAAAAGAGCAGGCAGATAAAGAGCGAGGTGCAGACAAAGGCTGCAATGGCGGTGGGAACATCGACAACGGCGCCGACGATGGCGCCCATCGTACACGAAACGCCCCATGTTGCGATGAGGATCACGTTGAGCACAAAGGACTCGCGCGGGCCCCAATCCTCCCCTTCAACCAACTTGGCAAGCGAGATGCCATACGCCTCCTCGGTAAGTGTCGCGGCAACAGCCAGCGTCTGACGCTTCGAGGCACCCCTCAGATGCGGTGCGATCGATGCCGAGTAAAGCGCAAAACGCGAGGAGATGGCGGCAACGCTCGCGATAATCGAAGGTGCCGGTACGCCCGCCAGCCAAAGATTGCAGATCATAAACTGGCCGCTGCCCGTCACAAACGTGCTGCTCAGGGCAAAGACCATCCAGGGCTCCATTCCCGTCTGCCCCATGATCATTCCGCACGGCGCGCCTATTGCAACATAGGTAAGCATCACCGGCCAGACGGTTCTAACGATTTTGAGCACCATACGCTTCTCATCCTGACAAGGTCTCCGAGCCGCATGTAGCGATACGGCAGAATCATCATCCGACAGCAACCGAGTTCACCTACAATTGCCACCGGATCGAAAGACACAACTTTTTAGGAAGTCATTATGACAGCTATCGATCGAGACCGGGCGCGCGCGGCCTTCAAAAGCTACACCGATGCCTACGACGCCACCAACCCACGCATCGCGCTCAAAATCGAGCATACGTACCACGTGGCCGAGGCATGCGATGCCGTAGCGCGCGAGCAGGGCTGGTCGTCAGAAGATATTGACCTGGCATGGCTTTGCGGCCTGCTACACGATATGGGCCGCTTTGAGCAGCTGCGACGCTGGGACACCTTTAAGGACGCCGAGAGCATGAGCCATGCGGCGCTGGGCATCGAGGTCCTCTTTGGCGAGAATCCCGCCGATGCACCCGCCACGACAAACATCCGTGACTTTATCGAAACCGGTGCGCATGACGAGCTCATCCGAGCGAGCATCGCCTATCACAGCGACTTTCGCCTGCCGGCACAACTCGACGAGCGTACACGGTGCTTCTGCGATATCGTGCGCGATGGTGACAAGATCGACATTATGCGCACCATCGCCGACAGCACCGTCGACACTATCCTCAAGGTGGACGAGAAGACGTTTCTCGGCAGCCGTTTCTCGTCGCCGACACTTGCCGCCTTTGACGAGCACCGCTGCGTCACGCGCGATGAGCGCGATGAGCCCGCCGACTTCTTGGTGGGGCTTATCTGCTTTATGTTTGAGCTCGTCTATCCAGCAAGCCGCGCGCTGGCGCGCGAACAGGGCGATATCCACCGCCTGCTCGACGCGCCCTTTGGCATTACGCGGCCCTTTACCGACCCCGCCACGCAGGCAACCTGGAGCCGCCTAAAGGACGAGATGCGCGACTGGCTGGCGCGCGCCTAGCGCTCAAGCTGGGCCAGCAGCTCCTCGACGACCTCGACGGCGTCCCCAACAACCTTGTACTGGGCAGCACCGAAAATGGGGGCATCCGGGTCCTCGTTGATGGCGATAATGCACTCCGCCCCACCGATGCCGGCAAGATGCTGAATGGCGCCCGAAACACCGATACTCACGAGAAGCTTGGGCGAAACCGATACGCCCGTCTGGCCAATCTGATGGCGATACTCCAACCAGCCGGCCTCCACGACAGGTCGCGTGCAGCCAAGCTCGGCTCCCAGAGCCTCGGCGAGCCTTCGCATCAACGGCAGGTTTTTCTTGGAACCAATGCCGCGACCCACCACGACCAGGCGCTCGGCATTGGCGATCGAGGGCTGCTGTCCCCACTCCTCGGCGGGAATCGAAATCTCGACACGAGCCTTAGCATCATCCGCAAGCGATATCTGGGTGATCGTGCCAGAGCGGTCGTAGTCAAAGTCGGGCGCCTTAAAGATGCCGGGACGAACCGTTGCCATCTGGGGACGATGATTGGGGCAGACGATGGTGGCCATCAGGTTGCCGCCAAACGCCGGACGCGTCTGTTGCAGCAGTCCCGTCTCTGTATCCATCGAAAGTACGGTGCAGTCAGCCGTAAGGCCCGCCTGCAAACGCACGGCAACGCCGGGTGCCAGTTCGCGACCAAAAGCGGTCGCACCGTATAGGATGGCCTCGGGTTTGCGTTCGGCTACCAAATCGCAGATCAAGCGGGCGTAGACCTCCGCATCGTTTTGGCGCAGGCGCTCGTCGCGACAGGCCAGGACTTCGTCGGCGCCCGCGCAAACCAGATGCTCCAGGTCCCCGAGCGAGCCCTCGGGGCTCATGCCGACCAGTGCCACCAGACGGCAGCCGCGAGCATCGGCAAGCTCGCGCCCCTTGCCCATAAGCTCATAGGCAACGGGAGTCACCGTATCGTGCTCGTCGGTCTGCACGAAGACCCAAATGTCTCGATATGCATCAAGGTCCACCGCACCAGCGGCCTCGTCACACTCGATCGAGATAGCGTTGACAGGGCAGGCGTCGACGCACCCACCGCATAGGATACAGCCGTCGGTTACGCGGGCGCATCGGTTGGGACGCTCGCCCTCCACCACAATGCCGCCCGAGGCGCAGGCGCGAACGCAGCGACCGCAGCCGATACAGGCTTCGCTATCGATAATCAGTCCGCTCATCTATGCCATCCCCTCGATGATCTTGGCAAGTTTTGCCGCCTGCTCGGACGCCGTTCCGTCAACGGCCTCGCACGTTTGGTCACGGTCGGGCACAAACGAGCGCACGACCTGTGTCGGCGACCCGGCAAGACCGCAACGCGCGGGGTCGGCGTTCACGTCGGCGGCACTGACCACGCGCACGTCCGCCTCCTCCGCCGCGCGAATACCGGCAATACTCGGCATACGCAACTGGCCAATCTCCTTGGCAGTCGTCATCGCGCACGGCATCTCAAGGTACACCGTCTCCTCGCCGGCATCGCATCCGTGAACGAGCGCCAGCGAGCCACAGGTCGTAAAGCCCGCGCTCTGCACGCAGCTCACGTCGGTCACGCAGGGAATATCAAAGGCACCGGCAAGCTCGGGACCAATCTGGGCCGTATCGCCATCCACCGCCATCTTGCCGCAGATGAGCAGGTCGAAGTCCTCGTCGAGCGCCTCGATGCCGCACTTGAGGGCATAGGTGGTTGCCAGGGTATCGGCACCTGCAAAGGCGCGATCGGTCAGCAGCAGCGCGTCGTCGGCGCCTCGAGCGATGCAGTCGCGCAGCAGCGACTCGGTCGCGGGGATGCCCATCGACACCACCGTCACGCGCACATCCATGCCAAAGCCGATAAAGTCGTCCTTCAGCGCCAGCGCGCATTCCAAAGCGCTCGCGTCAAAGGGATTAATGACCGCCTGTTTGCCATCGCGCACGATGGTATTGGTCTTGGGGTCCATCTTGACCTCGGTGCTTCCCGGCACGGCCTTGACGCACACCACCATATGGAAATCGCTCATCTTCACGCGCCCCCTTTCTGGACGAGCTCATCCAAGAGCTTCTCCGAAAACAGGTTACCGCGGCCCAGCTGCCCGGCAGGATCGAGCTGGAGCTTAAGCCGTGCCGACTCGACCATGGCCTCGTGACCGTACATCGTCTCCAAGAAGCCCGCCTTGATCTTGCCGACACCGTGTTCGGCGGAGACGGCGCCGCCCATGACCGTGACCTCGGAAGCCCACCGGGCAAAGAGTTCTCCGCCGCGGCGGTATTCCTGCGCATCGCGCGGCAGAATGTTCACATGCAGATGGTTGTTACCGATGTGCCCCCAGGCAGCAGATTCAAGCCCGCTTTCGGCCAACGTGCAGCGATAAAGGGCGATGACATCGCCCAAGCGTGCCTTGGGCACCGACATGTCAGAGCCCAGTTTGGTGATGGTGGGATCCGTGCGGCGACGCTCGTCGATAAGCATATTGACGCTCTCGGGGACCGCATGGCGGAAGAACCGCTGGCACTCGCGATCAACCTCGGTGCGCGCGACCCATGTCGCATCGTCGCGGCCACCCGCAAACTCGAGCACCCATCCCAGGTGGTACAGTTCCTCGGTCGCCTGGGCCTCGTCATCGCAGTCGAGCTCCACGTACACACAGACCTTGGCCTCTTTGTCGAGCGCCGGCAGCGAGGCAAACGCCGTCGACTGCTCGCGCTGGCGACGTAGAATATCCAGGGCGCCAGCGTCGAAGTACTCGATGGCAGCCGCATGGGACAGGACAGGACGCACGGAATCGGTAAAGGACACGGCCTTGTCTTCGCTATCGAAAAAGCAGCTCACACCCCAAACGACCGCAGGCGCCGCCTGCAGGGCAATCTCGAGCTCGGTGATAACGCCGAGCGTGCCGCAAGCACCGATAAAGAGGTCGATGGCGTCCATTTCGTCCGCAACGAAATAGCCTGAGGCATTTTTTGTCTTGGGCATGGTATAGCCGGGAAGATCGAGCTCGAGCGTACGACCCACTGCCGTCACGAGCGACAGGTGGCGGCCCTGGGCAAAAGCCTCGCCGCGCTGAAGCTCAAGCAAATCGCCATCAGCCAGCGCGACGTGGAGTCCCGTGATATGTGGGCGCATGGGACCGTAGGCGTAGCTGCGGGCACCAGAGGCGTTACATGCCGCCATGCCGCCCAGACAGGCAGATGCCTCGGTGGGATCGGTGGGAAAGAACTGCTCGGGGGCCTCTTGGAACTCCTCGTAGGCCTCAAGCGATGCCTGGTCCCAACCAGCAGTCGGCAGCACCTTCTTGCTCAGCTGTTTGCGCAGCTCCGAGAGCACAACGCCCGGCTCCACGCGCAGCAGAAATTGGCCTTGTTCATCGCGGCGAAGGCCCAAGTAGCGATTCATACGGGAAGTATTGAGGATATGCCCGCCGTGGGGCACGGCACCGGCGGCAAGGCCGGTTCGGGCGCCCTGAACCGTTACCGGGACACGCTCGGCATGGAGCTTTTCCAAAATGGCACGGACCTCGTCTTCCGTTGTCGGAAACGAGATGCTCGAGGCCTCGCCCGATGCGCGAGACTCATCGCGACCATACTCTTCGAACTCGTCGGTGAAGGGTTTGATGGTTGCAGACACGCGAACTCCCCCTTTAGCTAACTACAGTGTTTGCAGGGAGATGTTACCGCATCGTTTCGTCGACGTGTTCGAGACCGTCTCCATAATTGGCGATTTTTACGTTCGTGCAATTCGGCGAGCGGCTTGATTTCCTCGGCAGACGATGCTTTTGACACATATGGCCCCGCCGTCGCCGACCGCGCGATTGTCGCTTGAAAAAAGTTGGAGTATTTTTTGCCGCCTTTTACCTGCGGAGACACCAATCCGTCAAGCATTTGGTCAGCAATTGGTCAAGTAGTGGCTGATACCGTCGGCATCGACAGCCAAAACCGACAGAAGTTTTGGCCCCAGAAGCAGGGAGGTTCCCATGGCATATTACTGGCCCCAGTACGGCATCGCCATCGAAGTCGACGACGATCCCCATCTCCTGCCTTTCGACGAAGAGGCATTCCCCGATACGACGGTCTACCACGTTACCACCGATGTGATCTGCGACCCCGAGTCGTTCTCGGCGCTCGCCCACCGCATCGCGCATATCCACGACATCGAGCTCCCTCCCGACTTCGACGAGCTTGTCTACTCACGCCGCCTGATGCTTCACATGCTCTTTGGAGCGAACCCGTCCACCTTTGCGCGCATCTATACCGCCAAGGATGCCGCATGAGCGCGAAGAAGCCACCCCACTTTGCAGGCCCGGGTCGTCGCAAGAAGCTCATCGTTGCCTGCTTGGCCATCGTCTGTGCCCTTGTCGCCGTAGGACTATACGCTTGGCAGTCGCAGCCCGTACCCGAGGCGGGCGCTTCGGTTACGACGGCCGAGGGCAAAACGCGTCAGGAAATCCAAGATGAGCTCGACGCCATCGTCCGCGACAACATGATGACGATTTCGGTCGCACCGGTCGCTCAGCTGCAGGAGGACGGCAAGCTGCGCGTCAACGTGCAAAACGTCCAAGACAATAAATTTCCCCAGCGATTCCGCGTCATCCAAAACGACGAGACCATGTACGAATCCGGTGTGGTCGAGACCGGCAAAACGGTCGAGACATGCCCCGCCGGCGACATCGAGGAAGGTGAGGCGTATATCGAGATCCAGGCGCTTGACGCCAAGACCTATGACAGCCACGGCAACCCGACGCGCGTCAAGGTACGGGTTGAGCAAACCGAGAACTAGCTTTCCGGCCGACGCGGCACCGCACGCAATTCACCAGCATTCGTCCAATCATCGCGGGGACGGCCCGCGACGAATAGAAAGGAACGACCATGGACATCACCAGGAACATGAACGGAGCCAGAGCGCTCGTCGTGGGCGCAGGACTCGCGCTCGCGCTCGCAATGGGCGCCGCCCCGACGCCAGCTATGGCGGCCGGGCGCGTTGGAACCACGAAGGTAATGGTCAGGACCGAGATCGACAACGTTGAGTTCAAAGTTCCGACGGTTATTCCCTTCGTCGCCAAGGCCGACGGCACGCTTCAGGGCCCCTCAGAAGACGCGACCACCATCGACAATCATTCGGCCTACGGCATCCATGTCACCAACATGAAGATCGACGCCATGAACACCTGGACCATTGTCGCCGACGCCAAGGCCGGAACCGCACAGAACTCCATCGACTTTAAGGTCGGCCCCGACGGCGCACTCCAGAACGCCAGCGCCGCAATGCAGGAGACGGGCCTCGATCTTTCCAAGAACGCAGCCTTCGACATGGGCTACCAGGGCATTGCCGGTGGCACGGACAAAATTAAGCTCAAGACAAGCGGAAACGTCGCCCGCGTCACGCGCGACATCTTCCGCGTAACCGGCGAAGGCGATCAGGTTGCAACGATCACCTGGACGGTCGAGCCCGGTGCGCACACGGCATAAGGCCGTCGCCCTGGCCGCCGCCGTCAGCATCCTAGCGTTTGGGCCAGCCATGGCCTTTGCCCAGCAAGAACAGGCGCAGGCCGCCACGCAAGTGACGGTCGACCTCTCGGAGCTCGACCGCGGCGACCGCGAGGAACCGTTGGCGCAGACAGGCGACAGACGATGGCTCTTGGCAGCAGGCGCCACAGCAGCAGGCGCGGGAACCGCCGGCCTCGGTCTGCACATCAAACGCAGCCAGAAACAAAACACGGACAGGCCGCACTAAATTAGCTAAGGAGACCCTATGGCATCGAAGAACCTTTTGCCCGTCGTCGCACTCTGCGGCGCGCTCGCAACCGGAACGCCTGTCGCCGCTTGGGCGACTCCTGTCATGGCAGACTCCTTACCAGCGGCCCTAAGCTCCGCACCAAATCCGTCGAGCGCCATTGCGTGCAAGCGTTTTTCGATCGCACAGGCCGCAATCTCGACCTCGGGATGTCTTCGTCGTAATACGGACGGCTCGATAGTCGTGGATATCGATCGTTCGAACAAGGCAAACGGCTCCCGGGCGGGGTGCGCCGTCTGCACGTGGCGCTCGGCTGTGCTCGATGCAGATGGCGATCCATGCAATTTAGAGCTGCGCATCGACATCGCTTCGGTCGATGACTCGGCGAACGGAGCGAAGGTCGCCTTCGACGGTACGTTTTTTGAGAAAGGAGGCGGTATATGTCTGGGCTGCGCCGCCGCGAATGCAGACGATGCGCAGCCCACCCTCTCATTCACGGCATCATTGCGGCTGACCAAAGCCGGCACCGATGCCATCGCGGCGGGAGAAGCGTCCCTGCTGTTCTACGCCGTCAGTACCAAAGACACAGACGCTCATTTCGAGAAGCCAGCCGGATCACTCAGCCTTACACGAGGGATAGAGGCAGGTCCTTTTGAAATCGATTCCCACGCGCAAAGCAGGCAACGCATTCTTGCCGACCCGGCGCTTCTCGAAATGGAGTGGAACGGATCCGGAGCTATCGGAATTCTCCCCTCCGCGTTTGACGCCAAGACGCTCCCCCCAAACGACGAACCCATCAACGCAACCATACAAGAAGAGAGCGCGGACAAAGAAGCAGGTGCGGGCGACACGCCGTCGCCGACAAACAGCGTCCCAGCTTCTCTCGAAGCACCGAATGAACCCGCTACCGATCCAAACGATTCCGAACTCGCGGACAGTCTGGGGCTTGCTGATCCTCAAGAGATCGATGAAGGTAACTGCTGCGTGCTTGCCGCGCTCGACCACACAGAGGTCATCGACGCTGCGAACATCGAAGTTGCCGCCGCCAATCAACCCGTCCGCAAGTCGGCCATCATCGCATTTCCCGAATCCATCGAAGTCGTCTTTTTGCCATCGGGCGAGGTCGTGGCCCCAACACTGCTCACCTTGTTGGGCGCCAAGAATACTCGAAACGAAATTAAAAAGGTCACGGTTGTCGACCCTGCAACCACCGCCAAGCTGCGTCTATACGCCGTTGCTCCAGATGGAGGCAAGACCTTGGAATTCGATGGCGACACACTCCTAGCCTGGCGGCGTCTGGACATTATGCAAGACGTCTCGTATCAGATCGAACTCGAAGGGTTTGATCGTGCCCGCGATGCCAATATCATCGCCGCGGCTATTGAATTCCCGCAGCGGCTTATGACACTGCGCTTTGAATACTATCCCTATGTCCCGACAACCACCTGAGGCTTAAATGCTGCGCATCATTCCTAACACCACTTATATAACGTATTAGATGAGTCGCGATGTGCCTCGCATTTCGTTCTGCTACGATTGCCACGTTGGCATCAATACAGGAGGGCTCATGCCGGGCTTGGGAACAATCATCAACGTTGTGCTTTTAGTTGCGGGCGGTCTTTTGGGATTAGCGGGCGGCCGCTTCATTACACCGCGCATCCAAGACACGCTCATGAAAGCATCGGGGCTGTGCGTCCTGTTTATCGGCCTGGGCGGCACCATGCAAAAGATGCTCATCATCGATGGAAAGGCGCTAGCGACCACCGGTACCACCATGCTCATCGTCTCATTTGCGCTCGGTTCGCTCATCGGCGAGGCCATCAACTTGGAGGCCGCCATCGAGAACCTTGGCGAATGGCTCAAGCGCAAGACTGGCAGTGAGGGCGATAACGAGTTCACCAACGCTTTTGTCTCGACATCGCTGACCGTCTGCATCGGTGCCATGGCTATCGTGGGATCGATCCAGGACGGTCTGCTCGGTGACTGGTCAACGCTTGCCTTGAAAGGCGCATTGGACTGCATCATCGTCTGCACCATGACGGCGTCGCTTGGCCGCGGCTGCATTTTCTCCGCCCTGCCCGTCGCCGTGTTCCAGGGGACGATCACGTTGTTTGCCGGCGCGCTCTCCCCCATCATGACCACGGCAGCCCTCGACAGCCTTTCGCTCGTAGGCTCCATGCTCATCTTCTGCGTCGGCGTCAACCTCATCCGTCCTCAGACCTTCCGCACGGCCAATATGCTCCCCTCCGTCGTCATCGCCGTCATCTACGCCCTCCTGTTCTAAATCTATCAACGCAGCGGTATCTCGAACATCTGTTTGATGCTGTGCTATGATATGAGGTCACCGTAGCTGCGTTAGGAGAGGAGAAGCGGTGGCCGACCAGGACATCAAGATGCTCATCGAGCGCATTATGGCCGAGGCCCGGACCCATCAGTCCACCCGCTTCTCAAACGAAATCTACGCAGACGAGCCGATTCTCAAAACCGGCCGACAGATGCAGAATTTCCTCCCCGACCAGTACCGTAAAATGCGCGAGATATCGCGCTGGCAGGATGACCCCAAGGGCGGTGCGGGCCGCTGGCTTTCGGAAGCCGAGCTTTTTTACCGCCAGGGCCTGCTGATGGCCGACTTTGAGGACGACTGTCCCTACAACGGCACCTTTAAGTCGTACTTTCCCACCTACAACGCCATGAGCGACCGGCAGCTGCGCGGCTACTTTACCTGGCGTGCCCAAGTGCGCCGCGGAACCGTCGAGGAAACGTCTACGTCCTTTGCCTTTCTGTATCTCTATGAGCTGATTTGCGGCATTGGCGTAGATGACCCGCTCGACGGTTTTAACAAGATCAAGGCCTTTTGGGATGTCTATCGCGCCTTCGAGCCCGGCATTGATCGGTTTGCACGCGTGTGGTTGCAGGATTACGCCGTATTCCATGGGCTCGACCCCAAGCTGCTCCGCGACTCTAAAACCGTCATGTTCGATAACGCCCTTATCGAGCTGCGGCGCGCGGCACGAGACCTTGTACCGGCACCGGCACCGTCCGACCAGACCCCCAAACGTCGCAAAACCTCCGAGCCCACGCTCCCCCTTCCGCCCGATGAGGTGCGCGAGGAGCGACTCATGGCCGCCATCAACGCCCTCTCCACGTACAACCTAAGTAACTCGCGGCTCGACCGCAGCCACCACCGCGATCTGCGCCACGTGGCATGCGCCGCGTATGTCCGCATGGCGCGCTACTATGACACGCATCGAAAGACCGGCATCGTAGCGAGCTTGTTTGGGGAGGAGACGGCCATGCCCTACACCATGTTTGCCTCGGCCGTATTCTTTGCGCCCGAGCGCCACGAGAACTGCGAATACCGCCTGGATCCCATCCATATCTACCGTTGCCAAAACGGCTTTTGGGAATGTATGCGTATCCATGGTAGTAGGCAAAAGAGCAGCAAGCTC
The DNA here is from genome assembly GCA_048402045.1 of Collinsella sp. Classification (GTDB taxonomy): domain Bacteria; phylum Actinomycetota; class Coriobacteriia; order Coriobacteriales; family Coriobacteriaceae; genus Collinsella. The sequence continues at coordinate 49,337 of DBGDSC010000010.1, forward strand.
GGTGAAATGATGCGCGCCTGCGACCAACGCCTGCGCCTGGCGCTGGACCCCGCCCATCCCCTTAAGGAAGAAAAGGTCCCCAAATATCTGGCCAAGATTATCGATGACGAGATTGTGGCATGGCTTTCGTGGGACGCCGCACACCAGCCCGTCAAGATCGATATCGACCTGACTCAGCTGGGGCACATTCGGAGCGCCGCTGCGCAAACGCGCGAAGCACTTTTAATCGACGAAGAGCGCGAGGACGGCGCACCTGTGGAAGCCGAGGCAGCGGACTCAGGGCAACCGGAAGCCGAGCCCGTAGCCGACGCGATTGTCGAGGCGGTCGCGGCACCCATTCGGCAGGACGAGACCGACGAGCCAACCATATCCACCGAACAGTTTGGTGTCGTGGCACCGCTTCTCGCGCCGACGCCCGCGTTCGCAGCTGTTGCGCCCGCTGACGCCACGAACGAACTCACGCCTGCCGCAGACGCCTATCTCCGCGCGCTGCTCGAGCACAACGCAGTACAGGCGGAATCGGCGGTAGTGCAATCGGGGCAGAGCGAGGACATGCTCGTCGACAGCATCAACGAGGCGCTCTTTGACCTGGTGGGCGACACCGTAATTGAATTTAGCGCGGCAGGGCCGCAGATTATCGAGGACTACGAAGCAGACGTGAGAGGATACCTAGACCATGAGTGATACCGCATCCGCAGCGCCCCGTGTACCCAAACGCGTCGCTGCCGTTATCCTTAACTCGCTCAAGGGCGGCGTGGTCCCGCGCATCGGCCTTCCCTATATCACCGTGGGACGCGAGGTCGAGATTCGCGCCCTGCTCACCGATTTGAGTCTCATCGCCGATGGCGGCGCGAGCTTCCGCTTTTTAGTCGGTCGCTACGGAGCCGGCAAGAGCTTTTTGCTCCAGACCATCCGCACGCACGCCATGGGCGAGGGATTCGTCGTCGCCGATGCCGACCTATCCCCTGAGCGCCGCCTGCAGGGCGGCCAGGGACAGGGCCTTGCCACCTACCGTGAGCTCATCCGCAACATATCGACTAAAACGCGCCCCGAGGGCGGTGCACTCAACCTTATCCTGGATCGCTGGGTCGCCTCGTGTGCCGATGCCGATGAGTCTGCCGTCAATGCCCAACTGGCCCCGCTCGAGGAAATGGTCCACGGCTTCGACTTCTCCCGTATGCTCCGCCGCTACCGCGCGGCCGTATCCGAGGGCGACGAAGAAGCTATGAGCCGCGTGACCAAATGGATTCGCGGCGAGTACCGCACCAAGAGTGAGGCACGCGCCGAGCTGGGCTCCTCAACCATCATCAGCGATGACGACTGGTACGACTACGTCAAACTCATCGCTCGTTTTTTGGTTTGCAGCGGCTACAAGGGCATGCTGGTGCTCATCGACGAGCTCGTGAATCTGTATAAGATTCCCAACGCTATCACGCGCCAGTACAACTACGAGAAAATCCTGACCATGTACAACGACACGCTTCAGGGCAAAGCGCAGTACCTGGGCATGATTATGGGCGGCACGCCAACCTCCATCGAAGACCGCCGCCGCGGCGTGTTCTCCTACGAAGCCCTGCGCAGCCGACTCGCTCAGGGCCGCTTTGCGCGCGAGGACCTTAAGGACATGCTCGCGCCCATCATCCGCCTACAGCCACTCACCTATGAGGAACTGCTGGTGCTGATCGAAAAACTCATGCAGATCCATGCCGGCTACTTTGGCTGGACGCCCTCGCTTACCGAAAACGACTTGGTGGACTTCCTCAAGATTGAGTTTGGCCGCGTGGGAGCCGATACGCACTTAACGCCGCGTGAAGTCATTCGTGACTTTATCGAGCTGCTCGACATCCTATGCCAAAACCCCGATGCTAACGTGGCCGAGTTGCTGCAAAGCGTCGGTGGCGACGCGCTGGCGCCGGCAGCCGTAACGGACAACACCGACACCGCAAGCGAAGACCGCAACTTCGCCGAGTTCACCATCTAACCTGCCAAAAAGGGACAGGTTTATTTTGGCAGGTTTTATCTGGGCAAACGTCTAGACAGTAATGTAGCGAGCCACTGCTCACCGCGTTAAGAGATTCGTATTTGAGAGGAGGCCCCGTGAACGCCTTTGACCGATATGCTCCGTTTATCCAAGACTTCATCTACTCCCACGATTGGGAGAATCTGCGCTCTATCCAGGTTGCAGCGGCAGACGCCATCTTTAACACGCAAGATAATGTGCTCCTGACGGCATCCACGGCTTCCGGCAAAACCGAGGCAGCCTTCTTTCCCATCCTGACCGAGTTTTGGGAGAACCCGCCCGCGAGCGTAGGCGCCCTCTACATCGGCCCCCTCAAAGCGCTCATCAATGATCAGTTCGTCCGTCTCAACGACCTCTGCGAAGAGGCCGATATCCCTGTCTGGCACTGGCATGGCGATGTCTCGCAGTCGCACAAGGCTAAGCTCATAAAAAAACCGAGCGGCATCTTGCAGATTACGCCCGAGTCACTCGAGGCGCTCTTAATCCATAAGCACATGGCGATCCCGCGCATGTTCTGCGACCTGCGCTACGTGGTCATCGACGAGGTCCATTCGCTCATGCGCGGCGACCGCGGCGGTCAGACGCTCTGCCTTATCGAGCGCCTCTCGCGCATGGCAGGCGTGCAGCCCCGCCGCATCGGCCTTTCGGCCACCATCGGTGACCCCGAGCGTACGGGTGCCTTCCTCTCGCAGGGAACAGGACGCGATTGCATCATCCCCCGCTTTGAGGAGCCGCGCCGCGTGTGGCGTATCTCCATGGAGCACTTCTACAACTCGGGTCCCCAGGCGCAACAACGAGGATTCGAGAGCACGGGTCCTCAAGAGGCCGAAGTGCTTGCGTGCGAGCGCATTGAGGCAGCGGCACCCGCGGCACTGCCCGCCGGCGCCCAAGACATGCGTCACAGCGGACAGCTCACACAAGAGGAGCGCCGTCAACGTCGTGAGCGGGCACGGGACAAGGCTACCTCCAGGGATCGCCGCACTTCGTCGGCCCCCGAGGGCGAAGTCGACATCCCCCGAGCACCCGAACAGGCATTACTCAACCCCACCGACACGGCGCCAGACAACGCCGACCCCGGCATGGGCTATATCTTTGAGCACACACGCGGCCGCAAGTGCCTGGTCTTTGCCAACTCGCGCGAGGAGGCAGAGGCCGTGTGCTCCATGCTGCGCAGCTACTGCGAGAGCCGGCACGAGCCCGACCGCTTTCTCATCCACCACGGCAATCTTTCAGCATCGCTGCGCGAGACGGCAGAAGAGCTCATGCGCGATGAAGAGCAGGCACAGACAACCGTCACCACATCTACACTGGAGCTCGGTATCGATATCGGCCGTCTGGAGCGTGCGTTTCAGATCGATGCACCGTTTACCGTCAGCTCCTTTTTGCAGCGAATGGGCCGCACGGGGCGCCGCGATCTTCCGCCCGAGATGTGGTTTGTCATGCGCGAGGAAGAACCCGAGCCGCGCACGATGATGCCCGAGACCATTCCGTGGAAGCTCCTGCAGGGCATCGCGCTCGTACAACTCTATCGCGAGGAAAAGTGGGTCGAGCCACCCGAACTCGATCGACTCCCCTACAGCCTGCTCTACCACCAGACTATGTCGACGCTTGCCAGCACCGGCGAACTCACGCCGGCAGAGCTTGCCCAGCGCGTGCTCACACTCAGCTATTTTCATCGCATCTCGGCCGATGACTATCGCGTGTTGCTGCGTCACCTCATTAAGATCGACCATATCCAAGTCACCGAGGGCGGCGGGCTCATCGTGGGCCTCGCGGGCGAGCGCATCATTAACAACTTTAAGTTCTACGCTGTGTTCCAGGAAAACGAGGAGTTCACCGTTCGCAGTGAGTCGGCCGAGTTGGGCACGATCGTCAATCCGCCACCGCCCGGTGAGCGCATCGCCATCGCCGGCCATTGCTGGATTGTCGAGGAAGTGGACTGGAAGCGCCACACCGTCTTTGCCACGCAGGTCAAGGGCCGGGTGCCGGCCTACTTTGGCGACTGCCCCGGTGATATCAATACACACGTACTCGAGCGCATGCGCAAGGCGCTCAACGAGCACGCAGCATATCCGTACCTTATGGGTAACGCACGGGCCCGCCTTGCGCAGGCTCGTCATACCGCCGAGATTTCGGGCGCGGGAACCAAGCCGCTCATTAACCTGGGCGGCGACACCTGGGTGCTCTTCCCCTGGTTGGGAAGCTACGCCTTTTTGGCGCTCGAGCGCATGCTCAAGATTAAATGTGCCGCGGAGCTGGGCCTTCGCGGACTCGACCCGTCACGCCCGTACTTTATGCAGTTTAAGATGAAGGCCGACGAGGAGACGTTCTTTGAAGTGCTCGCCGCCGAAGCCGAGAAAGACTTCGACCCCATCGACCTCGTCTATCCCGGCGAGGTGCCTTACTTTGACCGCTACGACGAGTTTGTTCCCGAAGAGCTCGTGCGCAAGGGCTTTGCCGAAGGCGTGCTCGACATCGAAGGCATGAAGCAGCGCGTTCTCGGCTGGCGCGACCACGCCTAAGACCAGTCTTTTTGGGACGAGGAGACTTATTTGTCGTGAAGGACGGTGCCGAGGAAGTCGGTGTCGAAGGGCACGGCTTCGGCAAAGGCGTAGTTGCCGTCGCTGGCGATGAGCAGGTAGTTTTCCTCGCCGCCGAACTCCGCATCGCCACATGGGACCACCCAGGCGTGGGCGAATACCTCGAGTGCCGTGGCAGCGCAATCGCGCAGGAACGTCACATCGCTCCCCTCGCTTGCGCTCACGATATTGGCCACGTAGATGCCGCCGGCATTCAGGCTGCCCCGCACTAGACGCAACGCCTCAACGGTCGCCAGCTCGCGTACGGGCTCGGCACCGCCAAAGCAATCGCTCACGACCACGTCGTAGCGACGATGACCCACACTCGTCACACCCAGATACGAGCGAGCCTCAGCAGTAATCACCCGCAAGCGGTCGCCCACCGTGCGCTCCAGCTCGTCCAGATAGAACCAACGGCGCGCCAGGCGCGTAATCTCTCCGTCATACTCGATAACGTCCATGCGCAAGCCCTCGTGCGACATCAGCGCAAACTTGGGATAGGCAAACCCGCCGCCACCCAGCATGAGCATACGGTCGATGCCGTGACCATAAGCGTCGTGCATTGCACCCTCGGCCTCAAACACGTCGTCAAACGCACGATAGTACGCAAAGACGGGCTCAGCCCAACGCTCGCCAACGTAACTCGCGCTTTGGTAGACGCCGCCTTGAACCAATACGCGGACTTCGTCGCCGCCCTCGTCGTGCACGCGCTTCACACGCGCCAACCCATTGCAGGTTCGCGCAACCTGCAGACAGGCAACACGAACAGCGACAGCGGCCGCACCAAGCGCCGCGGCTCCCAGAGCAACGCCGGCAACGACGCCGGCAGAAACACTCGGCTTGTTCATCTAGAGCTCCTTTTGCAGATAAAGGCCATGGTCATAAAATCCAAGATGGCGATAGTACTCGCGCGTACCAATCGCGCTGATCACGTTGATGCGCGCATAGCCGGCATCCCGGGCAATCTCGCACGCACGCTCTACGAGCAAACGCCCCAACCCGTGATGCTGCGCCGCCTGGCCCTGGTCACCCACGCGTGCCGCCATGCCATACACGTGCACCTCGCGAATCATCGCCTCGTCCGGCGTCGTCGGCAACTCGTCCGCATGCGCGGCAACAAACGAATGGTCGGGCAGCGACAACCGCAAAAAGCCCGCGATCTTGCCCTGCGGCGTCACCCACTGCAAAAAGCGCTCGTAAGTCACTGGCGCCTCGTACGCCACTTCCTCATCAAGAGATAGCTCATCCAAGTCGGCACCCGCCGTACTGATCTCGCGATAGCGAATCTCGCGCACCGTCGCACCATCACCCCGAGCAGCCAGACGGTTCTCAACGAGCTGACGCAGGTTGGGTTTCTTGTTGCCCACCATAATGTCGTCGGAACTAAAGTCGCGGATCATGCGACTGATACGGCAGAACGCCGGCGTCACCACGATGTCGTCGGCCAGCACATCGAGCAGCTCTTCCTCGGTATAGGGACGCCACTCGCCGCGCTCATAGCAGCCCACCAGACGCGAGCCCTCGATGAGCGCACACGGGTAGACCTTGACCTCGTCGGGCATAAAGGCCCCTTCGGTCATAAAGCGTTCGTAGTCGCGCTTATCCCCCTCCGGCGTGGCGCCCAGCAGGTTAAGCATAAAATGCGCATGGATCTTAAAGCCAAACAGGCGCGCAAGCGAAAACGCCCGTTCAATCTGCGCCACCGAAATGCGACGCTCGTTGATATCGAGCAGGTGCTGGTCGAGGCTCTGGATACCCATCTGGATCTTGGTGCAGCCCAGGCGGCGGATGAGCGTAAGCGCCTGCGGCGTTACGGCATCGGGGCGCGTCTCGATAACGAGTCCCACCACGCGATGCTTCGCCGTCTCGTTGATGCGCTGCTGACGCTCGAGCTCCTCCATCGTTGCCGTCTGCCACTCAGTGACCTTGTCCCACGGCGTACCGGGACCGTACAGACGACGCACCGCACGGTTATAGCCGCCCACGGCAGCATCCACACGCCCCTGCTCGTCGGCAACGCCGGCAGCAAGCTCGACCTCGTCTGTCGCAATGCCGGCGGCCTGATAGCGCTCACGGCGCTCTGCTACCACAGGCGGCAGGGCATCGGCGGGAGCGTCATCGAGCAGACGCCCCGCCTCGGCACGACTGATGCCCGGACGCGCCAACATGGGGTTAGCCGCCACACCAGCCACGGCATCGTCATTGAGCGCGCGGAAGAGCTCCGACATAAACCACGTCTGATACCCTTGCGGATAGTCGCTCCAGGTACCGCCGAGCACAATGAGCTCAATCTTATCGGTCGCATGCCCCATCTGCGAAAGCGCGGTCAGACGAGCGCTTACCTGCAGATACGGGTCAAAGCAATTTTGCTCCGCACGGGCGCACGCCGGCTCGGCGTGCAGATAGCTTTTGGGCATGCGCAGATCGTTGGGGCAAAATAGGCAATCGCCCGAGCATGGCCAGGGCTTGGTGATGACGGTAATGGTCGCCACGCCCGAAGCCGTGCGACGAGGCTTCATACGCAGGACCTGCAGCAGTTGACGCTCCAGATCGGAATCGACATTCCACGCAGCCCACCGAACCGGCTCCTCACGTTTAACCCGCTGGTAGAACGGCAGCAGACGGCGCTTGGCCAAATCGCGTTTGTCGGCACCCTCACGGCGCGCCTCGGCATGTATCAGTTTGACGAGCGCTTTGTCGTCCACGGTCTCGCCGCGACGCAGAGCCTCGAGTATGTTCAAGATAATCTGTTCCATGTCCCCATTGTAAAGGCAAAGGCGCCGAAGCCCGTCACGGCTCCGGCGCCTCCATCAAAGAGCATGCCTATATGTACCGATCTCCGAAAACCGCATGTCACTCCGGATCAAACGACATGTCGCCCGAACCGACCTCAAAACGATACGTAGCAGACTTATCGCCGTTATCGAATTCAAGATTCAAAATGGTCTCGCCGTCGTAGCCAAGCGGAAGGAAATCGCTCTCAAAGTCGCCGCTGCCCAAGGTGAGGCTCGCCTTAAAGCCCGTCGAGTTCGGAACCGTCATCTCCACATCGCCCGAGCCCACACTCACGTCCATCGACTTCGCGGGGGCCTGGTAGAGCTCGAACGTCACATCGCCCGAACCGACCTCGGCATTCAGGGTATCGGTCACGGTGCCCGTAAACTCAACGTCTCCAGAGTCCAAAGTCAGGTTGAGGTCATGACACGCAATGCCCGCGACCGTCAGGTCACCCGATCCTACATTCGCTGTAATGCCCACCATGTTATCGGCAACTTCGCGCGGCAGTTCGACGGTAACCGTGCGGTCAATGGCGCGCTCGTCATCGCAATCGAACTGGCGAATCTTGAGCGTAGAGCCCTTGATTTCGGCCAGGTTCTGGGTTGCCGCATCGAAGGCAACGGTCCCCGTTGCCACGCGACCGCTTTCAATTACGCGCACTGGCCCGCTGGAGACGTGTTTGACCTCGACCGTGCCCGACGTCACGTCCAAGTCAAGCGATGTGAACGCGTCGACATCAAAGGTTTCGCTCGAAAGCTGCTGAGGCTGAGCGGAATAGTTACCGCCATCCAAAAGATCGTCCTCGTCAACCGCATCGTCCATACCAGAGAAGCCGGATACAACATCGTCGAGATCCCACGGGCCATCAAAATGAATCAAAGTCCGCGAAATGCCAAAGACAAGCCCGATGATGAGCACAAACGCTCCGATGCCAACGCCCAAGCGTACCTTGGATTCATGCGAAAGCTTCATCATTCATCACTCTCTTTGGCAATCGGCTCAGCGGTAGTCGCGGTAGCCACGTCAGCATCAGGTTCCGCAGAAGTATCCTTCCCCTGGGCCCTGACCGCCACCGGTGCCGGACCAACCTGAATATCCCCGCGTGCCCAATCACCATCGAGCGCACGCGCCACCCAGTGATAGATGGGAATCGTAAAGAAGATCAGTGCGGCAAAGGGGCCGGCACCAAACAGGAACATCAGCAAAAAGAACAGCAGCCAGCACACGGCCCAATACGGGAACGACTGGAACGGGCCCTTCACCGGAGTCGAGCCAACTGCGCTGCCACTCGTCGCCTGCGCCGTAGCGGCATTGGCGGCCTGCGCACTCCAGCTTGCCGCTTGCGCCGCCTTGGCGGCGGCGTCACTCGCCTGTGTTGCCGCCTCGGTGGCACGTGCCGCCGCCTCATGGGTACGGGCGCGATCTGCCGCCTCGGCCTCGCGCTGACGGGCACGGTCCTCGTTCTCAAACTCGATATCGTCCTCAATCTCATCGCTCGGATTGAGCAGCTCGTCCAAGCTCACACCATAGAGCTTGGCGAGCGAGATCAGGTTCTCGGTATCGGGCGAGCTCTCCGCGCGCTCCCATTTACTGACTGCTTGGCGCGACAGTCCCAGCTTTCGTGCCAGCCCTTCTTGGCTAAAACCCTTGCTGCGACGAAGGTCGGCGAGCCGCTGCGCAGTTTCTACATTCATGGTTCCTCCTATGTGATGCCAGCCGTGCCGCCGGACCGTTTTTCTTCTTAAGGCGCCTTGCACAGTTAAAAATCTATCCGCCACCGCCAAAAGCATGCCACCTATTCTAGTGAGATTTTTGACAACCGTCGGTTGCGGGTGCATATGAGCTGCGGAAATGTGTCCAAACAAAGCAATGACCCGTAGCTTGGTTGTCCCCGTTGCGGCGTTAACGGTAGTATGGTCGTACTGTTAATTCCGCACCGCCAACGGAGGGAGTTCCGCGCCGTGAACCGCGATTTCGCCTCATCGCTCATCCAGCTCAACAACACGTTCTATCGCGAGCACTCCGCCTCCTTCTCCGATACGCGCCAGGCCCCGTGGCCCGGCTGGGTGCGCACCATGGACATCGCGCTCGAACAGCTCGATGTCGCCACGAATGAGCATCCCGTCCGTGTCTTCGATCTCGCCTGCGGCAATATGCGATTCGAGAACTTTGCCGCCGGCGGCGCACTTGCCGCCAAGGGCGTCGACGGCGCAAACCCCTCGGCAGATGCCAGCTGCCCGTTTGAGTTCTATGGTGTCGACTCGTGTCAGGATTTGGCTATCGATGCGCACGGTCACGCCCTGCGCATTCCCAACCTGCACTTCCAGGAACTCGACGTGCTCGATGCCCTTATGAAGCTCAACCCCGCCGAGACACCCGACGTGCTTTTCGACGCCCCGCTCGCCGACATCTCGGTCTGCTTTGGTTTTATGCACCACGTGCCGTCGTGCGAGTACCGCGTACGCGTGCTCGACGCCCTGGTGCGCCAGACGCGCCCGGGCGGCATCATCGCCATCAGCTTTTGGGAGTTTATGAACGACGAGCGCATGGCGCGCAAGGCCGTTCGCGCCGAGGCCCGTGCCGAGCTCACCCCGCCGTTTGAAGGTTACGATTCCGCGCAGTTTGAAGCCGGCGACCACCTCATCGGCTGGCAAAACGACCGCCACGCCTACCGCTATTGCCATCACTTTGACGATCAGCAGATCACCGACCTGGTGCGCGGCGTCCGTACGTTCTACAAGAGCGGCGAGGTCCCCGTGCGCGAGCTTGAGCGCTTCCATGCCGACGGTCGCAGCGGCGAGCTCAACCGCTATGTGATTCTCAAACGTCTGTAGGCACCGACGATTCGCCGCCGAGCCGCACCGCATCTTTCGGGCAAACTATGCCCACCCTTTTTCAACCCATTGACGGAACGCGCAGCTATGCGTTCCATACTTATGACCAAGGAGCCTCATGGGAGCCGTCCACGTTCGCACGCCTAAGAACTTTGTGCTCGAGGAGCGCCTGGAGCGCTACGCCGATGCGATCGAGACGAACCCCGAGGCTTATGCCGGAGATTGGCGCGAGGCTTGCGCGCCAGCTGGCAGCAAGCCCTTCGAACACCTTCACCTGGATCTTGGCTGTGGCAAGGGAACCTATCTGGTCGAGCGCGCCCACCGCGAGCCCGACACCCTCTTTATCGGCATGGACCAGGAGCCCATCTGCATCGCCTATGCCGCGCAGAAAATCTGCGAACAGGGGCTATCCAACGCACTCGTCCTGCCCCGAGGCGCCGCATCGCTGCCACAGCTGTTTGCCGCAGGCGAGCTCGATGCCATCACCATTAACTTTCCCACGCCGCAGCCCAAGGCCAAGTACGCTAAAAAACGACTCGTCCATGTCGACCATCTGATGCTCTACCGCCCGCTCTTTTCAGCCGGCGCTACCGTCACACTGCGCACCGATAGCAAGCCGTTGCGCGATTACGCCCTGGGACAGTTTGCCGCGGCCGGCTACGATACGCTTTGGGTAAGCGACGACGTCCGCCGCGACCATCCCGAGCATCCCGAGACCGAGTACGAGCGCCGCACGCGCGAGATGGGTGCCGCCGTCTATGGCATTTGCGCCACACCTGGAGCGCAGCCCAGCGATGAACAGCTCGCGGCGGGCCGCGCGCAGGAGCAAAGCCTAGCCTGCTACCTGCCCGATAACCTCGATGAGCTCGCCTATGTGCCTCTGGGCATGGAAGAGGCCGTCGAGAACTTTAGAAACCGTGCCCGCAAGGGCAAGAAGCGTCTACCGCAAGAGTCCTAGGGGCTTCTGATGGTCGCGGCGTTGGCAAACAAGCGCAAATAGGCGCCAGCGAACGGCCCTCAAACCTAAGTGAGTAGACTATTTTGCAATAGCCAAGCACAGCCCGCATAGCGAAACATAAAACCGACGCTCCTATAAGTTGTCAAGAGGCAGTTTGCGGGAGCGCTCTCTCCAATTCGCACAGGAGCTCGTAATACCTCCTCTCCAGTTTCGTCGACCGCCGTTTCCCCCGTTCC
>DBGDSC010000011.1:0-38500 GCA_048402045.1 Collinsella sp.
GGGGAAACGGCGGTCGACGAAACTGGAGAGGAGGTATTACGAGCTCCTGTGCGAATTGGAGAGAGCGCTCCCGCAAACTGCCTCTTGACAACTTATAGGAGCGTCGGTTTTAATTTCGCAATGTTCCGTGTGGTCGAGGGTAACCGGTCAAACGTAGTAGATAGGCCAATTTCGTGGCAAGCGAGTCAACTCGGGGCACAGGGCAGCTAAAAAAGCCCCGTCCCAAATTGGCTGCTTTTGAGTTGCGGTGATATACGGACTGTTTGAGGCCTCTGGCTTGTAAAACAGTCCGTATTTCACCGCAACTGATGAGGGGATGGGTTAGCGGAGCAGACCGGCTACTTCGCCGGCTAGGGTGATGGTGCCGGCAGCTACGAAAGGCTCGTCTGCGGCATCGAAGGCCGCGAGGGCCTCGGACACGCTGGGGTACACGCCAACAAGCTTGTCAGCGTCCACAAGTGCGGCGAGCTCCTCCGCCGGCAGGGCGCGATCGGAATCGGTCTGGGTCACGACCACGCGCGGGAAAGCCGGGATCAGCACGTCGACGATGCCCGCCACGTCCTTGTCGGCCAGCGCGGCGCACAGCAGCGTGGGGCGATTCTCCACGCACGGATCAATCTCGTCCAGCGCGCTCACAAAGTTCTCGCAGCTCTGGGGGTTATGACAGGCGTCAATCAGCTTAAGCGGATCGGTCCCCAGCACGTCAAAACGACCCGGTGTGGGGCAACCCATAAGCGATGCATCCAGCGCATCGTGGTCGAGCTCGCGACCCAGATACCCCTCGCAAAGCATAATCGCGCACGCGGCATTCTGCGGCTGATAGGCCGGCTTGACCATGCTCGACGTATAGATCGCACGTGGCGTGGTGCAGCTAAACTCAACCGTGTCGCCCACATGCACCGGCACCTTAGTCGTGGCATGCCTCACCACGAGCGGCACAATGCCGCACTCTCGACAACGGGCATCCATCACGCGCTGAACGCTCGCCTCATGCGTGCCCTCGCCCAGCACAACCAGGCGTCCGGGCTTAATGACCGCAGCCTTCTCCCCCGCAATGGCCTCGAGCGTATCGCCCAAAATACGTGTGTGATCGAGCCCAATGCCTGTAATGGCCACGGCGACAGGATCGGTCGCACTCGTAGCATCCCAGCGTCCGCCCATGCCGACCTCAAGCACGGCCACGTCCACGCAAGCCTCGGCAAACACCACCAGTGCAGCAGCCGTCAGCAGGTCAAACGGCGTGATGGTATAGGCGCGCTCCCCCGCCGCCACACGACGGGCATTCACTCGATGCCCCGCCTCAACAGCGGCCGAAACGCCACGGGCAAACGCCTCATCGCTCACAACGCGCCCGTCAACCTCCATGCGCTCGGGATAGCGCACCAGCTGAGGCGACGTATACAGCGCGGTCTTGAGCCCCTCGCCGCGAAGAATAGCAGCCGAAAAACGCGTAGTCGAAGTCTTGCCATTGGTACCGGCAACCTGAATGCAATCGAAATACTCGTCCGGACGCCCCAACTCATCGAGCATATCGACAACCGTCTCGAGCAGAGGACCAGCATCCCCAGAAATCCGCCCCGTATCGGCAGCCAGCCCAACAGCCTCACCAAACGAAAGCAACTCAAACGAGAAAGGAACGACATACGACCCAGAACGCTTAGCCATAACTCAAAGTCCCCCATAACAGAAAAAGAGGCCCACCAAAAAGAATGAGCCCCTCACGTTGACAATATCAGCCTTTACCCGATTGCAGCGAGAACAAGGCCACAACCCAGTGGCCCTGACCGGCAGGAAGCGGACGCCCCCGTAACCGCCATGGGAGCGGTTTGGGGCTTTGCTCGATACAAGTTCCGCACGAGCCGAAGGCCACTTAATGTGGCCTTCGTGCGAGCAGGACTGTCCGCAGTAGCGAGCAATGCCCCAAACCGCGTCCCCCAGTACCGCCTACGAGAAGTCAGCAACCTGAGCAGTCAGCGCCGCCAGGATCTCCTTGAACTCAGCTGCACGGTCCCTCTTCTTCTGGACCACCGCAGGCGCGGCCTTGGCCACAAAGCCCTCGTTGGCAAGCGTCTTCTCGCAACCGGCGAGCTCCTTCTGAGCCGCGGCGATCTCCTTCTCAAGACGCGCCTTCTCGGCCGAAAGGTCAACCTTGCCCTCGAGCACCACAAAGACCTCGACGCCGCTGTCGACCACGGCGATGCTCGCGGCCGGCTTCTCAACGTCGGTGCCCATGACCAGCGAAGCGGTGTTGGCCAGCGGCTCGATGGTCGAGCGCAGGCTCTCGAGCTTCTCGATGTCCTCGGCACCGGCACGCACGACCACGTCGAGCTCGGCCTTGGGGCTCAAGCGATAGCGCGAACGCGTGGCGCGGGCGGCGGAAACGACGGCGCGGCACAGCTCAAACGCGCGCTCGGCGTCCTCGTCAACATACTTAGCGTAGTCGGCGGGCTCGGGCCACTTGGCGATCATGAGCGCCTCGGCGCGGTCCACGTTGCCCTCGGCGTCCAGATCGAGCACACTCGCCGGCATGTTGTCCCAGATCTCCTCGGTGACAAACGGCATAAGCGGGTGCATCAGTCGAATGGAGGTGTCGAGCACAAAGATCAGGTTACGCTGGGCCTGCAGACGGCCCTCGCCCTTCAGGCGGGCCTTGGTGACCTCGACGTACCAGTCGCAGACCTCGTTCCAGAAGAACTGCTGCACGCCGCGGGCCATGTCGCCAAAGGTGTAGTTCTCAATACCCTCGGTGACCATCTTCACGGCCTTGGCCAGGCGGCTGAACATCCAGGCGTCGGCCGGCGTCTCCACAACGGGCTCACCGGGCGTGTAGCCCTCCATGTTCATGAGCAGGAAGCGGCTGGCGTTCCAGATCTTGGTCACAAACGACTTGGCCTGGTCGGTACGCGGGCTGTCGATAAGCTTCTTGGTCTTCTTGTCGATGTTCGCGTCGAACTTAACGTCCTGATTGTTGGTGCACAGCGTGAGCAGGTTGTAACGCATGGCATCGGCGCCGTACATGCCAATGAGGTCCATGGGGTCAACGCCGTTGCCCTTGGACTTGGACATGCGGCTGCCGTCCTTGGCAAGAATCGTCGGGTAGATGACGACGTCCTTAAACGGCACCTCGTCCAGGAAGTACAGCGAGCTCATGACCATGCGGGCGACCCACAGCGCGATGATGTCGCGTGCGGTGACGAGTGCCGTCGTGGGGTGATGTCCCTCGAGCAGCTCCGGCTTTTGCGGCCAGCCCTGCGTGGCGAAAGTCCACAGCTGCGAGCTGAACCAGGTGTCCAGCACGTTCTCGTCCTGATGCACGTGATGACCGCCGCACTTGGGGCACACGTCGGTGTCCTCGGTAAGAGCGTCCTCCCAGCCGCAGTCCTCGCAGTAGAACACGGGAATGCGGTGGCCCCACCACAGCTGGCGGCTGATGCACCAGTCCTTAAGGTTTTCCATCCAGGTGGTGTAGGTCTGCGTCCAGCGCGCGGGGTGGAAGGTGACCTTGCCGGAATTGACGGCGTCGAGCGCCGGCCCCTTGAGTTTGTCGACGGCCACGAACCACTGCTCAGAAAGCCACGGCTCAAGCGCGGCGTCACAACGGTAGCAGTGCATGACGGAGTGGTCGTGGTCCTCGACGTGATCGAGCAGGTCGTGCTCCTCAAACCACTTGATGACGGCCTCGCGGCACTCGTCGCGGTTCATGCCGGTGAACTCGCCATAGCCTTCGACGACCACCGCGTGCTCGTCGAAGATGTTGATCTGCGGCAGGTCGTGAGCCTGACCCATAGCGTAATCGTTGGGGTCATGAGCAGGCGTGACCTTAACGAAGCCGGAACCGAAGTTGGCGTCGACATGCCAATCCTCAAAGATGGGAATCTCGCGGTCGACGATGGGGAGCTTGACGGTCTTACCCACGAAGGCGGCCTTCTCGGGATCCTTCGGGGAGACGGCGACGCCCGTATCACCGAGCATGGTCTCGGGGCGCGTGGTGGCAACGACGATGTAGTCCTGGCCGTTGACCGGCTCGGTCAGCGGGTAGCGCAGGTGCCACAGGTGGCCCTTCTCATCCTTATACTCGGCCTCGTCGTCCGAGATGGCGGTGGTGCAGTTGGGGCACCAGTTGACGATGCGCTTGCCGCGGTAGATCAGGCCGTCGTGGTACCAGTCGCAGAAGACCTTGCGCACAGCCTGGGCGTAATCCTCGTCCATGGTAAAGCGCTCGTTGTCGAAGTCGACGGAGCAGCCCATGCGCTTGATCTGTTCGACGATGATGCCGCCGTACTCGTGGGTCCAATCCCAGCAAGCGTCGACAAACTTGTCGCGACCGATCTCCAGGCGGCTAATGCCCTCGCTCTTGAGCTTCTTGTCGACCTTGGTCTGCGTGGCGATACCGGCGTGATCGGTTCCGAGCACCCAGCGCGTGGACTTGCCGCGCATGCGGGCCATACGAATGATGGTGTCCTGGATGGAGTCGTCGGTAGCGTGACCCATGTGAAGCTTGCCGGTAACGTTGGGAGGCGGAATGGTGACGGTGCAGTCGCCCACGCCCTCACGGCGCTTGTAGTAGCCGCCGTCGAGCCACTTCTGCAGGATCGCCGGCTCGTTGGTCGACGGATCGTAGTTCTTGGGCATTTCTTCCATATATCTCTCCCTTGCCCATCGGGGAGGAATGTAGGCCCGATTTTCGCTCGGTCAAGTCCTGGCTCGCGCGAAGACCACATTAAGTGGTCTTCGGCTCGTGCGGAATCTACGAAAATCGGGCCTACATTCCTCCCCTTAGGTATCGATTACTTCAGTCTGATATGACTTCGCTGAGGCTTAAACAACCACACAGAATAACACAGGTAGTTGGGGTTATTGCGTATATATAAAATAGCCTCCGACCGCGAATGATCGGAGGCTATTTGCAAACACGTTTTAGGCTGGTTTAGCCGTAGATGCGCTGGGGCTGTTCTTCGCCCTTGACGGCGGCTTCGGTTACGACGACCTTGGCAACGCCCTCCTCGCTGGGGAGATCGAACATCGTCTGCTGCAGCACGTCCTCGCAGATGGCACGCAGGCCGCGGGCGCCGGTCTTGCGGGCAAGTGCCATGCGGGCGATCTCGTGCAGAGCCGCGTCCTCAAACTCAAGCTCAACGTCCTCGAGCTGGAACATCTTGCGGTACTGACGCACCACGGCATTCTTGGGCTCGGTCAGGATCGACACCAGGTCGTCCTCGTCGAGCGCCTGCGTCTGGGTGACGACGGGCGTACGGCCCACGAACTCGGGAATCATGCCAAAGGCGTTGAGGTCCTGCGGGAGCACCTGGCGCAGCAGATCGTTCTCGTCGACCGAGGTGGGGCCGGCGATCTCGGAGTTAAAGCCCACGCCCTTGTTGCCCACGCGATCGGCGATGATCTTATCCAGACCCACAAAGGCACCGCCGCAGATAAACAGGATGTTCGTCGTATCGATCTGCAGCAGCTCCTGCTGGGGATGCTTGCGACCGCCGGTGGGCGGAACGCTAGCCACCGTGCCCTCAAGAATCTTAAGCAGCGCCTGCTGAACGCCCTCGCCCGAAACATCACGGGTGATGGAGAGGTTCTCGGCCTTGCGGGCGATCTTGTCAATCTCGTCCACGTAAATGATGCCCACCTGCGCGCGCTCAATGTCGCCATCGGCGGCGTTAATGAGCTTGAGCAGGATGTTCTCCACGTCCTCGCCCACATAGCCGGCCTCGGTGAGCGCGGTGGCGTCGGCGATGGCAAACGGCACCTCGAGGATGCGCGCGAGCGTCTGGGCCAGCAGCGTCTTACCGGTACCGGTGGGACCGAGCAACAGGATGTTGGACTTGGCGAGCTCAACCTCGTCCATATCGTCATCAAACTGGGCACCCATGCCCGATGCCTCGTCAAGGGCGGACACCGCGGCACCGCCCTCGATCACGCGGCGATAGTGGTTGTACACGGCAACCGACATGGCGCGCTTGGCGTCCTCCTGGCCCATAACATAGGCCGAAAGCTCGTCATAAATCTCGTGCGGCGTCGGCACGTGCGTGATGACCTGACGGTCGTCCTCGAGCTCAAAGCCCTCGGCCTCGGGGTCAACGGCGGGCTGGGACGCAGCCTGGCCGTGGTCGTTGAGGAAACCCGGGAGATTGCCGTTGCGGGCGGCGTCCATAAAGTCCGAAGCCAGCGACTCCTCAAGGATCTCGGAGCAGGCGGCGACGCACTCGTCGCAGATAAAGATGTTGGTCGGACCCTTAACAAGGCGGCGAACCTGGCCCTGCTCTTTTCCGCAGAAGGAGCAGCGGATGGGGTTGCCGTTCTCGTCAAAGTTGTCCTGCATGTTACCTGCCATCCTAGGCGTCCTTCGCGGCAAGATCGCGCGAGGTAACGATACGGTCGATCAGGCCATAGTCGAGGGCCTCGGCAGCGGTCAGGTAGTTGTCGCGCTCGGTATCGGCTTGGACCTTCTCGATGGGCTGGCCCGAGGCGTCAGACAGAATCTGGTTGAGCTCGCGACGGGTCTTCTTGATCTCCTCGGCCACGATCTCGATCTCGGTCTGCTGGCCCTGGGCACCCCCGCTGGGCTGGTGAATCATGACCTTGGAGTGCGGCAGGCAGAAGCGCTTACCCTTGGCGCCGGCCGAAAGCAGCACGGCGGCCATGGACGCGGCCATACCGACGCAAATGGTGGAGACCTGCGGCTTGATGAAGTTCATGGTGTCCAGAATCGCCAGACCGGAATAGACCTCGCCGCCGGGCGAATTGATGTAGAGCGAGATATCCTTCTCGGCATCCTGGCTCTCAAGATGCAGCAGCTGGGCAACGACCAGGTTGGCGCTGACGGAGTTGATCTCCTCGCCCAAGAAGATGATGCGGTCGTTGAGCAGGCGCGAATAGATATCGTAGCTGCGCTCGCCGCGCGGCGTCTGCTCGATAACGTATGGCACGAGGGCGGAATCGAACTTAGCGATCATACGCATCTCCATTTCTCTTACGGACCAATAGTGGTTCTAGACAAACGTACGGTGCCCGCATGCTATGCATTGGCTGGCACCGTACGAAGCAACCGGATAACCGGTTTATAACTTTACCCCATCACGGGCGCATCCATGCGCTCGCGGAAAAGGTGGCGAGAATTACTCGGCGTCCTTGGCGGTCTCGTCGACCTCGGTCACCTTGGCGTTCTCGACCAGGTGGTCGACGGCCTTGGAGCGACGGATGGACTCGCGGACGGCAGGCATGCGGCCATCGGCGATGAACTCGGCCTTGGAAGCCTCGACGTCCTTGACGCCGGCCTTCTCGAACTCGGCGTTGATATCGTCCTCGGTGACCTCGATCTTGAGCTCACGGGCGAGGGCGTCGAGAGCCAGGGACTCACGGGCAACGTCGTTAGCCTGCTTGTGCAGGTCGCCGATGAACTGCTCCATGGTCAGACCGGAAGCGGGCAGCCAGGTGTCCAGGGTCATGCCACGGGCAGCGAGGTTGGACAGGAAGTTCTGGCCAAGCTCCTCAAAGACGGACTGCTCGTAGTCGGCGTCCATCTCGTCGAGCTGCAGGCGCTCGGCGAGAGCGGAGACGCAACGGTTCTCCTTCTCGGCCGGGAGGCGAGAAGCCTTGTCCTGCTCGATCTCGATCTTGATGGCGTCGCGCATGGCGTCGATGCTGTCGAAGCCAAAGTCGGACTTGACGAGCTCGTCGGTGAGCTCGGGGGTGTTGCGGACCTTGATGCCCTTGACGGTGACCTCGACGGTGTGGGTCTCGGCCTCCTCGCCCTCCTCGACCTCGTCGGTCCAGGTGACGGTCTTGACGTCGTCGACGTTGGCGCCGATCAGGGCCTCGTTGAACTCCTTGGGGTTGCTGTCGCTACCGGCGATGAGCATACGGCCCTCGGCGGCGAAGTTGTCGGCGTTCTCGACGGCCTTGAGGTCGACGGTCACGTAGTCGTCAGCCTCGACGGCGCGACCCTCGACGTCCTCGAAGGTAGCGCGGTAGTTGAGGAGCATCTCGACCTGGTTGTTGATCTCGGACTCGGTGACCTCCGCGGGAGGCATCTCGATCTCGACGGCGTCGAAGGAGGAGAGCTCAGCGGCAGGACGCAGGGAGAACTCGACGGTGTAGGTGTAGTCCTCGTGATCCTTGGCGAGGTCGAGCTCCTTGTAGTCACCGTTCTTGGTGGGAACGATGTCCAGCTCGTTGAGGACGACGGGCTCGTTGGCGGCGATCAGGTCGTTGGTGGCCTGAGCGAGGGTAGCCTCGGCGCCAAGAGCAGAGTCGATGACCGGACGGGGAGCCTTACCGGCGCGGAAGCCCGGGAAGCGGTACTTCTTGGCGGTATCCTTGTAGGCCTTCTTGATCGCGGCGTCGACGTCGGCGGCCGGGATGGTGACCGTAGCGGTGAGCTTGGCGTCCTTGACGTCAGAAGCGGTGATGTTCAACACGTTCCTCCTCATACTGCCCAGCTTATCTGAGGTGCTGGTACCTTTATGCAACAAAGAGTCGCGACGGCGAAAGCCGACGCAGGTGCGTTGGTGCGGGCGAAAGGACTCGAACCTTCACGGGAATCCCACCAGAACCTAAATCTGGCGCGTCTACCAATTCCGCCACGCCCGCATGAGCGCACAGACTAGGAATGATAGCAGATACGAACGGCAAGCGCACGCACACCTTTTACAGGCTCACGACCTCACCACGAGTGCAAAAGGCGGGACGAGTTGCCCCGCCAATTACGACTTGTTCGCTGACCCGCTACTCCCCCAGCAGCGCTTTCTCCGGCGTGATCGGCAGCGAGCGAACCTGGTGGCCGGTGGCGTGTGCGACGGCCGAGGCCACGGCGGCGAGCGGGGTGTTGATGACGACCTCGCCGATCGACTTGGCGCCAAACGGGCCCGTCGGCTCGTAGCTCGGCTCAAAGGCCACGCGAATGCTGCCGATGTCCAAGCGCGTGGGCAGCTTGTAGCTCATAAAGTTGCCGGTGCGCAGGCGGCCGCGGTCGTCATGCTCAACGATCTCGTAGAGCGCGTGGCCGATACCCTGGGCAATGCCGCCCTCGGCCTGGACGCGCGCGAGCGCCTCGTTGATCACGGTGCCGCAGTCGACGGCCGCCGCGTAGTCCACCACGGTCACCTTGCCGGTGGCCTTGTCGACCTCGACCTCGGCAATGCCGGCCATAAACGGCGGAGGCGAAACGGGCAGACAGGCAGAGGCATGCGAGGTGAGCGCGTCGCCGCCTGCGATGTTCTTGACGCACAGGTTTGCAAAGTCGCGCAGCGTGAGATAGCGGTTCTGCTCGCGCGCGGCACGCTCGTCGGACAGGCGCACGTACTGACCATCAAAGACCACGTCGGCGGCGTCCACGTCCCACATCTGGGCGGCCTTGGCACAGATCTTCTCGCGCAGCTCGGCCGCGGCGTTCTTGGCTGCCAAGCCCGTCACGTACGTGCCCGAGCTCGCGTACGAGCCGGCATCGAACGGCGACACGTCGGTGTCCACGCCGCGCACCACAATGAGCGAGCTCTCAACGCCCAGCTCCTCGGCGGCAATCTGCGCCAGGATCGTGTCGACGCCCATGCCGTTATCGGTGGCGCCGGTGCCGATGGTAATGAAGCCGTCCTCTTCCAGGCGCATGTCGATGCCGGCGATATCCACGTTGGAAATGCCCGAGCCCTGCATGGTGAGCGCACAGCCCAGGGCACGCACGCGGTCGCCCAGGTCGACGGCCAGCGGCTTGTCGCGCCAACCGATCATTTCCATCGCGCGCAGCAGGCAGCGGTCGAGCGCGCAGGCGTTGAGCTTCTCATTGTAGTACTGCGGCATGATCTCGCCCTCGTGCACCATATTCTTGAGGCGCAGGTCGGCGGGGTCCATGTGCAACATGTCGGCGAGCTCGTTGACGGCGCTCTCCACGGCAAACTGGCCCTGGGTGGCACCGTAGCCACGATACGCGCCGCCGCGGTTGGTATTGGTGTAGACGGCGTCCCAGCTAAAGCGGCTTGCTTTCACATGGTTGTAGATGGGCAGGCTCTTGTGGCCCGAAAGGCCGATCGTCGTGGTAGCGTGCTCGCCGTACGCGCCGGCGTTGGACAGCGTGTGCAGATCGATGGCCGTGATGGTGCCGTCGTTCATGGCGCCCAGCTTAACGGTCATCTGCATCTGATGGCGCGAATTGCCCGCGGTGATGGTCTCCTCGCGGGTGTAGCAGCAGTAGCTCGGACGGCCGGTCTGCTGGGTCACGAACGCCACGAAGATCTCGCAGCAGCCCGTCTGCTTGGAGCCAAATCCGCCACCGATGCGTGGCTTGATGACCTGCACCTGCGACTGCGGAATGTCGAGCGACTGCGCGACCATGCGGCGGACGTGGAAGGGCACCTGCGTAGAGGTGGTCACCGAAATACGGCCGAACGCGTCGGTCGTCGCGAAAGCACGGAAGGTTTCCATGGGCGCGGTCTGCGTGGCCTGGCTGGTGTAAGTGCGCTCAAAGACGATGTCGCTCTGGGCGAACGCCTCATCAAGGTCACCAAAATCACTGGTACCGCTACACACCAGGTTGCGAGCAACATCGCCGCCCTGCGGGAACATAAAGGTCACGTCGCCCTCGGGGTGGACCGCGATGTCATTATCGAGCGCCTGGGTAAAGTCGAGCAGCGGCTCGAGCACCTCATAGTCGACCTTGATGAGCTTGAGCGCCTTGTCGGCGGCCTCCTCAGTTTCGGCGGCAACGATCGCCACCTCCTCGTTTTGGTAACGAACGAGGTTCTCGAGAATCAGGCGGTCGTAGGGACTCGGCTGCGGATAGCTCTGGCCGGCGATGGTAAAGCGGCGCTGGGGCACATCCTCGTAGGTGTAGACACCCACCACGCCGGGCACCTTCAGGGCACGCGAGGTGTCGATGGAGCGGATCTTGGCGCGGGCATACGGGCTGCGCTTGAGTTTGACGATGAGCGCGCCGGCGGGCACCATATCGCCCGTGTAGACGGGACGACCCTCGAGCAGGGCCTTCGAGTCCTTCTTGGGCTGCTTGTGAGTGATCTGCTTGTAAGAGACACCGTCGCAGCTGGTGTCGTTGACCGGCAGCTCGGGCATCTCAAAGCCCACCTGCACGCCGGACTCGTTGAGAAAGCGGACGATGGCGCGCAGCTGGCTCTCGTAGCCGCTGCAACGGCAGAGGTTGCCGGCAAGCTGGCGCGAGAGCTCCTCGCGCGTGGCGACGAGGCTCGGGTCCTCCTTGGCGGCGCGGGCAAGCGCCAGCACGTTCATAATGAGGCCGGGGGCGCAAAAACCGCACTGCTCGGCGCCTTCGGCAGCCATTGCGCGGGCGAGTGCCTCGGACTCGGCTTTGAGCCCCTCGAGCGTGGTGATGGAGCGGCCCTCGACGCGCGCGGCGGGAACCGAGCAGCTCAGCACCGGGTCGCCGTCGAGCCACACCGTGCACAGACCGCAGTTGGTGGTTTCACAGGCGCAGCGCACCGACGCGCAACCCTGCTCACGCAAAAGCGAAAAGAGCATGGTGTCGGGGGCAATCTGAACCTTGACCTTGCGGCCGTTGAGCGTAAAGGAAAGATCGATGAGTTTGGCAGCCATTAGCGCACCTCGCTAGAATCGACGCCGGGCACGCGGCGGCAGGAATACTCGTCCGTGGCAAACTTAGGCACTTGCACGCCCTCGAGCTCGCGGGCAAGCGCGGCCGAAAGCTCGATGCCGGCGGCGCGGCGCACAGCCTGAATCGCCAGCGGGGCCGAGATGCGACGGCGGTAGTCGGCCGAGCCCCACAGGTTGGTACCGTAGCTCAGCGCGCGTACGGACGCGGCCAGGGCGCGCAGCTCATCCTCGGAAGGCTGCTCGTTCACCAGGCCGCATGCCTCACCCTGCAGCAGGGTCGCGCGCAGCGGCCGAGCACCCACGGTGACATGCCAGCTGTTGTCCCACCAGGCGGCGGTGACGTTTAAGGAGGGGAAGTCGGTCGCGGCTTTGCGCACGGCCTCGTAGCTGGCGCGGTAGTCGTGCTTAACGACCACCACGTGCTCGATCACGTCGCGCACGTAGCCCATGTGCACGAACTCGGCGAGCGGCACGCGGCCGGCGCCCGTCAGCTCAACATAGGAATCGAGCGCCAAAAAGGCCGAGAGCACGTCCGAGAAACCAAAACGGCCGTAGATGCTGCCGCCCAGCGTGGCGGTGTTGCGCAGCTGAACGCCCACGATATCGTGGACGGCGAACTCAAAGACATGGTTGACAAGCGCGTTGAGCTCGGCATGACGCTCGAGCTGGCGCAGGGTACACATGGCACCGATGCGAAACTCGGTCTCGGTCTCCTCAATCTGATCGAGTCCGCAGGCCGAAAGGTCAATCGCCGTCGCCACGCGACGCGAACCCAGGCGCATCCAGATGCCGCCGCCCACAATCTTGTTGTTGCGGTTCTTCTGTAAGAGCTCATAGGCTTCGGCCGCGTTTCCAACACGGACGTAGGTACCGAACTTGAGCACGTTCTCCCCCATCTCTCCACTTGTCCAGTACTTTTAAGTGTACCAAACGAGGGGCCGCGACCTTCCACAGCACAAAAACCTCCCTCCCATCCATAACTTGCGGTGAAATACGGACTATTTGTCGGGCCTAGGGCGCCCAACAGTCCGTATTTCACCGCAACTTAAGGGGCGGTCGGCAGAGGGCCGAGGGAAATGATCCGTTTTCCTCCGTCGCATGCGGATCAAAAAAGGCTCCCAGCCAAGATGACTGGGAGCCTCATCACATGCTATATCGAGCGAAGATTTAGCAGACGCCCTGGGCGAGCATGGCGTCGGCGACCTTCAGGAAGCCGGCGATGTTGGCGCCCATGACGAAGTTGCCCTCCTGGCCATACTCCTTGGCGGTGTCGTCCACGTTGTGGAACATGCCGCGCATGAGCTGCTCGAGCTTGCCGTCGACCTCCTCGAAGGTCCAGGACAGGTGCTCGGCATTCTGGCTCATCTCCAGGCCGGATACGAGCACGCCGCCGGCGTTGGCAGCCTTGCCGGGCATAAAGGCGACGCCGTTCTCCTGGAAGTAGGTCGTGGCCTCGATGGTCGTAGGCATGTTCGCGCCCTCGCCGACCACCGTGCAGCCGTTGGCGACGAGCGCCTGGGCGTCCTCGAGCAGCAGCGTGTTCTCGCGAGCGCAGGGCAGCGCGATGTCGCAGGGCAGCTGCCACACGCCGCGGCCGTCGCCCTCGTGCCACACGGCGCTGGGCCTCTCGTCAACGTACATAGCGAGCGTAACGCCCTTGTCGTGGCCAGAGCGCTTCTTGTTGTAGATGTGCTCGAGCACGGTGTAGTCGATGCCGTCGGGATCCTCGACCCAGCCGTGGGTATCGGAGCAGGCGAGCACCTTGCCGCCGAGCTGAGTGACCTTCTGGACCGCGTAGATAGCGACGTTGCCGGAGCCGTGAACGACGACGTTCTTGCCCTCGAAGGAGTCGCCGCGGCTCTTGAGGTACTCGTCCACAAAGTAGACCAGGCCGTAGCCGGTGGCCTCGGTACGGGCGAGCGAGCCGCCAAAGGAGAGGCCCTTGCCGGTGAGGACGCCGGTCCACTCGTTGGTCAGGCGCTTGTACTGACCGAACATGTAGGCAACCTCACGGCCGCCAACGCCCAGGTCGCCGGCGGGAACGTCGGTGTTGGGGCCGATGTGGCGATAGAGCTCGGTCATGAAGGACTGGCAGAAGTGCATGATCTCGTTGTTGGACTTGCCCTTGGGGTCAAAGTCGGAGCCGCCCTTGCCGCCGCCCATGGGAAGGGTGGTCAGGCTGTTCTTGAGGATCTGCTCCAGGCCCAGGAACTTGAGCATGCCCAGGGTGACCGTCGGGTTAAAGCGCAGGCCGCCCTTGTAGGGTCCAATGGCAGAGTTGAACTCGACACGATAGCCGCGGTTGACCTGAACCTTGCCCTGGTCATCGACCCAGGGGACACGGAACATAACGATGCGCTCGGGCTCGACGAGGCGCTCAAGCAGGGCGGCCTCCTCGTACTCGGGATGGGCGTCGAGCGCCGGCTGGATGGTGCCGAGGATCTCGGTCGCGGCCTGGATGAACTCAGGCTGCTCGGGATAGCGGGCCTTGAGCTCGTCGAGAACTTTCTGCGTGTAGCTCATGCTTCCTCCAATGATGGGAAACGAAAAGTGTCGGTCGCGGCACCCCATGCGCCGCGAGCTTTATCGTGTATGGATAATATCGCACTGTTGCGGCAAAGTTTCGCATAAGCCGACGAGCGGATGTTTCGTTTTGATTACGATGCAGGTAGAAGCGTTTTTGAGTGCCTGACGTGCGAAACCTGTGTTTCAAACCTGTTTCGTCCACGTGTTCCAAACCACCACATTGGGGACAGGCACCTTTGTGGTGGTGTGGTGGCTAGAGGACGAGCTGATGGTAGTCGGCGGGGGTTATGCGGCCTTCGGTGGCAGCGCGGAAGGCGGCGAGGGCGTCGCCCGAGAACGGCATGGCCCAGCACAGCCCGCAGCCGGCGGTAATGGAGCCCGGCAAAGGCATAATGCGCCCGGGCACACCGGCGGCAAGGCACAGCTGCTCGCATTCCATCACATCGAAGGTGCTGTCAAACGACACAATAATCTTGCGCTCGTGGTCGAGGGCATCACCGGACGGGCCTTCGCGGTGTGCCTCGCGATACGCCGCGGCGGCCGTTTCCTCTTCCGCGGTATGTCCACAGCCACCGCAGCCGCATGTACAGGGCTCGGAACCATCGCAAGTGCAAGGCTCTCCCGTGTCGGGGCAAATATCTTGAGACATGGCAACTCCAATCGTCTAGGCGAGCAACTCGGCCGCCGTAAACTCCTCGGGCGTATTGACGTTTTCGAAGCAGAGCGTCGAGCCGGCGACCTTAACAATCTGCGGCTCATCCATATAACCGGCCTGAACGCGATTGATCAGGCAGCGAATGCGTTGGCGGTCGCAGGAGAGCAGCTCTTGGGCAACCGGCGCACACGCGTCACGGCGCCAGACGGCGCAAAGCGGCTCAATCCCCCGCTCCTCGCGCGGCACGCACACATCGAGCGCCTCGGCCTCAACATGATCGGCAAGCGCGCCGATGAGATCCGGCGAGACAAACGGCATATCGCAGGCGACAATCGCCACGAGCGGCAATCGGGCCGCGGTCAACGAGCTCGCGATGCCGCGCATGGCGCCCGCCGACCCTTCAAGGTCCGCCACCACACGCGGCACCAGGCCGCCAAACGCGCGCTCCTCAAGGTAGACCAGCTCGCTGGGACGCGACGTCGTCACGACCAACTCGTCGGCAACTGGCGCCAGCCGGCCCAGCACGCGCTCGATGAGCGGCTCGCCGCAAAACGCCATGCGGGCCTTATCGCAGCCCATGCGCGAGGACAGCCCGCCCGCCTGGACGACACAAGAAAGATCGGCACGTCTTACGGTAGTCATACGGCAAAACACCTCCATCGGCACGTTCAAAATCCAGCGCACGGGGCAAATACCGTAGACGACATGACAGACGACACGGCGGACCCGTACAAAAACAAAACAGCGCCTTTGCGGCACGCAGTAAGACCGCGAGCACAAAAGCGCTGGTAGCGTATGGCGGGAACGTATGTGAATCGAACACATCCAAGACGTTTTGCACGCCTCGCAACGGTTTTGAGGACCGCGGAGCCCACCGGAGCCCATCCGTTCCCAAGTGCGCCGGTATTTTACCAAACCGGACAGGCCGCAACTGCCCGGCGCGACGGGGAGGACCATTCCTCCTAGCCCAACTTGCGGTGGAATAGTTCCTGTTTGGGGCATCTAAGCCTTAAAACAGGAGCTATTCCACCGCAACTGAAGGGGCGGGGTGGCTGATCTAGCGCAAGGACCTCAGGCCGCCGGCATCCTTGTCGAGCACCGTAAAGCGCACGGCATCTAGGTGCTCCAAGATGCTGATGGCACGCTTGCGCGACACACCCAAGGCCTCGCGCAGTACGCTCGTGGTGGCAGCGCCGCCGGCTGCCTCAATGGCGGCGGCAACAAGCTCGCGCGCATAGGCCTCGGCGGCAGCGGACAGGGCAACGTCGCGCTCGACCTTGACGATCGAGCGGTTGAGCGAAAGCTCGCGCAGGGCGCGCGTCATGGTGTCGCGATCGAGCTGAAGCCGCTCGCCCACCTCAGGCAACGTCGGCGCGTCGAGTCCGGCTTCGTCCAGCAAGGCAACGATGCGCTCGCAGGCCTCGCGAACCACACGCGCCGCGGCAGCAGCGGAGTGCGGGTCGAACACCTCGGCGCCCTCAGAGGCACACACGCCGCGCGAGCAGCCCTCGGAAATCAGGGCTGCGGCAACTGTATCGTCAGCGGTAGGCCAAGTAGCATGGGCGACGGCGCCGGGCGTAAAGCCCGTCTCCTTGGGGGCAGCCGTGTGCATGGCGGACAGGGTCGCCGCCAGCGTACCCATCGCGGCATCGAGCGCGGAAGCATCTGCATACAGCGAGCCATCCGAGCCAGCAAGCGCGCAAGCAGCGCCCTTCGCCACCAACTCGCGCAACGCTGCCTCAGCCTCACCGGCAACAAGATCGAGCGCCGCGGTAACATCGGCAGCCGCAACCGGCAGCGCTTGCAGCGCCAGCCACGCATCCACCGCGCCCGCAATATCTCCAGCCTCAAGCGCCGCGTACAGCGCGCGCTCCCCCTCAACAAGCTCGCGCGAGCGACGGCAGCGCGAAAGCAGCACGCGCCCGCCGCCAATAAGCATCACGGGCGAATAGGACAGCACCACGGCATGGTCTCCGGCGCGCAACGGCAGTGGCTCCTCTAGGCGAACCTGCACGGTACGGGTCTCGCCCACCGCCATGGGGGCCTCACCCTCCAAAAGCATGATGCGGCCGACGACTTCGGCCGTACCCGCCATCACG
Organism: Collinsella sp.; assembly: GCA_048402045.1. Lineage (GTDB taxonomy): Bacteria > Actinomycetota > Coriobacteriia > Coriobacteriales > Coriobacteriaceae > Collinsella. The sequence goes on from DBGDSC010000011.1 coordinate 16,864, forward strand.
TGCACACGAGCACCCGACTCGAGCACACGTGGCTTGGCTCCCTCGCGACCCAAATTCGTAAACGTCATCATAAAGCGCAACGTCTGACCAAAGCGATCCGCCACGCCGAGCATCTCGCCGCGATCGAGCGCAGCGACGCCATCGCCCACCAGGTTGAGCGCCACACGCTGACCGGGCAGCGCCTGCTGCGTGTCGCCATGCACTTGGATCCCGCGCACGCGACAGACCGTACGCGACGGCAAGGCCATCAGCTCGTCTCCCACCGCAACCGGCGCATCGTGCAGCGTTCCCGTCACGACGGTGCCGACGCCCTTGATCGTAAAACAGCGGTCAATCGGCAGGCGAGGCGCGGCATCGCTCCGATCGGAACGGTCGCGGCAGGCATCCCAGCAAGCGGCAACCTGCTCGTCGAGCACCGAAAGCAGCCCGTCAATCCCATCGCCCGTCTTAGACGACACGGACACGATCGGCGCGCCCGCAAACACGGTACCCGACAAAAAGTCATCGACATCGAGCTCGGCAAGCTCGGTCATCTCGGCGTCGGCCAGGTCGCACATCGTCAGCGCCACCACCATATGCGTGACGTCCAGCAGCTCCAGCACGTGCACATGTTCGCGCGTCTGCGGCATTACGCCCTCCACGGCAGAAACCACCAGCACGGCCACGTCGATGCCTGTCGCACCCTGCACCATGGCGCGCAGGTAATGGGCATGCCCCGGCACATCGACCAGGCCGACGATCTTGCCGCTCGGCAGCGCCAGCTCGCCAAAACCCAACTCCACCGTCATGCCGCGACGACGCTCGACCTCTAGGCGATCGGGGTTCTTGCCGGTCAGCGCCTCGATCAGCGCCGACTTACCGTGGTCGACGTGGCCCGCCGTGCCAACGATAACGGGACACTCCACCAGCGCTTGAACCTCGCTCATCGAGCAATCGCCTTCTTAACGCACGCGACGAGCGTCGATGCCGCCGTCTCGATATCGCGGTCACCTACGAGCGTGCGCACATCAAACAGGACGCGATCGTGCGAGGCGCGCGTGACGACCGGCGTGTCGAAATCTTGGACGAGCGAGCGCTTGAGCGCGTCAACGGAAAAACGCTCATCAACGAGGCGCACGGCAACGCACATGGTGGGCAGCTCGACGGTGGGCAGCGAGCCGCCGCCGGGAGTCGACGACTCCTCGACGATTTCCACCTGCACGGCACACGGGCAGCCAGCTTTATCGAGGCCCGTCACCATCAGCTCGCGCAGCTTGCGTGCGCGACGCTCCAGATGAGCCTGCGGAAGCGTAAGCATGTTGAGCACCGGTACCTCGCGATGGGCCACATCCGCCCCGTCCATGTAGATGCGCAGTGTAGCCTCGAGCGCCGCCAGTGCGAGCTTACCCGGACGCAGAGCGCGCATAAGCGGATGCGACCCGCAGGCCTGGACCAGATCGCGGCGACCCATGATAATGCCCGCCTGTGCGGCGCCCAGCAGCTTATCGCCCGAGCACGACACGATATCGAGCCCCGCCGCGACCGAAGCCGGCGTGGTCTCCTCGCCGCCGCGCACCAGGATGTCATCGGGCAGAAGCGCGCCCGACCCCTGATCCTCGTAGAACAGCAGACCATGCTTATGGGCCAGTGCGGCGAGCTCCCTTGAGCTCACTTCCTCGTGAAAACCCTCGATGCGATAGTTGGAAGGATGGACCTTGAGGATCATGGCCGTATCGGGCGTGATGGCGCGCTCGTAGTCGCTCAAATGCGTGCGGTTGGTGGCTCCGACCTCGACGAGCTTGGCGCCCGAAGCCGCCATGACATCGGGGATACGGAAGCTGCCGCCGATCTCGACAAGCTCGCCGCGGCTGACGATAACCTCTTTGCCCGCAGCGTGAGTCGCCAGCACCAGCAGCACCGCGGCGGCGTTGTTGTTGACCACAAGCGCGTCCTCAGCACCGATGAGTGAGCGGATCAGTTGCGCGGCGTGCTCCTTGCGCGACCCGCGCGAACAGGTGTCCACGCTGTACTCGAGCGTGCTGTAGCCGCGCGCGACCTCGGCCACGGCCTTTGCCGCCGACTCCGCGAGCGGGGCGCGACCCAAGTTGGTATGGATGACCACGCCTGTAGCGTTGACGGCAGGGCGCAGGCTCGGCAGCGCGGAGCGGTGCGCACGCCACTCAATGGCCGAAGCAAGGTCGCGCTTAGAGCGCGGGTCGGCGCCGGCACGAATGGCGGCGCGCTCCTCGTCGAGCTCGGCCGTCACGGCAGCATGGACCACCGCGTCACAGGTCTCCCCCGCCGCCTTCACAACCGGCCACTCAGCGAGCAACTCGTTAACGGAAGGAATGGCGCGCAAGCGGGCGCGTACCTCATCGGACATGTTCTGGCTATCGCTCATGTGCAGCCTTTCAAAACCAAGGGCAGATCAGTCGGTCGTTCATCAAAAACCAGCCGAATCAATCTGCTGAATCAATCAGTCGTTATTATCCACGTGCTCCGTGATCTTTTCCACGCGAACAGCATTTTCCTGAGTGAGCGCGGCACCCGTCAACGGGTCCCAGCGCAGCGGCGTGTGGTCGAGCGGCCCGACGCCCAGGGCCTGCCGGCCACCACCCTCAGCACCGAATGCGCGTCCGCCGGGAGCGGCCGAGGTGAAGATGCACGCCGGGTGCAGATAGGGCGTCGTCTCCACGCGCACGCGATCGCGGCCCATGTCGCTCACAAGCTCGACGACCTCGCCATCGGCGATACCCATGCGAGCTGCGGCATCGGCATTCATCTGCACGGCGTCCAAGTCCGACCCCGCCTCGGCGGCACCTTGGGCTGCAAGCCTTCGCGAGGTATGCGACTCAAAGGGACGGTTGCCGCTAATGAGGCGAAACATCCCCGGGCCGGGCTCCACCATGGGAGCGATCCAGTTGGGTACACGACCCAGGCCGGCTCGTTCCCATACGTCGCTTGCCAGCGCAATTTTGCCGCCATCCAGGAGAATCGCCGGCTCACCCGTGCGCGACGGCAGCTCCACGCCCGTATCGGCCCAACCGCGCTCCTTGAGCTCGTCCAGATCAATCCCAAACGACGCCACCTGGGCAGCCGCCAGGTCGTCGGACGTAAAGTCGAAGCACTCGCCAACGCCGCAGGCCGCAGCCAACCCGGCAAAGATCTCCCGCCCCGGTCTCGTGTCGTCATGCTGCACAGGCAGCACGGCGTTGCGGTAGAACACGCGCGAATCGTTGGCGCCCACGACCGTCCCCACGCCGCGGTCGGCCTCCAGATACGTCACGTCGGGCAGCACGAAATCAGAAGCACGCGCCGTCTCGGACCAGCGAATATCAATCGTCACGAGCAATTCGAGCTGCTGCAAAATACTCAACCAAGCCTGTGCGTTGCCATAGCCCGCACCGGGGTTACTGGCATAGACGATGAGCCCACGCAAATCGCCGGCAAGAATCACTGACCGATGGTCGTGCACAGGCCGCGCACCGGATCGACCAGTGGATAGCGCTCGGACCCCAGCTTGGGCCTACGCGGCACCGGCGGCGTCGCAAAGCACGTGGGATCGAGGTCGCCCAACACAAGCGGCGTGGGCGGATTGAGCGCGCCGCCCGCATGCCCGATGCAGCCCAGCAGCACATCGACCAAGCAGATAGCGCGCGCGGTCTGGGTGCTATTGGCATACGCGATACCGATGCCACCATGAAAGCCCGCATCCACCACGGCGGCAGGCGCGGCGGCAGCCAGATCGCGCGCCGTCGCGACAATCTCTGCGGCCGGCACGTCGCACATCGACTCCGCCCACTCGGGCGTCCAAGCACGGGCCGCCTGCGCCAACTCGTCAAAGCCTGTGGTGTAGCGGTCCACGAACTCGTGATCGTACAGGTCCTCGGCAATCAAGACGTGGACAATACCCAACAGCAGCGCCAAGTCGCAGCCCGGGCGCACGCGCAGCCAGCGATCGGCAATAGCAGCCGAGCCGCTGCGACGGGGGTCAACCACGATGATCTTCGCCCCGCGCCGGCGCGCATCGTTGAGTGCATCAACGGCCCCCATCGTCGACGAATCGACAATGGAACGCCCCAGGTACATAATGCAATCGGTATGCGCCAGGTCGGAGGCGGGGCTATAACCCAAGCTATGCTCCCAGCCAGTGAGACGGCTTACCTCGCAGGCGCCATCGGCACCGTACACGTTGGGCGAACCCAGCGCGTGCATAAGACGATAGCCCCAGTAGCGGTCGAACGAGGGCACGCCGAGTGTCATGCCCAGCGCGCGCGGACCACACTCGTCAATAATCCCCCCAAGGCGCGCCGCAATCTGCGCGAACGCCTCATCCCAGGAAATCGCATCGAACCCCGAGCCATCCTGGCGGCGGCGCATGGGATGCAAAATCCGGTCGCGCTCGTCAAACGGCATTGCCAGGCGATGCCGTCCGCGGGCGCACAGGGCACGCGCCGCGCACGGATGCCCCGCAACCGGCAGCTCAGCCACCACACGCCCATCCTCAACATGGGCCGCAAAGGCGCAATCGGCATAGCATCCCCCGCATGTGGTCACCACGGCGCGACCGTCACGCTTCACAGCAGATGCCATCTCGATTACCCCTTTCATCAGCCAAACACAACAGGCCAAAAGCCCGGCAACGAGCCCCAGACCCAAAAAGCCTCCCGCACGGCAACGCCCCGCGGGAGGCCAACGTCAAACAGGCGGTACTTTACGCCTCGGACTTCTTGGCGTAGACAAACCAATAGCCGAGCGCGATCAGAACCGCGCCGCCCACGATGTTGCCCAGCGTGGCGGCGGACAGGTTAAACGCAATGCCCGCAGCGTTGAGCGCATCAGCGCCGGCGACGTCGGCACCATAGCCGCACGCGTGCATCACGGCGCCCATAGGCAAAAAGTACATGTTGGCGACGCAGTGCTCAAAACCACAGGCCACAAAGGCAGCGATCGGCAGCAAAATGCCCACAACCTTATCGACTACGGTCTTGCCGGCGGTACCGATCCACACGGCAAGGCACACAAAGATGTTGCACAGGATGCCGCGGAAGAAGATCGTCACCCAGTCGATCGTCACCTTGCCGGCGGCGACGCTCACCATGGAATTGGCGACCGCCTCGCCGTTGAGCTTGTAAATGCCGGCCATGTACACCAAAAAGACGATGAACAGGGCACCGACAAAATTGCCGACCCACACGACGACCCAGGCCTTGAGCATCTGGACCAGGGTGATCTTATTACTCTTGAGCGCGCAGACCATAAGCGAGTTGCCGGTAAACAGCTCGGCGCCGCACACCAGCACCAGCACCAGGCCCAGGCAAAAGCACAGGCCGCCCACGACGCGCTGGGCACCCCAGCCCAGCGTGCTGTCGCTCAAGAACACCGTAAAGAACAGACCGCCGAAGGCAATGAACGCGCCGGCGAACATTGCCAACAGAAAGGCCTTTGCGACCGGCAGGTTGGCCTTGGTCACGCCGGCGGCCTCGGTCTTGGCCTCGATCGCGGCGGGCGCCAGGCAATCGGGAGCGGGGTACTCCACCTTGGAATCTGCCATGTCAATCACTTCTTTCCTAATCAGCAGGGACAAGCGCTCCTATTGCTCTTGCCCCAAGCGGACAAAGTGGGAAAAGTCATTGGCGGCCACGGCGTCGTACACGGCGTCGACGGCGTCAAAGACTTCCGGGGACATGGGGTTGTAGAACTCCGTGTCGCCCGGCTGAATCCCAACGAAGACGATATCATCACACGATTGCTCAATCTCTTCGATCAGAATCGACAAAGGAAGCGAATGCGTGGTGAACATCGACTTGCGGGCCACATCGCGCTTGTCGAGCAAGCGGATGGACCCGACGGGCAGTGCCATGTCGGCGGCATCGACCAAGACCAGGCGAGGCGGACGCTCGCGCTTGACCTCGATGATGTCGTCCTCGGGCGTTTGGCCTCCGTCGATGGTGCACCAACCGGCGATAGGTGTGTCTTCCATCTTTTTGGAGAGCACGGGGCCGGCGGCATCGTCGGCACGCAGCACGCTTCCCGCCGTGAGCACGATACCCGCAAACGGGGCGCCGTTCACACGTCCATCCACAACGCGACCCATTACTGCAACCTCCCCGTCAGATACACGCCCGACACATCGCGCACGCGCTCAACCAGATCGCGGAACTTCATCAGAAACGCGACCTGCTGGGCATGCAGGCCAAAGTCGTCGTCGAACACCGAGATGCCGGCCTTGGCCGACCCGCGAAAACCACGCTCGTCGAGCAGCGCATCGCAGGCCTCGAGCAGCGACGGCACCGCCGCCTTGTCGAGCTGGCACTCGCCAAAGGAGCGGATGGCCTCGAACTTGGTCTTGGCCTCCCCCTCCGGCAGCGCGTCGACGAGCGAATAGAACACATCCACCGGCACCGACAGGCGCGGCTCAAAGCAGTCGAGCACGCCGGTGTGGTGGCCCACGGCGAGCGTGTAGTACAGCACGTCGCAGGCCTCTTGGGGAACGTCTTCCTCGGTCTCCACAAACTTACGCGTGAGCTCATAGAAGACCACCTGGTCGGGCGCATGGCCCAGGCAGGGGTCGGCGACGCCCTCGGCAGCCTCGTCGCTTGCGCGCGAGGCATCGCCAAAGGAGCCGCCGAGCATGCCGGGGCCCGCAAAGTAACCAGAGCGGTCCGTGAGCTCCATCTAGCGACCTCCGGCCAGCACCAGATCCTGCAGCGCCGAGTACACCTCGACGCGGCGCGGATCGTCCTGCTTGTCGATGAGCAGCGCCATGGCACCGCGGATATCGCCCTTGGGCGCGCCCTCGAGCGTATCCATAAACTCGTTGGCCAGGTCGCGGCCGTAACGGTAGCCGCTCATGGCGCGAGCTTCGCGCTCGATGGCAACGCGCAGCTTGTACGGCACGCCGGGGTGCAGGATATCGGCTTGCTCGCCGGCGGCCTCCACGGTGGTCTCGGCATGGAGCTTTTGGTCCAGCAGACCGAGCGCCATGGCAAAGCCGTAGATGGTCTGCGCGGGGCTGGGCGGGCAGCCGGGGATGTAGACATCGACCGGCAAGATCTTGTCCGTGCCGCCCCAGACGCAGTAGTTGTCGTAGAAGATGCTACCGGTGCAGCCGCACGCGCCATAGGACACCACGATCTTGGGATCGGGTGCGGCCTCAAAGGCGCGCAGGGCCGGCATGCGCATGGCACGCGTCACGGCACCGGTGTACAGCAGCACATCGGCGTGACGGGGCGAGGGCACGACCTTGATGCCAAAGCGCTCGACGTCGAAGACGGGCGTGATGGAACCGAAGATCTCGATCTCGCAGCCGTTGCAGCCGCCGCAGTCAACGCGGTAGACGTACACCGAGCGCTTGATCTTCTTAAGAAGGGTCGCCTTGGCCTTCTCGATGCTCTCGTCGAGCTCGATCTTGGTCGGGCGGTACTGAAGCCGCTCGGGCAAAAGCGTGGGTTCGGCCATGGTTACTCCTCCTTCGTATCAAAATCCATGATGATGCCTTCGACCGGTGCAGGACCGGCGGGAATCTCGGGCGCATCGGGGTTGAGCTCGCGGTCGACATACTCCGGGTTCACGCCGTGGCCGCCCAAATACTCCATGCCGGGGCCCTGGGGCTCACCGGACGCAAGCGTCTCGTTGGCAGCCATGCCGCGCGCGTTGCCGGTCTTTACGGCCGAGGCGGCGCGCAGGGCGTCGAGCTCGCGCTTGCACTCCTGGCACACGCGCACGGTACGGGCGGCCTGCTCGGCCTCCATGCCGCCGGCCTTTTGCAGCAGGCGCTTGGCATAGTCGATCTCCTTGTGCGGGGCAAACGGCTTGCCGCAGCGCGAGCAGTGCTCGAGCGTATAGACGCTCTTGCTGGTGAGGTCGTCCTTACTCATGACGGCCAGCTCAAACTCCTCGGTGAGCTTGATGGCCTCCATGGGGCAGGCTTCCTCGCAGCGGCCGCAAAAGATGCAGCGGCCGTAGTCGATCGACCAGGTGATGGTATCGGCCGCAAGGTCGGTGTCCATGCGAATGGCGTCGGCCGGGCACGCCACGCCGCAGGCACCGCAGGCGATGCAAAGCTCGGCATTGTGCTCGGGCTTGCCGCGCATGTCCTTGTTGGTGGGGAACGGCGCAAACGGGTACTTGACCGTCGCGTCGCCGGCCTTGGCGTTAACCTTCCAAAGCTTCAGCATATTAGAGCGCCTCCTCATCGAGCGGAGCGGCCATGGTGCCCTCGCCCGCAAGCGGCGACTTGTCGCGCCAGACGTTCTCGAACTGCTCCTTGTCGAGCACGTGGTCGCGCTTGGCGGCGACATCGGTCACCGTCACGCGGTCGGTGCAGGAGTAGCACGGGTCTAGCGAGCCGACGATCAGCGCAGCGTCGCCCACGGTGTTGCCGCGGAACATGTAGCGCAGGACCGGCCAGTTGCTGTACGTGGCAGCCTTGGCGCGCCAGCGGTAGCACTTCTGGTTGTTGCCGAGCATGGCCCAGTGCACGTCCTCGCCGCGCGGCGCCTCGGTGGCGCCGATGGCGTACTTGTGCGGGGTGTACTCCCAATCCGTGGTGAGGATGGGGCCCGACGGGCAGTTCTCGAGCATGGTCTCGATCATGTCGATCGAATCGTAGACCTCCTGGATGCGGACGGCGGTACGGCCGAAGGCATCGCAGGTGTCGGCCGTAGCAGCATGCATCTTCTGAACATCCGGATCGGCGTAGCCGTCGAAGGGATGGTCAAAGCGCACGTCGCGGGCATAGCCCGAGCCACGCATGAGCGGGCCGACCGGCGAGAAGTCGCGTGCGATCTTGCGGTCCAAGATGCCGATACCGCTCGTACGCTCAATGAAGTTGGGCGTGGAGAGCAAGACGTCGACGGGCTCCTGAACCTCGGAGCGCAGCTGGTGGATGGTCGTGAGCGTGGAGAGCTTCTGCTCGGCCAAAATGTCACGACGCACGCCGCCGATCACGTTGAGACCGTAGGTCTTGCGGTGACCGGAGAGTTTCTCGGCCAGGTCCATAGACTTCTCGCGGACGCGGAAGAACTGCTGGAAGCCGGAGTCGAAGCCGGTGTAGTGCGATGCGAGGCCAATATTGAGCAGGTGTGAGTGCAGACGCTCGACCTCGAGCATGATGGCGCGGATGTACTGCGCGCGCGGCGGGACGTGAATGCCCTGGGCGCGCTCGACAGCCTCGGCGTAGGCCACCGAGTGGGCGCAGCCGCAGATACCGCAGATACGGTCGGCAAGGAACGTCACGGCGTCATAGTTCAGGCGCGTCTCGGCGACCTTCTCCATGCCGCGATGCACGTAGAACAGGCGGTAGTCGGCATCGACGATCGTCTCGCCCTCCACGAACAGGCGGAAGTGGCCGGGCTCGTCGGAGGTGATGTGCAGCGGTCCCATGGGGACGAGCGTAGTCTCCTTGCCCTTGGTGTCGGCCAGGAATTCGTAGTTTTCCATGTCGCTCGCGGGGGCGGGGCGGAAACGGTAATCCATCGAATCCTTGCGCAACGGGTACAGGCCGCTGGGCCAATCGTCGGGAAGCACCAGGCGACGGCGGTCGGGCAGACCCTCGGGAATCAGGCCAAACATATCGCGCAGCTCGCGCTCGCCCCACACGCAGGCGGGGACGAACGGCGTCACGGACGGGAACGTCATCTTGGCGGGGTCGACCTCGGCACGCACGGTAACCCAACCGGGGTCCTCCCCCTCCATGGAGATGACGTAGTACACGGCGTAACGGCCGCACAGGCTGCGCTCGTCGTTGCCGACAATCACAGGAATCCAGCCGTAGCGCTCGTAATACAGGTAGTGGACGGCCTCGGGCAGACGGTCCAGCTTGACGGTGATCGTCAGCTGGTCCTCGCACTGCCATTCGACCTTCTCGATGCAGCCCGGAACGGCGCGGCGCAGGGCCTCGACATGGCTCTCGCAGCGACGGGCATACACCTTGTTCTCAGTTTCAATCATTCGTTACTCCACCTCGCTCTGAGCGGTCTCGGTACCGAACACAGCGCGGTACATCGGCGTCGCGTGAAGTTCCTCGGTGCTCTGCTCGAGCACGATGCCGGTCGCGGTCTCCACACCGTGCACGAGAGGCAGCGGGGTGGCAATGCCAAACCACAAGATCATAACAGCCAGGATGATTTCGGGGATAAGCATGAGCGCCGGGGCCTCATGCTTGCCCATGCCCTGGGGCGCATGGCCGAATACCGACTTGAGTGCGATGCGGGTGAGCGCGGAGATGGCCACGGTAAGACCGAGGGCGACCACGACGACCAGCCACATGGGACCGGCGGTAACACCGGCGACAAAAGTCAGGAACTCGGAGATAAACATGCCAAAGGGCGGGAAGGCACCAAGACCGAGCAGCGCCAAGACGGCGAGCGCGGCGGTTGCGGGAGCAACCTCGACGACGCCCTGGATCTTGGCCAGGCTACGCGTGCCAAAGGCGTGCTGGATGTTGCCGGACACGCAGAAGGCGAGCGTCTTGGTAAAGCCGTGGAACACGCAGTGCAGCAGGGCCGCGGCGATACCCAGCGGGCCACCGATACCCAGGCACAGGGCGATAACGCCCACGTTCTCCACAGACGAGTACGCAAAGCGGCGCTTGAGGTCATCCTGGCGAAACATCGAAAGTGCCGCCACCAAAATGGACAGCGTACCGACGATCAGCAGCAAAAGCTGCGGATACTCGGCGCCCACGGCCTGGATGGTAAAGCCGTAGAAGCGCATGATCACAAGCATGGCGCACTTAAGCAGCACGCCCGAGAGCAGGGCCGAGACGGGGCTCGGGGCCTGGGAGTGGGCATCGGGCAGCCAAGTGTGCATGGGGAACAAGCCAGCCTTGGTGCCAAAGCCGATCACGATAAACGCAAAGGCGAGGCGCATGAGCGTCGGGTCGAACTGGTCGGCATACGGCAGCACGCACGACAGGAATGCGGCCTCGTGGGCGTTGGGAATCACGTCGGCGGCGTTGGCGTAGATCAGCAGCGTACCGAACAGGCCAAATGCCACGCCGGCGGTACAGACCATCGCATACTTCCAAGAAGCCTCGAGGGCCGTCTTGTTCTTGTAGATACCCACCAGGAACACAGTGGAAAGCGTGGTTGCCTCCACGGCGGCCCACGTGAGGATCATGTTGTTGGACAGGCACGCGAGCAGCATGGTGAACACAAACAGGCTAAACAGCGCAAAATACTGCTTGGCGCGCTCGGCGGGCATGGAGCCCTCCTCGATATCGGCCTTTACATAGGGCAGCGAGAACAACCCCGTAAGAAAACCGATAAAGCCGATGAGCAGCACAAAGATGGCGCCCAGCGAATCGAGGTGGAACCACAGGCCAAGAGCGCTCGCGGTTTCGCCGCTCATAAGGACGTCGCCGGCCGTCATAATCGACAGCACCAGGACGGCTGCGACGGAGACCAGGTTGAGACCGGCAAACACGTTATAGGACGTGTTCTTGGGCAAAAACGCCATGACCAGCGAGAACACCAAAGGAGTCGCGAGCAGGGCGAGAATCAACGTTTCCATGGACTACCCCCTCAGCTCGGACAGGTCGCGCGCATCGAGCGAGTGGGAGTCGTCCCAAATGCGACGCACGACGATGGACATGATGATGACGGCAAAGATGGCGTCGGTGGCGATACCGATCTCGATGATCTCGGGAGCGGTGGGGGCCAAAAGCGCGAGCGTCACGTGGCTGCCGTTTTCCATAAGGCAGTATCCAAAGATCTGCTTCATGATGTTGCGCTGCGAGATGATGCAGGTGAGGCCCACGAAGAAGTGAGCGAAGCTAATAGCGAGCGCAGGCGTTGCGACCTCGGCCGTGGGCAGGCTGATCTGCGTCACAACGGCAAAGCAGATCGCGACCTCGACGGCGATGATGCAGATGGCCCACGCGGGCTTAAGGCCGGCCTTGAGCGATGCGTCGCTCGGCTCGCCCATCTTCTTGTATGCGCGGTTGAGGATGTAAGGGACCAGGACGACCTTAGTGATAAAGGCAGATCCGGCCCACATAAGCAGCTCCTGCGCACCGGTAGTAGCACCGAGCGTAGCGAGCAGTCCCACGAGCACCAGCGACTGCACCGCATACCAGCGAATGGCGTGCTTGATGTTCTTGGAGACGACCACCATGGTGGACGTGACGATCAGAAGGCCGCCAAGGATGTTGACGATCGAATAACCCATGTCGTTCTACCTCCTAACCGATCCAGCTGGCCGAAAGCGGGCCGCTGACGATGACCATGATGATGAGCACGATGAACACGAACGCCATCGCGCGGGGAAGCGGGGCTCCCGCAGCGACCTCGTCGCTCGGCTCGCCGGGCAGGCAATAGCCCATCCACTTGAGGAACCAGGCGAAGGTGGCGACGGTCTCGGCGACCATGATGCACACGAGCACCAGGATCGCGACGTTGCCGGCACCCACAGAGAAGCCGCCGGCGATAATCTGGAACTTCGAGAAGAACGTGTTCATGGGCGGCACGCCGGCAATAGCGAGCGCGGCGACACCGAAGCCCACGCCCGAGATCGGGTACTTCTTTACGATGCCGCGAAGCTTGGGCAGCATACGCGTGCCGAGCGTAAAGGAGAACGAACCGGCGATCAGGAAGAACAGCGTCTTGGCGAAAGCGTGGTTAAAGATGTGGCAGACGGCGCCATCGAAGGCCAGCTGGCTGCCAAAGACCGAAAGGCCCAGACCAAAGAACACATAGGAGAGCTGGGCGATCGTGGAAAAGGCCAGCAGACGCTTCATGTCCTTTTGCGGCAGGTACATAAGGAAGCCAAAGAGCATGGTGACCATGGCGTCGATAATGGCGACCCAACCCACGATCTCGGGGATCTCGCCGGCAGAGACGAGTGCACGCGCGAACACGCACACGCCGACCTTGACCATCGAGGCGCCATGCAGATAGGCCGAAACAGGCGTCGGCGCCTCCATGGCCGAAGGCAGCCACATGTACATGGGGACCTGCGCGGACTTGGCCCAAGCGGCAAAGAGCACCAGCAGAAGGACGATAGCCTTGAGCTTGGCGTCGAGGCCGGCAATCGCGGTGATGGCGAAGGTGCCGGTGTGGGCAAACACGATGGCAGCACCCAGATACAGGCCGAGCGCACCGATATGCGTGATGATCAGGGCCTTCATGCCGGCCTTCTTGGCCGTAGGCGACATGTAGTAGCTGATCAGGCCCCAAGAGCAGGCACCCGTGATCTCAAAGAACACGAGCTGGCCCAAAAGGGTCGAGCTGTACACGAGGCCGGCCATGGCACCGATGAAGGTCGCGAGGTACGCGTAGAAGCGACGACGCGGTGCGTCGGGATGCTCACGGTTATTCTCGCTCATATAGGGAATCGAATAGATCACGACAAGCAGGCCGATACCCACAAAGGCGGGCGCGAGCAGCGTGCTCATGCGATCGAAGGTGAATCCCATGACGAGGGTCTGCCCAAACGAGATCAGGGGGACCTGAGTGTCGGGCATGCCGGCGCCAGCGAAATTCGCGGCGAGGGCGATGGTGCAGACCGTCGAGACGGCGGCACCCAAAACGCTGAACCACTTGGCGTACGGACGGGGGAACAGGGCGACGAGCACCGAGGCCACCATCGGGGCCGCGATAGCGACCAAGCCGAGAAGGGACAGACTGACTGCAAATGACATTGTTTCTCCCTTCTCCTACACGCCGACGACCACGAAGACAAACGCCAGAACGGCGATCCCCACGACGGCCCAGGTCTGATTGCCAAGCACCTTAAAACGCGAGCGCGAGCAGGAGTTCTCGATCACGCCGCATACGACAAAGTCGATCAGGCACTTCACCAGGAAGATGACTGCACCCAGAACGGCGGCTGCGCCTACGGTTGCGGGCTCGCCCCAGGGGACGAAGATCGCGCAGAACCAGGCGACGACCAGGACCTGCTTCATGGACATGGCGAGCTTGGCCATCGCAAGCGACGGGCCGGAAAGCTCGGCGAGCGGGCCTTCCTGAAGCTCCTGCTCTGCCTCGGCCTGGTCAAACGGCAGCTTGCCGAGCTCCATGTAGCAGGCAATCGCAAAGGCGATGCCGGCGAGGATCACGGCGACCGGCGCGTCGATGGCGCCCGTCATGATGTGCTGACCCATGGTGGCGATGTCGGTGGAGCCGCACACCAGGGCGGCGGCAAACAGCGCCAGCAGCATGGACGGCTCGATGAGCACGCTCATGAGCAGCTCGCGGACGCCGCCGATACCGGCGTAGGCGTTGGACGAATCCACACCGCAGAGGGCGAAGAAGAAGCGGGCGAGCGCCAGGCTGTACATGATGGTGATGGCGTCACCAAAGACCGGGATGGGGCTTTGTGCCGTAAAGAGCGGCAGGCCCATCGCGAGCATAAAGGCGACGGCGAAGAACAGCGGCGGCATAATGCGCAGCGCAAAGCTCGCGTCCTCGCTCTGGGACTCGGGGCGCGCAAAGAGCTTGGCCAGGTCGCGGTAGTCCTGCATGATGCTGGGGCCGCGACGGTTGTGCATCTTGGCGCGGATAACGCGACCGAGACCGGAGAAGAACGGCGCGACGGCCATAACGACCACGCCCTGCAGAACGGCAAGTACGATGTTGTTCATGCTCTCCCCTCCTTAACCCATTTGCACGGCGAGCACGAGGAACACCACGAGTGCCGCGACGATGTAGCAGATATAGATGCTGTAGTTGCCGCCCTCGAGCTTAGTCGCGAGGTCGGCGAGCTTCTCGACACCCTTATGCGGGGCATCGACGAGAACCTTGTCGGGTACGGGCTCCACAGCCTCGGCCACACCGGTGAGCTTCTGGAAGAAGTGCGCGATGGACCAGCAGACGGCCGTGCAGCGGTCGCGCAGCGTGTAGAGCGGCTGCATAAACCAGGACACCTCGGAGGCAAAGGTCGTGGCCACGACGGGCATATGCTCGTTGGGAGCATAGCCGCATGCCCACGGCTGGGACTTCTGCACCTTGCCGACGGTCTTGAGCTTGCGATAACCGCAGGCAAGGCCGACGAGCACCACGAGCGCAATGGCGATCGCGGGCGTGGAGGTGGCAGCGCCGGAGTACTGGTTCATGAGCTCCATGCCCTCGGCGGCAAACACGCCACCGTACGGATGCAGCACGGACGCGGCGACATCGACCAGCACGGGAGCGATCACGGGAGCGCCAATGCCCAGCACGACGCAGATGGCCGCGAGCAGGCCCTGTGCAAACACCATGGGGGCGGGAACCTCCTTGGCATTAGCCGCGGCCTCGGAGCGGGGCGCGGAGGCAAAGGAGACGCCATAGGCCTTGACGAAGCACGTGACAGCCAGCGCACCGGTAATGGCAAGCGCGACGGCAGCGAACACGGCCACGATCATGACGGCCTTGTCACCCTGCATGGCAGCGTTAAAGAGCGACTGGTAGGTAAACCACTCGGACACAAAGCCGTTGAAGGGCGGGATAGCCGAGATGGCAAGCGCGCCAATGAGGAAGCAGATGGCCGTTGCCGGCATACGACGGAACAGGCCGCCCATCTTCTCCATATTGCGCGTACCCGTGGAGTACAGCAGCGCACCGGCGCCCAAGAACAGCTCGCCCTTAAACATCGCGTGGTTAAACGTGTGGTAGAGGGCGGCCATCAGAGCCAGGACGGCGATGCCGACCGAGTTGAGCGCCATGGCGGCCATGGAGGCGCCGACGCCGAGCAGAATGATGCCGATGTTCTCGACGGAGTGATAGGCCAGCAGACGCTTGATGTCATGCTCCTGCAGGGCGAAGGCCACGCCGAGGACCGACGAGATCGCACCGAAGACCATGACCATAAGGCCCCACCAGACCTGAACGCCCGAGGCGGAGAGCAGGTCGAGACCAACCTTGAGGATACCGAAGATACCGATCTTGATCATGCCGCCGGACATGAGGGCCGACACGTTGGACGGCGCCTCGGGATGTGCCTTGGGCAGCCAGCCGTGCAGCGGGATGATACCGGCCTTGGCGCCAAAGCCAAAGAAGGCGAGCACGAAGCACACGGATGCGACCGCAGGGCTAAACTGCGTAGCGCGGAAATCCGCAAAGGCAAACGAGCCACCGGCGAAGTTGGTCATGGTGAGGAAGCTCGCCATGATGAGCACAAAACCCACGTGTGCGATCACAAAGTAGAGCCAACCGCCATGGATGGAGTTCTCGTTCTCCTCGATCACGACCAGGAAGTACGAGGTAAGCGACATGAGCTCAAAGGCGACCAGGAACCAAAACACGTTGTCGGCGGTGATGACGAGCATCATGGACGCCACGAAGGTGTTAAAGAAGAAGCCAGCGCGGCCCTTTTTGCCCGGGTACTCATCAAAGTAGTTGAGACCGTAGATCGAACCGGCAAACGCGAGCACCGAGATGAGCGCCACGAACAGACCGGACAGCTGATTGAGCAGCAGCTGGAAATGGGCAAACGGGAAGAACACGATGGTGTCGACCGACGTGACATCGCCCAGCACGGCCTGGATACCGGCCACAAACGAAAGCACCGCGGCGGCGGCGCCGATAAGGCAGCCGGCGGTCTTGGCGGCGTTATCGGCCTTGATCAGCAGAACCGAGGCGAGCGCACCGATGCACGAGACGGCAAGCGATGCGATAAACAGCGTCATGCTATCCATTGTTTACGCTCCCTTCTGCTTTCTCGGACAGACCCTGGGCCACAGCGGTAACGTCGACAACCGGACCGTTTTCGATCGAGCGCAGGCGCTTGGCCTCGTCGAGCTCGCGATCGGCCGCGCCGCCCATGACGGTCAGTGCCTTGGTGGGGCACGCCGCCACACAATGTGGGCCGTCCGGATCGAAGGCGCACAGGTCGCACTTGACAGCGCAGGTGTACTGGCCGGGAGCCCACGTAAGCAGGCTGCTCAGGGACTTAGGGTACGAAGGCGTCGGGTCGCACATGCCTGCGACACCGGCGATAGACGTGCCATCGGGATGGATGGCTCCGAAGGGGCACGCGATGGCGCACAGCCTGCACCCGATGCACTCCTGCTCCTTGACGTGGATGCGGTCGCCATCGTGCTCGATGGCATTCACCGGGCAAACCTCGGCGCAGGGGGCACCCTCGCAATGGTGGCAGGCAAGGGCGGCCGAAATACCGCCGGTCTTCACGAGCGCCAGGCGCGGCGTATCCTGAAGACCCTGCATCCGGTGGGCGTCGGCACAGGCGGACTGGCATGTTCCGCAGCCGATGCACCTCTCCGGGTTGATGTCGATGAAGCGGTTCATCCCCACTTCCTTTCAAAATAACGGGCCGGGCTCCCGAACGTACGGGACGCCCGGCCCAAAAAGCCAACGAGAACGGGACTACACGATTTGATTCACGTGCGTCTCGTCGTCGAACTTGGCGGCGCCAGGCTCAACGTCCTGGGGAGCGGCGGCGTCCACCAGAGCCTGCTTGAGCTCGGTGTACTGACGCTCTACCTCGCCCTCGGCCCAAACCTGGTCGGCAATGGCGTCGACCTGGCAGGCGGAGAACTTGTCCTCGGGCGTGTGCGAGACCGGGTCGACCTTGTGAATGGTCAGCTCGTTGCACTTGCCGATCCACCACTGGTAGGTCATATAGACCGTGCCCTTGTTGATGCGGTCGCTCACGTCGGCGCGGCTGAATACCTGGCCGCGGCGGCTGTGGATCGAGACGATGTCGCCGTTCTTGATACCGCGCGCCTGGGCGTCCGCGGGATTCATGCGGACAAAACCGGGCTCGTCGGCGAGCAGCGCCAGCGTCTTGCAGTTGCCGGTCATCGAACGGCAGCTGTAGTGGCCGACCTCGCGGACGGTGCACAGGATGAGCGGGTACTCATCGTCGGGAAGCTCGGAGGGCGCCTCCCAGTCGTGCGCCATCAGGTTGGCGCGGCCGTCCTTGGTGGTGAACTTGCCACCAGCGAACATGTCGGGCGTACCGTGGTCGTTCACATCGGTGCTCTTGACCGGCCACTGGGCGTAACCGCCCTCGGGAGCCATCTTCTCGTAGGTCGCACCCACAAAGTTGGGGCACAGGCTAATGCACTCGTTCCAGATCTGCTCGGTGTTGTCGTAGTGCATGGGGTAGCCCATGCGCGTGGACAGGTCCGCGAAGATCTCCCAGTCGTGGCGGCACTCGCCCTTGGGCGGAACGGCCGCGTCAAAGTGCTGGAAGCTACGGTCGGATGCGGTAAAGACACCCTCGTGCTCGCCCCAAGAGGTGGCAGGCAGGATGACGTCGGCGAGCATGGTCGTCTGCGTCATAAAGATGTCCTGGCAAATGAACAGATCCAGCTCGGAGAGCGTCTTGCGCATACCGGCCGAATCGGGCTCGGTCTGCACCGGGTCCTCGCCGTAGTTGTAGAAGCAGTGCACCTTGCCCTCGTCGACCAGGTGGCCCAGATCGGTGAGCTTGTAGCCCTCCTCGAGCGGGAGCTTTTCCTCGGGCACGCCCCAAGCCTTGGCAAACTTGGCACGCACTGCCGGGTCGGTGACCTTTTGGTAGCCAGGGTACAGGTTGGGCAGCATGCCCATATCGCAGGAGCCCTGGACGTTATTCTGACCACGCACGGGCGCGAGGCCGGAATTGGGTTTGCCGATCTGGCCGGCAACGCAGGCGATGGAGGCGATGGTGTGCACCGTCTTCAGGTTCTGCTTCTGCTGGCATACGCCCATACCCCAGCCAATGATGGCAGAGGGCTTCGCCGTGGCGTACATCTCGGCAGCTTGGTGAATCAACGCGGGCTCGACACCCGTGATGTCCTGTACGGATTCGGGAGTGTAGTTCTTGATGGTCTCCCACCACTCGTCAAAGCCGTTCGTATGCTCGGCGACGAATTCCTTGTCGTAGAGGCCATCGTTGACCAAGCAGTTGGCAAAGGCGTTGAGGAACGCAACGTTGCAACCGTTCTTGATCGGAAGGTAGAGATCGGCGATACGCGCGGTTTCGATATGGCGCGGGTCGGCGACGATGATCTTGCAACCCTTTTCTTTGGCTCGCACGATACGCCTTGCGACGATGGGGTGCGAATCGGCAGGGTTATAGCCGAAGAGGAAAATGCAGCCCGCATCCTCCATACCGGGGATGGAGCATGACATGCAACCTGAACCAACCGTGTCCATCAGACCGAGGACAGTAGGGCCGTGTCAAGTACGGGCGCAGTTGTCCACGCTGTGGGTGCCGATGCACGCACGCGTAAACTTCTGCATGACGTAGTTCGCCTCATTGCCGCCGCCTCGCGAGGAGCCGGTAGTCATGACAGCGTTAGGACCATATTCGTCAATTATGGCCTGCATCTTAGATGCGGTGAAATCCAGTGCCTCGTCCCAGCTTACGCGCTCAAGATCCGCGCCCTTAGTGCGGCGGATCATCGGGTGCAGTACGCGAGGAGTCAAGATCTTGGTGTCGTTGATGAAGTCGTAGCCGCTCATGCCCTTAAGGCACAGCTCGCTCTGGTTGGTGATGCCGTTGAGCGGTTCGGTGCCCACGACCTGGCCGTTTTGGACCAGGAGGTTAAACTGGCAACCGGCGCCGCAGTACGGGCAGATCACTTTATGCTTCTCCATGACACCCTCCTTCCTTTCTCTGCTACCGATTAATCGGTACTTATTTGACAATCATTGGGCCTGTCGTCCCGACGCTTACGCCTCGTTTTCGATGGTGGCGCGGGCACGCTCGGCAGTCAGTTCTGCCAGGCGCTCCTCGTCTACCAGGGTGAGACCCTTGGTCGGGCACGCCTCGGCACACGCCGGGCCGCCGGGACGGTCCACGCACAGGTCGCACTTGAGCACGAAGCTCTTGGTCTGCGAACCCACGCGAACGTCGCCCATCAAGACGGGGACCTGCGTGGTCGCCACGCTCACGGCGCCAAAGGGGCAGGCCATGACGCAGCTCTTGCAGCCGATGCAGTTGTCCTCGTTAACACCGATGCGATGGTTCTTTGGATCAAAGAACAAGGCACCCGTGGGGCAGGCCTTGGCGCACGGGGCATCCTCGCAGTGATGGCAAGCCACCGGTGCGGAGATCTCGTACGTACGCGTCACGCGCAGGCGCGGCGCGGCGATGTTACCGGGGATGTCGTGCGCCTCGATGCACGCCGCCATACAGGTTTGGCATCCAATGCAGCGTGAAGAATCAGCCACGACTCGTTTATTGCCCATGTTGTTCACTCCCTCCTGAATCCCATGCCGGAGAGACCCTGTCGACGTTGTCCCAAGCCGCCCGTGGCCTGGCATCGACGTATCGAACGCCCGCGGCGAAACGGGCAATCGATGGAATCTCCCCAACGGTATACAGGTTGAATATACGCAGTTGCAGGCGGCAAGCTTGGGCATAGGCCCTGCAATACGGGTGTATTGCAGGGGTTTTGGCAGGTTGGAACTATTCTCGGATAGCTATAAAGGTGAGTGTATTACATGCGTACGCCTCAGAGATTTTTATGCGCTCTCATTTTGGATGTACTACGCTTGTATTCGTGTTTATGGTTATCAACTTGAGTGAAATAAAGTAATCGTTATAAGATGCTCAAGTATCGGCACATGCCGCATTTGACCGACTATATTGCACGCTCATTAAGGGGGCCAGTGATGTCATCGACTCAAAAAAGAGCCATCCTGCAGGTGCGCATTCGCGAGGAAGACAAGCAGCATGCCGAGCATCTCTACGATGCCATGGGCACATCGCTCGCCGAGGCTGTCCGCTTATTTGTCGCGCAAAGCATTTTGATGCGCAAGCTCCCCATTCAGCCGGTCGCCGTGCGCTCAAAGGACGGCACCGCCGCCTATGGATCGCTCAAAGCATATGGTGACCCCAATCGCCGCGCCGAGGAGCGCAATGCCTGGATTGAATACCTTGCCACAGAAAGCGACGATTCGATTTTGGGTCCCGAGGAAGTAGATATCCATGAGTAGCACCATCATCGACGAGACCGTCATCCTGCGCTACCTGCTTGACGACGACGAGGTTCTGTCACCGCGCGCCGCCAAGGTCATCGCCACGCGCACCGCTCGCGTCTACCCCGAAATCATCACGCGCGTCGTGGTCACACTGCGCGACGTCTATAAGGTTCCCCGCGTTGAGATTACTGCGGCCATGAAGAGGTTGCTCGATGACGTCATGGTCGACGAGCCCACCGTTATCGCCCTTGCCATCAAACTCTTTGGCAAGACCCATATGGACTTTACCGACTGCCTCCTCGCAGCCCGAACCGCCATCTACAACGATGATGTCGTGAGCTTTGGCAAGCCCATCATCCAAGGCATGATCGACTACCGCCGCCAGCGCCAAACCGCCGCCGACGCCCGCGACCGCGCCGCCGAAGCCCGCAGCCGAAGCACCGACTCCACCATCGACAAACTCCGCCACCAATCCCGCCACTAACCGACAGGCAACGGCATCGCCCGCCACTCAGCCCCATCCCCTCTTAAGTTGCGGTGGAATAGTTCCTGGATTTAGGCTTATTCGAGCCTTTCAGGAACTATTCCACCGCAACTTTCTGTAAGGGTGGTTTTTAGTGCCGCCGAGGGGCACTAATCAACCGTTTGCCGATATGTTTGGCTACAACTCATGACTCTGACCGATCGCGCGAATTTTTGTGGTGTAAGAGGGAGGGCCGCGTCAGCGCCCCTTGCGCCTAAGGCTATTCCGCCACGCCGTGGCGGTCAAGGACCTCCCTTATGGCCTCGTGCGCGGCCAG
>DBGDSC010000012.1:0-2062 GCA_048402045.1 Collinsella sp.
ACCAACGACGTGCTGTACAAGGAGGGCCTGGACCTTCTCGTCGTGCCCTCCGCCGAGCTCTCCCGCGGCCGCGGCGGCCCGCGCTGCATGAGCATGCCCTTCTGGCGCGAGGACCTCTAGGGTCTTCAAGGACCCGTACAGGTCTTGATACATACATCTAGCTGCCATTAGATGTCTCCCATTGGGGCGGTGCGGGTTTTCGCACCGCCCCAATCTTGTATGAGGAACGTCAACACGATTGGATGACTGCTTTTGTAAGGAGCTTGGCCATGGACATCAAGACGATTGGCGTTGAGGAATGGCTCAACGTTTGGGAGAAGAGCGCCACGTGGGACATCGCCCAGTCGACGATCTCGTCGCTCACCATGGGCGAGCTGCGCGCGCTCGATGAGCAGGACGGCGCCACGTTCTACGAGCGCCTGGACCGCGAGAAGATGAACTACGGCTGGATCGAGGGCTCGCCGGAGTTTAAGGCCGAGGTTGCCAAGCTGTATCGTCGCGAGGTCAATCCCGATCACATTCTGCAGACCAATGGCTGCACGGGCGCTAACCTCAACGCCATCATGGCTGTGGTCGAGCCCGGCGACCACGTTATCGCCGAGTGGCCCACCTACGCGCCACTCTACGAGATTCCGCGCACGCTGGGCGCCGAGGTCGATTATTGGAAGCTACGCGAGGAACTCGGCTGGAAGCCCGATATCGGGGAACTCAAGCGCTTGGTGCGCCCCAACACCAAGCTCATCTGCATCAACAACGCATCGAACCCCATCGGTACGGTGCTCGATGCCGATATGCTCGGCCAGATTGCCGAGATCGCCCGTTCGGTGGGCGCCTACGTGCTGTGCGACGAGGTGTATCTGCCGCTTGAGAACACCGAGGCCTTTATGTCGATGGCTGACGTGTACGAGAATGCCATTGTCACCAACTCGGTGTCCAAGACCTATTCGACGCCTGCGGCCCGCGTGGGCTGGGTCGTGGCAGACGAAGAGATATCCAGCCGCATCCGCACCTATCGCGATTACACCATGATCTGCGGCGGCGTGTTCAACGATGCCCTGGCGACCTATGTGCTTGAGCACAAGGACAAGATCCTTGAGCGCAATCGCAAGATCGTGTTTGGCAACCGCGATATCGCGCAGGCTTGGATCGATACGCAGCACCGCGTTTCCTGGACGGCGCCGCAGGGCGTGTCCACCTCGTTTATCCAGCTTGATATTCCCGAGGACGACGAGGAGTTCTGCAAGCGCCTGCTGTCCGAGAGGGGAGTGCTGCTGGTACCCGGCAGCCGCTTTGAGCTTCCCTGCGGCGCACGCCTGGGCTACTGCGCGAGCGAGGACGTTCTGCGCGAGGGCCTGAGGCTTTTGGGCGAGACACTGGCGGAGTTCGATCGCTAGGATTCCGATGATCTTCGGGGGCCTTATCCAAATTAGCCGAAGATAATCGAAAACGGACCCGTTTCCCTAGTGAAGCGGGTCCGTTTTTCTATACCGAGAAGTCAAGTTGTTACAAATGGAGCCGTAAAGCGAGTCGGTATCCGCTGGGCCTTATACTGAGTTTCCGGTGAACGGTATCAAGCGTCTGGTAAACGGTAATTTATTTACCAGAAATGAATAGGACAAACTTTTTTCTGAATAAAAATGAAAATGGTTGAGACACGGTATGAACCGCTAATTCTATTCATAGCTTTATTGGAAATATGCAATATGAGGGTGGTTTAGCAAAGTTTAGTTCCATTTGATTTTAGGATTGAAAACGCGTTTAAGCACGTAAATACGCTTTATTAAGATGAAGTGTGCCATGCGTGAAGTATATGTGTATGCCGTTCACCCCCTATAAAAAACCGTTCGGGGGCAAGGTGGAAGTATGAGCTGATTTTGGATATAAATATGTCGTCAGCAATAACGCCTCACACGGAGGGGCGCTAACGAATCGGCCCTGACAAGGGCCCGAAAGAAAGGTAGGAGGCCATGACGAAAGGTCTGCACGTGCCTTCCGAGATCGGCAAGCTCAGGAAGGTCTGCCTGCACCGTCCCGGCGACGAGCTCCTCAACCTGCCGCCCGA
>DBGDSC010000013.1:0-50194 GCA_048402045.1 Collinsella sp.
GCTGGGATAGAATGTCGCTGTGGGCCATCGTCTTTCCTTTCGTCGAATATCTAGGCGCTGACGATTCTAGGCGATGGCCCTCCCTTGCTTCTTACACCACGGCTGCGCGCGCTACCTGCATTGTGCTCGGCCTGCGCCAAAAAGTCTACTCACTTAGTCCGAATCGAAGCCAAACGGATCAAAATCGAAACCAAATTGAGCCAGTCCACCGCAAAAAACGTTTGAACCCGTGCTTCTCGCGGCGGATTGACACTACAAAGCGGCCAAAATGTCGGTCAGATTATCAATAACGGCATCGGCTCGCGATTGATCGAGGTTGACGCCCTCGTGCGGACGCAGTGCCAGGACGCGGGCGCCGGAACGCTTGCCGGCCTCGATGCCCAAAGGCGAATCCTCGATAACCAGGCACTCGGCAGGCTCCACCCCCAGCGCCTCCATGGCGCGCAGGTAGATCTCGGGGTCGGGCTTAAACGCACTGCACTCGTGACCGCTGATGGTGTAGTCCAGCACGTCGGCGATGCCGGCAATCTCCACCAGCTCGTCAATGAGCTCGCGATAGGACGAGCTCGCGATGGCGCACTTCACGCCGCGCTCGTGCAGCTCACGCATCACCGGCTCCGTCTGCTCGTTGAGCAACTCGGCATACGGAACGGGATGGTCCGGGCTGTAGACCTGCTTGTACTCCACGCGCAGACGCTCGCGCAGCTCAACATCGTCGGGCACCAGCGCCTCCCAAATGGCAGGCTCGTTAGACCCCGAAAGATCGGGAATCTCATCAAAGTGGAAGCCCTTCTCCTCCATAAACGCCACGCGACGACGGTTGTAGAACCACTCGGTATCGACCAGCACGCCGTCCATGTCAAACAGCACTGCCTTGATCATACGCATCTCCTCCCACCTGCCAAAAAGGGACAGGTTTATTTTGGTAGGTTTTATCTGGGATTTGCGACGCGACAGACACGCCCTCCCCAGAGCAAAAAAGGGGATGGGGCGCAAACCCCATCCCCTCTCAATCAACCCGTAAGGTCTACTTACTTGTGATTAGTAGGAAAGCTTCCACATGTAGCGACGCATGGTCAGCGGGTGCTGACGGGCCTCGGCGATCTGGTTGCCGTACTCGCGCATAACGGCGAGGTGCAGCAGCGGGTTGAAGTAGGTGATGACGCTCGCCGGCACGGCGTCGGCCAGACCGTAGTCCTTGGAGTCGATCAGAGCGACCTTGGCGCCCATGCGCTCAAGGAAGGTGAGGGCGCGGGCGTCCATCGGACGGGTAGCACCATCGGACATGAAGAAGACGTAGGGCTTACCCTCGGTGGAAACCTCGAACGGGCCGTGGAAGTACTCGCCGGTGTTGTAGGCGGCGGCGTCGATCCACTGCATCTCGGTGAACAGGAAGGCGGCGTGAGAGTAGGCCATCTTCTCGGAGGCACCGGAAGCCATGAAGTAGATCATCTTGTCGTCCTTGAAGTCCTCAGCGAACTTCTTGGCAAGCTTCGTGCAGTGCTGAGCGGCGTTCTCGCACAGGTCGAAGATGTTGGTGAGGCCGGTGATCATATCCTCGTAGTGATCATAGCCCTCGGTCTGCTGAAGGATCTCGAGAGCGAGAGCGATGGCGTAGCCAGGCTTCTCGGCCTTGGCGGCATAGTTGGCGTGGAAGCCGTGGACGATGACGTGGTCGGCGTCGACGGTCAGAGCGGAGCCAGCCTTGTTGGTGAGGGAGACGACCGGGCAGTTGTGCTTCTTGGCGGTCTTGTTGGCCTCGACGGTCTCGGGCGTGGAGCCACCGAGGGAGCAGGTGATCACGAAGGTGTGCTCGTTGACCCAGGAAGGCGTGTCGTAGTTGAACTCGTTAGCGGTGAAGATCTGAACGTTCAGTTTGTCCGTGTTGTTGGCCAGGAAGTACTTGGCGGGGTACAGGTCGGACATGGAAGCACCGCAGCCGACGAAGGCGACACTGTGGATCTCGTGGTTGGACAGGACGTCAGCGACGATCTGCTTAGGGAGGTTAAGGTCGATCTCGTACATCTGACACATTCCTTTCGATTTTTGCGGCGCCACATTGCCGGGCGCTCGCAGGGTTACCGTGATTTGGACCGAGTCGCCGGCCCGTTGAGGATGCGACAAAGGGACTGTCCCATTGTCGCATTTTGGGGATGGAAGCCTGCCTGGGGTATGGGATGCCAGGCAGGCCCCCGGGGGAAAGCGGTTAGACGCTTGGTCGCGACTAGGCCAGGATGCCGGCCGCGGAGAGGGCGATGCCGCCCACGATGGCGATCACGAGAAGCCAACCGGTGTTGACGTTCTTCTTGATGAGCCAGTACATAAGGCCGGTGAGGCCAAGGGAGATCATCTGGGGCATCATGCCGTCCAGGATGTCCTGGATAACGACGGTGCCCTCAGCGAACTGCAGCGGGGTGGTGGCGCCGATCAGCGTGGCGATCATGCCGCCCACGGACATAAGACCCACGATGCCGCAGACATACATGAGCTTCTCCATGAGGTCGCCGCCCTGGAGCTTGCTCAGGTACTGGTGGCCGCCCTGATAACCCATCTTGGCAGCGAACCAAGTGATCAGCACGGAGGGGACGATGGAGATGAGCATGGCCAGGATCGGGCCCATGATGGAGCCCTGCTGAGCCAGCTGAACGCCCAGACCAAAGGCGATGACGCGGATGGTGCCCTGGAAGAAGGAGTCACCGATACCGGAAAGCGGGCCCATGAGGGAGGTCTTGACCGCGTTGATCGAATCGGGGTCGAAGTTCTCGGGATCCTTGGCGTACTCCTCCTCCATGGAAGCGGAGAGGCCCAGGATGAAGGCGCTCGTCTGCGGGGTGCAGTTGTAGAACGCCATGTGACGGTGGTAGGCCTCTTTCTTAGCAGCGAGCTGCTTGGGGTCGGACTCATCCGGATAGAGGCGGTCGAGCGTGGGAACCATGCCGTAGAGGAAGCCCATGTTCATCTGACGCTCGTAGTTCCAAGAGGCCTGGATGGCCCAGGAGCGCCAGAAGAACTGGCTGACCTTCTTGTTCAGGGACACGTCCTTGGTTGCGGTTGCCATAGTGTGTTCCTCCTTAGTCTTCGTCGTCTTCGAGCGGATCGTAGTCGGAATCGACACCGGCAGCTGCATGGGAACCGTTGAACTTGAAGCCCATGAAGACGATAGCCAGGCACACACCGATCAGAGCGACCGCGATGACGGACAGGTTGAGGTAGGCGGCGAGCAGGAAACCGATGAACAGGAACGGGGTCATGCCCTTCTTGATCATCATGGTGAGCAGCAGGGCCAAGCCGTAGGCGGTCATGATCTTGGTCGAGACGTTCAGACCAACGGACAGCCACTCGGGAACCATGTTGACGATGGCCTGGACCAGGTCGGTGCCGACAAAGACGGCCAGGAAGATCGGCAGGAAGTACATGATGGCGTACAGACCGGAGCCGGCGCAGATGTGCATACGGTAGGCGGTCTTGAACTTGCCGTTATCGATCGCGCTATCGGCCACGTGGGTGAGGGCGGCGATGATGGAACGGAACACGATGCCGAGGAGCTGACCCAGGACGGCGACCGGGATGGCGATCGTCATGGCGGTCTCGGCGGAAGCATCGGTCAGGCATGCGAAGGCAGCGGCCACGATGCCGCCCAGGACCATATCGGGCGGAACGGCTGCGCCGACCTGCACCAGGCCCATGGACACGAGCTCGACGGCGACACCGACGGCGAGGCCGGTGGGCACATCGCCCAGCAGCAGACCGACGAGCGTAGCGCCAACGAGGGGCTGCTCGAAGTTAAGACGACCGAGCAGGCGGGAGTCCCACATGCAGAACACGCCGACGAGGCCGACGAGCACCGCACTGATGAACGTATTCATACCCTTCTCCTTTCAGTCAGGCAAAAGCCTGGTTGATTACAGCTTGGCGTCGATGTCGACGCTCTGATACGTGGGGGTCTGCTGAACGTAGAGCTTGATGCCCATGTCGAGCAGCTGGTTGACGTCGGCCTTCTGGGTGGCGTCGAAGAAGACGGAGCTGTCCTTGCCGCCGACCTGATCGGCGCCGTCATGGTTGGCGGTGGCGCCCAGGTTGATGGCATCGAGCTTGTAGCCCTGGCAGAACTGCAGCATCTCGGCGGTGTTGCCGAAGACGAACATGACGCGCTCACCGAGGGTGTTGAGCTTGTCCATCTTGGCGAGGGCACGCTCGACGGTGAAGGCGTTCAGGCGCACGCCCTGGGGCTTGGCCAGCTTAAGAGCGCCCTTCTTAATCTCATCGTTGGCGGCAGCGTTGTCGACGACGATGATGCGCTCGGCCTGGACCTTGGTGGTCCAGGTAAAGACGACCTGGCCGTGCAGCAGACGGTAGTCAAGACGTGCGAGGACGATCTTGGCGGGACCGGCGTTGTGACGGACGGCCTTGGCCTTCTTGGCGGGTGCTGCGGGAGCAACCTCGACCGGGGCGTTGGGGTTGGTCAGACCGTTGCGGGCCTCGTTGATGAGGGCCGCGAGCTCGGCGCCCTTGACGGGGGCGGGGCTCATAGCGAGCGTGAGCGCCAGCGGGATGTTGAAACCGCTGATAACCGTGAACTTCGTGCCGTTCTTGGAAAGCTCGACCATGTTGTTGTTGACCGAGCTACCGAGCATATCGGTTAGCACATAGACGGTGTCGTCCGCGTTGAACGTGGCGATCATAGCCTCAACCTTATTGGTGATGGGCTCCTTGTCGTCACGAGCAAGCGACACGACGTGGACGTTCGACACGTCGCCGAGAACCATCTCGAGCGTGTCTTTGGCGCCTGCGGCCAGGCCGCCATGAGATGCGAGAATGATCTGATTCATCTTGCCTCCTCCTTTTCGTTATGGTCATTATAACGTCTTATACGTTGCTTATATTGCTAATTAGTATAAAGACCGTTCGCGGGTGAAAATCGACCGTTGACGGGTTTAACGTACTCGAAACGTTGGCACGGGGTAGGTCGGCGTCGACTGGATAACCCCAGGTCGGAGGCTATAAGCGCTCCCCTATCGCACGAAGTACCAGGGGCTTTCCTGAACGGAGGGCTCCAGCACGATACCCGTACGCTCCTTGAACAGATCCATGTCCCTCGATTTCTCGGTCCACCACGCGTTGGGCTTAAAGGTCATGCTCTCAATGACATGGCCGACAAACACACTGTTGCGCAGCTTGGAGAAGTCGGTGTTCATGATCAGGATGGACGCGAGCACCAGCACAATGCCCAGGACCTTGATTGCGCCGGCGGACTCGGCATAGATGCCAATACCGACCAGAACGGTCGCCACGGTTTCGAACGAAGCCACGACCGGCACCTTCGACGTCTCAAGATCCATCGAAAGGCCCTGCATATAGAAGATGTACGCAAGAG
This sequence comes from Collinsella sp., assembly GCA_048402045.1. Classification (GTDB taxonomy): domain Bacteria; phylum Actinomycetota; class Coriobacteriia; order Coriobacteriales; family Coriobacteriaceae; genus Collinsella. Next base: position 5,375 of record DBGDSC010000013.1, read on the forward strand.
CCGTCGGAATAAAGCCAAAGCCCGCGAACAGCAGAATGAGCTGCGGGGACATTGCCGCGGCCATATCGGACCACGGAGCCGAAAGCACTGCCATAAAGCATCCGCCAAAGACAAAGCCCCAAAACGTCACCGCCAGCGGATGCAGCGTCTTGGTGGCCATGCGGCTAAACACAGCCAGCAACGCACCGCAAAGTCCGGCGATCACACCCGACGCGACGCCCCAAGTCGAGAAATGGAAACCGGACAGGTCCCCGCTCGTCACCGCGAGCACGCAACCCACAATGTTAAAGATGATGGCGACGAGCTTGTTGGGGGTCACGCCCTCGCGATAAAGCACGCGGCCGAGCATGACGCCAAACACCGGCGAGGTATAGAGCAGCACCGAGGCCGTGGACATGCCCACCTCGCCCATGCACTCGTAATAGCAGGTGTTGGCGACGGCCAAACCGACGATACCGACAAGTGCGCAGGGGACGAGCTCTTTAGGACTTGCCTTGAACAGCGTCATGGGACCCGAGGCTTTTCCCTCACGAGCACCTCCCTGGCAACCCATAAATGCCAAGACCGGAGCCATCAAGACGGCACCCGACAACAGGCGAAAGGCCGCCATGCTCTGAGACGAAACGCCCAGGGCCGATATTCCGTTAACAAAGATTCCGATGGTGCCCCACATTAGCGCGGCGATCAGCACCAGCACATAGCCCAGATTGCTCCTCTTCAACGCAGCCTCCTCGGTATTATTTCCAATATGTTTCATGCTACGTTATAGTCGTTATATACATTTATCAAGACTGAAATCGGCGAACGGGAAACTTTTGAAACAAGGAGTGCCCCCAACTGCCGGCAGAAAGGGAACGTCCCCAAGTGTCGCTCTAGCAGTTGCGGTGAAATAGTTCTCAAACAGAGGTTTCACGCCCCCAAACAGGAACTATTCCACCGCAACTTATGAGGGGTATTGGGCTGCTAGGCCGCTCTATCCCTTAGTAGTCCAGCTTCCACATGTAGCGGCGCGTCATGTAGTCCTTGTGGGTGACAGCAGAGAGCGCGCGCATGTACACGTTGTTGAGGATCGGCGCAAAGATCAGGTGGTTGAAGTACTCACTTACGCTGTCCTTGATGTCGTTGAGGCCAAGCTCCTTGGCGTCGAGCTGATAGACGCGCTCGCCACCGTACTGGTTGACAAAGCGGATGCCGCGCTCGTCGTTGCAGCGGCTGCGGCCGACGCTGATGAGCTGGAACAGCGAGGTGCGCTTGTCCAGGATCTCGAAGGGGCCGTGGAAGAAGTCGCAAGTGTTGATGGTGCAGGAGTCGATCTGCAGCATCTCCTGCACGTTGCAGATGCTAAAGACGTAGGCGGCACCAAAAAGCGGGCCCTGAGCCATGACGTTGATGCAGGGCTTGTCGGCGTTCTGCTCAGCCCACTTGGCAGCAAGCGGACGAGTGTACTCGACGGCCTTGCGATAGATGGGGTCGACCAAGTCGAAGGCGGCCATAGCGGTCTCGTACTCGGCATAGCCCTCGGTCTGCTGCGTAAGCTCCATGGCGATCATGGTCACGACGGCAGAGTTGGTGCGGCCCATGCAGGACTCGTCGACGGCCAGGCTGTCGTACTGGATCTTGTAGTCGCAGACCTCGGTGAGGCCGGACTCGTCGACATAGATGGCGATGGTGCTGGCGCCGTGGTCCTTGGCGACCTGGGCGGCGACGATGGTCTCCTTGGTGCCGCGCATGGACACGACGACGGCCAGGGTGTTCTCGTTGACGTAGGCAGGCGTGGCGTGCACGAACTCGTTGCTGGTGTAGCTGGAGCTCACGACCTGCGTGGCCTCGTGCTCCATAAAGTACTGGGCAGGATAGTTGCCGCCGTTGGATCCGCCGGCGCCGATCCACACGACGCGCTTGATGCCGCCCTTGTCTGCCTTGTCAGCCAAAACCTGGGAGACGACGTCCTTAACCTGTTCCTGAGTAGTCATCGTGCATCAGCCTTTCTTCTCGTTTGATGCTGTCGATGGCATATAAGTTACATACATGTTTTAACGATGTCGACTAGTTGTATGCTATATTTGTCTTAGAAATATTGCTGATGCGGTTTTCGATAACTCGTTACCAGCGATTTTATTGTTGTATTGGATACATGCTTGATTAGCCAAGAATACAAGTTAGATACAGGTTAGTCGTATGAGCGCTTCGTCTAAAAAGAAACTGACCCAATACGAGCGTCTGGCGGGCACGCTGCGTGACCGCATCGCCGCCGGCACCTACGCACGCGGAGACAAGCTGCCGTCCGAGATGGAGCTCATGGACGAATCGGGGCTGTCGCGCAGCACCGTGCGCCACGCGCTTAAGGTGTTAGTTGACGAGGGCCTGGTGCGCACCGAGCGCGGACGTGGCACCTTTGTGGCCGACACGCCCGCGCTCCACGAGAACAACCTGGTGTTTTCGAGCTATACGGCACAGGTCCAGGGTCAGGGCATGAAGCCCACCACGCGCACCGTGGACTCGGGCTTTGCCAAGGCGGCCGGCAGCATAGCCAAGTTCTTTGACGCCGCCGTGGGCAGCAAGCTCGTCAAACTTGTCCGCCTGCGCTATCTGGACGATGCGCCGCTGTGTCTGGAGACCACCTATCTGCCGCCGAGCTTTGGGTCGCTCATCGATCGCGACATCAACGGATCGCTCTACGCCACGCTGCGCCAGGAGTTCCATCGTGCGCCGGCACAGGGGCACAAGACCTTTGAGGTATGCTATGCCTCGCAAAACGAGGCGTTTTTGCTCAACGTTGAGCGCGGGCAGGCACTGATCCTTATCACCGACTACGTCTACGACACCGACGGCCGCCCGCTCCATGTCTCCAAGCGCATCCAACGCACCGACCGCGCCAAATACACCGAGCCCATCGGCTAACCTGCCAAAATAAACCTGTCCCTAAATGGTAGGTTTGGGGAGGTCGGGGAACCAGGTTGGCTTGGGTTGGTCGGGGACGCGCTCGGCTAGAACCAACTCCATCCAACACATGTCGTACCAGCGGCCGAACTTTTGGGCGCAGCGGTCGAAGGCGCCCACCAGGCGATATCCCATATGGGCATGGAAATCCTGACTATTGTGCGTCAGGTATTCGTCGTCCTTGTCGTGCGGCACGGCGATGAGCGCGCACATGTTGGTGATGCCCATCGCGATCAGGCACTGCTTGAGCGCGTCATGCAGCTTGCGACCCAGCCCGCCATGGCGCACGTCGCATGCCAGGTAGATCGATGTCTCGACCGACCAGTCGTACGCCTCGCGGCTGTTGAGCGGACTCACGTAGGCATAGCCTACCGGACGCCCGTCCAACTCCATCACCAGATACGGATAGCGCTTGAGCGTACGCTCAATACGCCCGGCGAACTCCTCAACGCTCGGCACCGCGTATTCGCAGGTAATCGCCGTCTGGCGCACATACGGCTCATAGATGGCAAGCAACGCCGGCGCATCATCGGGCGTCGCCAGGCGAATCGTCGGCTCGGACATCTCGGTCATACAACCCCTCCCCCTCAAAAGCAAAGGCCGCCTTGCACCAAACCCAGCGCAAGGCGGCCCCTCGTCATTACATCAGGCTACAGGACAGCCGCCAACGCGTCGATATCCTCCTGCGTCGTGGCCCAGCTGGTGCAAAAGCGCACCACTGTGTGGGTCTCGTCGTACTTTTCCCAGTACTCGATCGAGGCATGCTCGCGAATGCGGGCCATGTCTTCGTTGGGCAGAATCACGAACTGCTGGTTGGTCGGCGTCTCCAAGAAGAACTGGTAGCCGCGCTCGTGCAGCACGCGACGCAGCGCCTGAGCGGCCTCAATCGCCTGGCGACCAATCTCAAAATACAGGCCATCGGTAAAGAGTGCCTCAAACTGGACGCCCGTCAGGCGACCCTTGGCCAACAGCGCGCCGTGCTGCTTAATGCGCGAAATAGGATGCGCCGGAGCATGCATGCCGCAAAACACCACGGCCTCGCCGCACAGAGCGCCGCACTTGGTGCCACCGATGTAGAACACGTCGCACAGCTGCGCCAGCTCGGGCAGGGTAATGTCGCACTCATCGGCCGCCAGCGCATAGGCTAGGCGAGCACCGTCCACAAACAGCGGAATCTCATGCTTCTGGCACACCGCGTGAATCGCCGCGAGCTCGGCCTTGGAGTACAGCGTGCCGTACTCGGTCGATAGGCTCACGTACACGGCGCCCGGGAACACCGTGTGCTCGTAGCTCTCGTTTTCGTAGAACACCTGAATATAGTTCTCGAGGTCCTCGGCGTGCATCTTGCCCTCGTAGCCGGGGATGGTGAGCACCTTGTGGCCGCCAAACTCGATGGCGCCCGCCTCGTGGCAGGCGACGTGGCCGGTCTCGGCGGCAACGACGCCCTCGTAGGGCGCAAGCAGCATGTCGATCACCGTCGCGTTGGCCTGCGTGCCGCCCACCAGAAAAAACACGTCGGCATCGGGGGCCTGACAGGCCTCGCGGATGAGCTGCTTGGCACGCTCGGTGTGTGCATCGGTACCGTAGCCGGGCTGCGGCTCCATATTGGTGTCGACGAGTGCCTGCAGCACTGCCGGGTGTGCGCCGTGGGAATAGTCGTTGTTAAACGCGAGCATGGCAATCCTCTCTAGCCGGGCACGGGCCCGATGATTCAAACGGGGCTATTGTACGCCGTTGGGATAGGCAACGCGCGCGGCAAGGCACTCAAGCGCCAGCACCAGGGCAAAGCCGCAGCTCACGTCACTCAAAAAGTGTGCTCCAATCACGATACGGCCAAAGGCGACGAGCGCCGCGACCACAGCCGCCGTCCAAAAGACCACGCGGCGGCGCGACGGCTTTTCCTTAAAGGCCGCTGCGGGAAGCCCGGCGAGCATAAGGCCGATCGCCGCGTGCGCCGTGTGTCCGCTCGCAAACGACTTGAAGCCGTCCTTGATCACGCCAGCGGCAATATAGGCCCACTTGTCGGGGTTGCCGATCACCCACCACGGCTGAAAATTGAGCCCTGGCGTGACCTCGATCACGCGCATGCGCGGGCGCGACCACAGCGGTTTGACGATCACGTTGAGGATAATGGCCTGAGCGACCCACACAGCAAGTACCATCAACGCCCAGCGCGTAAGCTCGTCGGACTCGGTCGCGCGCGTGAGGCAATAGACGATAAGGTTGGCGGCGATCACCAGCACAAACGTCAGCACTAACTGAACAGCGATGAGTTTGCCGCCAACCTTCAGGGACGAGACGATCTCGTAGCCGGCCAGGCCAACGTTGACGAGGATGCCGAGCACGGCGAGCCATTTGCTCCCCCCGGAGTCGGGACGCACCGCGCGCACGAGCATGACGCCCGCGACGCTCGCCGTCAGCTCAAACGGCAGCTCGCCGACGGCCTCGATAAAACGGCCGTACATGCTGCCGATATTGAACAGCGCGCTCGAGATTTGGTAATCGAAAAAGGTGCCCACGCCCAGGCAAAGGGCAAGGATAACCGCGATAATGGCGACATCTTTCTTATAGATGTATCCGAACATGCTTTCCTTTCGATGGGGCCAGAGTGCCCAAATGGGGTGTTTGCAGCGTCGACTCGCTAGTCATCGTCGCTCGCGCCTAATTGCTGCAGCAGCATGAGTGCCGCGGCCACGGGGCCGGTGCCGTCGTTGGCGTCGAGACCGCGACCCAGGCCGCTGCCCGCGCCGGCGCCCGCCTTGTAGGGCACCGACAACTTGCGGCTCTTGGGGAAGTTCACCGCGCCATAGCGGGTCTTAAGCTCAAAGGCCGCCTTCTTGGGCACGTCGACGCCCAAAAACGTGATGCGACCGCCGCTGAGCGTGACGCTCTCGAGCCCCAGGCGCTCGCCGCGAATGCGGATGCGCGCGCGATTGAACAGGTTGAGTCCCGCCAACGGCAGCTCACCATGCGCGGCCTCGGTCTCTTCCTGCACCTCGTCAATGCTCTCCAGGTCCTCGGCCGCTGCGAGCTTACGGTACACGAGCACGCGCTGGTCCACCGCCGGCAGGTACTCCTCGGACAAGAAGTAGTCGGCCGGCAGGTTAATACCCACGCTCGCCGCCTCCACGCCGGCATCGTCGTCGCCGCGCGCCTCGGCCACGGCCTGTCCCAGCATCTGCGTAAACAGGTCAAAGCCCACACTCGACAGGTTGCCGTGCTGCTCGGCGCCCATAAGCGAGCCGGCGCCGCGGATCTCCAGGTCGCGCATGGCGATGCGCATGCCGCTGCCCAGGTCCTGGAATTCGGAAAGCGCGGTCAGGCGCGCCGTTGCCTCCTCGGTGAGCGGCAGCTCACCCGGGAACATAAAGTACGCGTAGGCCTGCGTGGCAGAGCGGCCCACACGGCCCTTGAGCTGGTAGAGCTGCGCCAGGCCCAGGCGCTGCGAGTCCTCGATGATGAGCGTGTTGGCGGTCGCGTTGTCGATGCCGCTTTCCACGATGGTCGTGGCGATGAGCACGTCGATCTTTTTGGTCGCGAACTCGATCATCACGTCCTCGACCTCGCGCGGGCTCATCTTGCCATGCGCCACGCCCACACGTGCCTCGGGCGCGGCCTCGTGCACGCGCGCCACGGCATCATCGATGGTCTTGACGCGGTTGGACACGTAATACACCTGACCGCCGCGGCCCACCTCCAGGCGAATCGCCGCACTCACCACGTCGGGGTCGTACTCCCCCACGTGCACGATCACGGGACGACGCCCGGTCGGCGGTGTGGTGATCAGGCTCATGTCGCGCACGCCGCTCGTGGCCATCTGCATGGTTCGCGGAATAGGCGTTGCCGAAAGCGTGAGCACGTCGATTTGCTCACGCAGGTTCTTGAGCTGTTCCTTGTGCTGCACGCCAAAGCGCTGCTCCTCGTCGATGATCACCATGCCCAGGTTCTTGGGGTTCACGTCGGCAGAAAGCAAGCGGTGCGTGCCGATGAGCACATCAATCGTGCCCTCGGCAAACGCCTTGAGCGCGCGCTTCTGCTGCGCCGGGGTGCGGAAGCGGCTGAGCACTTCGACCTCCAGGCCAAACGGAGCAAAGCGCTCAAAGAACGTCTCGTAGTGCTGCTGGGCCAGAATGGTCGTGGGGCAGAGCACCATGACTTGGCGGCCGGAGTCCACGCACTTAAACGCCGCGCGCAGGGCAACCTCGGTCTTGCCGAAACCCACGTCGCCGCACAGCAGGCGGTCCATGGGCTTGGGCGCCTCCATGTCGGCCTTGATGTCGGCGATAGCCTCCAGCTGGTCGCGCGTCTCGTCGTAGGGGAAGCTCTCCTCCATCTCGATCTGCTCGGGCGTGTCGGGCGGGCAGGCGATACCGGTAATCGACGAGCGGCGCGCATACAGATCGACCAGGTCAAACGCCAGCTTTTTGGCGTTCTTGCGTGCCTTGTTGGTGGCACGCGTCCAGTCGGCGGTATTGAGCCTGGTCAGGCGCGGCTTGTCACCGTCGGGACCGACGTATCGCGTGATGCGGTCGACCTGCTCGAGCGGCACGTAGAGCTTGTCGCCGTCGGCATATTCCAGCAAAAAGTAGTCGCGCTCCTTGCCGCCCACTTCTTGGCGCGCGATCTCGCTAAAGAGTGCGATGCCGTGAGTGGCGTGCACCACGTAGTCGCCCGGCTTAAACGGGAATGTGATCTGCGTAATGTCCACCTTGCGGCGGCTGCGCGCGCGGTTGGCGTCCATGCGGGCGTTGAGGTCGGCAATCGAGAACACGGCCAGGTTGGCATCGGGCACCACCACGCCCTGCGGCAGAGCGGCATCGACAAAGGTCACGCGTCCGCGCGAGATAGTAGGCACGGCGGCGCCGGCGGCTGCCTGGGCGGCACCTGCCTCGAGCGAGCGGGCGTTGAGCGCATCGGCCTTGCGCTCGCGAATTGCAGCATGGGCATCCTGACGGGCAGCACGGTCGGCAGAATCTGCCGCCGCCACGCGCACGCGCTCGCCAATGACGCCGGCGTTTTCGGGCGCCGCGGTCAGCGATTCCTCAAAGGTAATGCCCTCGTCGCCAAAGGTGAGCTCCATCGACTCGCGCGCACCGCGGTCGGGAATGGCAAACACGCAGGCGTAACGCTTGCCCACGACTTCCTGAATGCGCGTCATAAAGCGATTGTCCGAACCCGCGATGGCCGGCTGCTCAATCTTGAGCTCGGCCGTAACCGCACCGCCGGCACGGATGAGGCTTACGTAGTTCAGGCGCTGCTGAGCACCAAAATCGAGCTGCTGGGCACGTACATACAGGCCATCCAGTCGGTCGACCCCCGCCTCGCCGGCACGGGCCTCGATATCCTCGTAGGCACGCAGGCAATCGTCGAACAGCGAGCGCGGCTCGGACAGCACCACGAGCGCCTTGCCGCTCACGTGCGCCAGCGGGCTCACGGTCTGGCCGTACATCACCGGCAAAAAGCGGTCGAGCTCGGGCGTGACGATGCGCGCATCCACCATCTCGAGCAGCGCTGCCAGTTTGCTGTCGTCCTGGCTGGCGCGATAAAGCGCCACATGCATGTTGTGGACGGCCTCGTCGGTAAGCGCCAGCTCACGGCAGGGGAAGATCTCGATGCTGTCCTCGTTGCCGATGGTCTGCCCCGTTGAGCTCACCATGCGACGGATGCGATCGATCTCGTCGCCGAAGAACTCGATGCGCACGGGCGCTTTTTCCTGCGCGGGGAACACCTCGACGGTGTCGCCGTGCACGCGGAACAGACCAGGCGCGTCGGCGGCGCCGGCATTGGTGTAGCCCATGCCCACCAGGCGCTGCGGCACCTCGTCAAAAGGAATCTCCTCGCCCACCGCGAAGGTCGTGGACTCCCAGTAGCGGCTCTCGACTGGCGGCACGCAACGCAGCAACGCGCGGGCCGAGGCGACCATGATGCAGTTGTCACCGCGAACGATGCGTCCCAGGGCCTCGCAGCGCTGGGCAACCACAGCATCGTCGGGCGCCTGCTCGCGCCACGGATAGTCCTTGCGCTCGGGAAAACGGCACACGTGTGCCAGACCCACGTAGGCGGCAAGGCTGCGCGCGGCGCGATCGGCCGCATCCTCGCCGCTCACAATGTAGACCGTCGGGCGCGGACGGCGCGCAAACTGGGCGGCCGCCATAAGCGTGCGACCCGACTGCGACACGGCCAGCGTCACGTCCTCGCCGGCATCGAGTCCGACCTCGACGGTCTGCAGCGCCTCGGCAGTGTAGAGCTGCGCGGCTATACGGTGAATGAGCATGCTGTTCCTCCGGCATCGCAACGCCAAAAGCCCGCCGGGGCAAGCTCGGCGGGTCGTACGTCAAATACACTGCCTGTCATGGTAGCGCATGGAGAGGACTCCGGCTCAAGGGCAAACCCAGCCCCGCAAAAAACGCCAGACGAAGATGCGTTCCGCCCTACCCCGCTACGCGCACGCTGGGGCACAAATCTGCCAGCGGACACTCGTCACACTTGGGCTTGCGGGCATCGCAGATCTCGCGACCAAAGGTGATCCACTGATGGTTGACCGACTCCCAATACTCGTGCGGCAAAATCTTGAGCAGATCCTGCTCGGTCTTGAGCGGCTCCTTGGCATGCGTCTTGGGACTCAGCATCAGGCGGTGCGCAATGCGGTTGACGTGCGTGTCCACCGCAATGCCCTCCACGATGCCATACCCCACGTTGAGCACGATGTTCGCCGTCTTGCGTCCCACGCCCGGCAGCTTCACGAGCTCCTTCATGTCGGCCGGCACCTCGCCGCCATAGTCGGCGACGATCATCTGCGCGGCCTCGACGGCATGCTTGGCTTTGCTCTTGTAGAAGCCGAGTGACTTGATAGTGTCTGCCACGTCAGCCACGCTCGCCCCGGCCATGGCCTCGGGCGTGGGCCACTGGGCAAACAGCCGCGGCGTCACCTTGTTGACCTGTGCATCGGTCGTTTGCGCCGAAAGCAGCACCGCGATCAGCAGGCGGAAGGGATTCTCGTGGTCCAAAAAGCACTCGACCGGGCCATAGCGACGGTTGAGGCGCTCACACACCTCGATGGCGCGCTCGCGCTTGGCGGCATTGGTCTCGCGTGGCATAACGACTCCTCGGCTCAACGGCACAATAAACTTATGGGCACAATTGTCCCACGTCCGAGACGCTTACGCCTCCAAGAATGCACCGGTCTGACGGCCCCACAGGCTCGCGTACTCGCCACCCGCCTCGACAAGCTGCGCATGCGTGCCGTCCTCGACAATCTCGCCATCGGCCAGCACCACAATGCGGTCGAGCGCCGCCACGGTGGACAGGCGATGTGCCACCACAATGGAGGTGCGGCCGCGCATCAGGTTCTCGAGCGCCTCCTGCACCAGCGCCTCGGACTCGCTGTCCAAGGCAGACGTCGCCTCGTCGAGCACTAGAATCGGCGCGTCGGTTAGGATGGCGCGGGCGATAGCCACGCGCTGACGCTGGCCGCCCGAGAGCTTGACGCCGCGCTCACCCACCATGGTGTCAAAGCCACGGGGCAAGCGGTCGATAAACTCGGTCGCATTAGCCAAGCGAGCCGCCTCGCGGATCTGCTCGTCGGTGGCGTCGGGGCGTCCGTAGGCGATATTCTCGCGAATGGAGCGATGGAACAGCAGCGCCTCCTGCGGCACGTAGGCAACCTGGCGGCGCAGGCTCTGCTGCGTGCAGCGCGAGACGTCCTGGCCGTCCACGAGCACGCGACCGCCCTGAACATCGTCTAGGCGCAGCAGCAATTTGGTGAGCGTCGTCTTACCCGAGCCCGATTTGCCCACCAGGCCCACGCGCTGGCCCGCCGCCACATGAAGCGTCAGGTCATCGAACACGGTCTCGCCCGCCGCAGCGTCACGGTACGCAAAGCTCAGGTGCTCAAAATCAATCGCGCCCTCGGTCACCTTGAGCTCAGGGGCGTCCGGGTCGTCTGCCACCAAACATGGCTCGTCCAGCACGCGCGTCATCTCGGCCGCATCGCCCAAAGCGCGGTTGATGCGCTGCATCATGGAACTCACGTAGTTCAGGCGCATGGTGAGGTTATAGGTATAGGTAAAGATCATGACGAGCGAGCCGGCCGAGATGCCAAACCACGCGTTGCCGCCCGCCACGAACACACTCACCACGGCCATGGTGATGACGATAAGACCCGAGGTCGTAAAGTTGCGCTGCATCATGGCGTGCATCGAGACCGTCTCGGCATCGCGCGCGGCACGATCGGCGGCGTCGAACAGATCGCGTTCAAAGTCCTCGCGCCCGCAGGTCTTGACGGCCAAGATGTTCGTGACCGCGTCGGAGAGCACGCCCGAGAGCTTGTTCTGCGCGGCGGACGTCGCGGCCGAAAGCGGCATGATGCGCTTGTACATAAGCCAGACAAACGCAATGTAGACGACCATGATGCCCACCAGGATCACGGTAAACGTCGGCACCACCGGAGCGAGCGCCGCCACCGTGCAGACGACCGAGGTGATGGTGGGGATGAGCGAATACACCGTCACGTCCACCAGCCCCGTATAGCCGCTCATAAAACGGCTCGTCTGGCTCACGAGTGATCCGCCAAAGCGGCTGGTGTGAAATGTCATGGATTGGTTGGAGAGCGTGTCGAAGCATAGACGCGCCAGGTGATAGTTGCCTGCAATCTCGAGCTTGTAGACGGTGTAGTCCTGTAACTTGGAGAGGATCTGACCCACTAGGTTAACGAGTACGAGCGCCAGGATATAGGGGCCGAAGACCTCAAACACCTGGTCACCCGCCACGGGACCGGCTTGAACGCGGTCGACAATGAGGGCCATCACATAGGTGTTGGCAAACGTGAGCAAAAAAATGTAGCCCGCCGACGAGAACACCGAGAGAAAGACGATCAACGGCTGCGTGCGCGTGACGTCCCAAAAACGCTTTAGAGTGCGACGCACAGTGGAGCGTTTGAGCGGACTGGTGCTTCTCTGAGACATGGGCTTCCTTTCGCGTCTGATAGGGCGAAACGCCATTGTTTCACATTGGAGCACACTCCAGGCAAGCGCGATGCGAAAAGCAGCGGGGCACCAGCGTTTACGCCGGCGCCCCACCGTCTTGTTGCAATTAGCCTTCGTCTTCTTGGTCTGTGAGAAGGTCCGCGGACGTGAGTCCCAAGATCTCATCGGCTTGGTCGACGTCTTCCAGTGCGTCGATGTCCTTGAGCTTGCGCTCCATGACGTTGGTGCGCGTGGTGATGATGCCCTCGACGGTTTTGCCCGCGGTCTCGATCTGCTGCTGGGCGCGGCGCAGCGCCGCCTGATAGCGCGGCAGCTCGGCCTTGACTGCGGAGAGCACGCGCAGTACGTCGTCGGTACGTTTTTGCAGCCTAAACGTCTGGTAGCTCATCTGCAGGCTGTTGAGAATGGCGGCCATGGTGCTGGGACCGGCTACGTTGACGTGATAGTCGCGGCCCAGGATCTCGATAAGCCCGGGGCGGCTGACGATCTCGGCGTACAGCCCCTCAAACGGCACGAACATGATGCCAAAGTTGGTCGTTGCCGGCACACTCAGGTACTTTTCGCAGATGTCCTTGGCCTCGCGTTTCACCATCATATCAAGCGTCTTGCGCGCTGCGGCGACGGCCTCAGCATCACCAGACTCCTGGGCGTCGAGCAGGTGCTCGTACGCGTCGCCCGGAAACTTGGAGTCGATCGGCAGCAGCACGGGATCACCCTCGTCCACCGGCAGCTTGACGGCAAACTCAACGCGCTCCGAGGCGCCAGGCTTGGTGGCAACGTTTTCCAGATACTGGTCGGGCGTGAGGATGTCCGCCAGGATTGCACCCAGCTGCACCTCGCCCAAAATGCCACGCGCTTTGACGTTGCCCAGTACGCGCTTAAGGTCGCCCACGCCGGTGGCGATAGACTGCATGTCGCCCAGGCCCTTGTACACGGCCTCGAGCTGGTCGCTCACCTGCTTAAACGATGCAGACAGGCGATCGTTGAGCGTACGGGAGAGTTTCTCGTCCACCGTCGCACGCATCTGATCGAGCTGCACGTTGTTGTCTTTGCGGATGGCGCCCAGCTGAACATCGACCGTCTCGCGCACCTTGTCCAGGCGATGCTCGATGCCCTCGCGATTGGCGCCGAGCTGTTGGGCCGTCTCGCGGCGCAGGTCATCCATCCGGTCACCAGCTTGCGAGAACTCGCGTGTGATGGTCAGGTAACGTTGCTGCTCCACGGCCGCATCGGTCGTCTGCTGCTGCGCGATGGCATTGGCCGTGCGGCGGGTTTCGGCCAGCGTAACGTTCAGGGCATCGAGCGCGTTGTTGGCCTGCTCGAGCGCTGCCAGCGTTTCCGCGCTACTGTCGCCACGCTCCCGCAACTCGGCACGCAGGCTCTTGAGCTGGAGGGCACAAGCCACAGCAACCCCCACCGCCACCAAGGCGATCACAACAAGCACAATATCAATAGCAGACATAAACTCCGCCCAACAAACCCAATCGAGCACCAATCAAAACCGCGATCAATCTTACCCCGCCACACGCACCGGGCGGCCGGCCCCTTCTTGGGTGCCCCTCTCCTCCGCATATTCCATAATGCGGCGCGCCGTCTCCCTGCTCACCTTTGAGTCATCGCCGGCCAAGTATGCGTATACGTTTCCTTTATTCAGGTGCAGAGCACGGCAGAGGCCATAGCGCGTTACGCCCGATTCCTCCAATGCTTCCAGTATTCTTTTTCGCATCAGGGCGTTGATCCTTCTGTTCGCCACCGGCTTTTCCTTCACCGCTCTATACGCACGCCAAACGTTGGCATAACGATTAGGAAGCTCACTTTTGGCGCATAAAGATATTATGCTACCCGCTTGACCGTACAAGGACAAAACGTCTCGGTAATCCTCTTCCATCCATGAGCCCTCGGATAAACCCAGAACGTATTCGGCTTTTCCTTGCGCCAAAGCAAGCAAAAACAGAGGCTCCGCCACGCGCGGCGCAACCGTCGTCGCCTGCTCAACCAGCTTTCTAAAACTCAGTGACTGCTGTCCGGATAGCTCTCGGCAATAGCCTTTTAAGAATCCCTCAAAGGTCAGATTCAACCGAGCACCTCCTTTTTGTATTGCCTGTATGCGCAGACCATCTCTTGATAACTCCGCTCCGAAGGCGACGACGCCAGTGCCTCCCCCTCGTCGAATATAAGCCGTTCGAGCAGCCCCCAATCAAGTCGATCGACGAATGCCTGACTATGAAGATCGACGATGTCGTTCGGACGGTAGGCATAGAGCTTCATCACCGCCAGGTCCTCCAAGGATGGCGTAAAGTACCTGATAAAACGCGCCCCAATATCCAAGGGAATCAAACGATCTTCGTAATTGAATGGCATCTGATCACAATATGCCACCGCCATACCATTCACCTCGGGGTATCGAGCTATGATCTCGCGGAGGCACCTGTCTGCCTCAAACACATCAATGTCATGTGTAACCGACCGATTCGTCACATCGTTTAGCATGAAGGCGCTTCCTCCCACCAATACAACGCTCGGCCTATCGTCTCTTGGACCTATTTCCAGCTCTGCCTCTTCGTCAATGCCCAAAAGAGTCTGCTCTAAATCATGCTTATACATAGCAAATCCTATTATTATTCATCTTCGATAATACTATCAATCGCACGACAGGACCCACGGGATGCAAGAGTTTTACTCGTGGCGATAATCCCTACACCCTAGAAGTCCTAATGTGACAAACGCTAGCTCTCCCAACCGGCGCGGATGGTTGTTATGACGTCACCTAGGCGCTGGCCCAGGGCCGCTAGATGCTGGAGCACCTCGTTGGGCGATGCGCCGTTGAGGATGCACGTGAGGGCATACGACGCCAGAAAGATGGCCGCAAGCCCCAGCGGGATGAGCACAATCATCGCCAATGTGCGCAGGCGCTGGCCCAAACAGCGGCGGCGCGCGCGGCGTTTGTCGAACGCGAGCTCCTGCGCATATGAATCTTGCTGTACGGAATAGGCCTCTGGCGCCGATTCATACCCGGGCACAGCTGCAGGTACAGCAGCGGGCACGACATTTTGCGCAAAGGGCTGGGCTGCCGCCCCTTGCATTTGCATCTCCATGAGTCGTTGCTGCTGACGCAGCATGCGCTCAGCTTGTTGCTGCGGAGTCTCAAGAAACAGATCCATGCTGGCCTCCAAAATCGGAGCATTCGACGCTTACGACCAGCATCCCGCACCGTCATGACCGCGACAACGCAATCGCCGGCAATAGCCACAAAGTTTCTTTTGCTCAAAAGCTGTCGAAAAGCTCAACAACTCCCCTACCAGCACTTTCTCTGAGCTTTTTTCGCCAGCGATCTTTTGCCCTCCCGCCATCCCGCCAACCGACCAAAAGCTGACCAAAAACTTGACGCAAATTGTGGAGACAGGGACCACAAGCAAGGCGTGACGACCCCGAACAGAGTCGCCTGGACAATTAGTTCAGATACGTATAAATCAAACCCCCTCAAATTGCATCCGGGCGCTTCGTTTGGCGCAATTTGGTCCTCAAAACGGGCGTTTAAAGGCCAAAACCAAGCGCCTCAGGTCATCTAAAGGCATCCAACAAGCCTCCGAGGGCTCCAAACCCAGCTATTAAACCGCCCGAATTATACAAATCTGAACTAACTGTCCACCCACACAAAAACGTGCCGCCCCAAAGGGGCGGCACACCAACCAATCTATGAGTCAAAGCTTGCTAGCAAGCCCGCGCCGTCAGACCCGCGGCGTATCCCTTTGCCTCACGCGACCCTGCGAAGCCGTGAGCATGAGGGAAAGGGATACGCCGCGGGTCTGACGTCCGGAGCGGTGAGGCCAGCAGCTGCCCTGCGAAACCGTGAGCGAGAGGGAAGGTATTTCCCCGCCCTGCGCTCCGCAACCAGCTAGGGTAGATTACATACCCGCAAGGCTTCGGGTAGCGGTGGCGCACATAAACGCCAGGACGAGAATCACAAGCGACCCAGCGATATCCGCCAGCACGCCCGCAACACGGCTCTCAAACAGCCAGCTCTCGAAGTGAGGAGCGACATTGCGCCAAACGCGCCACAGCAAGATGCCCATACCGATCACGCCCGGGATATTGAGCAGCAAAATCTCGGAGCACAAGAGGCCAATCAAGTTGCCGGAGACAAAACCTGCATCGCCCTCGCAGTACTTGCGATAGACCATGTACAGCATGTACGCCACAAACGGCTGTAGGCACGCAGAAATAAACGTGACCACCATCGAGGGATCCTGAGAAAAGACATCGGTGAGCTTATCCACGCTCGTGGCATCCTTAGAGGCCAGGAACAGGCCAATGACCACCACGGGCACCACGCCCAAGATGACCTCGACCAGAGTAAATAACTTGGCAGTCAAATCCTCACTAGCCGAATTCAAATAAGGCGCCCACTCAGGATGAGCATGCGCGCCGACCTTCTTGTCTTTCTCGGCACGATCGGCCTTTTTACCCTCGGCAACCCGACGGCCAGGATCCTTGCGAGTTCCCGCCGCAGCCACCCGAGCCCGAGACTTCTTACCCATACAAAAACACCCCATCAGGTAGTAGATAAACTAAAAGTCGCTACCCAGTGTACCCCACCCATGAACGGTGCCGTCCCAACCAGCCCCCACACAAAACGTGCCGCCCCAAAAGGGGCGGCACACAAACTTTTTTATCAGCTTTTCTGTATCGAGCACTCGACGACCCAAAGCGGGCCGGGAGGGCCGGACTACCTTCCCTCAACGCGACCCTGCGAAGCCGTGAGCGAGGAGGGAGGGTAGTCCGGCCCTCCCGGCCCAGCTCACGCTAGCGCCACGCGCTAGTAGTTCACCACCTGCTCCTCAAAGTACGCCTTGGGGTGGTTACACACCGGGCACACCTCAGGCGCCTCGGCACCAACGTGCAGGTGCCCGCAGTTCAGGCACTTCCACACCTTCACGCCCTCACGCTCAAACACCTCGCCCGACTCGATGCGCTCGACGAGCTTGTTGTAGCGCTCCTCATGGGCCTTCTCGACTGCGGCGACACCACGGAACTTTGCGGCAATCTCGGCAAAGCCCTCTTCCTCGGCGGTCTTGGCAAACTCGTCGTACATCGTGGTCCACTCGTAGTTCTCACCCGCGGCGGCATCGCGCAGATTGTCCAGGGTATCGGGGACGGCGCCATCGTGCAGATACTTAAACCACAGTTTGGCGTGCTCGGACTCGTTGCCAGCCGTCTCGGCAAAGATGTTCGAGATCTGAACGTAGCCGTCCTTCTTGGCCTTGGAGGCATAGTAGCGATACTTGGTGTGTGCCTGGGACTCACCGGCAAAAGCAGTCTCGAGGTTCTTCTTGGTTTGGGAGTTCTCAAAATCCATAGGTGTACTTCCCTTCAACGCATACCGCCCGTAGGCTTCGAGCGGCCTCGTCTTTAGGATGCCCTCATGCCGGAAATCTAAACCTTACAATCCTGTTCTTCAGATTTGCACAGGCTAGATGCTCAGCCAGCGATCGCCCTCGGCTCGGCAAAAGCCCTCACGCTCCAGGTCGGCTAGAATGCCCGCGACAAGCTCGCGCTCGACCGGTCCACGCCCAGCCGCCGCTTCCATCTCGTTAACGCCCACCACGACATCAGCAAGCGTAATCCCCGCCGGCTGGCCATCGCGCGCTGCCAGCAACATGCGCACGATATGCGCGCGCTTTTGGCGACGTGAGCCCTCAAACTTTGACTGACGGCTATAGCCCGCCGAACGCCTAGACGGATTGGGCAACGTCTTTTTTAGATATGCGCCGTAATCCAGCAACGCGTAATACCACGCGCGCGGCGTGTCGGCATCATCGAGCGGCACGGCAAAGGGAGCGGTCTCGTCCGCCAACGCACCAGGGGCCGCCGGACAGGCCGCCTGAATCAGCGGCACCAGCTCGCGATCGGGAACAGCCGGTACATCGGGAAAGAAGTGATGCAGAAAGACCGTGCGCACGTTGGTCTCCAGATACACGCCCGGAAGATCAAACGCAAACGACCGGATACCTTGCGCCGTTGCCGGTCCAATACCAGGCAGAGCGACCAAGTCACGCGTCTCGTGCGGAAACTCCCCACCCCAATCCTCTACGACCCGTTGAGCGGCCTTGTGGAGCGCGAGAGCACGTCGGTTGTAGCCCATCCCCTGCCAAGCGTCCAAAACATCGGAAGGCGCGGCCTGGGCAAGCGCCTGCACGGTCGGAAAGCGATCGAGCCACGCCGGCATGCGCGTCTCCACGCGCGGCACCTGTGTTTGCTGCAGCATGACCTCGGAAAGCCAAATGATGTACGGATCGCGCGTGCGGCGCCACGGAAGGTCGCGATAACGCAGGACCCCTTCCGAACGAATCATCGAACGAAAGGGGTCCTGAATCATATCTATGCTCCTTATGCGGCGCTATTCCTCCCGGCAAGCACATGCACAGGTGGCGTACTCGGGAAACGCATCGCGATCGGCGAATTTGGGATCGACGGCCGGGAACTGGCGGCGAGCGACGATATCGCCCAACGAAACGGAATCAAGGTAATCGCGCATCAACGCCTGGGCTCCAGCCCACAGGGGATGATAGCAGCACGTGCCCATGCGCGCACAGTCTCCGTCGGGGGCCGTGCAATCGTTCATAACCATGGGGCCCTGAACGGCCTCGACGACCTGGCGGATAGTAACGTCGTCCGGGCTGACCTTGAGGCGCATACCGCCGTGGACTCCACGCAGGCTCTCCACAATACCGGCCTGGACCAAACCGTGCTGAATCGAGCGGGCAAACGAATACGGGACATTGACCTCTTCGGCAGCGGTGCGAACAGAAAGCAAACGCTCCGGATCCTCGGCAAGCATCGCCAACATACGAAGGGCGTAATCAGTCTTCCTCGATATGTCCATTTTTCCCCTTTCAAGGAATACGAACAGCTCGAACGAGCTCCGGGGCCGAGCTTGTGTCGAGACGCTAAATGACCGCAGGACATCCAAATGGTAAATCGGATATCCACTGAGTGCCGCGCATGGAGCGAAATGCATCAGATGCGGCCTACAGTGCAATTTAGTATAACCTAACCCCCTGTCTCGTTGAACAGGTGTTGCGCAACAAAGCTGTTGTTTAGACAGATATGCTTATTAGATTTTACTTGCGTTCCTGAAGGGGCGGGGATTCTGGGCGAAGATGCGCTAGGGCGATCGTTCTACCGAAACAAAGTGCATCAAACGCAAAAAGCCACGTCCGAAGACGTGGCTTTAATTGCGTTGGCGGGAAGTACGGGGCTCGAACCCGCGACCTCCGACGTGACAGGCCGGCGCTCTAACCAAACTGAGCTAACTCCCCAGGCAGTCGTTCGCGTTTGTTTCCGCTCGCGTGCGCTGCGGGGATTAGTATACACAGAAGTCTGTCCGGCGCGCAACAACTTTTTTGAAAAAATTTTTCGGTCCCTCCGGGAGGGTCTCCGGGGCCGGCGGGCGCGGGTTGAGTTTGCTGCTCTACAGTCCTGCGCAAGACGGAAAGCACATTAAGTGCTTTCCTTTGCGTGCGGAACTCGCGACAAACTCAACCCGCGCCCGCCGGCCCCGGAGACCCTCCCTGCCGTCACATTGTTCGAGCCGTTGTTGCTGCTCGCCGCTTCGCGGCTCGGCGGCCCCGTTCTCCGCGGCGGGGTTGTCTAAGGTTCTTGTTGAAGCTCGGCCATTGGCTCAAATGGAAACGGGAGACGCATCTGCATCCCCCGTTTTTGTTGCGGTTAGTCTAGGTCAATAAACTTGGTGCTTAGGATCTTGCCGTCTTTGACGAGCATTCTGGCCATGGTGGGGCCTCGAGTGCCTCTGGGGTAGCTGGCGCTGCCCGGGTTGAGGACTAAGCAACGGCCCACTTGGGCTTCTTTGGTTACGTGGGTGTGGCCGTTGATGGCTACGTCTACGGATCCCACCGGAAGGTCTTCGCGGTAGTGGGCTACGGCGAATTTAAGGCCTTCGTAGGTAAAGAGCGCAAGACGGTCTACATCGGGGCCGTAGTCGCGGTAGTAATCGTTGTTGCCCAGTACGGCCCGCACGGGAGCGATGGTGCATAGGTGCTCGTAGTCCATCTCTGACGTGAGGTCGCCGGCGTGGATAATCAGGTCTGCGCCCTCAAGCTCGTCCAGAAGCGCAGGCGAAAGATAGCCGTGGGTGTCCGAGATGATGTCGATGCGCTTGGCGCTTGCACTGTTCATGGGATCCCTTCCGCAAAAAACGATTCGGCAGATACATACAAAAAAGGCCCCACGGCTCCGCAGACAATTGGTCTACAGGGCTGCGGGGCCAGTGTGCTAGAGACTCAGGGCCTTCTTGAGCGGCACGACGCGGCGGCGCGAAACCGGCACGCGTTCGTCGACGCCCGTAATGCCCAGCTGGATGGCGCCCGAGGGCACCGTCTCGACGTCCGTGACGCACGCCAAGTTGACGATATAGCGGCGGTGAACACGGAAGAAGCCAAAGTCGCAGAGCTTGGCCTCAAACTGCGCCAGCGAGGTCGTCGACAAAAAGCGATCATCGACGGTATAGATGCAGGAGTAATCGTCCTTGGCCATGATAAAGCGAATGTCGTCCACGGGAATGAGCACCTTGCGGCCGCCCTTTTCCACCGGGATACGCTCGATGGTCACCTTGCTGTCCGTAACCGGCTTGGCGCGTTGCATGACCTTCTCGATCGCGCGATCCAAGCGAGCTTCCTCGACCGGCTTCATCAGATAATCGACGGCATCCACGTCGAATGCCTCGACCGCATGGTCGCTATACGCGGTCACAAACACGATCGCCGGCGGATTATTGAGCTTATGCAGCGCCTCGGCAAGTTGCAGGCCCGAGGCACCGGGCATCGAGATATCGAGAAACACGACATCCACGCGACTTTCCATAAGCATCTCGATGGCGGAGCGGACGCTCGACGCCTCCGTAATCGTGCCGATCTTGCCCGTTTGCTCGAGCAGGAAGCGAAGCTCCGAGCGAGCCGGCGCCTCATCATCCACAATCATCGCACGCAGCATAGGGATAAAACCTTTCGTCAACTAACTACGCCGGGCATCCGTCGCATGACGTTGAGCCCGTAGCCTTTTATTTTACTCTTGAATGTCAAAGATGCTCTCTGACAAATCAAGATGAAGGAGCACTTTGGTGCCCTTGCCCGGCGCCGATTCGACACGCGTATAGGAGTGCGGCCCATAAAAGCGATGGATGCGCTCCGAAATATTGTGCATGGCCACACCGGCGCCGCCACCCTGGGGAGAGTTGGCGTCGGGACGGGCAGAGCGCTCGTCAAACAGTCTGGCGGCGGTACCCTCATCCATGCCCACGCCATTATCGGCCACGGCAATCAAGATTGCATCCTCGCCGTCTTGGTGAACGGTCACGTCGATCCTCAGGGCGTCGTCATCGCCCATACCATGACGTACGGCGTTCTCGACAATCGGCTGGATCACGAACGCCGGCACCAGCGTATCTTCCACGTCCTCGGACACATCGAACGTCGCAAGCACGCGGTCCTCGCCAAAGCGGGCCTTCTCAAAGGTAAGGTAGCGCTTGGTCTGTGCAACCTCGCGCGAGACCGGAATAAGCGATCCCGAGTTGTCGAGCGTGGCACGATAGAACGATGAGAACTCACGAAGCAGTTCGCGGGCCCGCAGCGGGTCGGTGCGCGTAAACGATGCAATGGTGTTCAGCGTGTTGAACAGGAAGTGCGGGTTAATCTGCGCCTGCAGCGCACGCACCTCGGCGCGCGCCGTGAGTTCCTTTTGCACCTCGAGCTCGTGGATGGCGAGCTGCGTGGACAAGATCTCGGCAAAGCCCGAGGCAAGCGCGTACTGGGTACGGTCGACGGCGCGCGGGGTCTTGTAGTAGAACTTGAGCGTGCCGACGGTACGATCGCCCACCTTAATGGGAG
The DNA here is from genome assembly GCA_048402045.1 of Collinsella sp. GTDB lineage: Bacteria > Actinomycetota > Coriobacteriia > Coriobacteriales > Coriobacteriaceae > Collinsella. The sequence continues at coordinate 27,201 of DBGDSC010000013.1, forward strand.
CGATAATGCCGGCGGGGACTTGGTTGTGCGAGCCGTCCGAGCCCACGACATCCACCATACGGTTGAACGACTGCACGATGCCATGTTCGATAACGTAGCGTGTGGCAAGCGTGTGGATGGGCGAATCTGGCAGTAGTTTCTCCTCAAACTCTCCCGCGCAGGCAAGCACGTTGCCCTCGTCGGTGATGGCCACCGTCATGGCGCGCGTCTCGGGCAGGATACGCCGGCACACCAAAAGCGCCGATTCCTGCGTCAGACCGCCCTTAATGTCCTCGAGCATGGCCGAGGCCACCGAGAGCGTCTCCTCGGTGTACTGGGAGCGCACCGAATCGGGATTGAGCGTCAAAAAGATAAAGATGCACAGAAAGATGCACAGCAGCGCGCAGGCAATCACCGTGGCGATCGGCTCGATACCGGTCACCAAGGCAAAAATAAAGTACACCAGCACGCAAATGGCGCAGGCAACGGCAATGATGCGAAAGATTGATATTGAACTATCGCGCTGGGCGCGGCGGTCGATCATTCGGCCCCCTCCAGGATACTGATCAGTTGTGCGTCACGCCAAAGCCCGTCCATGATCTTGGGCCAAAAGCTCTGGAAACGCAGGTAGCTTGCAGCGTTTTGGCGCGCATAGGCCTTTGCCTCGTCGATACCATGGCGCCAGATGCGCAGGTAGCCCTCATGCTCGCGGGTAAACACGCTGCGGACCATAGCGGTCTTGCGCACGCGGTCGTCGAGCTCGCGCGAAATCCACGGGCCCGGGTAGGGCATGAGCGATGCCGCCGTAACGGGAATGAGCTCCTTTTGATGCGCGGCGAATGTCAACTTTGCCCTTTCGTAGTACCAACGGTATACATCCTGCATAAAGCGCGGTGAGCGCTTTTCGGACTCCGGAGGCAGATGACGCACGGTCCACTCGTTATCGAACCACACGTCGTAGCCAAACATGCGCATGTTAAAGAGGTAATCCAAGTCCTCGCCGCGGGTGATAAACGGGTCAAAGGCCACACGCGTAAAGGCGCGGGCGTGCAGGGCCATCAGGCCGCCGCACACGTAGTTGGAGCGCGAGATGCGGGTGCCCGAGAGCGCCTTTTTCATCCAACGGTTGAACTCGATGCGCTTGGTCCACCAACGATGGCAGATGCCCGCCTTGTCCGTGGGAGCCAACGGCGAGCCGTCGCGATCGTAGAAATAGCCGCTCTTGACCAAGATCGGCAAGCCCTGACGCGTCTGCTGCCCCAACGCATAGGTCGCGCGCTTCATAAAGTCGGCGTCGATGACAGTCTCATCGTCATCCAAAAAGATAACCGCGTCATGCCCCAGCACCGCAGCACAGGCCAGCCCCATGTTGCGGATGGCACCGTAGCCTCGCAGGCTCACGCACTCGCCCGAACCCTTGGGCGCGATCTGAGCAACCCGGTCTGCGATGCGCGAGGCCTGGGTGTTGGTGACAACGGTGACCTTGAGCGTGGGATGCGCGTCGACAATCTCGTGCACGCGCAGCGACACATCGGCTGTGGCAGAAACGGGACAGACCACCAAAAGGATGATGCGCGGGATGTCGCGCACCTGCTCAAGCGAGGCCAGGCAGCGGTCGAGTTCGGGATTGTCGGCGTTGAGTCGCGTCGAATGGTCATAGGTGCCAGGGGCGTTTGCGCGAGCGTCATCGCCCGCCCAATACGTTGGAATCACGACTGTGGCGTTCATGCCTTACCCTCCCTGCAACACAAAAACGGGACGCCGCCAAACACAGGCGACGCCCCGCGACCTAGCTGACTCCATCATACCCACTTGGGCAAATCATTGCTCGCAAGTCGCAATGTTTATTGCGGATAACCCCAAAAGAGTACCGTGGACAGGCACAATAGCCGCTCGCTCCTATGCGGCATGCTCTGCCGCCCGAGTCATGCGGGACAGGCGGACCAGCAGCATAAAGCCAACGACCAGCAGCACGCCAATGGAAAGGACGCCCAGCGACGGGTTGCCGGTCAGCGAGGTGACGACCGACACCAGGAAGGTGCCCATAACGCTTGCATAACGACCAAAGATGTCAAAGAAGCCATAGTACTCGTTGGATTTTTCCTTGGGGATAATGCGGCCAAAGTAGCTACGGCTGAGCGCCTGCACGCCGCCCTGGAACAGGCCGACCATAATGGCAAGCACCCAAAACTCAAAGGCGGTCTTTAGGAAGAACGCGGCGAAGAGCACGATGCCCATATAGGCGGCGACGGCCACCAAGATCATATTGAGTGTGCCCACACGACCGGCAAGCTTGCCGTAGATGATGGCGGACGGAAAGGCCACAAACTGCGTAACGAGCAGAGCCAGCACCAGTTGGGTCGAGTCGATGCCCAAAGCCGATCCATAGCTGGTTGCCATGGAGATGACCGTATGGACACCGTCGATGTAGAAGAAGAACGCGATCATGTAGACCAGCACAGTCTTGTTGTGAGCGATCTCGCGCATGGTGTGTCCGACCTCGGAGAACACGCCGCCCACGATGTGACCGATGGTGTCCTGGGGACCGCGCTCGCGACCGTACTTTTGCTTATAGGTGCGAATGAGCGGCATGGTAAAGATGAGCCACCAGGCACCGGTGATGACAAACGACAGACGCGTTGCCAGCATGGTAGGGACACCAAGAGCGGGACCACCCATGATAAGCGCCAGGCAGATGATGAACGGCACAGTGGAACCGATGTAGCCCCAGGCATAGCCCGAGCTGGACACGGCGTCCATGCGCTCGTCGGTGGTAATGTCGGGCAGCATGGCGTCGTAGAACGTCATAGAAGAGTTGAGGCCGATGGTGCACAGCACGTACACGGTCAAAAATGCCATGGCGGACATTGGGATAGCCTGCGCCAGGCAAAGAACCAGGCCCGTGAGGAAGAAGCCCAAGAAGAACTTGATCTTGTTGCCGGCGTAATCGGCAAGCGCGCCCAGAATGGGCATGAGCATGGCAATGACCAGCGAGGCAATCGTCTGCGCGTTGCCCCAAGCGACCACCAGGTCTGCCGAGGAAGCGCCGGTATTGATGGCGTTAAAGTAGATGGGCACCACCGAGGTATTGAGCAGCACGAGGGCCGAGTTGCCCACATCGTACATAACCCAGTTACGCTCGAGCTTGGTGTATTTCATGGACAGGGCCCCTTCGTATTCGCCCGATATGCAGTTAGTTCATCGTACCCCAATTGTCCAGAGGCACCGGTAAGGATTCGGCAAAGGGGCACGCACGAGCCCTACTCCTCGCGGTCGAACTCTTCGTCGGCGCCGAGCACGCGACCGCTGTAATTGACGTGGTTGGTCACAGCTTCCATATCGCCGGTCTCGATAAAGCGGGCAACCGTGCACTCGTAATCGAGCAGTGCGCGGTCAAAGACCTCGGGGAAGCTCTCGGTCGAGACTTCATCGGTAAAGGGGTTCTTCCATGCCAAGTGGCCCAGGTTGCCGGTACGCTCGGGCAGCTCGGTCGTCACGCGGTGCGCAAGGCCGTCGAGCAGCGAATAATCGTGCACCAAGCCCTCGAGCAGGGCAATCGCGCGCGTCTTGGCCGAACCGGCCGGCTCGATAGTGCGGTAGAGCAGCTGCATGTCGGCTACGGCGCCGCCGTACTCCCCCGCCGGGATGTCGATACCGTACACGCGTCCGGCGACGTAGCTCATCAGCACGCCGGCAACGCGATTGATGCGGTCGGTGGTGACGATCTCGCCCGCCGGCGGATAATCCTCGACCGTTGCCCCATCGCGCTTGAGCTGCAGCATCAGCACGTCCAAGTCGCTTTCGAGCACGGCATGAACTTGACTGCCCGAAGACTCGAGCTCGGGATCGCACTCGACAATGCCAAACTGCTGCTCGTAGACAAAGGGATGGGCATTGCGATCGAGCACATAGTGCGACAGCAGGCCCAGCGCAAAGGCCCGGCCCAGGTTGGCATCGCGCGGCTGCAGGTGCGACACGCCGTCGCGCAGGCACGAGAACTGGCGCGACATGCGCGAGCGGTGCATGACCTGAGCAAGCGACATGCAGTCGGAAATGCGCGGCGTGAGCATGTGAAAGAAGAACGGGTCGGGACCTTGGTTTCCCAGGATAAAGGCGATGCGCTCCTCATCGGACGTGATAACGCCCTGCGGAAGACGGTCGATGCTTTCCTCGCCAAACAGATGATGCGTAATGAGCGCGGGCATAATGATCCTTTCGATTTCATTCGATGCCACCCATTATGCCCACCGCGCGCCCATGCCAAACCTGCGATGGTAAACGACGGCACGCAAGCCTCTTACGCAAGCCCCAGGTGCGACTTGACCTCGGCGGCGCGACGACGGGACACCGGTACCGTCGAGTTCACGCGGTCGAGCCTGAGCTCCATCAGGCCCGTGGAGCCGATCTCGACATTATGCACGTCTTCCAAATTAACCAGATAGCTGCGGTGGACGCGGATAAAGCCCTCGGAGGCCAAGCGGCGCTCGAGCGAGGAAATCGACTCATTGATCAGATACGTCCCCTCGGCGCAGACGGCATTGCAGAAATCGGCGCGCGCCTCAAAGTAGCAGACATCCGCCACGGGAATGAACACCTTTTTGCCCCCGCGATCCACCGTCAGGCGCAAAGGCTGGCGCGGAGCATGGACGACACGGCGAGCGCCCAGGGCAGTCTCGATCTTGTCGAGCGCCTTTGACAAGCGGGCATCCTCGACCGGCTTGACGATGTAATCGACAGCATCGAGGTTATAGGCATCGGCCGCATACTCGGCAAATGCCGTCACAAACACCACGACCGGTGGCGTCTTTAGGTTCTGCAGCGTCTCGGCAAGCTCAATTCCCGAGCGACCGGGCATGGTAATGTCCAAAAACAGCACGTCGGGCTTGTTCGACAGAATCGACTCCACGGCTTCGGTGACATTGCCCGCCTCGGCAATCTGACCCACACGCGTATCCTTTTCCAACAGATAGCGTAGCTCAGCCCTAATTGGGGGCTCGTCATCAACCACCAGGATGTTCCAGCCTTCGAACATATGCGCTTCCCCTCTTTTTCTCTCAATCCAACCGCGTGCTACACCGTCAACGGCGCCGGCTCATGCGGCTCGCCGTTCAACTCAACGATGACCTGCGTTCCCACGCCCTCCTGGGACTTCACGCGCATGCCAGAATCTTCTCCGTAAAAGAAATGGATGCGCTGAAGCACGTTGAAGAGCGCCAGGCCGCAACCTCGCTTGACGGAGCCGTCGGCGGTAATGCTCTCGGGCTCCTCTCGGCGATGCTGCTCAAACAGATGCGCGCAGACTTCTTCGCTCATCCCGATGCCGTCATCTTCGACGATGATCTCCAAGCCGTCATCGGTCTCGAAAGCCCTAACACGAATAGAAAGCGGCTCGATCTCGCGCTGCGCATGCTTGATGCAGTTTTCGAGCAGCGGCTGCAAGATAAACGGCGGTACCAGGCTGTCGCGCACCTCAAAGTCGATGTCGACCGAAACGCGCAGACGGCCGTCGCCATACCGGGCCTGCATAAGATTGATATAACGAGTGCCCTGTTCCACCTCGTGCTCGAGCGTGGTGAGCGTATCGGAGTCAGAAAGCGTCTGACGATAGTAGTTGGAAAAGTCGATCAGCAGCGATCGCGCCTTGTCGGGCTCGGTTCGAACGAGCGACACGATCGTGCTAATGGTATTGAATAGAAAATGCGGGTCGACCTGCGACTGCAGGGCGCGAAGCTCAACGCGGGCTGTGAGCTCGTCCTGGCGCTCGAGCTCAAAGCTGGCGAGCTGCGTGGAAATTAGATCGGCAAAACCCGAGGCAAGGGCCGTCTGGCGCATATCAATGCTGCTCAGGCGGGGATAGTACAGCTCGAGCGTACCCACGCAATGTCCGCGCACGGTAAGCGGCGCGACAATGCCGGCGCGCAGGCGGGGAAAATAGCCGCCCGTCTCATTGGAGGTGTCACGCGAAAACACGCTCTGCTCGCCCGTCTCAATCACACTGAGCGTGGTCTTGAGCACGACCGGGGTGCCGGCGGGGCACTTTGCCGAGTCCTCGCCCCAGCTTGCCAACACCTGCTTGCCGTCGGTAAAGCAGATGGCAGAGGCGATGGTCTCGGACAGGATAATTTTAGAGGCGCCCAGGGCCGCTTCGGGCGTAAGGCCGCGCGACGTGTAGGCGAATATTTTTGATGCGATGGCGAGCGTACGGTCGGTTGCGCTCGATGTGAGGTCGTCGGGGACCACAAAGACATACGAGAAAAAGAAGCACAGCATGACCATGCCGGCAATAACGACAACGCCCGGAACGGGATTGGGATTATCGGTTAGATCCCAGATGAGCAGCAGGATAAGCAGCGGAACGACAATACCGAGCAAGATGGCTTGAACCACATGCTGAGCGGTACGAAAGACCTTGGTAGAGTTGTAGCTCTTGCCCAGAATCAGCCTATTGAGATCCACCGTCATCTCCTTCTTACTGACGCACCCCATAGCAATAAAGAGGGCCGCAAGCGACCCTCTCCATTGAATTATGCAATCAAAAACTGTGTTTTACATCCAGTCGTCGATGAACGGTAGTTTAGGCGCTGTATTTGTTGGCCTCGCCAAAGGTGCCAGCCTCGACGATCCAGCCGTCCTTCATGATGACGTCCATGTTGTCGGTGTTGAGCACGTGGATGTCGGCGGCGACGTCACCGTTGACGACCAGCAGGTCGGCGCACTTGCCGGCCTCGATGGAACCGGTCTCGTCCTCGATGTGGCACATCTTGGCACCGTTGAGGGTGGCGCAGGTGATGGTCTCGACCGGGGTGAAGCCGATCTTGTCGACGAACTCGTACATCTCCTCGATGGAGCAGGTGCCGTACGGGGTGACGAAGGAGAAGGAGTCGGAGCCGATCGTCATGACGACGCCGCGTTTCTTGGCCTCGCGCAGGCAGTCGTAGTTGCGCTGCAGTTCCTTCTCGACCAGGGTGCCCTCGTACTTGTCGTGCAGCTCGGGGACGTAGACGGGCGGATAGGTGGCGTACCAGGTGGGCAGGAAGGCGATCGTCGGGGTGAAGAAGGTACCCTGCTCGGCCATGAGGTCCATGGTGCGCTCATCGATATCGAAGCCGTGAATCAGCTGCTCGCAGCCAAAGCGGACGGAATCGTAGGCAGCGGCGTGGTTGTTGTAGCAGTGGCTCCACACGGGGATGCCGACCATCTTTGCCTCTTCGACCACGGCCTGGATCTCCTCGGAGCAATAGTGCTGGTCGCGACCGGAGTCCCAGCGCCAGATGCCACCACCGGTTGCCCAGATCTTGATGGCATCGGGGTTCTCGCGCAGGCGACGACGGACGGCCTTGCGCAGCTCCCAAGGACCGTCGACCTGATCGCCCCAGGGGTGGGATTCCTTGTTGAGCTCCTGGGTGCAGTGGTGGGAGTCACCGTGACCGGCAACACGGCAGAAGCCCAGACCGGTGGCCAGAACGCGCGGGCCCTTAAAGACGCCCTTGTCGATGCAGTCACGGATCTGGATACCAAAGCGGCCGATCTCGCAGACGGTGGTGAGGCCGTGGGTGAGGCAGTCGTAGGCCTGCTTGACGGCGACGGCCTGCTTCTCGAGGAGCGGCTGCATGACCCAATCGGTGTCATCGTCGGTCAGGTTGCCCGAGAAGTGCAGATGGGTGTCGATCAGGCCGGGAAGGACGGTCTTGCCGGCGGCGTCGATGACCTCAACGCCCTCGGGAAGGTCCTGCATGGCGCCGGCGTACTCGATCTTGCCGTTGTCGTCGACGAGAACGAGGGAGTTCTCGACCGGCTCGGCACCGGTACCGTCGATGAGCTTGCCGCCAACGATTGCATACTTAGTGGACATGGTTCCTCCTTATGGATCCATATAGTGGGCGAGGCCGTGTTGGGTTAAGGCCTCACAAAGCTACCCAAGTGGCGCCGGGTTCGGTGCGCGGAGGAGAGGGGCCCGCGCACCTGATCCGCCCCGGCTCGGCGTTACTTTTTGCGGGAATTGGTGAAAGCCATGAGGGCCAGGCCAATAGCCAACCAGCCGATCACGATGCTCCACTCCACCATGTTGAGGGAGGCGGGAGAGAACGGAATCACAAGCAGGCCGATGATGATGGCGCAGGCAGCGATAGCGAGGGAGATGCCAAACTTGCCACCGGGCACCTCGTAGGGACGAGGCAGGTCGGGCTCGGTGAAGCGCATGCGCAGGCAAGCGAGGGCGACCATGCCGCAGGAGAAGATGAAGGCGAGAGCCGACACGTTGGTCAGAGGGATGAGCATGTTCTTGCCCAGGAACGGACCGACGACGGTGATGACGCCCAGAACGACGCAGGCGAGCTTGGGAGCGCCGGACTTGGGGTCGACCTCGGCGAACTGCTCGGGCAACTGGCCCTTGCGGCCCATGGCGAGCATGATGCGGCTCGTGGCGCCGTAGAAGGAGTTCATCGGGCCCATGGGTCCAAGCGTGGCGATGACGAGCATGGCCAGGTACAGAAGCATGTTGATGCCCTTGAGGCAGGCGAGCGCGGGAACCGGGCTCTTAACGAACTCATGCCAGTCGAGGATGGTGCCGAACGAGTAGATACAGACCATGTAGAAGCCGCCGGCGGCCAGCAGAGCCAGGGAGATGATCTTGCCGAACTTGTTCCAGTTGAGGCCCTCGGCTGCTTCCTCAGCCTGCTGAGGAATGGTGTCGAAGCCGGCGTAGAAGAACGGGGTCAGAACCAGGACCGACACGATGCCGGCGAACAGGCTGGTGCTCTCGGTAGCGGCCTTGCCGCCGCCAGCGCCGGCGACCTGAGAGAACACGGGCATGGCGTTGTCCGGCGAGCCGGTGAACAGCGAGACGCCCATGGCAAGCAGCATGCCGCAGAGCAGAGCCTTGGTCAGGAAGGCCTGGAGCTTGGCGGCCGAGCTGGCGCCGCGGAAGTTGAGGAAGATGACGTAGACTGCAAAGCCGAGCGCGATCAGCGTCGGGAACAGGTAAACGTCGGCCCCCAGGATGGTGTAGAGCTTGACGGCGCGCAGCCACTCAAGACCGGGCAGGCTGCCGAACATCTCGGACACGAGGGTCGAAATGGCGATGGCCTCCCACGGGCACAGGATACCGTTGCCCAGGGCCAAAAGCCATCCGGTGATGTAGCTCAGCGTACGGCCAAAGCTACGATCGACATACTCGACGATGCCGCCCGAGATGGGGATAGCAGCCGTGAGCTCACCGAAAACAGCTCCGACGGGCACGAGGAAGATTGCACCCAAGAGGAATGCGATCATAGCGGGAACGGGACCGCCGCCCACGACCATCCAGTCGCCGACCTGCAGAACCCAACCGGTACCGATGATGGCGCCGAAACCGATGGTGAAGAAGTTCCAGAGCGAGAGCGTTTTCTTCATGCCGCCGTTATCCTCGATTGCAACTTCTGCGTTCTTGTCCGCCATTGTTCCCCTCCTTTCCTATTTGACGCCCTTGGCGTCACCCCTTGCGCGGTCCGTTTTGCCGCGCGCTTTTATTCCATGGCTTTAAGATACGGCCTTGGCGCAGCAGCGCCGCTCGCAGCTCGACCGAAGGCAGAACTGCAAAACGAGCGGCACCGTTTTTGGGACGAACGGCGGGAGACGTCATTCGTCTTGGGCGCTTTCATCTTTTCTGCTTTTGAATACCTGTTGCCGTGACGCTTGGCGCTCGGCGCGGCAACGTTCATACCATTTGTCAGGCTTTTGGCGCACATGCCCATGTGTCGTGCATCTTTTTATGTAGGATAGACAAGTTACACATGAGGCAAGGTGATTCGAATGGCATACGGATACAATGACGGCGACCAACGGCCACAAAGCGTGCGCCTTGCCGGCCGCACCACGTCAACGCCCAAAATCACCTCCGACAACGACAACCCGCAGCGCCCCCAAGAGCAGCTCGGGGCTTCTTCGCGGCAGCAAAGCCGTACCGCGCGGCAGTCAGACCGCGTGAGTACGAGCACACGCCAACGCCAGACCGACACATCGCAGCCACGCCGCTACGATCGCCGTAAGACCGACTACTACGTTAAGCGCTCCTTTTCGCGACCTCAACGCGATCGCGGCAATTCCGCCCCTCACCCTGCGTCGCACGCCACAAGCCACGCGCTTCCGGCCCGCCGCCTACGCCTTGCGCTTTGCTCCATCGCCGCCTGCCTCGTCTTTGTGTTTTTGGGATCCTGTATCTCCCACGGGTCAGCCGGTCTTGAGCCCACTGCCGAGGACAGGCTGCTTAAAGCTCCCGTCGCGCCCGGTTACTCCTTTGCGTTCTCGACCCCACGCTCGCAATGGCAGGCCGGCGCCATGCCTCATATCTACCAGATCGACCCCGCATGGTCGGAGCTCCCCTACGCCGGTGGCACCATTCGCGAAAACGCTTGCGGCCCCACCTGCCTTACCATGGTCTACATATTTAAGACCGGCCGCACCGATAAGACGCCGGTCGATATATGCGCACTGGCCGAAGCTGGCAATTACGCCCCCACCGGCGCCACCGAATGGTCGTTTATGACAGGCGGTGCGTGGCAGCTGGGGCTTAACGGGACACAGCTCTATAACGATCGCGACTCGATGACCCAGGCGCTGCGCTCGGGTGCGCCCATCATCGCCGCAGTACGCCCCGGCACCTTTACCAACGTGGGTCACTACATCGTGCTCTACGGTATCGACGATGCCGACCAGATTGGCGTCTACGACCCCAACTCGGCCAGCCGCAGCGCCCGCCGCTGGGGCGTCGTAGAGGTACTCAACGAAGTCGAAGCCATGTGGGCCTATTACTAGGCGCCAAACATGCCGGCTCTAGCCATCGTCTCCGCAAAATCTTAGTCATCCGGAAAATGCGTCCCACTTTGGAGCTCAATAGCGGGATGCACTTTCCCCTAGCGACCTGTTTGGGAAACTGTGTCCCACTTTTCGGCCGAATTCTGGGATGAGGTTTCCCGTTGACGACTCACCATCAACAGCCAACTCAATAGCAAAAGCCCCGCAGCCGGAGCGGACTGCGGGGCTCATGAAGAGAGGCTAGTTCGTGGGCGCCTTGCCTGGCGCCCACGAGAGAGGCAACAGAGTAGAGACTACTCGTGAATGCGGGTACCGGAGAGGCCAGCCATGGTCTCGGCGGCCTTGTCCAGGGCGCCGATGATGCAGGTGCGGCCCTTGCGGGAACGGGCGAACTTGATGGCAGCGCGGACCTTGGGCTCCATGGAACCCTTGCCGAACTGACCCTCGTCGGCCAGGCGCTCGGCCTCGTCGGCGGTGAGGTCCTCGAGCTCCTCCTGGTTGGGCTTGCCGAAGTTGATGGCGACATGCTCAACGGCGGTCAGCAGGAACAGGACGTCGGCGTCGCAGTCCTCGGCCAGCAGCTCGCCGCCCAGGTCCTTGTCGATGACGGCGGGAACGCCCTTGTAGCAGCCCTTGTTCTCGTAGTCGCGGACGACGGGGATGCCGCCACCACCGCAGGCGATGACGATGAACTCGTTGTCGAGCAGGTTGAGGATGGAGTCAGCCTCGACGATCTTCTTGGGATCGGGGGAAGCGACGACGCGACGCCAGCCGCGACCGGAATCCTCGACGAAGACCTTGGAGGGATCCTCGGCCATGAACTCCTTGGCCTGCTCCTCGGTGTAGAAGGGGCCGATCGGCTTGGTCGGGTTCTTGAACGCGGGATCGTCCGGGTCGCACTCGATCTGGGTGACGACGGTGGCGGCGTGCCAACGCTTATAGCGCTTGTGCATCTCGCGGCCGATGCCCTGCTGCAGGTGATAACCAATGTAGCCCTGGGACATGGCGCCGCACTCGGGCAGCGGCATCTCGGGGGTACCGATGGCATCGTGGGCAGCGGCGAAGGCGTTCTGGATCATGCCGACCTGCGGGCCGTTGCCATGGGTGATGATGATCTCGTTGCCCTGCTCGATGAGACCAAGGAGAGCGTGGGCGGTGTTGCTCACGGCCTCGATCTGCTCGACGGGGTTGTTGCCGAGGGCGTTGCCGCCAAGGGCGACGACAATACGATCGGGCTTGCCAAGAGGCTTAGACATTGCTGGAATCCTTTCTGTAAAAGGCCTACAACCCATTAATAACCCGCGTCCGTGCGATACGCGAGTTTATTAAGGTTTATATTCTCTTTATCGCTCATTTTATTCATTTTGAAAATAGTTGAACGGTGAACGGTCGTTTTTATCCGCTCAACGTACAGAACCCCAGCTCAGACACGTTTACGCCATTTACGTGCGACTTTATTTAAATAGAGCGGGGATTAGACAGGATTATGCAAACTATATCTTTGCTAAACACAAAACGGGCAGCGCAAAATCTTACTCGCACTATACGAGATTCTATGCACTTATAGGACGAGTATGCACCCCTGCAAAAACAAGCGGCTTTTCATCCATCAAAAGGAATAGCCAGGAAGTCCGCGCCGCGCGGTTCGCGGCAAAGCCGCGAAAAAGCCAAGGGACAGAAGGCGGCAACGACCAAGTCCCCCTCCATGCCCAAAGAGGCGCGCCTTTCGCGGCGTTGCCGCGAAACAGCGACCGGGACAAAAGGCCCCACCAACCACGTCCTTCATTCAGCCCCACAATCCGAGGACGTAGTCGTAGCAGGATCTGAGGGCTGACCTTCGCGGACACTCCGCAGGACGAAAGAACCCCCGCCGCACGTAGTGCGCAGCGGGGGTTCTTTCATGTCCGAGGACGTCCGCGAAGGTCAGCCCTCAGATCCTGCGGTGGGAGACCTAGGCCTCGTTATACACCGTTTTGAGCTTCAGCAGGTGCTGATAGCGGTCCATAGCAGCCTGCTCATTCTCCTTGAAGAGCTCCTCGGCGCGCTCGGGGAAGGAACGCGTCAGCGAAGCGTAACGGGCCTCGTTCATCAGGAACTCCTGATAACCGCCCGCGGGCTCCTTGGAATCGAGCGAGAACTTCTTGCCGGCAGCAGCCTCGGGGTTGAAGCGGAAGAGGTTCCAGTAACCGCACTCGACAGCCTTCTTCATCTCGGCCTGGCAGTTCTGCATGCCGCCCTTCTTGATGGAGTGCATCTCGCAGGGGCTGTAGCCGATGATGAGGGACGGGCCGTCGTAGGCCTCGGCCTCGTGAATGGCCTTGAGGGTCTGAGCCGGGTTGGCGCCCATGGCGACCTGCGCCACGTAGACGTAGCCGTAGCTCATGGCAATCTCGGCCAGAGACTTCTTCTTGGTCACCTTACCGGCAGCGGCGAACTGAGCGACCTGGCCCAGGTTCGAGGCCTTGGAGGCCTGACCGCCGGTGTTGGAGTAGACCTCGGTGTCGAAGACGAAGACGTTGACGTTGTGGCCGGAAGCCAGGACGTGGTCCAGGCCACCGAAGCCGATGTCGTAGGCCCAGCCGTCGCCGCCGAAGATCCAGAAGGACTTCTTGGTGAGGTAAGCCTTGTCGGCGAGGATCGCCTTGGAAGCGTCGCAGCCGCACTTCTCGAGCTCGGCAACGTAGGCAGCGGCAGCGGTCTTGGAGGCCTCGGCGTCGTTGACGGAGTCGATCCAAGCCTGGCCGGCGGCCTTGAGCTCATCGGACGGACCATCGGCAGCGATGATGTCCTGGGTAGCGGCGATCAGCTTGTGCTGAACGGCCTCATAGCCAACGGCCATGCCCAGACCGTGCTCGGCATTGTCCTCGAACAGGGAGTTGTTCCACGCCGGGCCGTGACCGTCCTTGTCCTTGCAGTAAGGAGCGGTGGCAGCGGGGTTGCCCCAAATGGAGGAGCAGCCGGTGGCGTTGGAAATGAACATGCGGTCGCCGGCGACCTGGGTCACCAGACGTGCATAGGCGGTCTCGGCGCAGCCGGCGCAGGAGCCGGAGAACTCCAGGTAGGGCTGCTTAAACTGGCTGCCCTTGACGTTGGCCGCGATGAGCTCCTTCTTCTCGGAGACGTTCTCGACCATGTAGTCCCAAACGGGCTGCTGGTCCATCTCCTGCTCGGTGGGAACCATCTCGAGGGCGCCCTTGGGGCAGACCTTGACGCAGTTGGTGCAGCCCATGCAGTCGAGCGGGGACACAGCCATGGTGAACTTCATGCCCTTGGCCTTGGGGCCCATGGCGTCGAGCGTGCGGGTAGCCTCGGGCGCGGCGGCAGCCTCGTCCTCGGTCATCGCGAACGGACGGATGGTGGCATGCGGGCACACGTAGGCGCACTGGTTGCACTGGATGCACTTGGTCTCGTCCCAGTGGGGAACGACTACGGCGACGCCGCGTTTCTCGTATGCGGAGGCGCCCAGCTCAAACTGGCCGTCGGCGCAATCGACGAAGGCGGAAACAGGCAGGCTGTCGCCGTCCATGCGATCGATGGGCTCGAGCAGGTTCTTGACCTGCTGGGCGATAGCGGACTTGGTCTCCTCGGAGAGCTCGACGGGAGCGGCATCCTCGGCGGTAGCCCAGTCGGCCGGAACCTCGAACTTACGGAAGGCGGTAGCGCCGGCATCGATGGCCTTGTGGTTGGCGTCGACGATAGCCTGGCCCTTCTTCATGTAGGACTTGGTAGCCGCGTCCTTCATGTACTGCAGGGCGTCCTCGGCGGGCAGGACCTTGGCCAGCGCGAAGAAGGCGGACTGGAGCACCGTGTTGGTGCGCTTGCCCATGCCGACCTTGGCGGCCAGGTCGATAGCGTCGATCAGGTAGACGTTGACGTTGTTGTTCGCGATGTAGCGCTTGGCCACGGCGGGCATGTGCTCGGCGAACTCCTCGTCGCTCCACTGGCAGTTGACCAGGAAGGTGCCACCCGGCTTGACGTCGCGGACCATCTTGAAGCCCTTGACGATGTAGCTGGGGTTGTGGCAGGCGACAAAGTCGGCCTTGGTCACGTAGTACGGCGAACGGATCGGGGAATCACCAAAGCGCAGGTGCGAAACGGTGACGCCGCCGGTCTTCTTGGAGTCGTACTGGAAGTAGGCCTGAACGTACTTGTCGGTGTGATCGCCGATGATCTTGATCGAGTTCTTGTTGGCGCCGACGGTACCGTCGCCACCCAGACCCCAGAACTTGCACTCGATGGTGCCGGGGGCTGCGGTGTTGGGCGCATCCTCGGCCTCGGGCAGGCTCAGGTTGGTCACGTCATCGACAATGCCGATGGTGAACTCGCGCTTGGGCTCGTCCTTCTTGAGCTCCTCGAAGACAGCGAACGCGGACGCGGGAGGCGTGTCCTTGCTGCCCAGGCCATAACGGCCGCCGACGACCTTGATGCCCGTCTTGCCGGCCTCGTAGAGAGCGGAGACGACGTCCTGGTAGAGCGGCTCGCCGATGGAACCCGGCTCCTTGGTACGGTCCATGACGGCGATCTTCTGGACGGTCTCGGGGAGAACATCGACGAAGTGCTTGATGGAGAACGGACGGAACAGACGAACCTTGACCAGGCCGACCTTCTCGCCGTGAGCGTTGAGGTAGTCGATGACTTCCTCGAGCACGTCGCAGAAGGAGCCCATGCACACGACGACGCGATCGGCATCGGGAGCGCCGTAGTAGTTGAACAGGCCGTAATCGGTGCCGAGCTTCTCGTTGATCTTCTTCATGTAGCCCTCGACGACGGCGGGAAGCTCGTCGTAGACCTTGTTGCAGGCCTCACGGTTCTGGAAGAAGATATCGCCGTTCTCGTGGCTACCGCGGGTGTGCGGGTGCTCAGGGTTGAGCGCGTGGTCGCGGAAAGCCTGGACGGCGTCCATGTCGCACATCTCGGCCAGATCCTTGTAGTCCCACATGGCGACCTTCTGGATCTCGTGGCTGGTGCGGAAGCCGTCGAAGAAGTTAAGGAACGGGGTCTTTCCCTCGATGGCGGCGAGGTGAGCCACCGGCGAGAGGTCCATGACCTCCTGGACGTTGCCCTCGGCGAGCATGGCGAAGCCGGTCTGACGACAAGCCATGACGTCGGAGTGATCGCCAAAGATGTTCAGGGCGTGGGAAGCGACGCAACGCGCGGAGACGTGGAAGACGCCCGGGAGCTGCTCGCCCGCGATCTTGTACATGTTCGGAATCATCAGGAGCAGACCCTGAGAAGCCGTGTAGGTGGTGGTCAGAGCACCGGCACCCAGCGAACCGTGAACGGTACCGGCTGCACCTGCCTCGGACTCCATCTCGACGACCTTGACCGGGGTGCCGAAGATTGTCTTGCGACCCTGGGCCGCCCACTGGTCGACATGGTCGGCCATCGGGCTGGACGGCGTAATGGGATAGATTCCCGCTACCTCGGTGTACGCATACGAAACATATGCGGCCGCCTCGTTGCCGTCCATAGACTTAAACTTACGCGCCATATACCCCTCTCCTCTCATATAGGTATACAGGCCCCGGCGATCGCCGGGATGTTGGCGTGATGGGATTTTCGCTGTTGCTTCCAATCATCTGGCAGGCAGGCTCAGCAGCAGGTACATGGCGTGGAGAGAAGGCATGCCGAGGCGAGGAGGGCTGCACGCGCTCCACAAGCCCAGCTACCCGTCTTGCACATGACCGAGCGCCGCAAAGGCCGCATGCCGGATGCTCCCGGGCACGCCCCGGCGATGGAAAGCGCCCGCAACGGAAATCCGCATGCGGGTTTATTGTACCCCGCCGTCAAGTGTAATTTCGGCAAATATAGGCGGGCGGTAAAGGTTTACCCCGACTGACCGCCAAGGGGCGAAATGGCCCCTCGTCCCAAGCGGCCGGCCCTGGCGCGCCAAGGAGTGTCCCCAAGTGCCGGCAGAAAAGGAACGTCCCTAACTGCCGGCTAGAGGGCACCGAAGAGAATGGCGTAGGTAGTGGATTCGCCGAGCTTGAGCTCGTCGCCGGGATTGAGTTGGGCGGAACGGCCGGGCTCGACCTGAATGCAGACGCGCGTGGCCCCGTTTACCACCACGGTTCCGTTGGTGGACGACAAGTCCTCGACAAACCATGCGCCAGACTCGTCGCACCAGATATGGGCATGGCGGGCCGAGACGTCGTCGGTGATGCCGCCCTCCCCCGTTGCCAGCGCGCCGATCTCAACGCCTTCCTCACTCGGCTGAATCCAGCGCGGGACGCTCACCACGTAGCCGTTTTGCACGCACAGCAGTCCCAGCGGATGCGCCGGCGCGACCTCGTGCTCGCCCGCGACCGAAGATATGCTCAGCGAGCGCGGCGTCGACGTGTCGCCGCCACGGGTCGCATGAGCGCGGCGGCTCGCCCGACTTGGAACTAAGGCGGGCGTGAGAGCAAACGGCATAGGGAACGAATCTTGCGGATGTACTCCTCGACGTCAGGCAGGTAAGCCCCACGAAGTCACCGGGGAGGCCCAAGCGGCCCGGCACCACTTCCAGATTCTGACCAGGGCGAGTCGTTCGCCGGTGGCTGAAGGCTCGCTCCCACCCAAAAGGGGAGATTCGCGTTGTTCCCCAATCGCTCTCGCATCTTTCATTTTGCTCGAGGTGGGCTATAAAAACTTTCCTGGTGAAAGGCGGCGATTGGTTTCCTTTCTTTCTAGAGGAGCGCGCCTGTAATCTGTTTTCATCCTAAATCAAGTTAAGATCGGACCTTCCAGAGGCAAGTCGACTCAAACTGCGAGGCTCCATGTTGGAATAAAGAGCGCTGTCGAAGTGCCAACAACACAAAGCTTGCCAGTCTCAAATAGAACCTTTTGGGAGTCCGATTGGGCCGCACACCGAATCCCCGCTGGTGGTTTTTTATAGCTGCGCAACAATAAACAAGGTTAGTGCCAGTCCAGCATGAAATTGAGGAACGTATGCATTTTTTCTCAGTAAGTGATCGTCGTTACTGCTTCGATGAGGTCACTCGCAATTGCTTTCAGGTTGACCAAGCATCAGAAGATGCGCTTCGCATATTTGAAGCATCGGGAAGAACGGTCAACTCGAAGTTGCTAACAAAGTCACTTGCTGCGAAAGGCTACGACCAAACGACCATAGCAGAACTTGAAGACGACATTGATGAGTATCAACGATTGTCTGAGCGGACTTTCTTAACAAAAGACACGCCTCGAAAACTTAGATCCATCGAACTCCACGTTTCACATGCATGCAACCTTGGTTGTAGTTACTGTTTTGCCGGTAAAGGAGATTATGGAACGTCTCCTCTGCTGATGACAGACGAGATAGCCTTCAAGGCGGTCGACTACCTCGTCGCAAGTTCATCGGAAAACGAAACGCTTGCGATCGTCTTTTTTGGTGGGGAACCCATGATTAACGAGCCGCTGATATGGAAAACGGTCGACTATTCAAAAAGAATATACCCCAATAGAAACTTTACCTATTCTATTACGACCAACGGAACGCTTTTGAATGACACTGCTGTGAATTCTTTCAAGGAGCACGGGTTTTCTGTTCTGATTAGTCTCGATGGTACAGGATGCAAGCACGATGCATCGCGCCCGTACAAGACGGGAGGCGGCTCTTTCTCCAATATCGACAAAAACGTTCGTCGTTTTTCCGAGTCGTTCCCCTTCGGCGCAAGAGCGACCTTAACAAATAATAACTGTAACCTTGTTGAAGACTATCTTCAGTTTAAAGAGATGGGCTTCAGAAGGATTTACTTCTCGCCCGTGAGCTCATTCGATGAGAATATCAAACTCGACGAACACTCATTAAACAAAATCAGGGCGGGCCTAATAGATTTGGCGGATCAATATCTCAAACAGATTGATCAAGGGGAAAAGCCCTTGTTTAGAACATTGAAAACTGCAGTTGATTTGATTATGAGCAACAGGATCGCCTTTGTCGGATGCGGGGCTGGCAGGCGTTTTATTTCCGTGACTCCCGAAGGGGACGTATACCCCTGTCACAGGTTTGTCGGGATGATGCGATTCAAAATGGGCAACATCGTCACCGGAATTGACGAAACTAGGTATATTGAAAACTGGAGTCAGGGTGTCGAAAAAAGAATTGACTGTACGGACTGTTGGGCTCGGTCTTTCTGTGGTGGGGGCTGTAGCTGGGAGGCTGCAGACGAGCACGGCTACTTGCCCAAGAGTCTACACCCCGCATCATGTGAATATAGAAAAATGTGCTACGAGATGGCTTTTGACCTTATTTCCCGCCACTCATCTTCGCAGGAGAAAAATCAACGAGAAGCTACTGTATCGGAATAAGCGGTTCAGCGCATTGCTGTCACCATTGTGGAGGTGTTCGTTCTTCTGATTACCGTCTGCGAAGCTTATTGCTACGTTCGCCGAAACCATTCTAGAAATATGGTGAACTAGACATCTTGGTTTGTTATACACAATATTGAGGTTTTTCTGCACTCAAAGGGAGGTAGTCGTGAAGCATATTCATCCGATTAATCCAGGAAGTGGCGACGAGGCAGGCGTGAAGCCGATGTCTTTTGACTGCCTCTTGGGCATTACTGACATCTGTACTGTTTATGATAAAGCAGATGGCTGTGGTGCATACGATTACTGCGACTATGACATGGATGGCGGCAGCATCTGCGTTGTAGATCACTGTGGCATTGATCAAACGTAGTCTCTAATTGGATTAAGGTGAGGAGCTGTTATGAAGCATATCCATCCTGTTGGTTCAAATGAACATCCTCCCGTTGAGCCTTGTTGTCTTGGAGTTGATATATGCAATTTTTACGACATCGCCGAGTGCCCTGTTGCGGATTGGTGCTATGTCGATAAAGAATCAAGCTGTGTTTTGCCAGCAGATTGGTGCGATCCAGTTGACGAGTAGTTTTGTGGCTAGGAACTATTTGGTCCAATTCAGAATAAGATGGGAACAAATACCAAAATCTCGTGTCTGGGAGGAGTTATGCCATTATTGCAAGGTCTCGTTGGATTAGCCTTTATATTTGCGTTATATCTGGCACCTTTTTTAATTCTATTCTTCATTATCCGACTCTTTCTTCGGAGAAAATAGGAGTGTCACGCAAACATTAGCGTAGCTTTCTTCCAATATGAGCCGAGCATTGGCAAGTGGAATAAGAAGCCCGACCGTTCGCCACATGAAAGTGATCGGACGGGCTTCTCTATTTAACCCGGGCCGCCACCCATAGCGGCTTTCCAAGCGTATTCTCAGTGCAAAGCAATCGTCAGTTTAATCCTATGCGCTGATACCGCATTTCATTTGTTCGGCTCGAATTCTACGGCCTGGCAACCCTCGCACTCTCCGGCAAATGGATTGAACGCGAAGGCAGAGATGATGTGTGCGCGGACATCGAGGCTGCTGTAGGCAACATACTGGGACATGGACCCCCGCTGCGCGTGGTATGCGGCCCGGCATATTCATTGCCGTCCAACCCCGTGTAGTTGCAGCAAAGGGTGGAACCTCAATGCTCAGCTCATGTTGTCCGTGGGACACGAGAATCGTAAGTACACTTTGGTGCGATTCTCACGCTGATACTGAGCCACCTGGAATAAGATACGTCGCGACAACACTTCGCTTCACCTCTGTCTCGACAAGATGACGTAGACTAAAGTTTCCTTTAGTAAGAGAACGAGAACTATATCTGAAAGCGTTGCGATGGCGTGAAGGCACCGAGTCCGAACCGCCTGAATGCTACGTGCATCTGCATCGCCTTTTTGTTATCTCTGCCAGTTGGGTAGCACTACACTTGTCATCATTTACCCTGGTACATGCTGCCTAAATCCACTACCCCTTCTACCGCGCCGACCATCTCGTCATCGTGAGAGACAACGATGATCAGCTGGCTTTGCTTGTTGCGCTTAACATAGGCCGCAAGCTCGGCGCGGCTTACAGCGTCTAACCCAGTCGTGGGCTCGTCGAGTACCAAAACTGACGACTTGCGTGAAATCGCCGACCATAAGTACACTCGGCGCAGCTCACCGCCCGAAAGCGCGGAGCAACGTTTCCCGAGCAACTCCTTCACGCTGTTTTCCAGCGAAAGTAGGCCATCTACACCCCGGTGATAGGAAGAAAAGGGCGTGTCGAAATACTCTAACAGCTCTTTCACCGTTTCGTCCGGCGCGAAGCACGACTGTGGGCAGCACGATATCTCTCTCGCACGTATGTAATCCAAGTCGCATTCTTCGATTGGCACGCCGTTGTATTTTACTTTGCCTTTCGATGAGTATAGCCCGAGCATCAAGTAAAGAAGTGACGTCTTGCCTCTTCCGTTTTCCCCAACTATGCAATATGTACCAGGACCGGAAAACTTGAAAGAAAACCCGCCGAGGACCTCTCGGACAGATCCGTCTGGAAGGGCAACCGAGAATTCCAAATCAGATACCGAAATGTCATTTATTTCATCGAGTTTAGCTAAATCGGTCCGATTCCACCCCGATCTCTCCTTTTCTCTCGTCGCGATAGCCGTCCTATCCCATGATGCTTTGGCATCTTGATAGGATTTGAACAATGACATCATACTTTTCAAAGTCTTAAAGAGAACCGCGAAGTATGTACCGATGATAGTGTACTCGCCTATTGACATAGTTCCGTTAATGATTCGTACTCCGGAAACAACAAGTATCACCGCTTGAAACAACGCTGCGAAAAGACCATCGAGCGATGTCAGAGAATATGATAGCTTTCCGGAGCGCAAAACTTTGGGAAAATAGCTCTTAAACCCAGCGTCGAGCGCTTGTTCGCTCTTGCCGTACGAAGATGTCAGTTGAATGTTGAGAATCTGATTAAGCTGCGATGCAATTGCGGCGTAAAAGGCGCTGTCCGCCTCTTTCTTCTCATACGTGACCCTATACAAAAGTTTCCTCAACCCAGTAATTACACAGAAATACACGATGAGGAGAATGATGGAAAACACCGCGAGAGTTGAATCAATTGACCATATGATAAGCAATACGATGGGAATGGCTACAATGGACAGCGGCGCACTGATAAAATTCGCCAAAACGAAGGATGAGACCACGCTGGAGTCGGAAATAATCCGTTGCGTTGTATAGGCTGGATCGATGGTCCGACTCACCAAGTAATCGTCTCTTTCAAAACGCAAGACGGCCTCCCTGAGAAGATCAAAGGAAAGTCTCGTGGTTATGCGAATGGAAAGTGTTCCTGCAAAATAAGTAAAGAGGGTGGAGAAAACTCCTATTGACGCAACCAGGAGCGCGAAGAGTACGGCGTCTCTTTCGCTGCGGTTACCGAGAAGAAAATCTAAGAATTTCCCGTTCACGTATGGCATGGCATAGGAGAGAGCGGTTCCAATCACCGTGATAGCAATGAAGACGAAAGCCCCTTTTGCTCTGATGAACCTCGAGAGAACGCATCGAATCAAGGAAGGCCCCAATCTACCCGCCACAAAACATCAATCACTGATACCTTACACCTCAACACAACAGGAGCGAAGATTTGCCAATGAGACTGCTTTAAGATTGCCTTGGGCCAATACGATCTCAAGCTCTTCCTACAAGAGAGTCGGAATCGGACATCTCCTCCGACGAACCTGGCAATCGGGCGGTTGAAATATCTTTTTCAACCGCCCGATTGCCACAATAGATTTGAGCATCCGCCCACAAACGTCCGCGTTTTATACCCATCAAATCCTTTGCCTTTTGTCGTCTAGACTAGAAAAATCGCTCGAAATAACGCAACCGGCCTGCTCGCTTGAAGAAACCTAAGCCCGTAACGTAGATGTGCAAACTTCCGAAACGCCTTGCGCGGCATAGTGCGTATAAACTTCGTCAACCGCCTCAGAAATATCTGAGTATCGCGCCGGGTCAAAAGCATACGATGTCGCAGCTATACCCTGCACCCATTCGGAACGCGGATTAATTGAATAGCCACACAGCATCATCATACATGCATCTAGACCTGATTTCCCAAGTATCCGACGTATTGATGAGAGCATCGCGGGTCGCCCCTGCACCATCGTCGTCACCCCTATTAGCAGTATTTACCGTTTTTCTCTAAATGCGTATCGCCACCCTTAAGAATACGAAGTGTTTTATCCAGACCCGATTGTCCTCCATCTCAAACGAAGGGATAAGGAATCTCGATCGCGCGAATTTTTGTGGTGTAAGAGGGAGGGCCGCGTCAGCGCCCCTTGCGCCTAAGGCTATTCCGCCACGCCGTGGCGGTCAAGGACCTCCCTTATGGCCTCGTGCGCGGCCAG
>DBGDSC010000014.1:0-4057 GCA_048402045.1 Collinsella sp.
CCCGAGTCGGCCGCCCGCGCGTCTGTCCCGGCCCCGGCACCGGAACCGCTCGAGGGCGAGAGGCTCGAGGCGGTCAGGCTGGCCGCGCACGAGGCCATAAGGGAGGTCCTTGACCGCCACGGCGTGGCGGAATAGCCTTAGGCGCAAGGGGCGCTGACGCGGCCCTCCCTCTTACACCACAAAAATTCGCGCGATCCCCTGCATACCGACCTTGGGCAAAAAATCGGGATTTCTCGATGTTTTCTACGGATGATGGGCGGGGTTATGGGCTGACAGCGGTTGATTTGCAGGGATATTCGCGGTCTTCGGCATGTATCGTGGCGCCCGAAGCTCTTGGTTATGTTGAATACTCCTAAAAATGCACGGCGCTTAGAGGGGGACCTTCGCGAAAAAGGAAACCGCCCCGTCGAAGTATGCATTCGACGGGGCGGTTTATGCATTTGGCCGATTAAGGATGCGCTGCCAAACTACTAGAACTTGACGGTCGGGGCCTGACGGGCTGCTTCGGCGGCCTCGAAGCCCTGGCGCTCCTTAAACTGGAAGATGCCGGCAAAGATGACAGCCGGGAACGTCTGAATGGCGTTGTTGTAGCTGAGCACGCAGTCGTTGTAGCTCTGGCGTGCATAGCTAATCTTGTTCTCGGTATCCTCGAGCGATGCCTGCAGCTGCGTAAAGTTGGTGTTTGCCTTAAGATCGGGATAGGCCTCGGCCACAGCGAAGAGCTGGCGCAGTGCGCCGGTCAGCACGTTGTCGGCTTCCATCTTGGCCTCGGGCGTGGTGGCCTTGACGGCGGTGTTACGCGCGCTGATCACGGCGGAGAGCGTCTCCTGCTCGTGCTTGGCGTAGCCCTTGACGGTCTCGACCAGGTTGGGGATCAGGTCGTTGCGGCGCTGCAGCTGCGTATCGATGTTCTGCCAGGCGTTATCGATGCGGTTACGCTTGGTGACCATGTTGTTGTAGATGCCGGCGATGGCGCAGACAATCACAATGACAACAACGATGCCGATGATGACGGTAATCATGATGTCTCCGTTTCGAATGGCCGCGGCGGCATGCGCCAGCTGCCGTTGGTATAACGCTACTAGTATACCCGCAACGTTTTGCCGTGCCGAACTTTCCGGTAAGCGTTGTGTTTTCGTCGGGGTCGGCACCGGGGCAAAGCGCGCGAGGTACAGGTGTAAGATATGCGACAGATTGACGAGTGTTGTCTTTGCCCTGAGGATGGCGATACCAGTGGACCTTCGCATCAAGAAAACCTACCGCGCCCTGTTCGATGCTTTCACCGAGCTTCTCGAGGAGCATCGTTTTGAGGACCTGACGGTTGCCATGCTGTGCGACCGCGCCATGATTCGCCGCACGACGTTCTATAAGCACTTTCGCGACAAGAACGATTACTTTGCCTTTTATATCGATGAGCTCATGTCGGGCTTGCCGCAAAAACAGCCCGATGAGGCCGGCGCAGTGTCTGCCGAGGACGTGCGCGCGCTTCGGCACGCGATTTTGGACGATGCCATGGATTTGATTCTGGCGCACGAGCAGCTCATGGATAACATTTTGGCAAGCAGCATGTCGGGCATGTTGACCAACGTTATTTGCGACCGCATTGCCCGCTCCATCCGCGAGCGCGTGATGAACGTGCTTGCCGAGGATGCCCTGGCCCCCGTGTCACTTGAGACGACGTCTGAGTTTGTCGCCGGCGGTATTATTCGACTTTTCACGATATGGTGGGAATCGGGCCACGATCTTGAACGTCGACCTGAGATGGCCGACGTGGTCGATGCACTGTTCGAGCGAACCATGACACCGGTGCATCACTAAAGTGGCGGAGAGAGGGGGATTCGAACCCCCGGAACGCTCTCGCGCTCAACGGTTTTCAAGACCGCCGCATTCAACCGCTCTGCCATCTCTCCGTGAGTCGTAATGATAGCATCGTTTTGAATTTGCAACAGGGAAGGCGAACGATGACGATCACCGAAATCGACGAGAAGTTCATGCGCGAGGCGCTGGCGGAGGCGCGAGCCGCCGCGGCGGTGGGCGAGGTGCCCATCGGAGCCGTAGTGGTGCGCGACGGCGAGATCGTCGCGAGGGCGCACAATCGGCGCGAGCTCGACCAGGACCCTTCGGCTCATGCCGAGTTTGCGGCCGTGTGCGCCGCTGCCCAGGCGCTTGGCCGCTGGCGCCTTTTCGACTGTACGGTTTATGTGACGCTGGAACCCTGCTGCATGTGCGCGGGCCTTATGGTCAACGCGCGCGTGGGGCGCTGCGTGTATAGCGCGGCTGATGCCAAGGCCGGCGCGCTGGGTTCGCTGTATGACCTCAATGTCGATTCGCGCCTGAACCATCGGTTTAACGTGACGGCTGGGGTCCTGGCGGATGAATGCCGCGAGCTGCTGAGTAGCTATTTTGGCGGTCTGCGCAGAGCGGGCGGCGCTGATTGCGGTTGTGGGGCCGATCTTGAAGCACACGCCGCTCACGCCGTAGCGCTTGCGGGTGCCGGTGAGGATGCTGGCACGGCGGTTGACTTTGGTCCTGCGTGCCGCCGACCCCGCCGTGTGCTGTTGGCGATCGACTCCTTTAAGGGCAGCGTTTCGAGCGCGCAGGCGGAGGCGGCGGTTGCCGAAGGTGTGCGCCGTGTGTGGCCCGATGCCGAGGTGCGCGCGTTGCCGCTGGCGGATGGCGGCGAGGGAACGCTCGATACCGTTGCCGCCTGCGGTGGCGAGCTTGTGGCCTGCGAGGTTGCAGGCCCCTTTGGCGAGCGTGTGCCTGCCCGGATACTGGTGGACGGCGAGCGCGAGTCGGCTGCAATTGAGATGGCCGAGGCGGCGGGTATTGGGTATTCACCCTGCACGGAATCGGCGGCGCTTGCGGCTTCGACCTATGGTGTGGGCGAGCTTATGATCCATGCGGTTCGCGCAGGCGCAAAGACTATCTATATTGGCTTGGGTGGCAGTGCCACCAACGACGGTGGCGCCGGCATGCTGCAGGCGCTGGGCGCGCGTGTGGTCGATGATCAGGGCTGCGATGTCGCCCCCGGTCTTGCGGGCCTTGAACACATGGCGAGTGTTGATTTGGCGCCTGCGCTGCAGGCTTTGGATGGCGCTCGCATCGTTGTGCTCTCCGATGTCGAGAATCCGCTCGTAGGGCGTCGCGGCGCGCTTGCGGTGTTCGGTGGGCAGAAGGGTCTGCCAGCGGATGATGCCGAGGCGCTTCACGGGTACGACGGTTGGATGGTCGGCTACGGCCGCCTGCTCGATACGGCGATTTTCGAGGCGCGGGCCCAGGGGTTGTTGCGCACACCCGAGGGCGCACGGACATTTGGCTCGGTGCTCGGCGTGCCCGGCGCGGGCGCTGCCGGTGGCTTGGGCGCGGCGTTACTGGCGCTCGGTGCGGAGCTGCGTTCGGGCGTGGAGACGGTGCTCGATCTGATTGGGTTTGACGAGCGCGTACGCGATGTCGACCTGGTCATTACAGGCGAGGGCAATATGGATGAACAGTCCGCCGCCGGTAAGGCGCCGGTTGGTGTGGCTCGCCGCGCCAAGCGATATGGCAAACCGGTGGTTGCCGTCGTGGGTGGTCGCGCCGTCAACCTGGATGTGGTGTGTGTGCAGGGCATCGACTTGGTGCTTCCGATCTGCCGCAAGCCCATGCCCCTCGACCAGGCGCTCAATCCTCAAGAAGCCACAACCAACCTCATCTTCGCCGGTGAGTCAGCCGCCCAAGCCTACGACCTCGCTCGCCTCTAAAACCCATCCCCTCGATAAGTTGCGGTGAAATACGGAGTGTTATTGCCTTTAAGGTGCCAATTCAGTCCGTATTCCACCGCAACTTCGAGAATGTCCATTCGAGGTTGGCTGCCTTGTGCCTTGGGTCGGACCGCCTGCCACGAAACGTGGCCATCTACTACGTTAAACCGGCCACCCTCGACCATTCCGGAATTTGCAAAAACAAAACCGACGCTCCTATAAGTTGTCAAGAGGCAGTTTGCGGGAGCGCTCTCTCCAATTCGCACAGGAGCTCGTAATACCTCCTCTCCAGTTTCGTCGACCGCCGTTTCCCC
>DBGDSC010000015.1:0-4201 GCA_048402045.1 Collinsella sp.
TGGCCGCGCACGAGGCCATAAGGGAGGTCCTTGACCGCCACGGCGTGGCGGAATAGCCTTAGGCGCAAGGGGCGCTGACGCGGCCCTCCCTCTTACACCACAAAAATTCGCGCGATCAACAACGGAAACAATTCGGGACCTTTTGGTTACGTTTCGCCCTCCCCGACCCATACGCCAGCGCCTTTAGGCGATACTGGTTGTAACGATCAAGACTTACGCCGCACGGAAAGGAGACATTATGGGCATCTTTAAGAACGATGACCAAAAATCGAGCCAGTTTGGATTTGACGAGAGAAGCATGGCGGGCAAAGCCGTCAAGGCCGTACGCTGGATTTACGCCATCACGGGCGTCTTAGCGCTCATTGCTGGTATCGCGCTGCTTTTTGCACCCGCCAAGTCCCTCGTCTTTTTGACGACTGTCCTGGGTTTTTACTTTGTAATCACTGCTGCCATCAGGCTGTTCACTGCCATTTTTGAGCCGCTGCTGCCCACCGGCTGGCGCGTGACGAGCATCATCTCCAACCTACTCATTATCTTGGGCGGCGTCATAATCCTGCGCAACCAGGCCTTCTCGACCGCGACGCTCACCACGATGGTGGTTATCGTGGCCGGCTTTGGCTGGATTGTCGAAGGTGTCATGTCCATTCTGGAGTCCGAGCTTTCGTCCAACCGTGCCCTCGCCATCCTGAGCGGTGCACTCTCCATCATCGCCGGCATGTTCGTGTTTATCTATCCGCTGTGGTCGGCCAAGATGCTCGTCATCTTTAGCGGCGCCGCGCTGCTGGTGTTTGGCGTAACGCTGATTGTTCGTGCTATTCAATTTGGCAAACTGGTGCACTAGATGCCGCGAACGCTCTTTATTGATGCCGACGCCTGCCCGGTCACGCGCGAGTCGATTGACTGCGCGCGGCGGGCGGGCGTCGCCGTTGTTATCGCCGGCAACAGCACGCAAAACCTGGAACGGCACATTCGCCGCGACGACCCGCGCGATGCCGAGCACGCGCGACGCGGCTTTTGGGTCACGACACTCGATGTGAGCGTGGGCGCCGACAGCGCCGACTTTGCCATTGTCGAACGCCTGCAGGCGGGCGACGTAGTCGTGACGCAGGACATTGGCTTGGCGAGCATGGCGCTCGGGCGCGATGCCGCCGCCATCGGCGTGCGCGGGCGCGTCTACGACAAAGCGACCATCGACATGCAGCTGTTTATTCGCCACGAGGAAAAGAAGGTACGCCGCGCCGGGGGACGCACTCGCGGACCGGCGGCATTTACCAGCGAAGACCGCGCTCGTTTTAAGCGAAACCTCACCGAGCTGCTGCGCTAACCAAGGTAGATTTTTGGGACGTGCCCGGAAATCTACCTTTTTGTTTTGCGCGGTGTGAGCGCTCGGAATCCATGGCTCAACAAAAAACGGGCTTCAAAATGCCATGCGTCGCCGCATTGCGCAGGCGCCGAGCATGGCTATTTGAAGCCCATTTTTTAGGCCTACTTAGAGGCCGAAGGCGGATAGGATAAGGCCCCAGCCGGCGCCGATGACGTACATCATGACCAGGAACACGGCGTTTTCACGAGCGCTGCGGTTGGTGCGGAACAGGACAAGATAGCCCACGCCGGCGGAAATGAGCGTGCCGGCGAGCATCGGCGCCAGCTGTAGCGCGCCCTCCAGGTACAGCTGCGTAATGACCACGCTGGCCGAGCAGTTGGGGATCAGGCCGACGAGTGCCGAGCCCAAGACGGCGAGCGTCTCGTTGCCACGCAGGAACTGCTCGATCGCGGACTCTCCGAAGGTCTCGAGCACGGCAACTAGAATCAGCGTCACCAGGAAAATAAAAACCGAAACCTGCACGGTGTGCGAGATCGCGCTGCGGATAATCGACAGGACGGGCGCACCTTCGTGGGAGTGACCGTGGTCGTGCCCATGGCCGTGGTGGTGCTCATGCTCGCCTGCGTGACCGTGGTCATGGCTGTGTCCGTGGTCGCGCTCGTGTTCATCTTCATCATCATCGCAACCGCAATGGTCGCGCTCGCACAACTCGTGGATGTGGTCGGCGCTCACGCCCGCCTCGGCCACTTCATCAATGATGTCGCCCCCGGTATGGTCGTCGTGCGCGCAGTTCACATGAGCCGGATTGGCAGCGGTCCCCAGCACGGTACGGCGAATCGCCGCATGCGCGCGGGAATTACGACGAAGGCCGCGGATAGCCGCGTCCACGATAAAGCCCGTGACCAGCGCGATCAGTGCCTTCGAAGCCAAAAGCATCGCCATGGTCTGCACGGGCACCTGCTCGGCGAGCAACAGCGGCAGCATCTCATCGGAGGTCGAGAGGAACACGGCGACCAGCGTGCCCAGCGTCACGACACGGCCGGCGTACAGCGTTGCTGCCATGGCCGAAAATCCGCACTGCGGCACAATGCCCAGCAGCGAGCCAGCCACGGGACCCGCAGCGCCGGCGCGCTTGATAGCGCCGTTGACGCGGTCGCCCGCAACGTGCTCAAGTGTCTCGAGAGCAAGATACGTCACCAACAAAAACGGCGCCAGCGAGAGCGTGTCCTTGCCGGCGTCGAGCAGAATATCAATCAGCAAATCCATGACGGATGGAACCTTTCATGTCTTTCGGCAGCATTGTAAAAGTCCTAGCGGTCAACTAGGGTATTGTAGTTGTCCTAGGCGCGATGCCAATAGTTGCCCATGGTAAACTATCATCTCGCCATAACTCAATGCCACCGAGCTGCGCGACACGGCCCGTCCAAGGAGCAGTTATATGAACGTTTCACAAGCACTCGAATACGAGCGCCAGCCGTTTATTCCCATGTTTATCTATGGCGATCACGGCGCCATGGAGTCCGAGCGCCAGAAGGGCGAGGAGGCCCTTAAGGTGCTCGAAACCGAGTACTTTACCGCCGAGGGCGACCCCAGCTTCGACTTTGCCACCGTGCGCGACCTGGCTGACCGCAACCGCGACCTGTGCGACCAGATTGGCGAGGCGCGCCTGCGCAACGTGACGCCCGCGACGCTTTCGCGCGGCCTGTCCGATGCCGACACCTGCGCCGCCATCGGCAAGATGCAAAAGCGCACCGCCGCGTCGGTCATGCGCGAGATCCGCGGCGACCGCGACGCGCTCGGCGTGGCCTACGCCCGCAAGCCCATCCAGGGCACCGTGCTCGGTATCGACATCGAGACCACCGGCCGTGCACCCGAGCGCGGTTATATCATCAATGTGGGTTGGGAAATCATGGAGCTCACCAGCGACGCCGTCCCGCACGACGCCGAGGCGCACTACTGCGGTCTGCCCGACATCTACCGCGGCGAGGATGTGCCGTTGTCGAATATCCACCACATCACCTGGGACGACATCGACGGCAAAAAGCCATTCCGCGAGAACAAGGAACTGCAGAAGCAGCTGCTCAAGCTTATGAAGAAGTACCCGTACATGGCGCACAACGCCGCCTTTGAGGACAGTTGGTTCAAGATCCACCTGGACGGTTACGCCGAGGCACGCCGCGCCGGCAAGATCATCGTCATCGACTCGCGCCAGATCTGCCGCAGCCTGGATGCCGACGTCCGCTCGCTCCCCCGCGAATCCGCGCCCGCCGCGCTCGAGAACTGGGCGCGCCGCCGTGGAACCCTCGCCGCCGACGCCAACGAGCAGCACCTGGGCCTCGACGACACCGACCTCATGCTCCGCACGGTTCAGGCCGAGTTCAACCTCAAGAACCTATTCGCGAAATAACCGATCCATCTGCGGGAGCGCCTGCCAGGCACAGCGCAATCCGTCTGGGCACACCGACACGCAGTAAACTAGGGCGCAGCCTTATGGCTGCACCCTAGTTTTCATCAAAACGAGCAAATACGCGTGCTTCACATAGTCGGCAGGTTGGCCCACCTACATTTTTCGAGTTGTTCGGCCAGCTGAACCACTAGTCAAGGCCCCTTGAACCGCAATCGAAGCTAAAATCGCCTTAATTTCGCAACCAAGCCCCATAAATCTACCTGAATCAATTCGAATAGGACGTTGCGATCGCACCATTTGTATAGGATAAGGCCGAATAACTCAAATTATGTTGGTGAGGCATCTGAGCGGTGATCGCGCGAATTTTTGTGGTGTAAGAGGGAGGGCCGCGTCAGCGCCCCTTGCGCCTAAGGCTATTCCGCCACGCCGTGGCGGTCAAGGACCTCCCTTATGGCCTCGTGCGCGGCCAG
>DBGDSC010000016.1:0-1318 GCA_048402045.1 Collinsella sp.
CCATCACCGGATGCAGTTCCTCTGCCACAGTGAAGGGAACGGTCGATGTCGGCGGCGTGGCAGGTCAGACGAATTCGAGTGCCACCCTGACCGCTTGCTATGCCACGGGCAACGTGACCATAGAAATAAACCCCGCAAAGAATATCGCTGGCGGCAGTCTGGTGGGAATGAACGCAGGAAGCAGCCTCCTTGCCTGCTATGCCACGGGCAACGTAACCAGTACGGGTAGTAGCACTGGCAAAGTACATATCGGCGGCTTTTTGGGAAATAACTACACCACCGTGACCGCCTGCTATTGGAAGAACAATCATGAACAAGGCATCGGCTACAATAGGGAAAGCACCGGAGCCACGAAGGTGGACGGCTCTGTCGTTACCTGGCAGAAAGCCGTCGATGCCATGAACACCGCCTTGCAGAACGCAGGCTCAAGGTGGCGTTACGAACTTAAAGGAGCATTGCCTACCTTGATGAAGCAGTAAACCGTCGGGCGGAAAAGTTCTGCCCGCAACGGAAACAACCAGAGTAATAAAATAACAGATATTATGAGGATAAGATTTTTTGCACTTGCAGCGCTCGCCCTCTCACTCGCCGCCTGCACGCAGGACGAAGCGGGCTTCCTACCGGAAGGGGCGGAAGGCACCCCCATCGTCTTCACCGCCACGGGGCTGAATCCCGCCGCGACAGCCATCGCCGGCACCCGTGCCCCCGCGGATGGCAATTGGACGGGTGTGCAGAGCGTGGCAGTCATGATGGACGGCACGGTGAAGACGTACAACGTGACGCCCTCCACCGCCGACCCCACCAGCGCCACGCTGACCTCCACCGACTCGTACTACTGGACCAACCACAACAACATCACCGTCACAGCGTGGTGGCCCTACACCGCTGGCGAGACAACCCCACCTGCGGTAAAGGTAAAAGCCAACCAAAGTGCCCAGAAAGACTTTGAGGGCAGCGACCTCATCGTAGCCGACGGACAGACGGTGACTTACGGTAGCCCCACGCTTCGCTTCACCCACCGCACGGCGCGAGTGACCATCGTTCTGACGGACTACACTGAGGGGCTGGCATCCGTGCAGATGACGGGACTCTCCACCGAAGGCGACAACCCGGATATAATCGTCCCGTATGACAAGGGTAGCAACACCTACACCGCCATCGTCGCCCCGCAAAGTGTGGCAGCTGGCACGACCTTTATCACCTGCACCTTCACTAACGGCAAGACCTTCGTTTATAAGATGAAGAATGCTACCGACTGGCAGGCGGGCGGTGAATATACCTACACCGTCTCCCTCGCTGCGGCAAAAGACCTGGGCTA
>DBGDSC010000017.1:0-11371 GCA_048402045.1 Collinsella sp.
CCGTTCCTTCAACTGGGAAAATGCCGCCCCCGGGGCCCGGATGGGGCCTCGGGGGCGTTCGGCTAGCTGCGGGAACGTCCTATCCGCTCAATGTGTTCGGCTGAGATCGGAAATCAACCGGACGTCGGCAAGTCATCGCACTGGGCCTGCCTGATCGACCGCGACGGGGAGGTGCTGGCCAGCGCCCCCATCCGCAACAGGGAGGCCGAGCTCGACGCGCTGTTCGCCTCCGCGCCCGCCGGCACGCTCGTCGTCGTCGACCAGTTCCGCAACATAGGGTCCCTCGCCGTGAGGCGGGCCCGCGCCGCGGGGCTCGGGGTCGCCTACCTGCCCGGGCTCGCCGCCAGCCGCGCCGCCGGCCTGTTCGCCGGCGAGGCCAAGACCGACGAGCGCGACGCCGCGGTGATCGCGCGGACCGCCCTGGGCGTGCAGGACTCCCTGTCGGGGGTCCCGGGCCGCGGCGAGGCCCTCGAGGCCGCCCGCGCCCTCTCGTCGCAGCGCGACCACGTCGTCGCCTGCGCGACCAGGGACAAGAACCGCCTGCGCGCGGTGCTGCTCGAGTCCTGCCCGGCCCTCGAGGCCGCGGTCGACCTGTCGGACCGGCGGTGGCTGGAGCTGCTCGGCGGGGCGTGGGGGATCGCCCGCTCCGGGGCCGGGGGCCCGCGGGCCGAGGCCGCCGGGGAGGCCGCGGCCGCCTCCACCGCGCCCCCGCCGGCGCTCGTCGAGGCCGAGAACAGGCAGGTCAGGTTCCTGGCCGCCCGGATATCGGAGGCCCTCGACGAGGCCGGGGCCCTCGAGGCCGAGACGGCGGCGCTGCTCGAGGGCGACGAGACCTACGCGTGCCTGCTCACCGTGCCCGGCATCGGCCCGAGGACCGCGGCGCAGCTCGCGGTGTCGGTCGATATCGGGAGGTTCCCGGACCACGACCACCTGGCCTCGTACTGCGGCATAGCCCCGAGGGTGAGGAGCTCCGGCACGTCGGTGAGGTCGGTCAGGGCGTCCAGGCGCGGCGACGCGAGGCTCAAGTCCCTGCTGATCTTCTCGTGCAACAGCCTGGTGAGGTCCTCGGGGCGCTACGGCGAGTACTACCGGGCCTGCAGGGCGCGGGGCATGGGGCACGGGCGGGCGCTCAAGGCCGTCGCGAGGAAGCGGCTCAGGGCGATATACGCCGTGATGCGCGACCGGGTGCCCTACCGGGAGTAGCCCCGACGGTTGACAAAACTATAGGAACACCCAATGACTAGTCGATTAGGAGTATCATCATCTGCGCAAATAAGCACGAAAGAGCATATTAGAGATTGAGAGCATATGGCTGACACCGTATCTAAGCACATTGACATGACCACCGGCTCGCTGTGGCGCAATATTCCCCTGTTCGCCTTCCCCGTGGCCGCCACGAGCATCCTGGAGCAGCTGTCGAACCTCATCGCCACGGTCATCATCGGCAACTTCTCGGGCGACCAGGGAACCCTCGCCATGGCGGCGGTCGGCTCCAATGTTCCGCTTACCAGTCTTATGCTCAACCTGTTTATTGGCATGTCGCTTGGCTCCAACGTGGTCATCGCCAACGCTATCGGCCGCAACGATCAGAACATGGTCAAGCGCGCCGTCCATACCTCGATTTTAATGGCGCTCGTGGGCTTTGTCGTCATCGCGCTGGGCGAGATCTTTGCCGAGCCCATGCTCGCCGCGCTCAACGTTCCCGCCGAGACCATGCCGCTCGCCTCACTCTACCTACGCGTCTTTTTGCTCAGCATGCCCTCGATTTTGCTCTACAACTTTGAGGCCGCGATCTTCCGCTCCGTCGGCATCACCCGCATGCCGCTGCAGGCGCTTGCCGTGTCCACCGTCCTCAACATTGGCCTGGACCTCATCTTTGTCCCAATACTCCACTGGGGCGTCGCGGGCGTCGCCATCGCCACCGCCATCGCCTACACCGTCAGCGCCGCTACGCTCTTTATCCGCCTGCTCAAGACCGACTCCGTCGTCCGCGTCACCCTACGCGACCTAGCTATCGACCCCGTCGCCCTCAAGCGCATCGTCAAGATCGGCCTGCCCGCCGGCATCCAAAGCGCCGTCTTTGCTGTCGCCAACATCATCATCCAGTCTGCCATCAACAGCTTGGGCACCGAGGTCATGGCGGCATCGAGCGCCGCCATGAGCCTGGAGTACGTGTGCTACAACCTGCTCAACAGCTTTAGCCAGGCTTGCACTACCTTTGTGGGACAAAATCACGGCGCCCGCCAGATCGACCGCTGCACCAAGACGCTCAAGGTCTGCCTGGTCGAAGGTGGTATCGTTGCACTCACCACGATCATCGTTATTGTCGGCCTGGGACGCGAGATCTTGTCGCTCTTTAACAGCGATCCCAACATCGTCTCGATCGGCTATATCCGCGTGTGTTCGATCTTCCCGGCGTACGCCTTTAGTATGTTCTACGAAAACATGTCAGGCTACCTGCGCGGCTTTGGTATCTCGCTCACGCCCGCCCTCATCACCATGATCTGCGTCTGCGGCATCCGCTTCTATTGGGTGTTCTGCGTGTTCCCGCATTTCCGCACCTTTGCGAACATCATGATGGTCTACCCCATCAGCCTGGGCACCACGGCGTTCTTTATGGTCGTGGCGGTACTACTTTGCCACCCGGCACGCACCTATCGCGCCACCCAAGCCAAAGCGACAGCCCGCTAAACACCGCACTCAACGCCACGCCAGTCATTAATTGACAATATGAGAGCTCATATAGTCGATAAAGCGCCTCGTGGCGATGGGCATGGTGTCCCAGCTGCGCCAAGCGGCCACCACGTCGCGCGAGGGGGCATGCACGATGGGACGTACGCGAATATCGGCACGCATGCCCTCGACGGTACGGCGATATAGTATACTCACGCCTAGGCCCTCCTCGACCATCGCCATGATGGTGTAGTCGTCGGTCACCTCACTCGTCACATGCGGCGACAGCCCATGCGCCGCAAATGCATCGAGCACCAGACTCTGTTCGCCCTCATCCAGCAGCACAAACGGCTCGGACGCCAGATCGGCGAGCGTCACCTTTTCCTTTGCCGTCAGCGGATGCGCGGCCGGCAACAATGCTACCAACTCGTCGTGATAGACCACGCGCTTCTCGAGCCCCGCGGTAAAACCGCGTGCCGTAAAGCAAAAATCAACCACGCCATCGTGCACCCACTGGGCGTTGCGCGTGTAATCGCCCTGCTTAAGGGTAAAGTGTACCCCCGGGTGCAGGGCCCCAAAGTCGCGGATCACGCGCGGCAACACGGTTCGACTCACGTTGGTAAACGTCGCGATGCGAATATCGGTCGACGAAAGCCCCAGCAGCTCCTGGCGCTTGCCCTCGAGCTCGGCCTCGGCAGTCACGATCTGGCGCAGGTACGGCAGATATTGCTTACCGTCGCGCGTAAGCGAAACGCCCTGCTTTCCGCGCTCGATAATCGTGGTACCCAGCTCGCGCTCGAGTGCCTTGACGGCCTGGCTCACCGCACTTTGCGTATAGCCCAGCTCGTCCGCCGCGCCCTTAAGACTGCCGCGATCGACCACCATACAAACAATCTGATACCGCGATGCCATCGCACCTCCACATCAATGCAGCCGTAAAACGTTTTGCCAGGGCTTTTTCTGCCAACATTAGTATTTCTTAATCATACTGAAGATACATTCGCTTTACTACATCCACATCTGGGAGCAGAATCCTTTTTGCGAAACCGTTCTGTAACAAAAGGAGTCCCATGGATCGCAAAAAAGCAATCGCGCTCTCATTTTCCGTTCCCGTCGCATGGGGCTTTTCGTATCCCCTCATGAAGATCGGCATGGACAGCATGAACGCCACGAGCATCGTCGCGCTACGCTGCATCATCGCCTTTGTGGTCTGCCTGCTGCTCTTCCACAAGCACGCGTTGCGCATCAACCGCGACCTTATGGTCCGGGCCGCCATCATCGGCGCCATTATGGCAACCGAGCTCACCTGCATGTGCCTGGGCTCCAGCCTCACCTCCGCCTCCACCGCCGGCTTTTTGCAGAGCCTGACGGTCGTGATCGTACCGTTTGCCAACGCCGCCCTGCTGCGTCGCGCCCCCGAGCGCAAAGTGCTCGTCGGCACCGCCATCGTCACCTGCGGTATGTTGCTGCTCTCGGGCGCAGACTTTACCAGCCTGAATCCCGGCGCGATCATCATGCTGCTCTCGGCCTTTATCTATGCCAGCCACATTATCGTGGCCAAGCGCTTTGTCGAAGAAGTCGATCCGCTTGCTCTGGGCGTTTGGCAGCTGGGCTTCGGCGGCTTGTTCTCGGGCATCGCCGCATGCGTCTTTGGCGGTTTCACACTTCCCAGTACGCCCAGCGAGATCGTGGTCGTCGTCGCGCTCGCACTCATCTGCTCTGCCTACGGCTTTATCACCCAGACGCTCGTGCAGCCCCACGTACCCGCCGAGACCACCGGCTTCGCCTTCTCGCTTGAGCCGGTCTGCTCCGCTGTCTTCTCGTTCTTCCTAGTCGGCGAGGTCCTGAGCCCCATCGCCTTCCTGGGTGCAGCTCTCATCCTCACCGGCGTCATGGCGGCAACCGTCGAGCTTCCGCGCCTCCGCGCACATGGACGCGCTCGTATGGCAGGAGCGCCCGAGCGCGCCTCGTAGACCCCGCTCTTCATGCAGCCGCGGCATAAAGGCAACCGGTGCGCCTTTACAATAGATGCCAACAGAGCATCTGCCATAAAGGAGCCCCATGGACACCGCAACCCGCGACCGCAACATAGCAACTTGGTTGGGCAATGCGCCGCAGCCGGTACGTGACACTACGAACCAGCTGCTCGAGCGCATCGCCCTTTTGCGTGCCGAGCAGACTATCTACCCGGCACAAGACGACATCCTCAATGCCCTCGCCTACACCCCGGCCGACCAGGTCAAAGTTGTCATCTTGGGTCAAGACCCCTATCACGGACCCAACCAGGCCATGGGACTGTCGTTCTCGGTCCCCGCGACGCAAACCAAGTTGCCGCCGAGCCTGCGCAACATCTATAAAGAACTCAAAGCCGATCTGGGTTGCCCCATTCCCGCCACAGGAGACCTAACCCCATGGGCACAGCAGGGCGTCCTGCTTCTCAACACCACGCTCACCGTGCGCGAGCATGCCGCGAACTCGCACGCCAAACTGGGCTGGAGCACGCTCACCGACTACGTTATCGAACGCTGCTGTCAGCTGCCCCAGCCGGTAGTCTTTTTGGCATGGGGCCGCTTTGCTCAGCAGATGGTCGAAGGCAAGCTCGTCGCAACTGGTGCGGGCAAGACAACCGGCAAGTTCTGCCTGGCCTCTACGCACCCCTCGCCGCTTTCGGCCAACCGTGCCACGGCAGAACTCCCCGCCTTTATGGGATCGCGTCCCTTCTCGGCAGCCAATCGGCTACTCGAACAGCACGGCTCGACTCCCGTCAACTGGACTTGCCTCGGCTAAAAATCGATACATCAAAAACGCGCCCGACGGCTTTCCATCGGGCGCGTTTCCTATTCGGGCCAAATAAATTGTGTGCGGCCGGCCTCGCCGCCATCGATTAGCAGGCTCTGCCCGGTCATAAACCGGTTGGTCACGCCCACAAAGTAGATCCACTCGACAATCTCTTGGGCGGTGGCCCAGCGCTTAAGCGGCGTGAGCTCCATAATCTGGTTCCACAGGTGTTCGTCTTCCATCACGCAACGGTTGAGCGGCGTGATAACGCCACCCGGGTCCACACTGTTGGCGATAGCCTGCGGCGCCAGACGGTTTGCAAGGTTCTTGGTGTAGGCGATAACGCCGCCCTTGCTGGCGGCATAGTCGGGAAACTCCGATCCCGTATGCCCGCTCGCCGACCCCACATTGACCACGGATTTGATAGCCGGCGCCGGCTTGGCGGCAAGCCCCTCCCCCGCAAAGGCGTAGCGCTCGGTCACGTTGATGGTGCCATACAGGTTGGCGGCGATGTCGTCAGCCGAATCCTGCGTACCGGCAACGTTCACGATCACCTGGGGTTCAAGATCGTCTGGAAACGCGTCCGGCTTGCGAACATCAACGATCAGATGGCGGTAGCGCTCGTGTTTGATCGCCGCCGGTAGCAAATCAAAGCCCACGACCTCGTGGCCCTCGTCCAAAAATCGTTGCACGCATGCGGCTCCGATACCGCCCGAAGCACCCGTGATCAAAACCCGCATACTTGCTCCTTAGGCGGTTGCGTGGCGCTCGAGGTACTCGGAGCCCACATTCTCGCGCTCCCAGCCGCGCACGACCTTGTAGCCCACGGGGCTCAGGAAAACCTCGCACAGCAGCTCGGCAACAGCGCCCGTCAGGGAGCACATGAGGACCTGCACCCAGGTCCAGCCGAAGAACGTGTGGCTCACCACAATGGCAAAGACCAGATTGTCGATAAACTGGCCAACACCCGTGGACACATAGGAGCGGAAGGCGAAGCTTGCAAAGTTATTCTTTTTGAGCATGCGGCCGAGCGACTGGTTGAGCGTGGAGTTAACCACGGCAGAAACGAGCATTGCCAGCGAAGAGCCCAGCACCACGTACCAGGTGCCGCCGATGGTGGCGTTAAGGGCGGTGTTGACCTCGATCATGCCGGTGTCGTAGTAGGCGCCCCACATACCGGGCGTAAGCGAGCATGCCCAAAAGCACAGGCTCACGGCCAGGTTGACCAGCAGCGCGAGGATAGAGATTTTGATGGATGCCTTGGCGCCAAAGCGCTTGCAGATCATGTCCTGGCACAAAAACGAAACCCAGCTCACCACAAAGCCGCAATCGAGTGCCAGATACGGCAGGCTGATAAGCTCTTTGTTGGCCAGCAGGTTCATCATGATGACGCTCACGAAAAACAGCGAAACCGTTGCCGCGGGAATGCTCCGCAACAGGACCTTGTAGTCCTCCATGACCTTCTTGATCATTATGTACTCCTTTGGTTTTAGGTTTAACGAGCAGGATATCGGACCCGAACTGCTCGAACGCCCCGGTCTTGAGACGACGGTGGGTATGATAGCCGCTCACACGGCATCAGGCAAGCGAACGACGCGGCAGCCCCGCAGGGCCACCGCGCCGATGCGTTAAAAGGCCACGTTGCCAAACTCCGACAGGATAAGGTCGGGGTTGTGGTCAGTTGCCCAATCCACGTTCCACGGGCTCGTGAACAGCAGCAGCTTGCCGCCGCGCATGTCCTCGACGCGCAGGGTGTCGCGCGTGAGCGAAAGAGCCGGGATATCGATGGTGTCGGGGTCGTTCTGGATCCAGCGGATGTCCGTATAGGGCAGCGGCTGGCGACGAACCTCAACACGGTACTCGGCCTTGAGGCGGCGCTCGAGCACCTCAAACTGCAGCACGCCGACCACGCCCACGATGACACTCTCCATGCCGGCACCCAGCTCGCGGAAGATCTGGATAGCACCCTCCTGGGCAAGCTCCTCCATACCCTTGACGAACTGCTTGCGCTTGAGCGTATCGACCTGCGTAATGCGAGCGAACATCTCGGGGGCAAACGTCGGGATCTGCGGATACTGCACGTGGCGCTTGCCAGAGCACACGGTGTCGCCGATGCTAAAGATACCCGGATCGAACAGGCCCACGATATCGCCCGCGTACGCCTCGTCAACAATCGCGCGGTCATCGGCCATCATCGAGGTGCCCGTGGCCAGCTTGAGTTTACGGTTGCCCTGCATGTGGAAGGCATCCATGCCACGCTCGAACTTGCCCGAGCAAATGCGCACAAAGGCGATGCGATCTCGGTGGTTCTTGTCCATATTGGCCTGGATCTTAAACACAAAGCCGCTAAAGTCGTCGCGGCAGGGATCGACCGGCTCGCCGGTGAGCGTATCGGTATAGGCGCGCGGCGTCGGGGCCAGACGCAGGAACTCCTTGAGGAAGGGCTCCACACCAAAGTTGGTGAGCGCCGAGCCAAAGAACGCCGGGCTCAGCTTGCCGCAGGCCACGGCATCCAAGTCGAGCTCGTCGCCGGCGCCATCGAGCAGCTCGATGTCGTCCATCAGGTTCTTATGGTTCTCTTCGCCAATAAGCTCGTCCATGGAGGGGTCACCCAGCTCAGCCTCGACCTCGGCGACCTTCTTGGTGGCGTTGGCGTGACCGTCGCCCTCAAAGGCGATAACGCGACGGGCCTGACGATCGAACACACCGCGGAAATTGCGGCCGCTGCCGATCGGCCAGTTCATGGGATAGGTGTTGATGCCCAGAACATTCTCGATCTCTTCCATGAGCTCAAACGGATCGCGAGCCTCGTGGTCGAGCTTGTTCACAAAGGTGAAGATGGGAATGTGACGCAGCGTGCAGACCTTAAAGAGCTTCTTGGTCTGGGCCTCGACGCCCTTAGCGCCGTCGATGACCATGACAGCGGCGTCGGCGGCCATAAGGGTACGGTAGGTATCCTCCGAGAAGTCCTGGTGGCCGGGGGTATCGAGGATGTTGACGCAGGCGCCGTTGTAGGTGAACTGCAGCACCGAGGAGGTGACGGAAATGCCGCGCTCCTTCTCGATGTCCATCCAGTCCGAGACGGCGTGCTTGGCCGAGCTCTTGCCCTTGACCGAGCCGGCGGTCTGGATGCTGCCGGTATAGAGCAGCAGCTTCTCGGTAAGCGTGGTCTTACCGGCGTCCGGGTGGCTGATGATCGCGAACGTGCGGCGCGACGAGATTTCATCCGACAGGCTTGCCATGCGGATCCTTTCTTGCATTAAGTGCATTACGTCGATGTAACCGTACTATTGTAGCCGCGAAATCTCGGCATAGGGCACCTGTCAGGACAAATTCATCAGTTGGGGCCTAGGGTAGCAGTCGATGGCGGCGCTCCGCAGCAGTTTGTCTCGATCTGTAACATCTAGACGGTTTTTGAACCTCTACCTGTTACAGATTTAGACAACCAGGTGGGGCCCGCCAGCAAAATCTCAATCTGTAACAGGTAGCCGTCCATATCGGTTCCAGATGTTACAGATTGAGATGAATGAACGAGCGGACAATCCCTATTTACCTCTTGCGTAACTGTGCATAGTGTATATATACTGTGCTTACCGGTTATATACACGTGTAGTCCATCAGCTAAGGAGCCGCTGTGGACATCATCCTATCCAATTCGAGCGATAAACCCATCTACGAGCAAATAGCCTCGCAGGTCAAAGCTCAGATCCTTTCGGGCACGCTCGCTGCGGGAGCCAAACTCCCCAGCATCCGTGCACTCGCGAGCGACCTTGGCGTGAGCGTCATCACCACCAAGCGCGCCTACGCCGACCTGGAGCAGCTCGGGTTTATCTGCACCGTGCAGGGCAAAGGCTGTTTTGTCGCCGAGGGCAACCAAGAGCTCTTGCGCGAAAACCAGCTCTGCCATATCGAAGAGCTGCTTGCGAAAGCGGCAAGCCAAGCCGAAGCCTTGGGTGTCACGCGCGACAAGCTGCACGAGATGCTCGACCTGGTAGCCCCCGAAACCATGCAGTAGCCATCTGCAAGAAAGGCTATACCATGCAAAACCTTTTAGAACTCAGAGGCATCTCACGCCGTGTGAGCGACCGCTTTTCGCTGCGCGATGTCACGTTTGCCGTAGAGCCCGGACAGATCGTTGGCTTTGTGGGTGCCAACGGTGCTGGCAAAACAACGACGATTCGAGCCGCGCTCGGGCTTATCAAACTCGATGCCGGCGAGGTGCACCTGTTTGGGCAGCGCTGTGGCGCCGACGCGCCCGGTGAAGCGCAGCGTTGTCTGCGCACTCGTGTCGGCCTCGTGCTAGACACGTGTCCTTTCCCTTCTACACTCAAGGTGACCGAAGTTGAAGCACTCGTAAGCCCGGCGTACCCCACCTGGAGCCACGGCACCTTCGCCGACCTCATTAGCCGATTTGGCCTCGATCCCAAGGCAAAGGTCAAGGACCTCTCCCGCGGCATGGGCATGAAGCTGCAACTTACCTGCGCGCTCAGCCACAATGCCAAGCTGCTCGTTTTGGACGAAGCCACTGCGGGCCTCGATCCCATGGCACGCGAGGAACTGCTTGATGAGCTGCTTGCCTTTGTCGCCGACGGCCAGCACAGCGTGTTGCTCTCGAGCCACATTACGTCCGATCTCGATCGCACCGCTGATCGCGTCATCTGCATCGATGCTGGCTCGATTGTGTTTGACCTGCCGCGCGAGGATATTACCGACCGCGCCGGCATCGCCCACTGTACCCAAGCACAGGCCGCCGAGCTTATGGTTTGCGTCGAAGGCGCCCGTGCCGTCCACCACGCCTACAGCGTGGACGTGCTCGTGCCCAACCGTCGCGAAACGCTCGAGACCTTCCCCGAGATTCCCTGCGATCGGGCAACCATTGACGACTATCTGCGCCTCACGCTGAAAGGGACTTCGAAATGAAACGTGCCTTTATGTCCGAGCTCGCCATCGTTCGCACGCTCACCCCGAGCATCGCGGGTGTCGGGCTGTTCATCTTCGTCGTGTTGACCCTCGCCAACGCGACAGACGGCGATTCCGGTATGAGCGCCGGCGTCTGTGCGGTCAGCGCAATGTCGCCCATCATAATCATGAACTCGCTAGCTGGCTACGATAACCAAAACGGCTGGGAGCGTTATCGAGCAACGTTGCCCTTCTCGCGCAAAGACATTATTTGCGCACGCTACCTGTGCATCGTTGTCTTCTCGGTCGTCATGGCATGTGCAGCCACGCTTTTGAGCATCGCCTCCATCCCGCTCTTCAACAGCGCGGGCATTCCTTCGACGGGACAGACGATCTTTGGAATCGCAACCGCCTCGGCGGCATCAATGCTCATCTCCCTCATGATGGTATTCTTGGCACAGCCGCTGTTCTTCCGATTTGGACACATGGAGGCGCTGCGCCTATCCCTTGGCCTGTTTGCCCTGTTTGGCTGCGGCACCATGGCAATGCTGAGTTCCTCCAACCCCATCAGCAACTGGCTCATGTCGATTGCCGGAGCGAATCCCGATCCCGCCGTCCTTGGCTGTCTGTGTGCAGGAATTGCAGTACTGGCGCTCGCACTATGTGCAATCAGCTGCGCTGTCAGCACCAAGGTTTATCGAGTACGCGATCTGTAATCGACAGCTAAAAAAGCTTAGGTGGTACCCCGCTTATTTTTTCAATGAAACAAGGCGGCATAGCGTCAC
This sequence comes from Collinsella sp., assembly GCA_048402045.1. Classification (GTDB taxonomy): domain Bacteria; phylum Actinomycetota; class Coriobacteriia; order Coriobacteriales; family Coriobacteriaceae; genus Collinsella. The sequence continues at coordinate 11,136 of DBGDSC010000017.1, forward strand.
CACCGCCCCTCACAGCAGGCCGTCTAGTTCTTGGCAACCAAAAAGACACCGTCAGCATATCGAAGGTGAATACTTTTCCGAGAAGTGAACGAGTAAAAACAGTACCCTGTAGCATCGACAGGTAGCGCGCGCAGCCGTGGTGTAAGAAGCAAGGGAGGGCCATCGCCTAGAATCGTCAGCGCCTAGATATTCGACGAAAGGAAAGACGATGGCCCACAGCGACATTCTATCCCAGC
>DBGDSC010000018.1:0-145056 GCA_048402045.1 Collinsella sp.
TTTGAACCCAAGAACATCATCGTCACGGGCGGCTGCGGCTTCATCGGCAGCAACTTCGTGCACTACGTCGTGGACAACCACCCCGAGGTGCACGTCACCGTCCTGGACAAGCTGACCTACGCCGGCAACCCCGAGAACATCGCCGGGCTGCCGTCCGACCGCGTGGAGCTCGTCGTGGGCGACATCTGCGACGCCGGGCTGCTGGACCGTATCGTCCTGGGCCACGACGCGATCGTGCACTACGCCGCAGAGAGCCACAACGACAACTCCATCGCCGACCCGGAGCCCTTCCTGCGCACCAACGTCGAGGGCACCTTCCGCCTGCTGGAGGCCGTGAGGAAGCACGGAATCCGCTACCACCACGTCTCCACCGACGAGGTCTACGGCGACCTGGCGCTCGACGACCCGGTCAAGTTCACCGAGGAGACTCCGTACCACCCGTCCTCGCCGTACAGCTCGACCAAGGCCAGCTCCGACATGCTCGTGCGCGCTTGGACCCGGACCTACGGCCTTCGCACCACGATCTCCAACTGCTCCAACAACTACGGCCCCTACCAGCACGTGGAGAAGTTCATCCCCAGGCAGATCACGAACATCATCGACGGCGTCCGCCCCAAGCTCTACGGGAAGGGCGAGAACGTCCGCGACTGGATCCACACCGAGGACCACAGCTCCGCGGTGTGGGACATCCTCACCAAGGGCCGCATGGGGGAGACCTACCTCATCGGAGCCGACGGCGAGAAGAACAACATCACCGTGCTGCGCATGATCCTGGAGGCCATGGGCCGCGACCCCGAGGACTTCGACTGGGTCGCCGACCGCCCCGGCCACGACCGCCGCTACGCCATCGACAGCACGAAGCTCCAGCGCGAGCTGGGCTGGAGGCCGGCGCACACCGACTTCGCCGAGGGCCTGAAGGCCACCATCGACTGGTACGTGGCCAACGAGTCTTGGTGGCGCCCGGCCAAGGAGGCCACCGAGGACCGTTACCGCGCACAGGGCCAGTAGGAGGGGAGAGAGACATGGCAGACATCGCATTCGAGAAGGACCTCGCCGTCGCCGAGACCGGCATCGTGGGCCTCAAGGTCGTCGACCTCGCCGTCCACGGCGACTCGCGCGGCTGGTTCAAGGAGAACTGGCAGCGCGCCAAGATGACCGCGCTGGGCATCCCGGACCTCAGGGTCGTCCAGAACAACGTCTCCTACAACGACAGCCGCGGCGTCACCCGCGGCATCCACGCGGAGCCCTGGGACAAGTTCATCTCCGTGGCCCGCGGTTCCGTCTTCGGCGCCTGGGTGGACCTGCGCGAGGGCAGCGAGACCTTCGGCAAGGTGTTCACGACCGTTTTGGATCCCAGCAAGGCCATCTACGTCCCGCGCGGCGTGGGCAACTCCTTCCAGGCCCTGGAGGACGGCACCGCCTACACCTACCTGGTGGACGCCCACTGGTCGCTCGAGCTGAAGAGGACCTACACCTTCGTGAACCTCGCCGACCCCGAGCTCGCCATCGAGTGGCCGATCCCGCTCGACCAGGCCACCGTCTCCGAGGCGGACCTCAACCACCCGATGCTGAGGGACGTCGTCCCCATGGCGCCGAAGCGCACCCTCGTCACCGGCTGCAACGGCCAGCTGGGCCATGCGGTGCGCGCGCTCGCCGAGGAGCGCGGCGTGGCCAAGGACTTCGACTTCTGCGACATCGACACCTTCGATATGTCAGACCCGGACGCCTACACACAGTACGACTGGTCGCTCTACGGCACCGTGATCAACTGCGGCGCCTACACCGCCGTGGATAGGGCGGAGACCGCCGAGGGCCGCGCGACCGCCTGGAAGGCCAACGCCACCGGGCCGGCCCTCCTCGCCCGCACATGCTCTGATCACGGGATCACCCTCGTCCACGTGTCCAGCGACTACGTCTTCGACGGCACCGCCGAGGTGCATGACGAGGGGGAGCCCCTCAGCCCGCTGTCCGTCTACGGCCAGACCAAGGCCGCCGGCGACATCGCCGTGGCCGGCTGCCCGCGCCACTACATCATGCGCTCCAGCTGGGTCATCGGCGAGGGCCACAACTTCGTCAAGACCATGAAGGGCCTGTCCGACCGCGTCGCCGACCCCGAGGACGGGCTTGGGCAGATCACCGTGGTCGACGACCAGCTGGGCCGCCTGACCTTCACGCGCGACATGGCCCAGGCCATCTTCCACGTGCTGGGGACGCACGCCCCCTACGGCACCTACGACTGCACCGGCTCCGGCGCCGTCAAGTCCTGGGCCGACATCGCCCGCGCCGTCTTCGAGGCCGCCAACGGCAACGGCGACAGGGTCGTGCCGGTATCGACCGCCGACTACTACGGCGGCGCCGAGGGACCCGTCGCCCCGCGCCCGGTCCACTCCGCGCTCGACCTTTCCAGGCTCGAGTCGGTCGGGTTCCACATGCCCGACTGGGAGGAAGAGCTTGGGGAGTACCTCAAGACGCTCTAGCCGCTATCAACTTTTCGAGAGTAAAAGCCGCCGTTCTTTAACGGCGGCTTTTCTTGTTGATGGCTATCTGCGCAGTGGTGCCAATAGTATTTTGCGGAAGATCTTTCACTCGCTTGGCGTGGTGGCGGACCTGCCGGGCTGGTCATCGTAGGCGTATTTGCTGTACACGTTGACCTCCCACTGCTTTTTTTCGACCTTTGCCACGGAATCGAGGATGAAGCCGGTCGCAAGGCTCAGACCGCACAGGAACATAAACGACGCGGCGAGCATGGCGGTGGGGAAGCGCGGAACGAGGCCGGTCTGGAAATACTCGACAACGATGGGCGTGCCCAAGGCGAGGCCGATCACCGCAAACAGAAGCGCGACGAGGCTGAAGAACTTCAGAGGGCGGTAGTCCTTGAACAGCGTGCCAATCATCGCAACGACTTTAATGCCGTCGCTTACGGTATTGAGCTTGGACTCGGAACCTTCCGGACGGTCGCGGTACTCGATGGGCACATCCTTGATGCGCCAGCGGTGGTCGACGGCGTGGATCGAGAGCTCGGTTTCGATCTGGAAGCCCTCGGAAAGCACAGGGAAGGTTTTAACGAACGGGCGGCTCATGGCACGGTAGCCGGTCATGACATCATCGAAGCTGTAGCCATAGATCCACTTGATCATGGCACGGACCAGATTGTTGCCAAAGCCGTGGAAGGCACGCTTGTTCTCCTCGGCATAGGTGCCGTTGGAAAGGCGATCGCCTACGGTCATGTCGGCCGTGCCGCTGAGGATAGGCTCGCAGAGGGCTTTGGCCGCCTCGGCGGGGTAGGTGTCGTCGCCGTCGACCATCAGGTAGCAATCGGCGTCGATGTCGCGAAACATCTGGCGGCACACGTTGCCCTTTCCCTGACGGGGCTCAAAGCGGACCGTGGCGCCGTGCTCGGTGGCGATGCGTGAGGTATCGTCCGACGAGTTGTTGTCATAGACATAGACCGTCGCTTGCGGAAGCTCGCGGTGAAAGTCGTCGATGACTTTGCCGATCGTGAGCGCTTCGTTGTAGCAGGGGATGATGACGGCGATGGATTCAGAATTCACTCAATGCTCCTTATACATTCAATCCTTGAAAGTATAGCCGTTTGGTCATGGCATCCTAAGATGTGGGTTAGTTCTCCAGTTTTGTTGCGTGAATCGTTTGCATGGTCGTCGGGTCTATACTGTTCGTTTGTCAACGATTACGAGTAAAGGAGTTGCATCCGTGTCGGATCAGACAAAGCAACAAGAAACTCGCAGTCTGCCTGCGACGTTTGCTAAGAACGAATTTGAGAAGGATGCGTTTATCCTTCGTCAGCTGGTTACCAAGGATTTTAAGATCAAGTATCGCCGTAGCGTTCTGGGCGTCGCATGGTCGGTGCTCAACCCGCTGCTGATGATGATCGTCATGGCCATCGTGTTCTCGACGATTTTCGCCCAGGGCCGCAATGGCTCAATTACGCCCGAGATGTACCCGCTGTACTTGATCGTGGGTAACGTCACCTTTGCCGTCATGTCCGAGTCTACGAACCAGGCCCTGACGTCGATCGTGGGCGCGGCTCCGCTGCTCAAGAAGGTTAAAGTGCACCGCTGGGTCTTCCCGGTGCAGAAGGTGCTCTTCTCGTTGGTCAACTTTGCCTTCTCGCTGGTCGCCGTTGCCATCGTTATGCTGTGGTTCCACGTTATGCCTTCTTGGCACCTGATTCTGCTGCCGGTCTGCCTACTGCTGCTTATGTGCTTCTGCATGGGCCTGGGCATGATGCTCTCCGCCCTCACGGTCTTCTTCCGCGATGTCATGCATCTGTGGAGCGTCGTCATTACGGCGTGGACTTACATCACGCCTATTTTCTGGACGACCGACTTCGTTGCGCAAATGCCGCATCTCGTGCGCATTCTGGTCTATGCGAACCCCATGTATAACTACCTGCAGTTTATGCGCGATATCTTCCTGTTCCAGACTACGCCCTCGCTTATGACGTTTGGTATGTGCGTTGCTTGGGCGGTTCTTGCGCTTGTTATTGGCTACACCGTGTTCCATAAGTCCGAGCGCAAGTTCATCCTCTACATCTAAGGAGTGCTGTGATGACTGAATCTGTTGTTGATTACAGCGAGCAGCCTCTGGCTGTCGAGGTCGACGACGTCACCATGATCTTTAACATGGCGTCTGAGTCGCTGACCAACCTCAAGGAGTACTTCATTAAGCTTGCCAAGCACGAGCTGTTCTTTGAGGAGTTTCGGGCGCTTAAGCACATCTCGATCGATATTCATCGCGGCGAAGTTGTGGGTCTGGTCGGCACCAATGGTTCCGGCAAGTCTACGATGCTCAAGATCATCGCTGGCGTGCTTGAGCCCAGTGAGGGCAGCGTTAAGGTGCACGGTAACATCGCGCCGCTGATTGAGCTTGGTGCCGGCTTTGACCCCGAGCTGACCGCCCGCGAGAACATCTATCTGAACGGTGCCCTGCTCGGCTACACCAAGGAGTTCATCGACGCCAACTTTGACGGCATTATCGAGTTCGCTGAGCTGCAGAACTTTGTCGACATGCCGCTTAAGAACTTCTCCTCGGGCATGGTGGCGCGTATTGCCTTTGCAATCGCGACGATCACCGAGCCCGATATTCTGATCGTTGACGAGACGCTGTCCGTCGGCGATGTGTTCTTCCAGCAAAAGTGCGAGGCGCGTATTCAGCACTTTATCCAGAGCGGCGACGTGACGGTTCTGTTCGTTTCGCACTCCATGGAGCAGGTTGAGCGCATCTGCCAGCGCGCCGTTTGGATTGAGAAGGGCGACCTTCGCATGGACGGCCCGGTTGATGAGGTCTGCAAGGCGTACCGCGAGCAGTTCAACTAGGTTATAATTACTAGCGCCTGGCACGCGTGCGCGTGCTTGGGCGTGCGGTTATTTGCTCCATTAGCTCAGTTGGATAGAGCAGGGGACTTCTAATCCCAAGGTCGACGGTTCGAATCCGCCATGGAGCACCATCGTTTATTAAGCCCGGACCGCTTGGTGGTCTGGGCTTTTTTCATCTTGTATGCTGCTGAAGCCGAGCGCGAACAAGCCGCTGCTGTTTGTTGGAGCTGGAATTGTTTGGCTTGTCTTGGCGGCTCTGAGCGGACTTGAGCTTTCGAGCGGCCGCGTGTACGGTTTTGTTGTCGCCACGATTGCCGCTCTTGCCGGTAGCTACTGTGTGTGCTGGGTATCCATGGCCGTGGAGAAGCTGAAAGACGCACCGGTCTTGGGCGAGGACTCGTGTTTTGCGGACAAGCCAGTCTGGCGATCTTTGCGATCCATGCGGTCGATTGGTTTATTCCTTGGCAGACCATGCCTCTGCTTATGACGCTGCCAGCATCGTGGCTCTTCGCGTCAATCGTACGCTGTGCTTGCGATATTGGATTGGCGTACGTGATCAAGAAGGTGTAATAATAGTGGGGAGGACCAACTTGGCCCTCCCCACTATATCTAGTCTGCCTTCAGGCACTCGGGCAAGACGTTTGCAACTGCATTCATCGCCTGCGGCCTCAGGTACTGCTCATTGAGCTTTGCCTTTTTGTAGGCGTAGCGCGTTTCGGCTGAGTATTTGACCAGCACATCAGTGAAGAACCGCTCCCAACTTAAGTAGTCGCGGCTTTCGATATAGCTCGAGGGGTCCTCGAGGATCTTGGGAATGTCGCTGCTGGGGATGAGCCCGGAGCGCAGGAGTGTCCACTCGAACGATTCCGGGAGGAACAAGCGAACGTTCTTGTAAACGCGTTGCCCCAATGCTTTTTCGATATAAGGACCGAAGGCTGCTCCGTCTCCAATGGCAAGCACATTTTGTTCGGGGCATTCGTGAATCGTTCGCTTTAGATTTGCTACGCCGGTAGCGGTGTAGCAGGGAATCTCCAACCGGTTGCAAAGAGCGCTGTAAAACTGATAACCAGACTTGCTGTCCTCCACAACCACGGCGTCGGGTACCTCGAATCCAACATTTAGATCCTGATACAGCATACTTGCCGTGTGGTCATATAGCGGCTTGGTCACCGAGTAGAAGCGCCTGTCGCTCTTGCGGCCATTGATTGTTTTACTTGTCGTGTTGACTAGCTTCAGGATCTCATCAACGCTGTAGGGGAGCTCGTTGGCATCGCGTCGGGATATCAGAACAAAATAGTTCGATGACCCGTTGACCGCTCTGGCGAAGTCTTTCGAGTAGATAAACTCGTTGCCTTCATCCAAAAAGACAATGGAATTCTCGATGATTGAAAGCTCGCGCTCCCAACGCCTACCGGAAAGCGTTTCGCAGGGAACGTCACAATTGAGCGTGACGCCGCTCTCCGGCCCGCGATCGTTGTAGTCGCGAATCATCGAGATGAGCGTCGTTTTGCCGGTGCCGCTATTGCCGCGAATGAAGGAAATATTGCGTTTAAAGGTGAGCGTGTATTTGACCTTTGCACGCTCAACGACGACAGCATGCGTTCCCTTCATTACTCATCAACATCCAAAAAGTCATTCGTGGCTCCAACGAACTCCTGCATGTTCCTGACGATGCGGCCATCGTTATTGATACGAATCTCGAATCGCTTCCAGGGGAACTTCATGATGTGATAAAGGGTCACCAGCGCATCCTGTTCTTTGCCAATTTTGAGCAGCCAGCGGGCGCAGTTATCTCCGCAAGTGGATGCGTTGAACACCATATTTGGGAGATTGCGCACCAGTAGCAGCGTCTTAACGCCGCCGGACAGTTCGAGTGGGGTGATCGAGCCCAGCTGTTTGCTTACGATGTTGTGGGGACCGATGAGCTCTGATCCGTCCACGCTTTTAATAATCTGTGCGGCCATAGGGTCTTCGAACCATGAGTCCAAGTATGAGTTCCTAAAATAGGTTTCGGTATCGTAGATGGAACCGGGGTAATCCCCCAGATGGATGCTTAACATGCGCGTCTCCAGACGTTGTGTGACTGCAATGATTATATGCCAGTAATAAAGTGCCGCCAGTAGCGAGGTTGCTGCTGGCGGCACTGGCATTATTAGCGTGTGAATCGCGTTGATGGATTTGCTCGCGAGGCTACTTTTCGAGACGTTCCCTCAGCAGCTCCAGCGCGTGGGCGTAGCCTTGCAGGGCCTCGCCGGTGATGGTGGCGAAGCAAGCTAGGCGTGCATAGCTCACCTGGCGGAAGTCTTCGCGGGTCTCGACTGCGCTAATGTGGACCTCCACAGCCGGGATGGCGACGGCTTTGAGCGCGTCCAGGATGGCCACGCTTGTGTGCGTGTAGGCGGCCGGGTTGATGACGATGCCGTCGACCTTGCCGTAAGCCTCCTGGATCTTGTCGACGATGCTGCCCTCGTGGTTGGACTGGAAGACCTCGACCTCGCTGAAGCCCTGTGCGGTTCCCGCTTCCTGGCAGATCTGCACTAAGCGGTCGTAGTTGTCGCTACCATAGATGCCCGGCTCGCGAATGCCGAGCATGTTGAGGTTGGGGCCGTTGATGACGAGTGCTTTCATGGTTGCTTCCTTTGCGGTTGGAAAGCCACCACAAAGGTGTCTGTCCCCTTTGTGGTGGCTTAGGTTAGAGAGCGGGTGGGAGGGTCTCGAGGAGGGCTTGGGCGGTGTTGGCAGCGCAGTCGCGTGAGTCGATGATGTAGTCGGCCCAGGCGCGGTAGCGCGGCATGCGCTGTTCAGCCAGCTTATCGATGCCGTCGCGCGCGGTGATGGGGCGGCCCTTGTGGGCGAGCTCGTCGAGCTTGCGGTTGAGCATCACAATTCTGCTGTTCTGGTGCAGCAGCGGATAGTTCTCGTCTCGCGTGACCACGCCACCGCCGGTGGAAAGCACCAGGCCGCTGCGCTTGGAGATGTCGGAGAGCGCCGCCGTTTCCTGCTCGCGGAAGGCCGCCTCGCCGCGCTCGACGATATAGTCGGCGCAGGGCATCCCCAGGCGTTCCTCAAGCGCGCGATCCAGGTCGATGTGCTCTCGCCCCGTGAGCAGGGCAATCTGCTCACCCACGCGGGTCTTGCCCGAGCCCGGCATGCCGATCAGCGCGATGTTCTGTTCGCGGCGTGACAAGCGCTCCGTTACGTCCAGGATGCGCTCGCGCGGGGTGACCTGGCCGGTATAGCGCTCGACGGCCTGTGCCGCCTGTGCCACGAGCATCAGCAGTCCGCCGATGTAGGGGATGCCGCGGCGCTCGGCCTCGAACATCAGACCCGTGCGGGCGGGGTTGTAGACAATGTCGATGACGCCTTCGAGCGCATCGAGTCCTTCGAGCGTGCAGGGGGCGTCGGGGCAGTGGGGGAACATGCCGGCAGGCGTGCAGTTGACGAGCAGCGCGGCATCGGATTGCTGCGCGATGTTGTCGTAATTGACCTCGCTTGTGCGACCCACGGGTACGACGATGGCGCCCAGGTCGTCGAGTACCATGCTGGCCGTAGTGCCGGCACCGCCGGTGGCGCCGAGCACGAGGGCCTTCTTACTGGCAACCTCTACGCCCAGCTCCTCGACCAGGCACTGAAAACCGAAGTAGTCGGTGTTATCGCCGCGCAGGCGGCCGTCGGGCAGGCGCGTGATGGTGTTGACGTTGCCCATGCGCTCGGCGAGCGGGCTCAGCTCGTCCAGGTACTCCATGACGGCGCGCTTGTAGGGGATGGTCACGTTGGTGCCCTCCCACTCGTCGCCCGTCATAAAGGCCGCGAGGTCCTCGGGCTCGCGCTCAAATCGCACGTAATCGAGCCCAGCGAGCTCTTTGTAGATGGTTGGGGTGTAGCTGTGGCCCAACACGCGGCCCAGCACTCCGTAGGGGCGGGTTGCGGCGGTATCGGTCATCTAGAGCACCTCCGTGTAGCTGCCAAAGTAGGTGAAGCTTTCGCACACGTCGTCGATGGAATCGAGCAGGTCGTCGAGGGCCTTGCTGCCAAAGGGGCAGTCCAGATCAAAGTAGAACATAAACTCAAAGTCGCGGCCGGGGATGGGGCGGCTCTCGAGCTTGATGAGGTTGATGTTGAGTGCGTAGAAGCGCTCGAGCACGCGATAGAGGGCGCCCGGCTCGTTGGCCGTGGTGATCATGAGCGAGGTGCGATTAGCGCCGGGGTAGACGCGCGGCTCGCGGCTGATGACGACAAAGCGCGTGTAGTTGTTGTCCGAGTCTTGGATATTGGGCTCCAACACCTCGAGGCCATACAGCGTGGCACAGCTGCGCGATGCGATGGCGGCAACATCGGTGCGTTCGGAGTTGGCGACCATCTCAGCCGACATGGCCGTGTTGGGGTACTTGGTGGCGCGCAGGCCGTGGTTCTCGATAAAGCCGGCGCACTGGGCAATGGCTTGGCCGTGGCTGTAGACCTCGCGCACGTCGGCGAGCTTGGTGCCGGGCTTGACGAGCAAGTTGTGGTCGATCTTGAGGCGAAGCGAGCGCACGATGTGGAAGTCGAACTGGGCGAGCAGGTCGTAGACGGCGTTGACCGAGCCGGCGGTGGAGTTCTCGATGGGCAGCACGCCAAACTCGCAGAAGCCGTCGCGCACAGCGCGCATAACGCCTTCGAAGGTCTCGAAAAACGCGATGTCGGGCACGTCGAAGAGCTTGCACGCGGCGATTTGACTGTAAGCGCCCTCAACGCCCTGGCAAGCGACGGTGGCAGTTTGAGGGAAGGGCGTGTCGGAGGCTGCAGCCGTGGCGTGGGCCTTTTGCGAGACAGTGATGCCCTTGAGTTCGTTGATGTAGCGCTGCTGCTCGGCCTTGCTCATGCTCATGAGGAGACGGAACAGGGTGATGGTCTGCGCCTCGTAGCGCTCGGGCGCGCGGCTGGCGAGGTTGTTGAGCTTGGAGCGCTCGCGGGCGGGGTCGAAGACGGCCTTGCCCATCTCGATTTTTGACTTGGCGACTTCGGTGGCAATGTCCATGCGCTCGATAAAGCTGTTGAGGAGCGTGGTGTCGATGCCATCGATGGCCTGGCGGATGTCAGCAAGGTCCATAGGGACCCCTTTCGTGAATCATTGCCCGGGGTGGGCTGGTTAGCGCTGGGCGGCGTCCTCGAGGAGGGCGTCCCAGATGGCGAGCGCCGCGGCTGCCTCGGCTACGGGGACGGCTCGGGGGACGATGCAGGGATCGTGACGGCCGTGGACCGAGAGCTCGGCATTTTCCATGGCGTCCATGTCTACGGTCTGCTGCTCGCGGCCAATTGAGGGCGTCGGCTTTACGGCCATGCGCCACATGACGGGCGCGCCGGTCGAAATACCGCCCAGGATGCCGCCGGCGTTATTGGACTCGACTTCGATCTCGCCGGTCTCGGCATCGATGCGATACGGATCGTTGTGCTCGCTGCCGCGCATGGCGGCCACGGCAAAGCCCATGCCAAACTCCACGCCCTTTACGGCGGGAATGCCAAACGCGATTTGCGCGATGCGGTTCTCGATGCCGTCGAACATGGGGTCGCCGATGCCCGTGGGAAGCCCGTAAATGCCGCACTCCACGATGCCGCCGATGCTGTCGAGTTCATCGCGCGCGGCCAGAATCTCCTCGCGCATGCGGCCGGCTGCGGCGGCGTCAATGCACGGCAGGTCGTTCGTAAGGATCGCCTTGCGGTCGGCCTCTCGATAGACCATATCGTCCATCGGCAGGTCGGAGATGCCGCCGATCTGCGCGACGTGCGCCATGACCTGAATGCCGCGGGCCTCGAGTGCCTGTAGCGCAATGCCGCCGGCGATGCATAAGGGTGCCGTTAGGCGGCCGGAAAAATGCCCGCCACCAGCAACATCGTGCATGTTGTGATACTTCACGCGCGCGGGGAAGTCCGCATGTCCGGGACGGGGCTTGCAGCGCAGCTCGGAGTAATCATTGGAGCGCGTGTTGGTGTTCTCGATAATCGCGGCAATGGGCGCGCCGGTGGTATGTCCATCGACCACGCCGGCAATGATATGCGCGGCGTCGGCCTCGTGGCGCTTGGTTGCGGTCTCGTCGCGACCGGGGGCACGACGGTCCAAAAAGGCCTGCAGCTGCTCCTGGTCAACGGCAATACCGGCAGGAATGCCGTCGAGTGAGCAGCCGATAGCGGGGGAGTGCGACTGGCCAAAGATACTCAGATGCAAGACGTTGCCAAAGGTCGAGGACATGCTATTCCTCCTCGAGCGTGACCTTGCCGCCCAGCAGGCGGTAGTGGTCAAAGAAATCGGGATAGGACTTGTTGACGGCCTCGGCGCCGTGGATCACAACTTCGCCAGTGGCGCGGCTCGCAGCGATGGCAGCCATCATGGCGATGCGGTGGTCGTTGTGCGAATCGACCTCGCCGCCGGTGAAGGCATCGACACCCTTGATGATGAGGTCGTCACCGGCGATGCGCACCTGTGCGCCCAGCGCGGTGAGCTCGCGGGTGGTGGTGACCAGACGGTCAGATTCCTTGATGCGCAGGCGCGCACAGTCACGGATGAACGTGCGGCCCTGAGCCAGCGAGGCCACGGCCGAGATAACGGGTACCAGGTCGGGAATGTCGTGGGCGCTCATCTCAAAGCCGGCGAGCTTGTCGGACTGCACGGTGGCGGCGTTGGTGGAGCGCACGATGCGGGCGCCAAAGCGCGAAAGCGCGGCAAGCACGTTGCGGTCGCCCTGCGCGGAGCTCAGCGACACGCCCTCCACGGTGATGGGGTCGGTGCCGATGGCGCCAGCGCACAACCAAAAGGCGGCGTTGGACCAGTCGCCCTCGACGGCCACGCTGCCGGGCGTGCGGTACGAGCCACTGCTCACGCGGAAGTTCGTGACCTCGGGCTGACCGTCCTTGGCGGGAATGCGCTCGACGTTGACCTCAACGCCAAAGGCCTTCATGGCCTGGATTGTTAGGTTGATGTAGGGGCGGCTCTCAATGAGGCCGGTCACCTGCACACAGGAGGGCTGGGCGAGCAACGGGGCCGCCAGCAGCAGGCCCGAGATATACTGCGAGCTCACGTTGCCCGGCAGCACAAAGGTGCCCGGGCGCATGCGGCCGCTTGTCTTGAGCGGAAAACCGCCCAGACCCTGTAGGTCGCAGCCGGCGGCGACGATCTCGTCCGAGAGCGGGGAGAGGGGGCGTGCGCCCAAGCGTCCCTGACCCACAAAGGTGGCCTCTGCGCCCAGCGCGCAGGCGACGGGCAACATAAAGCGGAGTGTGGAGCCGCTTTCGCCGCAGTCAAGCGTGCCGCCGGCAAGGGCCTTGAGCAGGCCAAACTCAACACTCTTCATGGTGGGGTGGACCTGGAAGCCGTCCTCGACGGTCTCGATGCGGGCACCCAGGGCCGTAAGGCAACGCACCGTAGCCTCGATGTCGGCGCAGGTGGTGTTGCAGGTGACGTGCGTCTCGCCGTTGGCAAGCGCAGCGCAGATAATCAAGCGGTGCGCCATCGACTTGGATGCGATGGCGGGAACGGTGCCCTTGAGCGGGGACGGGGTGATGCGGGCTAGCATGCGGATGCGTCTCCCTTCTGGCCGAGGCCCTCGGCAATGAGTTCATGGAAAGTGGAAAGCGGCGTGCGGTCGATGCTGCAGCGGCCAATGCCGTGCGGAATCACCAGGTCGATAGTGTCACCGGCACGTTTTTTGTCGTGCAGCGCCTCGGCAAAGATGGCGTCGGCATCTTGGTCGCAGCGGGTCTTGAGGCCATGGCGGGCGCAGAGCTCCTCAATACGACCGGGCAGTGCAGCATCGCAAACGCCGTGCAGGGCCGCGGCGCGCGTGATGATACCCATGCCGATCGAAACGCAGTTGCCGTGTCCGAGCTCAAAGTGCTCGCAGGCCTCGACGGCGTGTCCGGCGCTGTGTCCAAAGTTGAGGAGCTTGCGCTGGTTGGTTTCGCGCTCGTCGGCGACGACCACGGCGCGCTTGATGTCGATATTGCGGGCGATGATGAGCGCTACGCGGGCCACATCGCGGTTGAGCAGCTCCAGCGTGAGCGGGGTCTTCTCCAGCTCGGCGAAAAGCTCTGGGTCGGCGATCACGGCGTGCTTGACGACCTCGCCACAGCCGTCGGCGAACTGCTCGGGCGTGAGGGTGGCCAGGCACCCCACGTCGGCGATAACCACATTCGGCTGCCAAAAGGCGCCGGCCAGGTTCTTGCCGGCAGCCAGGTCGATGGCGGTCTTGCCACCCACCGACGAATCCACCATGGCGAGCAGGCTCGTCGGGATCTGCACAAACTTGCAGCCGCGCATGTAGGTGGCGGCCACAAAGCCCGTCACGTCGCCCACGACGCCGCCGCCGAGCGCCACGATAACGTCGGAGCGCGAAAGCTCGTGCTCGGCCACAAACTCCAAAATGGCAACATAGGTTTCGGCGCGCTTATGGGCCTCGCCGGCCTCGAAGGTGCAGATGCTCACCTCGTAGCCTGACGCCTCCAGGCTCTGCTTAACGGGCATCTGGTAAAGCGGGCCCACGTTGGTGTCCGTCACGATGACGGCCTTGGTGCCGCCGGCAGTGGCGCGCACGAGCGGTCCCGCCTGCTCCAGCAAAAACGTGCCAACATGCACCTGGTAGGGGCGTGCAGTGTCGATATCGATGGTAATCGCCATAAGCTATGGTCCTTTCGACCTGGCGTGATAGGTGGTCTAGTGGGAGGCCTCGTCGTCGAGTGCGCGCTTAATGCGGTCGCCCTCGGCAAGGAGATTCTCCAGATAGCGCTGGTCGCGGTCCTTGAGCGCGCGGCTGTAGGCGCCGAGCGATTCGATAAGATGGTCGATCTCGAAGGCGAGCGCGTCGGCGTCGTCGATCATGAGCTCGGACCACATTTGCGGGTTGAGGTGCGCCACACGGGTGAGATCGCGATAGCTACCGGCCGAAAAGCCGTGGTGGACCTGGGCAGTGGGGCTTTTGACGTAGGCGTTGGATACCACGTGCGCAAGCTGGCTCGTGAAGGCGATGACGCGGTCGTGCTCGGCGGCGCTGGTCACGCTGAACTTGCCAAAGCCCAGGGGGCGCACCATCTCGCGCACCTGGCCCAAAAGCTCCAGCTTAAGTGCATCGTCCACCGCGGGCGGTACGAGCACCAGCGGTGCGCCCTGGAACAGGTCGGCGCGGGAGTGCGCATAGCCCGAGTACTGCGTGCCCGCCATGGGGTGCGCACCCACAAAGTAAAAGCCGTGCTCGCGGGCAAGCTCAAAGGCGCGCTCGCACACGATGCCCTTGACACCCACCGTGTCGATCACCACGGGACCCATGATGGCGTCGGTGTCGGTGGCGTCGGCGAGCGCCTGGGCGTGCGCCTCGAGCCACTCGATGCATGCCTCGGGATAGCAGGCGAGGACGATGATGTCGCATTCGCCGAGTGTCTTGTCGTTGAGCTCTCCGGCGACAGTGCCCATGCTGGCGGCCGTCATGACATCGTCATCGGGGTCCCAGGCCAGCACGCGAACGCCCGCCTGTGCATAGCCGCGGGCAAAGCTACCGCCGATGAGGCCCAGGCCGACGATACCGGCGCACTTGGGGCCGCCCTGGTTAACACGCGCGTTTCTCACCGTACCCATGAGCTACTCCATGGTCTCTTGGCAGACGACCTCGCGGATGGCTCGGATGCGGCGCATGGTGTCGTCGAACTGATCGGGGGTGAGGGCCTGGGCGCCGTCGGACCAGGCGCGGCTCGGCTCGTCGTGGACCTCGATCTCCAGGCCGTTGGCACCGCAGGCGGTCGCGGCGAGCGCCATGGGCTCAACGTAGCGGGTGTAGCCGGTGGCGTGGCTGGGGTCGGCGACGACGGGCAGGTGCGACAGGTGGTGCAGCACCGGCACGGCGTTGAGGTCGAAGGTATTGCGGGTGCGGGTCTCGAAGGTGCGGATGCCGCGCTCGCACAGGATGACGTTGTCGTTGCCCTCGCTCATGATGTACTCGGCTGCCATAAGCAGCTCGTCGATCGTGCCGGACATGCCGCGCTTGAGCAGAATCGGGGTCTGGGTCTTGCCGACCTCCTTGAGCAGGGGGAAGTTCTGGGCGTTGCGGGCGCCGATCTGCATGACGTCAATCTTCTTGTCCAAGAAGACCTGCACGTCGCGTGGATCCATGATCTCGGTGACGATCGGCATGTCGAGCTCGGCAGACGCCTCGCACAGCAGGTCGAGGCCGGCGGGGCCCATGCCCTGGTAGGCGTAGGGGGAGGTGCGGGGCTTGTAGGCACCGCCGCGCAGCATCGTGGCGCCGGCGGCCTTCACGCGGCGTGCGATGCGGATGAGGTTCTCGCCCTCGACGGAGCAGGGACCGGCGATGACCTGGAACTGGTCGCCGCCGATCTTGACGCCGTGACCGCAGTCGATGACGGAGTCCTCGGGGTGGAACTTGCGGTTGGCGCGCTTGAACGGCTCGGAGACGCGCTGCACGCGCTCGACGACATCCATGGACTCGAGCAGGAACGGGTCGATCTTGGTCGTATCGCCCACCAGGCCGATAATCGTCTCATTCTCGCCGCGCGAGACATCGGTCTTCAGGCCCTTTTTCTCAATCCAGCTGACGATATGGCCGACGGCCTCGTCGCTGGCGCTCTGCTTTAAAATTGCAATCATGGTGTGCCTCTCACCTCGATGGATAACTTTTGCAAAAACGGCCCGCATCGCGAGCCGTGTATATATGATGCATGAGAGTTTATACTATCTGACTCGCTTTTGCCTTCTAAAGTGGGCCGTTGCGCCGCGTCTTCCTCGGAATTGCAAAGCTTTTTCTTTTATTTTGATAGCCCGTGGTGCACTTGGGTATAATGCCAAACGTTGGCCCTATTAGCTCAGGGGATTAGAGCGTCTGCCTCCGGAGCAGAAGGCCGTTGGTTCGAATCCAACATGGGGCACCATCGAACGTAAGACTGTCCGAACCTCGCATGGTCCGGGCGGTTTTTCTTATACCGACGCGACGTGATGGGACGTGGTATGGCAGCAACGGATATCGAGCGCGGGCTTTCTACCGCCGAGGTCGAGGAGCGCATCGCCGCCGGTAAGATCAACCGCAACATGGAGCTCAAGACCAAATCGGTCAAAGAGCTCATCATCGAGAACCTCTGCACGCTGTTCAATTTGATCAACGTGATCTTGGCGTTCCTGGTCATTTTGACCGGTTCGTTTAAGAATCTGACGTTCCTGTTCGTGGTGTTCCTCAATACCGCCATTGGCGTCATTCAGTCCATGCGTTCCAAGAAGATGGTCGATAAGCTCACGCTGCTGACCTCCAAGAAGGCCATCGCGGTGCACGACGGCGCCGAGGTGGAGCTCGACCTGGACCAGATCGTGCTCGACGACATCATCCGCCTGGGGCGCGGCGACCAGATTCCCGCTGACGCCGTGGTGGTTTCGGGCGAGGCGCTCGTGAACGAGAGCCTGCTGACGGGCGAGAGCGACCTTATCAAGAAACAGCCCGGTTCCGAGCTCATGAGCGGCAGCTTTATTGACTCGGGCCTGCTGCGCGCCCGCGTGATCCATGTTGGCGCCGACAACTACGTGGCTAAGATCAATAACGAGGCCAAATACGTCAAAAAGGTCAATTCCGAGATCATGAACGAGCTTAACGCCATCGTGCGCTTTGCGAGCATCATCATGATCCCGCTCGGTTTGGCGTTGTTTGCCTCGAGTGTGAGCGAGCTGTGGGATGCCGCGGGAACTCCGGGCGATAGCGCGCTTTCGTGGTGCTTCTCCGAGCTGTTGGCTGGTCATGTGCCTTCGTCGGCGCTGCTGTCCACGGTGGGCGCCCTGCTGGGCATGATCCCGCAAGGCCTGGTGCTGCTGACCTCGTCGGTGCTCGCTATTGCCACGGTGCGCCTGGCGCGTCGCAAGGTGCTGGCGCAGCAGCTCTACTGCATCGAGACGCTCGCTCGTGTCGACGTGCTGTGCCTGGACAAGACGGGCACCATCACGTCGGGTCGCATGGAGGTCGAGGGCACGTATCCGCTGCCGATCGAGGGCTTTGGCATGGGCGCGGGGGAGGGTGACGCCGCCGTTCCCGTCGATACCACGGTGCTCGATTTTGCGCTGGCTAACGTGGCGCGTGCGACTTCGGCCGATGCCAACGAGACCTGCCAGGCGCTGCTCAACTATTACGCCGATCGCCCGGTCGAGGTGTCTGAGCCGCTGTCGGTCATTCCGTTCTCGTCCTCCAAAAAGTGGAGCGGCGCCTCGTTTGCGCAGGGCTCCTATGTGATGGGTGCAGCGCAGTTTGTGCTCTCTGATCGTGCGTTTGCCCAGGTCGAGAACCGTGTCGCCGAGCTTGCCGATACCTGCCGCGTGCTCGTGGTGGCGCGCGTGGACGGCTTTACGCCCGATGGCGATATGGTGGGCGAGGCCGAGCCCGTGGGCTTTGTGACCATCCGCGACGAGATTCGCACCTCGGCGGCCGAGACCATCGGCTACTTTAACGAGCAGGGCGTGACGCTCAACGTGATCAGTGGCGATGACCCGCGTACGGTGTCGTCGATCGCGCGCGTGGTGGGCGTGCCGGGGGCGGACGCTTATGTGGACGCCACGACGCTCGATACGCCGGCCAAGCTCGATGCCGCAGTGGACCGCTACCATGTCTTTGGTCGTGTGACCCCGCAGCAGAAGCGCGAGCTCGTGCAGGCGCTCAAGCGCCGCGAGCACACCGTGGCCATGACGGGCGACGGCGTCAACGACGTGTTGGCGCTCAAGGAGGCCGACTGCTCCGTCGCCATGGCGGCCGGCTCCGATGCCGCGCGCAACGTGGCCGAGATCGTGCTCGTCGACAACGACTTTGCCTCGATGCCCGCCGTGGTGGCCGAAGGCCGTCGCTCCATCAACAACCTGCAGCGTTCGGCTTCGCTGTTCTTGACCAAGACGCTGTTCTCGATGGGCCTGGCGGCGCTGTGCATCGCGCTGCCGCCGTACCCTTTCGAGCCGATTCAGATGACGCTCATCAACTTCTTCTGCATCGGCGCGCCGGGCTTTGTGTTGGGCCTGGAGCCCAACAATGCTCGCGTGAAGGGTGCGTTTTTGACCAACGTGCTCAAGCGTGCACTGCCGGCGTCGATTGCGGTCATTTTGGCTGCGGCGCTCGATATCTTTGTGGCGCGCGTGTTTGGCTTTAGCCAGCTCACGCTGTCTACGATGTGCCTGCTTACGTCGTGCGCGGCGAGCGTCAGCCTGATCTGGCGCATCTCGCAGCCTCTCACGCCCTTGCGCGTGGTGCTCTTTGTGTTTGTAGTCGCTTGCATCTTGGTGGGCGTTATCGGATTCCCGGAGCTGCTGTCTATTGCCAACCTGTCGATGGGCCAGATGGTTATCTTGGCTGTTATCGTGGCCTTTACCTGCTCGGTGTTCTTTAAGCTCGCCACGATGATGGATTCGCTCAAGCCGCGTCGTCGTCATGCCGCAACTGGTTTTGGACGCGGTGTGCGCGTCCACCTGGGTCGCGGTGGCGGCAAGGTGAGCTCGACGGGTTCGACGGCGGAGCGTTTTGCCAAGCGCGGCGCCGCCGACATGGCGCAGCGCCGCGAAGATCGCACCGCTCGCGAGGCCGAGGCCCGCGCACTCGAGGGCGTGGCCCAGGTCCAGCCCAAGAAAAAGAAGCCCACGGGCGCCAAGCGCTCCCGCGTAACCAAGTCCGCCCAAGGCATCAAAGTCTCGATGCCAAGCAAAAAGAAGAAGTAACTAGCGCCCTGGCGATGTTGAATTGGTGCCTTGCTCCTGTGGGGCCGTGACGATGTTATGCTCTAACCTCGATTGTTTGAATTGCTTCGAAAAGAGGATGCCGTGATCTGCCCGCATTGCCTTAAGACTATCGAGGACGGCGCCTCGTTCTGCCCCTACTGCAACGCCTATGTGGGTCCGGGCGATGGTCCCGAGCACACCGAGTTCGTGTTCTGTGAGGGCTGCGGTGCCCGTCTTTCTCCGCATGATCGTACGTGCCCCAAATGCGGACGCCCGGCTCCGGGTATCCTCTCCGAGGACGCGGCTGCATCCGATCTGGCAGCGGGCCGCACGGCGGGCTTTCCGCGCCTAACGCAAGAGCAGATCGATACCGAGGTGCCGCATGCGCCGGCCTCTGCCGCTGCGGTGCTTTCGGACGCCGCCGACCCCAATGAGACCTGCGTGCTGCCGGCTTTCGATAAGGATTTCGGTATCCCCAAGGTCGATATTCCCACGCTGGTATCCCTGCATGACGATGCTCAAAAACCCAAGCGCAAGGTGCACCCCGACGAGGACGCCTATCACAAGCATAAGCGTCATATTCCTAAGCCGCTCATTATCATCGCGGTCCTTGCCGTCGTGTGCGGCGGTGCCTATTGGTTCGTGACGACCGATCCCATGGGTGTCATGCCTGGCTTCTACGACCAGTTTGGCCAAGCTGCACAAACCACCTTCCCCACGCGCCAAAAGGGCGAGGCCACTGAGGGCGATACCAAGCAGGGCGATTCTGCCGAGGTGGTCCAGGAAGAAACCGTGCTCACCGATGATCAGCTCTATACCAGGCTCGACGGTTTGTATCAGACCATCGTGTCCTACGCTGACGAGGACCAGATCGGCGAGGTCATCGATTCCTTTAACAACGGCTATCTCCGAACGCCGCTGTCCACCCGTCAGGAGCTGTCGCAGAGTTCCTACGCCCTGCGCGACCAGATCAAAAAGACGCAAGATGAGCTCAACAACCTGAAAGTACAGGACGATACGGTCTATGCGGATGACATCGCCCACTTAAAGCAGCTTGCCGAGTGGATGTATGAGCGCGTCGACGTGATCTGCCAGAGCTGGGATATCTCGCTGGCCATTCCCGATGGCGAGTCGATGAGTTCCCACCAAAGCGAGATCCTGGCGCCCATCGCACAGGGCGGCAACAGCGCGCTGAACCAGTACGATGCCAATGTGGGTTCCTGGAAGCCGCAGCAGCGTTCCTAAAATTAGTTCGCCATAGTCGGCATAACCTACGTGCGCAATTGATGTAAGCCCGTGCTTATTGCTACAATTCGTACAAATATGCTTTAAACGTACGAGGAAGGAACCACATGTTTGGTTTTAAGAAAGAGCTCTACACGCCCGAGTATCAGCTTGTCGGCGACGAGTGCGCCGTAATCGAGACGTCGAAGGGTACCATCAAGGTCAAGTTTGACGGCGAGGGCGCTCCCATTCATGTCGCGAACTTCTGCGAGCTTTCCACGATGGGCTTCTATGATGGCCTTAAGTTTCATCGCTATGTGCCCGGTTTTGTTATCCAGGGCGGCGACCCCAATACCCGCGACATGTCCGGCGCCGACGTCGCTGCCGGTCTTGAGGGCCCCGACGGCATGCCCGGTACCGGTGGCCCCGGCTACTGCATCAAGGGCGAGTTTGCCACCAATCCGCGCAACAGCCATGTCGATGGCGCCCTTGCCATGGCACGCTCCATGGACCCCGATTCCGCGGGTTCGCAGTTCTACTTCTGCCTGGGTGCCCAGCATAACCTCGATTCCGGTTACACCGTCTTTGGTACCACGGTCGAGGGTCTCGATGTGATTTCGCAGCTGCGTGCCGGCGACGAGATCGTCCATGTCGAGATCGTTCACGAGTAAAGGGGACTTCCTTGAATAGCCAGCTGATCCAACAGGGCCGCGCCGCTTACCGCGCGGGTGATTTTTCCGCTGCAGCCCAGATGCTTGGGGCGGCAAAAACTCCCGATGAGATTATGGGCGAGGCCGATCACCTTCGTGGCAACGCCTTGATGCACCTGGGCATGTATGCCGAGGCCGCCGAGGCCTATGCCGCCGCCCTCAACGACGGCACCTACGGCAAGCGCGGCGCGCTGCTCACCAACCGCGGCAAGGCGCTCGCCGCCGTGGGCGACTACACGACGGCCGCTCAGGCGTTCTCTGCTGCTACGCAGGATGCTTCCTATGCTACGCCGTTCAAGGCCTATCTGGGTCTAGGCAATGCGCTGTTCCAATCGGGCGACTATGCCAACGCGGGAACCGCCTTCCGTCAGGCTGCCATCGACGGCGCCAATCCGGCTCCTGCCGCCGCGCTCGGCGAGCTCGGTCGTTGCTTCATTAAGCTCGGCCGTCCGGCGGATGCCGTGGAGACCTACCGCACGGCTATCGACTTTGCCGGCCCCCGCGACGACACGCGTGCGCTCAACGCCGGCATGGGTCAGGCGCTTTCTGCCGCCGGCCGTCCCTCCGACGCACTCGATGCCTTTAACGCCGCTACTGCAGATGGCATCTACCAGCTCACCTCCGAGCAGGCCGATGAGCTTGCCCGCGTGCACGATTCGCTTGCCGCGCTGTCTGCCCAGACGGCTATGGCCACGGCTCCGGCGCCCGCGATGGACGCTCCTGCCGTCGATCCGCTCGATCCTACGGGCGCGACCGGTCAGTTTATGCCCGATCCCTCGGACACCGGCTTCTTTACGCTGTCCGAGTCCGAGATGGTCCAGCAGGACCGTCAGGATCGTAAGCAGGCCAAGGTCCGTCGTCGCCATCGCCACACGGGTCTCAAAGTCTTCATCGTGCTGCTTCTGCTCATTTTGATCGCCGCGGGCGGTCTGGGCTTTGCCTACACGCGCGGCTTTGGCTTCCCGTCTCAGGAGTCTGTCGTTACCGATCTGTTCCAGGCTGCCGGCGACGGTGACACTGCAAAGGCCGAGTCTTGCCTGGCCTCGAGCCTGTCCGAGGACGCTAAGTCGATGATCATCTCCTCGATTCCGCAGGGTGCCACCGTGTCCGTCGAGGGCATGGATCAGTCCATGACCGAGACGACCGCTAAGGTGAAGGCATCGCTGTCCAAGGGCGGCGAGCAGGAGTACACCGTCAAATTCGTGCGCTCCGACAACCATATCGGCTGGGCCGTTTCCTCGCTCGATATGGATTTCTCGGCTGCTGACAACCAGTAGTGACCTTATGGGATTTAGCTTTGCCCGGTGCTTCACCGCAAGTGAGGTGCCGGGCTTGCGCTAGTATCATGAGCTAGTAGTTTTCCAGCAATCATCCAACACATCAGGAGTTGCGTTGTTTTCTTTGATGGATATGTTCTTCGGTAGCTATGCGGGCGATCTTGCGATCGACCTCGGCACCGCAAATACGCTTGTCTCCGTGCGCGGCAAGGGCATCGTCATTCGCGAGCCCTCTGTTGTCGCCATCGACAAGAACGACGAGCGCATCCTGGCGGTCGGTATCGAGGCAAAGCGCATGCTCGGCCGTACGCCCGGCAACATCGTGGCCGTTCGTCCCCTGAAGGACGGCGTCATCGCCGACTTCGATGTTACCGAGGCCATGCTTCGCTACTTTATCGACAAGGCGTCTGAGAAGCGCTATCCGTGGACCCCGCGTCCGCGTGTTGTCGTCTGCGTTCCTTCCGGTGTCACGTCGGTCGAGAAGCGTGCTGTTTTTGAGGCCACGATCCAGGCCGGTGCTCGCCAGGCCTATTTGATCGAAGAGCCTATGGCTGCCGCCATCGGCGCCGACCTGCCCGTCGAGGAACCCACCGGCTCCATGGTCATCGACATCGGCGGCGGTACCACCGAGGTTGCCGTTATCGCTATGGGCGGCATCGTCGTCTCGCAGTCCATCCGTATTGCCGGCGACG
Organism: Collinsella sp.; assembly: GCA_048402045.1. GTDB lineage: Bacteria > Actinomycetota > Coriobacteriia > Coriobacteriales > Coriobacteriaceae > Collinsella. Next base: position 22,945 of record DBGDSC010000018.1, read on the forward strand.
AGTTCGATCAGGCCATCCTCACGCACGTTCGCGATGCCTACAACCTGGCCATCGGCGAGCGTACGGCAGAGGACATCAAGATCAAGGTCGGCTCCGCTGTGCCACTCAAGGACGAGCTCGACGTCGAGGTCAACGGCCGCGACGTGATCACCGGTCTGCCCAAGACCGTGCGCATCGAGAGCGAGGAGATTCGTCGCGCACTCAACAAGCCGCTCGACGAGATGGCCAAGGCCGTCAAGGACGCACTCGATGCCACGCCGCCCGATCTTGCCTCTGACCTTATGTACTATGGCATATTGCTGACCGGTGGCGGCGCGCTGCTGCGCGGTCTCGACGTGCGCCTGCGTGATGAGACCGGCGTTTCGGTCAACGTCAGCCCCACGGCGCTCGATAACGTCGTTAACGGCTGTGCCCGCGTGCTCGAGGCCAATGCGTTTGATGGCGGCTTCGTCCAGACCAATGCTTAATTTCCAAAAGGTGGATTCCATTTGGCACGATCTTCGGGTTTCTCCACAAATCTGAATACCAAGCGACAATCAACGGGTATGCGCCCGTTGATTGTTTTCAGCCTGATTTCGGTGTTGCTGCTCACGTTTTATATTCGTGAGGGTGAGGCCGGGCCGATTCATGCCGTGCGTTCGGGCGTAACGACGATTACCTCGCCGGTGCGCTTTGTGGGCTCGGCCGTGGCGGCTCCCTTCAATGCGATCGGCAACGTGTTCTCTAACCTTACGGCGTCGCAGGACACGCTTGACGAGCTCAAGAAGCAAAACGAGGAACTGACCTCTAAGGTTGCTGAGCTCTCCGAGGCTCAAAAGACCGCCGAGCGTCTGGAGGGGCTGGTCGGCCTGCAGTCGACCTACAACCTCAAATCGACCGCAGCTCGTATCGTTGGTGCCTCCGGCGATGCCTGGACCTCGACCGTAACCATCGACAAGGGCTCTGCCGACGGCCTTACCATCAACATGCCTGTGACGAGTTCGGCCGGTGTTATCGGCCAGATCATCGAAGTCTCGGCCAAGACGTCCACCGTGCGCCTGATTGGCGACGAGAACTCGGGTGTGTCCGCCATGGTACAGGCCACGCGCGCTCAGGGCATGCTGCAGGGTCAGGCTGACGGCACGCTGCGTCTTGAGTACGTGAGCGTCGACTCCGACGTTAAGGTTGGCGACATCATCGTGACCTCGGGCATTGGCGGTGTGTTCCCCAAGGGTCTACCGCTCGGCACCGTCTCGTCGGTTGAGAAATCGGCAAACGACGTGTACTACACCATTGTGGTGCGCGCTCAGACTACGGCCGAGAACAACGAGGAAGTGCTGGTCATTACCTCGCTGACCGACGAACAGTCGGCCTCGGATGAGGACGTGAGCACGGCCAACAGCACGCCGCAGGGAACGTCGCATGATGCTGCGACCAAGACGAAGGACGAGAGCTCGGATGACAGTTCCGACACGTCCGAGACGACCGATTCTGGCTCGAACGAATAGGGGGCATGTCCATGGATCTACACGAGCAGGGGATGAGCTCCCGCACGTTTGTAATCGCCGCCATCGTGTGCGTGCTGCTGCAGGCAGGCCTGGCACCGCAGATCTCCATTGCGGGCGGTCGCGTCAACTTTATGATTATCCTGGTGTGCCTAAGCGTGTTCTCGGGCGACCCGACCCGTGCCGTCGTGTGCGGTTTTTGCAGCGGCTTGTTCTATGACCTTTCCGCTGCCGTGCCGGTGGGCGTTATGTCGCTCCTGCTGACCGTGGGTTCTTTTGCCCTGGTGCATAGCGCCGCCGGTCAGACGGGCGGTACCCCGAGTGCGCGCGGCATCACTGTGGGTGCCTTCGCGCTCGTCATAAATGTGATTTACAGCATCGTCTTGCTGTTTATGGGTTTGGAGACGAGCTTTGTCGTGGCGATCTTCGGCCATGCGCTGCCGTCCTCGATCCTGACGGGTCTGGTTGCCATTCCGTTTTTGATGTCCGGCGTCGTGCCACAGTCCGGCTATGGATTCTCCGCACGTGGCGGACGCCAGACGGGTATGCGCTTTAAGCCCAAGACCCGCAAGCTCAAATAGGGGAGGCCCGTAGATGTCTTCCCAGTTGACGGTTATTATCGCCGGTATCGTGCTAGTTGTGGCCATCGTGGTCGCACTGGTCATCATGCGTCGCGGCGATTCCCGTTTTACCTACGATACGCAGCATGGAACGACCCCGCGCGCCACCGAGGGCGAGGGCAATACCGCGGTGACCGCCTTTAAGGGCCGCTTTTCCATCCTCACCACGGGTGTGGGCGCGATGTTTGCGGCGCTCGCCGTCAAGCTGTGGGGCATGCAGATGGTCTCGTCGGACTATTACGAGAAGCAGGCCAATAGTAATCAGACTCGCACCGTTACCACTCCTGCTGTGCGCGGCCGCATCCTCGACCGCAATGGCGTGGCGCTTGTCCAGAACCGTCCCTCACTTGCTGTCGTGGCCTACCGCGACCTTGCCGAGGATGAGGTCCTGGTTCGCCATCTTGCCAACGTGCTTGGAATGCCTTACGTGGCGGTCCTTCGCAATATTCAGGACAATACAGAGGGCGCTCAGAGCCTGCATACCATCGCGACGGACGTCCGTCGCTCCACGGTTGCCTATATTCAGGAGCATGCCGGCGAGTTCCCGGGCGTCAAGATTGCCGAGCGTACCGAGCGTCAGTATCCATATGGCGAGACGGCATGCCATATCTTGGGCTATACCGGCACCATTACCTCCGAGCAGCTCGAGGCCCAGAATAAGAAAACCTCTGGCGATGATGATGCTTCTGCTGGCAAGATTACGTACCAGTCGGGCGATATCGTGGGTCAGGCGGGTGTTGAGAGCTACTACGAAAACCTGCTGCAGGGTATTCGTGGCGAGCAGACCGTCAAGGTCGATGCCTCGGGCAATGTAACCGGTCAGGCCGGCGCCGTGCCCGCGAAGGCCGGCTCCGACATTAAGCTCACGCTCGACCTTAAGATCCAACAGGCCTGTGAGACGGCGCTGGCGAGTGCTATCGAGCTTGCCAAGACCACTGGCTACAGCAATGCCGGCAACGGCGCTGTGGTGTGTCTCGATCCCAACAATGGCGAGATCCTGGGCATGGCGAGCGAGCCCAAGTTCGATCCGTCCGTCTTTATCGGCGGCGTCTCAAATGACGTGTGGACCGAGCTCAATGATGACAAGGGTTCGCACCCGCTGCTCAACCGCGCCATTAGCGGACAGTACATGTCGGCTTCGACCATCAAGCCGCTCTCGGCACTGGCCGGTCTTGAGTTTGGAACCTACACTTCAACGCAGACAACCAACTGCACGGGCTATTGGACTGGCCTGGGCAAGGCTTGGGGCAAGCGCTGCTGGTTGACGTCTGGCCACGGCACCATGACGCTGCAGTCGGGTATCGCCAACTCGTGCGACCCCGTCTTCTACGACATGGGCAAGGCGTTCTTTTATAACGAGCAACATTCCGAGGGGCTGCAGGAGGTCTTTCGTCGCTGGGGCCTAGGCAAGACCTGCGGTATCGATCTGCCGAGTGAGGGCGCGGGCCGTATTCCCGATGCCGAGTGGAAAGAGTCGTACTTCACCGACGCATCTGCCGAGGACCGCAAGTGGAATGCCGGCGATATGACCAACATTGCCATCGGTCAGGGCGACATCCTGGTGACGCCCCTGCAGATGGCGTGTGCCTATATGGGTCTTGCCAACGGTGGCAAACAGTACGTGCCTCACGTGTTTTTGTCTGCCGTGTCGCGCGATGGCGACGGCGATGCCTATAAGTACAACGGCAAGGGCAAGAAGAAGCGCCTGGAGGCCAAGATCAACAGCGATTCGGATTTGGCTCTTGTTCGCAACGGCATGCACGACGTGATTTACACGGCATCGACGTCCCTGGCGGCGCACTTTGGTACCCTGACGCCGCAGGTATACGGCAAGTCGGGCACGGGCGAGAAAAGCGGCGAGGACGAATACGCTTGGTTCTGCGCCTATGCACCGGCCGATAATCCCAAGTATGTCATCGCTACTGTCCTGGAGCAGGGCGGCGGCGGCTCAGATACCGCGATGCATGTCGTGCGCGACGTGCTCGGTGTGATTTATGACGAGCCCGATACCTCTTCGGCCTCGGGCGATTCTTCGGTTCGATAGGAGGTTGCGATGGATTTTTCTCCGGCGGATCTGTTCCGTTCAACCAAGACCGGCTCTCGTAGCAGCCTGGACCGCGTCAACAAGCAACTTTCGGCCTCGCGCGGCACGTTTCGCCAAAAGGTCCATATCGGTGTGCTCGTGGCTACAGTGGCGCTCGTCGCCTACGGTGCCATCATTATCTGGTCGGCTTCGCAGTTTAAGGCCGATGCTTCGTTCTCACGCCATCTGCTGGGAATTGGCATCGGCACGGTGCTGGCGGTGCTGGTCTGGCGCTCCGACCTGCGCGGTATTTCCAATTTCTCGACGGCGTTGCTCGTCATCGACCTGATCGTGATCCTCTCGCCCAAGATTCCGGGTCTGTCCTATACGGGCGGTCTGGGCATGACGGGCTGGATCAAGATTCCCGGTATCGGCTTGACATTCCAGCCGGTTGAGCTTGCCAAGCTCATCACCATCTTCTTTATTGCTACGCTTGGCTCGCAGTATAACGGTCGCATCGATACCGTTCGCGACTACGTCAAGCTCTGCGGCATGTTGTCCATTCCGTTTTTGGCCGTCGTCGCCATGGGCGACCTGGGCTCGGGCCTTGTCGTGCTGGTTTCGGGCGCCATCGTCATTTGTATGAGTGGTGCACGCCGCGAATGGGTGCTGTCGACCCTGGCCCTGCTCGTGGGCCTGGTGGCCCTCGTCCTGGCGCTCGATTCGGTCTTTGATTCGTTGCTCGGCCACGATGTGCTTATCAAGCAGTATCAGATGAACCGTCTGACGGTCTTTATCGACCCCGATAATGCCGATTCGGACGATGCCTACAACCTGCAGCAGTCGCTTATCGCCGTTGGCTCGGGTGGCTTCTTTGGTAAGGGTTTGGGCCATGCGACGCAGTCGGCCGGCGGCTTTCTGCCTGAGTTCCACACCGACTTCGTCTTCGCCTTTCTGTCCGAGACCTTTGGCTTTTGCGGCTCCTTTTTGCTGCTGTGCTTGTACGTACTGCTCATCTTCTCGACGATCCGCGTTGCTTTTAAGTGCGAGTCTCTGTTCCTACGCTTATCATGCGTAGGTATCGTCGGCATGTGGGCGTTCCAGACCTTCGAAAACATCGGCATGTGCATCGGCATGATGCCGATTACCGGTATTCCGCTACCGTTTATTAGCTTCGGTTCGTCTTCGATGATGATTCAGCTGCTGACGGTGGGTATCGTACAATCCATATGGCGGCATCGTTCGGGCGCCGCGTAACCGCTGGAGGGGTTTGCTATGAAAATTCCCGTAGATAAGCTGACCCGCGCTTTTAAGATGGGCGCGTCCGTTAAGAAGGATTCCGATACGCCGGTGCGCGTCTCGGTCTATCTGGATTCGTCCGCCTCGCGCTTTCTTGCCGAGACGGTGCGTGACGCCTTTGTGCCGCAGACGACCTCGGGTATTGTGCGCGTCGAGCGTCTGGGGGAGGAGCGAATTGCTCCAAAGACCGATACCGATGTGGTGCTGGTGCTCTCGTGTGGTTCCGACCGCTTGGAGAGTGCCGTGCAGGAGCTCGTGATCGCCGGCGCGCCCGTGTGCGTGCTTGCCGAGTCTGCTGTGGAGGTGCCGTTTATCGAGGAGTCCACGCCCATGCTCGGCGTGGTAGCGGCAACCGATAAGACGTATCTGCTCGAGACGCTTGCCCGCTGGATTCTCGATCGCACCGACAAGGAAACGGCTTTTGCGGCGAACTTTGCCTTCATGCGCATCGCGGCGGCCAATCGTATCATCACCTCGTGCGCGCTCACCAATATGGCGACCGGTGCGCTGGTGTTTTTGCCGGGCGCCGATTATCCCGTTATGGCGCTGTCGCAGGTGGGCATGCTCTTTGAGCTCGCTGCCGTCTTTGGACGCGGTATTAAGCCCGAGCGCGGCTACGAGGTCGCGGGCGTGCTTGCCGGCGGTCTTGTGATCCGCGCGGTCACCCGCGCGCTCGTCAAGCAGACGCCGCATATTGGGTTTGCCGTCAAGGCGCTCACTGCTGCCGCGGGCACCTATGGCATGGGCCGTGCGCTCGTTTCGCTCTACGAGCGCGATGTCGACTACAGCCGTGCCAACGAGGTGGTCACTGCCACGTTCTCCCGCGTTCGCGATCTGGTGACCACGGTCGCGGGCGCTACCCGTCCTATGGCGTCCTATCAGGACGCATCAGATCTCGCTGCTTAGGGGTTTTCCGTTGCGCGTTGCATACCAAGATTGTTTTCATTTAATTGAGCCGTTGCTCGCCAAGGTCGAGAAGCCGAGTCGCTATATCGATCACGAGTGGGGCACGCTTTCCAAAGCCGATGCCGACTACCGTTGCTGCCTGATCTACCCGGATGTGTACGAGGTTGGTCTGCCCAACCAGGGCATCGCCATCCTCTACAACATCCTTAACCAGGCCGAGGGCATCTCCTGTGAGCGTGGCTATGTGCCGTGGCCCGATATGGGTGACGCCATGCGCGAGGCGGGTATTCCGCTGCTGTCGCTCGAGGGTGCAGCGCCGGTCGCTTCGTTTGATATCGTCGGTCTGCATGTGCCGCACGAGATGGCGGTGACGAACTTCCTCGAGGCACTCGACCTCGCTGGCATTCCGCTGTTAGCGGCCGACCGAGGCGAAGACGACCCCATCATCATCGCCGGCGGCCCCTCGGTGTACAACCCCGAGCCGTACGCGGCCTTCTTCGATGTCATCCTCATCGGTGAGGGCGAGGAATCGCTGCTCGAGACCTGTCAGCTGCATCGCCGCCTGCGTGACGAAGGAGTCCCGCGCGCGCAGATTGTTGAGCAGCTTGCATCCATTGGTGGCAACTACGTGCCGTCGCTCTATGAGGTTCGTCACGACGAGCCCTGCTCGCCGCATGGCTACACCGTGCCGCGTGAGGGCAAGGATGCGCCGACCGTGGTCTACAAGCGCGTCGTCGAGGATTTCGGCGCCATGAATCCGCTGTCGCAGTCGTGCGTGCCCTATGCGCAGCTGGTCCACGACCGCCTGTCTATCGAGATCCTGCGCGGCTGCGCCCGCGGCTGTCGTTTTTGCCAGGCTGGCATGACGTATCGCCCGGTGCGCGAGCGCTCGGCCGACCAGATTGTCTCGTCGGTGATTCAGGGTCTGGAAAAGACTGGCTATGACGAGGTGTCGCTGACCTCGCTCTCCACGACCGACCACTCCTGCATTCGCGACGTGCTCGGCAGGCTCAACCGTCGCCTGGAGGATACGGGTATTCGCGTGTCTATTCCGTCGCAGCGCCTGGATTCGTTTGGCGTGGATATGGCCGAGTCGGTCGCCGGCGAAAAGAAGGGCGGACTGACGTTCGCGCCCGAGGCCGGCAGCCAGCGCATGCGCGACATCATTAACAAGAGCGTGACCGAGGAGGACCTGGACCGTGCGGCCAAGGCGGCCTTCGAGGCCGGCTGGAACCGCATGAAGCTCTACTTTATGATGGGCCTTCCCGGCGAGCGCGACGAGGACATCGTGGCCATCGCCAATCTGGCCGATCACGTGCTGGAGCTCGGTCGTTCCGTGGTGCCCAAGGCTCGTCGCGGCTCGATCTCGGTGTCCATCTCGGTTTCGGTCTTTATCCCCAAGGCCGCCACGCCGTTCCAGTGGTGCCCGCAGCTCGACTACGACGACGTCAAGCGTCGCCAGAAGCTGCTTATCACGAGCGTTCGCAACCGTGCCGTCCGCGTGCATTACCACGATGCCGAGACTTCGCTCATCGAGGCCGCGCTGTCCCGCGCCGGTCGCGACATGACGCCCGTCATCATCGATGCTTGGCGCTCGGGCTCTCGCTTTGACGCCTGGGTAGAGCATTTCTCGCTCGATAACTGGAAGGAGGCTGCTGCCAAAAACGGCATCGACCTCAATGAGCTCGTGCACCTGCCCTACGAGTTGGACTGGCGCCTGCCGTGGGAGCATGTGAGCCCCGGCTGTACGCGCGGTTTCCTCGAGCGCGAGTACCGTCGCTCGCTCGAGGGCGTCACGACTCCCGACTGCACCCGTACGTCGTGCACCGGCTGCGGGATCTGCCCCACGCTCCACGCCAAGAATGTATTGATGGGTGATCGCGCATGAGTGAGCGCCTGACCGACAACCCCACGCTCTTTAGACTTCGTGTTCGCTATGGCAAGCGCGATCGCCTTAAGTACCTGGGCCATCTCGAAGTGATCCATACCATTGAGCGCATCGTGCGCCGTGCGGGACTTCCCTATGCCGTCACGCAGGGCTTCTCTCCGCACATGCGCGTGGGCTTCTCTTCGGCGCTACCGGTTGGTACGTCGTCGACCTGCGAGTGGTATGACCTGTTCATGACCGAGTTCGTGGCGCTCGACGAGGCGTTTGAGCGCCTGGCTGCGGCGTCTCCGGCCGATCTGGCGCCCATCGAGGCGGCGTACATCGACGTGCGCACGCCGGCATTGACGGCGCAGCTCACGCGCCTGTCGTATCGCATCGACTTACACCTGGATCCCGAGGCGCCCGTAAGCGCCGACGAGGTGCGTCGTGCGATCGACACGCTGCGCGCGGATCATGGCATCGACTACGCGCGCGGCAAAAAGAGCAAGCGCTTGGATTTGGATCACACGCTCGTTGGCTATGAGCTCACGGCGGGGGAGCGCCCGGACCATTTGGTTCTCATGCTCGACACCCATGCCGACAACGAGGGCTCTATGCGTCCGGAAATTTTGCTTTCTGCTGCTGATGTTTTGTTGCAGGGCTTGACCCCGGGCGTGGATGCACCTATTGTTTCCACCGGTATGCAAGACCTCGTGACCATCTGCTCCTACGATGTCGAGCGTCAGAATCAAGCATGCGAGGACGACGAGGGCCGACTCGTCAGCCCCATACCTGTGCGAACTTGTGGATTTGCTCCACATACTCGTTGACGGGGGTATTTTCGCCTGCTACTATATTCGGCTGTTGCACTAACTGATGCATGAAGGGCAAGTAAACATGTACGCAATCGTTAACACGGGCGGCAAGCAGTACAAGGTCGCCACCGACGATGTCATCACCGTCGAGAAGATCGAGGGCAATGAGGGCGACAAGGTCACCCTGCCGGTTATCTTCCTCAACGATGGTAAGAAGATCGTCACCGATCCCGACAAGCTGGCCAAGGCCAAGGTTACCGCTCAGATCGTTGAGCAGTTCAAGGGCGAGAAGCAGCTGGTCTTCAAGTTCCACAAGCGTAAGCGCTATCGTCGTCTGAAGGGTCACCGTCAGCAGCTCACCAAGCTGAAGATCGTGAAGGTCCAGGCTACGTCCCGCGCCAAGAAGGCTGTCAAGGCAGAGGCCGAGGCTGTTGCCGAGGCTCCCGTCGCCGAGTAGATTACACTCGTAACGAAAGAGTAGGTATACACAATGGCACACAAAAAAGGACTCGGTTCCTCCCGTAATGGCCGTGACTCCCGCGGTCAGCGCCTTGGCACGAAGCGCTATGCCGGCCAGACGGTAACCACGGGCACGATTCTCGTCCGTCAGCACGGCACGCACATCCACCCGGGTGAGAACGTTGGCCGTGGTAAGGACGACACGCTGTTCGCGCTGGTCGACGGTACCGTTGAATTCCACAAGGGTATCAAGCACAGGGTCAGCGTACGCCCGCTCGCGAACGCGTAATTCACCCTTCATAGAGCACATATGTGGGAGGCACTTGAGTTTTAGGATTCAAGGGTCTCCCTCTTTTTTGTAGGAGGCGATTCTGTTGTCACAGTTCACCGATATCAGCCGCATTAACGTGTGCGGCGGCGACGGCGGAGCCGGATGCATGTCGTTTAGGCGCGAGGCATTTGTCCCCAAGGGCGGCCCCGATGGCGGCGACGGCGGTCGTGGCGGCAATGTCGTCATCCAGGCCGATGCTCAGCTGTCTTCGCTGATCGATTACCGCTTTAAGCATCACTTCCGCGCCGAGCGCGGCACGCACGGGCAGGGTGCCCGTCGTAACGGTAAGAGCGGCGAGGACCTGATTCTCAAGGTCCCTATGGGTACCGTGGTGCGCGAGCTCGATCCCGAGACGCAGACCCCGATGTTCGAGATTGCCGACCTGGTGCACGACGGCGAGCGCGTCGTCGTGGCGCCCGGCGGTGCCGGCGGTCTGGGCAACACACACTTTGTGACGTCGGTGCGTCGCGCTCCGGCCTTTGCCCAGCTCGGCGAGCCTGCCGAGGAACACTGGATCGAGCTCGAGATGAAGCTTATGGCCGATGCCGCGCTTGTGGGCTTTCCCTCGGTGGGTAAGTCATCGCTCATTGCGCGCATGAGTGCCGCCCGCCCCAAGATTGCTGACTACCCGTTTACCACGCTCGTGCCGAACCTCGGCATGGTGCGTGCCGGCGAATATTCTTACGTCGTTGCCGACGTCCCCGGTCTCATCGAGGGCGCGAGCGAGGGCAAGGGCCTGGGTCACCAGTTCCTGCGCCACATTGAGCGTACGGCACTCATCATGCACGTCGTCGATATGACGGGTGGTTTTGAGGATCGCGATCCGGTCGAGGACTATCGCATCATCAACCGCGAGCTCGAGCAGTATGGCGCCGAGCTTTCGGAGCGTCCGCAGATCGTCGTTGCCAACAAGTGTGATGCGCCGGGCACGGCCGACAAGATTGCCGACCTTAAGCGTGCGGCGCTCGACGATGGCCATATGTTCTTTGCCGTGTCTGCTGTTACGGGCGCCGGCCTCAACACGCTGATGCTTGCCGTGGGCGAGCAGGTGGCTAAGCTTCGCGCCGAGCTGGCGGTCTCTGATGAGCCGGTCGATCTGCGCGACGAGGAGTGGGAGCGTCGCCGCCTGCAGCGCGAGAAGCGTTTCCGCATTGTCCAGGAAGAGCCCGGTGCCTTCCGCGTGGTCGGTCGTGCCATCGAGCGCATGGTCATCCAGACCGACTGGGAAAACGAGGAAGCCGTCATTTACCTGCAGCATAAGTTTGCGCGTATGGGTGTTGACGACGCGCTCGAGAAGGCCGGTTGCCGTGCGGGCGACGAGGTCCGCATTTGCCAGCGCGCTTTTGACTTTGAGGGCGCCGAGGACTTCTCGGAGTACGAAGAGCTCGAGGATGCTGGCGAGGACGTTGCCGTCGAGGCCATTGACGTGGCCGATGCTGCGGATGAGGGCGTCGAGGTTGTCGATGCGGCGGATGCCGAGGACGATGCCGAGACCTCGGAGGGCGAGTAAGCCATGTCGCTGCGCGGTGGAATCGGTCTGCCCGAGCTTCCTCTAGAGGACGGGCAGGAGTTTAGGCTCGGCATTATGGGTGGCACCTTTGATCCCATCCATTACGGGCACCTGGTGACCGCTGAGCAGGCGCGTGAGTCCCTCGACTTGGATGCCGTGCTCTTTATGCCGGCGGGCACGCCTGCCTTTAAGCTTGACAAGCCGGTGACGCCTGCCGAGGACCGTTATGCCATGACGGTCCTCGCCACCGCCGCGAACCCGGCCTTTTTGGCGAGCCGGTTCGAGATCGACCGTCCGGGCGTAACCTATACGGCCGATACGCTTCATGCCCTTCGCGACTTTTACCCGCCGCAGGTAAAGCTCTACTTTATTACGGGCGCCGATGCGATTATCGATATCGTGACCTGGCATGATGCCGAACGAATCGGTGAGCTTGCTACCTTTATTGCGGCGACACGACCGGGCTTTGATATCGATACAGCGCGTGCCCGAATCAAAGAGTCGGGGCTGCCGTTCGACGTGCGCTATATTCAGATTCCGGCGCTGGCGATCAGCTCGACGAACATTCGTAAGCGAGTTGCCCGCGGCATGAGCGTGCGCTATCTTACGAGCGAGTCCGTGCTCGGCTACATTCGCAAACGCAGGCTATATGCCGATTTGGGCCAAGAAGATTTTGAGTGATGGGGGTCTACGTTGTCGGTAGAGGATCAGTTTGAGGGCGATGAGCGCGCACTGCTCAAGCGCATTCAAGAGCTGCTCGATGTTCGCATGAAGGATAAGCGCAAGCGCTATGTGCATTCGCTGGGTGTTGCCGAGACCGCACTTCATCTGGCCGAGGTCTACGGCGTTGACCGCTTTGATGCCGCTGCTGCCGGTCTGATCCACGACTGGGACAAAGTGCTCTCCGACGACGAGCTGGTTACGCGCGCTCTGCATTACGGCATTAAGATTGCCGGCTCTCCTTCCGCCGCGACGCCGCTTTTGCATGGTCCTGTTGCCGCCTATGAGCTTCCGCAGCTTTTCCCCGAGTTGTCGCCGGCCGTTTTCCAGGCTGTCGACCGTCATACCGTGGGCGCTTGCGACATGACGCCGCTCGATATGGTGGTCTTTGTGGCCGATGCCATCGAGCCCAACCGCCACGGCGACTATGCGCATGCGCTGCGCAAGATGGTGGGGGAGTCGTCGCTCGACGAGTTGTTCTTCTCCTGTTTTGCGCAGGGTTTGGTCTATGTGATCCAGTCCGGGCGCTATCTTTATCCCACGGCTATTTCGATTTACAACCATTACGCCCAGCTGCGCTAGCTCGGGCTGTCTAGAAAGAGGTATTCCATGGCCGACGAGACCATGACCGACGAGCAGATTCTTGAACATGTGGAGCACAAGAGCTTCGCCGCCACGTCCGACCGCACTGCCGCCTCGCTGTCCGCGAGCGGTGTCGCCGCCGAGGATGTCGCCCGCGCCGCCGCACAGGCCGCCTACGACAAGAAGGGCGAGGACGTTCAGGTGCTCGACCTGACCGAGCTTTCCGACGTATGCGACTACTTTGTGCTTGCCACCGGTACCAACAACCGCCAGGTCGATTCTATCGTCGACGAGATCGAGGAGAAGGTCGCCGAGGCTTGCGGCGAGCACCCGTTCTCCATCGAGGGTCGCGAGCAGAAGACCTGGATGCTCATGGACTACGGTTCGGTTGTCGTCCACGTCTTCACTCCCGAAGCCCGCGACTTCTACCGCCTCGAGAAACTCTGGGGAGACGCTCCCCAGCTCCCCCTCAACCTCCTCTAGTAGCTCATTTGAGACGGGGTTTAGCTACCCTCACGCATATCGCCGGGCAGGTGCGGTTTTCCGCACCTGCCCGGCTTTCTTTTTGCCCAAAGGCGGTTAATCGTTGAAGCGGGATTGGCGGCCGAAGGATAGGGCGGTGTCGCCGAATTTGTCTCGGACGGCGTCGATGGCGACGGAGAGGTCGCGGCGGTCGCTGGATTGGGCTCCGCGGTCATCGATCTCGCAGAACAGGTCGGTCTGGATGCCGCCCCGATGGTCAAAGTCGCTCATGCCGATGCCCGCTAAGCGAACATGCATGCCATCCTGCCAGATGTTGTCGAGCAGATCGAGTGCAACCGCCACGAAGATGTTCTCATCGTCGGTCGGATGAGGCAGCCGGCGCTGTGCCGTACGCCCGCTGCCATACGAATACTTAAGCTTGAGCGTTACCGTGGCACCCGTCAGCCCCTGACGGCGCAGACGGCGTCCCACTGACTCTCCCAACAGCGCAATCGCCGCCTCAATATCCCCACGCTCAGTCAAATCTTTAGCAAAGGTGCGTTCATTGCTGACCGACTTGACCTCGCGCTCTTCATCGAGGCTTGTGACTTCAGAGATTTCGAGTCCCAGCGCACGCTGGCGCATGTGCTCGCCGTTGACGCCAAAAATAGAGGCCAAGGTGGATTCCGGTGCACGTGATAGCTCGCCGAGGGTGTAGATGCGCATGCGGCGCAGTCGCTCCTCGGCCGAGCGTCCGATGCCACTCATGGCAGATACCGGCAGCGCGGCCAAAAAGCGCTGCTCGGTTCCGGGGCGCACGATGGTCAGCCCAAACGGCTTATCCCGCTCGCTTGCGATTTTTGCGACCGTCTTGTTGCAGCCCACGCCAATGGAGCAGGTCACTCCCAGCCCTGCCACGCGGTCGCTTATACGCCGCGCAACCAGCAGCGGGTCTTCGGGCGCAAAGCGACCCGGTGTGATATCGATAAAGGCTTCGTCGATGGATACGCGCTCGACGCGCGGGGTCTCGTCGGCGAGAATCGCCATGACCTGCGCGCTCACCTCGCGGTAGCGATCAAAGTGCCCGTGCGTCCAAATGGCTTTCGGGCACAAGCGCCGCGCTTCGGCCGAGGCCATGGCAGAGTGCACGCCAAAGCGACGTGCCTCATACGAACACGTGGACACGACGCCACGCGAATCGGCGTCTCCGCCCACGATGAGCGGCTTGCCGCGCCATTCGGGATGATCGAGCATCTCCACGCTCGCAAAAAACGCATCGAGGTCCATCAGGCCCACCGCCGGACCCGTCCAGGGAGGCGGCGTGACGCCCGTGGCATCCTCATAACCGTATGTATGTTCGCGTCTTTCCATGTCATGAGTATACCGCGCAGCTCATGTGGGGTGCGTGTATGTGCTTGCAAATCCCGAATTCTTGTCTAAGATATGGATTTGCCCTCGACTACACCGAAGAAGTTTGTCTCACGGACTTCACCTGCCCGCGTCGATGGCGTATTATGTTCAACTGTTTGTTTGTAGTTGCAGCCTAAAGCTGCTTGGTTGGAGGAGTTTCCTTTGGCAGTCAAGATTCGCCTTGCTCGTCACGGCGCTAAGAAGCGTCCGTACTACCGTGTCGTCGTCGCCGATTCCCGCGCCCCGCGTGACGGTCGTATCATCGAGGAGGTTGGCCGCTACAACCCGATGACCGCCCCCAAGACCATCAACCTCGACCTCGAGAAGATCGCCGACTGGCAGTCCAAGGGCGCTCAGCTTACCGACGCCGTCGCCGCTCTGGTCAAGGCCGCCAACGAGGGCGAGAAGACCGAGACCGTCGTCAAGAAGTCCAAGAAGCAGCTCGCCAAAGAGGCCGAGGCCGCTAAGGCTGCCGCTGAGGCCGCTGAGGGCGCCGAGGAGTAAATCGTGCCTGAGGTTGACGCTGCACAGCTCGAGGGTGAGGCAATGCTCTCAGATCGCATCGCCGATCTCGTCGAATATCTCGTTGTTCAGATCGTCGACGACCCGGATTCCGTGAGCCTTGAGGTCATCGATGGTGACGACGCCTCTACGATTGAGGTTTCGGTCGCCGAGGATGACGTCGCTAAGGTCATCGGCCGTCGTGGCCGTACCATCAAGGCCATTCGCACGCTCGCCCGTGCACTGGCCGCTCGCCTCGACACTGCTGTCGAGGTAGAGGTTCTGGGCTAGGACCTTGAGGTCCCAGTACAAAAACATCGCCCGTGTGGTCAAGCCGCACGGAAGGAAGGGGGAGGTCCTCGCGCAGCCGCTGCGGGGGCTTCCTTCTGTATTAGAGCCGGGTATGCGCGTCGCCCTGACGCCGCCGGCGCTCAAGCGCGACCGCTTTTGCACGGTCGTGTCCGTCACCGATACGGGCGATGGCGATCTGGTCTCGTTTGAGGGCATTGACGACTTGACGGCCGCCGAGGGTATCACGGGATGCTACGTGCTGGCAAATTGTGACGATTTTGAGCTCGATTCGCTCGACGCTGCCTATACCGACCTGATGGGTCGCGAGGTGGTCGACGAGCGCTTCGGTTCGCTCGGCACGATTGTCGAGATCATGTCGACGCCCGCTAACGATGTTTGGGTTGTCGAGGGTGATCGGTACGGCGAGGTACTGATTCCCGTGATCGAGCAGGTTGTGCTCGATCTTCCCGACACAGGAACAATTTCCGTCCACGTGATGGACGGCCTGATCGATATGGACAAGTAGGGAGGACAACATGCTGATTGAGACCCTTTCGGTCTTTCCCGAGATGTTTGAGCCCGTCATGTCCACGTCGATTTTGGGCCGCGCCCGCAAGGCCGGCCTTTTTGATTTTAAGGCGTATAACCTGCGCGACTGGACGCACGACCGCCATCGTACCGTCGATGACGAGCCGTACGGCGGCGGGCAGGGCATGCTCATGAAGGTCGAGCCTATCGCAGAGGCCATCGAGGCCATTAGCGCAGAGGGTCCCAAGCCCACTGTGGTGTTCTTTACCCCCTGTGGCGAGCCCTTTACGCAGTATGTGGCCGAGCGCCTGCTCAAAAGTGAGCGCCTGTTGTTTGTGTGCAGTCGCTACGAGGGCGTCGACGAGCGTGCGTATGCGTATGCCGATGAGCGTCTGTCGATCGGCGACTACGTGCTTACGGGCGGCGAGCTGCCTGCCATGGTCGTTGCCGATGCCGTCGTACGCCTCATCCCCGGCGCCTTGGGCGACGAGATGAGCAACGTGGACGAGTCGTTCTCGACCGCCGAGGACGGAGGCCTGCTCGAGTACGCGCAGTACACTCGTCCTGCCGAGTTCAACGGCGAGGGCGTGCCTCCTGTGCTCGTGAGTGGCGATCACGCCAAAGTTGACGCTTGGCGTCGTAAGAACGCCAT
The DNA here is from genome assembly GCA_048402045.1 of Collinsella sp. Lineage (GTDB taxonomy): Bacteria > Actinomycetota > Coriobacteriia > Coriobacteriales > Coriobacteriaceae > Collinsella. Next base: position 39,405 of record DBGDSC010000018.1, read on the forward strand.
CGAGCGCACCTGTCGTTGGCGTCCCGATCTGATTGAGACAGCGCGGCTCACGCCCGAGGAGCGTGCTTACGCGCAGGAGATTCTGGACGCTTCGTATTCGCAGGGCGAGGAGTGAGAATGGTTCCATCGCAGCATTCCGCGTTGAGGGGCGCTTTTGAGTGGATCGCGGTCATCGCGATCGCACTGGTCGCCACCTTCTTGATTCGCTCGTTTGTGGTCGAGCCCTTTGTGGTGCCCACCGGCTCCATGGAGTCCACGATCGAGATTGGCGACCAGATCCTGGCACAAAAGGTGAGCCTCGAGCTCGGTCAGCCCGTCAAGCAGGGCGATATCGTGGTGTTTCACAACCCCGATGGCACCTCCGAGCATGATGTTCTTGTCAAGCGTGTTATTGCCACGGCCGGCCAGACGGTCGACCTGCAGGATGGCAAGGTGGTCGTTGACGGCCAAGCGCTCGACGAGGACTATACGACGGGCATGAGCTGGCCACTTTCGGTCCAAGCGCCCGGTGCTCAGGTAAGCTATCCCTACACCGTTCCCGACGGGTGCGTGTGGGTGATGGGCGACAACCGCGAAAACTCTGCCGACTCACGCTACTTTGGTCCCGTCGATCGCTCTGATTTGATCGCTGTGGCGCTTGTGCGCTACTGGCCGCTCAACCGCATCGGCGCTATCGACTAAAAACCGCTATAGTACAGTACCTAACCGTGTAATCGTTTCGACGAGGGGATATTAGAGGCATGAACGCTTCATCGCTTTCCTTCCAAGACATCATCCTGCGCCTCCAGCAGTACTGGGGCGAGCAGGGCTGCGTCATTATGCAGCCCTATGACTCCGAGGTCGGTGCCGGTACCTTCCATACCGCGACCACGCTGCGCTCGCTCGGTCCCGCCGAGTGGCGCACCTGCTATGCGCAGCCCTGCCGCCGTCCCGCCGACGGCCGCTACGGCGAGAACCCCAACCGCATGCAGCACTACTATCAGTTCCAGGTGCTCATCAAGCCTTCTCCGGTTAACGCCCAGGAGCTCTACCTGGGGTCTCTTGCCGCTATCGGTCTGGATCCCAACGACCATGACGTCCGCTTTGTCGAGGATGACTGGGAGAGCCCGACCCTTGGCGCCTGGGGCCTTGGCTGGGAGGTCTGGCTCAATGGCATGGAGGTCACGCAGTTTACGTACTTCCAGCAGGTGGGAGGCATCGAGGTCGACCCCGTGCCCGTTGAGATTACCTACGGCCTGGAGCGTATCGCCATGTACGCCCAGGGCGTCAACTCGGTCTACGACCTGGTGTGGAGCTACCTGCCCGACGGCACGCCCATGACCTACGGCGACGTGTTCCTCGAGAACGAGCGCGAGTTCAGTGCCTATAACTTTGAGGTCGCCAACGTCGAGATGATGCGTCAGAAGTTTGACGACTACGAGGCCGAGTGCCATTCCTGCCTGGAGCGCAAGCTGCCGCTGCCGGCATATGACTGCGTCATGAAGTGCAGCCACGCTTTCAACCTGCTCGATGCTCGCGGCGCCCTGTCCGCGGTCGAGCGTGCCAACTACATCCTGCGCGTCCGCGCCGTCGCCAAGGCGTGCTGCGAGGCCTACATGGCCGAGGTCGCCGGAGTCAACGAGAATGCCGACCAGGAAGGCGAGGTGGCGTAAGCCATGGCAGACGCTAAGGATTTCCTGTTTGAGATCGGTACGGAGGAGATGCCCTCCGCGCCGCTGAACAATGCCGTCAAGCAGCTTGGCTCCATGATTGCCAAGGGTCTCGACGAGGCCGGTCTGGCCCACGGCGAGGTCCGTGTGATCTCGAGCCCGCGCCGCCTGGCTGCGCTCGTGGCTAACGTCGCCACCGCGACCGATGAAGTCCATGAGGTCAAGCGTGGCCCCGCGGCCAACATTGCCTTCGACGCTGACGGTAACGCCACCAAGGCCGCCCAGGGCTTTGCCCGCAAGTGCGGTGTGGCTGCCGAGGACCTGGTCCGTCGCGAGGACACTGACGGTCGCGAGTATGTGTTCGCCGAGAAGAACATTCCCTCCGCACCGGCTACGCCGATTCTGACCGCTCTGTGCGAGAAGACCATCGCCGGCCTGCAGTGGCCCAACTACCGCAGCCAGCGCTGGGGTCACGAGCATGCGACCTTTGTTCGTCCGGTCCGCTGGATCTGCTGCCTTTTGGGCGAGGATGTTGTGCCCGTGTCGTTTGCCGACGTGACGAGCGGCAACACCACGCGCGGTCATCGCGTACTTGGCCCTGGCGACCATGTTGTTGCCAGCCCCGCTGTTTATGAGCAGGTGCTCGAGGACGCCGGCGTGCTTTCTGCCGAGCGTCGTCGCGAGGCCATCCTTGCCGGCATCGCCGAGGTCGAGGCCGCTCGCCCCGGCTGTCATGTCGACACGCCCAAGAAGGTCTTCGAGGAGGTCATTAACCTCTGCGAGTGGCCGACGGTGCTCGTCGGTACCTTCGATGAGGAGTTCCTCAAGGTCCCGCACGAGATCATCTGCGAGTCCATGCTCACCAACCAGCGTTACTTCCCGATCTATGACGGCGAGGGCAAGCTCACGCGTGAGTTCGTGGTCGTCTCCAACAGCAAGCCCGAGAACGCCGAGCGCGTGATCGACGGCAACGAGCGCGTCGTGCGCGCCCGTCTGGACGACGCAAAGTTCTTCTACGAGGAGGACCTGAAGATCTCCCTCGACGAGTTCCGTGAGCGTCTGGCCAAGGTTGCCTTCCAGGAGAAGCTCGGTAGCGTGCTCGCCAAGTCCGAGCGCATTGAGCAACTCGCGCTTGCCATCGCTCGCGAGGCCCATCTGGGCGCCCACCTGGCCGCCGATGCCGCTCGCGCCGCGCACCTGTGCAAGGCCGACTTGGTATCCAACGCCGTCGTCGAGTTCACGAGCCAGCAGGGCGTGATGGGCGGTTACTACGCCACCGCGATGGGGGAGAACGACGAGGTTGCCCACGCCATTCGCGATCATTATCGTCCCCGCTTTGCCGGTGACGAGCTGCCCGAGGGCACCGCTGGCTGCATCGTGGCCTGCGCCGACAAGCTCGATACCATCGCCGGTATCTTTGCCATTGGCGAGCCCCCGACCGGCTCCTCCGACCCCTACGCGCTGCGTCGTGCCGCTATCGGCATCATCAACATCCTGCGCGACCGTCTGCCGATCGACCCCACGTCGCTCATCGACTTCGCCCTCGAGCTCTATAGCGAGCAGGGCATTGAGTTCGACGCCGCCAAGGTCGCCCAGCAGGTTCGCGACTTCTTCCATGGCCGCCTGGTGAGCATGGCCCGCGACGAAAAGATCCCGGCCGATACCGTTGCCGCCGTCTCCGCGGTGCACATCATCGCCCCGTCCGTCTTCTTCGCCCGCTGCGCCGCCCTCGACGAGGCCCGCAAGAACGACGCCGAGACGTTCGACAACCTTGCGACCGCCTATGCCCGCGCCGCACACATCTCCAAGCCCGAGCTGGGTGCGGAGTACGACCGCGGCCTGATGGGCGAGGTCGAGCTCGCGCTCGCCGATGCCTCCGAGGCTGCTCAGACCGCTGTCGATGCCGCCCTTGCTGCCGAGGATTACCCGGCCGCATTTGCCGCCCTTGCCGCCCTGCGCGCGCCCATCGACCGCTTCTTCGATGAGGTCATGGTCATGGACAAGGACGAGCAGCTCCGCGATAATCGCCTTAAGCTGCTCAACCGCTTCGAGGCCGTTTTCTCCGGCATCGCCAACATCGGTGAGCTTGCCCGCAAAAAGTAAGCCAGCCTGCGCATAAGCGCTAAAGGAGCCCCGCATGGATTGCCCGGTCACCGCTCGTCCCACCGTTATCGTTATCTCCGACTCGCTCGGTGATACCGCTTGTGAGGTGGTGCTTGCGGCGTCCGGGCAATTTGATGAAGGGGCTTTTCTTCTCTTGCGCCTGCCCAAGGTGACCTCGGTGGAGCAGGTGGAGTCGTTTGTGGGCCCGCGCGTCGATGCCGACCATCGCGATATTGCCGTGTTCCACACCATTGTCGATCCGGCGCTTCGCGCCCGCGTGCTCGATTACCTGGGCATGCTGCATATTCGTTCGGTCGACCTGATTGGCCCGACGCTTGCCGTGCTGTCGTCGCTCATCGGTGTGCCGCCCAAGGGCGTCGCGGGTGTGATTCACAAGACCGATGACCGCTATTTCCATCGCATCGAGGCCATGGAGTATTTCGTTGAGCACGATGACGGGCGCGGCTGCGACGATCTGTCGGGAGCCGATATCGTGCTGCTGGGCGTATCGCGTACGTCCAAGACGCCGCTGTCGATGTATTTGGCCTATCAGGGCTACAAGGTCGCCAATGTCCCACTGGCGCATGGCATGGAGCCGCCCAAGTCGATTTACGAGGTCGACCCGATGCGCCTGTTCGGCCTGATTTCGACCGTCGATGTGATTTCCGAAATTCGCGATAGCCGCTTGGGCGATGACTACGCTCGTGCCGTTGCCGGCTCCTATGCCGAGCCCGAGAGCGTGCACAGCGAGCTCGAGGAAGCCCGTGCGCTCATGAAGCGCCTAGGCTGCTTTGTGGTGCGTACCGACGGCAAGGCCATCGAAGAAAGCGCTGCCGAGATCATTAGCCACTTGGAGGAAATCCAAGAAGCCCGTGCCCGCCGCGCCGCCCGTCGAGCCTAATAGTAGCAGCATTTTGATAAAGCGATTTAGCAAAAATATCGCATCTGACCTGCACGTTCTTACAGTGGTATCTTCATAATGTAACCACCTTTACCTACCGTTTACCGCCAGTTTTAGCACGTTTACCAAACCGCGCATCCTCTGCTTAAGCCTGCTCAAAACCCGCCGTATAGTTCCCTCACGGCCCGCATCTGGCGGGTCGATTCGTTACCACGGTCGTGCGCGTAAGTGCATGGAAGGGGAAGTATCGTGAGCGATTGCAAGAGGGTTTACCGTTTTGGAACCGACGCCCAGGGCACCTGTGTCACCGAGGGAGACAAGTCCATGAACTTCGTGCTTGGTGGCAAGGGCGCTAACCTTGCCGAGATGAGTCGTATCGGCCTGCCGGTTCCCGGTGGCTTTACCATTACCTGCCAGACCTGTGTCGAGTACTCCGGTGCCGGCAACGTCTGGCCCGAAGACGCACTCGATGAGATCGTTGCTGCCGAGGCGGACCTCGAGGCCCGCTGCGGCAAGAAGCTCGGTGACGCCAACGACCCGCTGCTCGTGTCGGTTCGTTCGGGCGCTCCGTTCTCCATGCCCGGCATGATGGACACGGTCCTCAACTTGGGCCTCAATAACGATTCCGTCCAGGGCCTCATCGCGCAGACGCAGAACCCGCGTTTTGCCTGGGATAGCTACCGCCGCTTTATCCAGATGTTTTCCAATGTCGTCATGGGCGTTGACGCCGACCTGTTCGAGAACGCCCTGACCCAGGCCCGTCTGGTCGCCGGCGTTCGCATCGATTCCGAGCTTTCGGCCGAGGACCTGCAGGAACTCGTCGAGACCTTTAAGGGCATCTTCTCCGAGAACGTCGATGCCTCCCTGTATCCCGAGCTCGAGGTCGCTGACGGCAAGCCCGTTTTCCCGCACGACCCGGAGCTTCAGCTACGCCTTGCAATTCAGGCCGTCTTTGGCAGCTGGATGAACGAGCGTGCCTGCATCTACCGCAAGCAGCATGGCATTTCCGACGACCTCGGCACCGCCGTCAACGTGCAGGCCATGGCCTTTGGCAACAAGGGCGAGACCTCTGCGACAGGCGTCGCCTTTACGCGTAATCCGGCCGACGGCACCAAGGAGTTCTACGGTGACTTTTTGGTTAATGCTCAGGGCGAGGACGTCGTCGCCGGTATCCGCAACACCGAGCCTATCGCCGACCTCAAGACCACCCCGGGCCTCGAGTCCGCAGGTGAGGAGCTCGAGCGCGTGTTCCTGACGCTCGAGGATCATTATCGCGATATGTGCGATATCGAGTTCACCATCGAGCAGGGCAAGCTCTGGATGCTCCAGACCCGCGTGGGCAAGCGCACCGCCACCGCCGCCCTGCGCATCGCTATCGAAATGGTCGAGGAGGGCCTGATCACCCGCGAGGAGGCCGTGAGCCGCATCGATCCCGCGCAGCTCGACCAACTCCTGCACCCGCAGTTTGACGCCTCCAAGAAGTACGAGACGCTGGCCAGCGGTCTGAACGCCAGCCCCGGTGCCGCCGTGGGCGAGGTCGTGTTCTCGAGCGACGACGCCGTCGCGCGCGCCAACGAGGGCCACAAGGTCATTCTGGTTCGCTGGGAGACCAACCCCGATGACCTGAAGGGCATGGTAGCCGCCGAGGGCATCCTGACCAGCCACGGTGGCAAGACGAGCCATGCCGCCGTTATCGCCCGCGGCATGGGTACGCCCTGCGTCTGTGGCGTTGAGCGCTTCCATATCGACGCCGCCGAGAAGGTCGTGCGCATCGAGGGCAGCGACCGCGTGCTGCACGAGGGCGACGTTATCTCCATCGACGGCACCCAGGGTATCGTCGTCGACGGCGCCGTTGACCTGGTCTCCGCCGAGCTCACTGGCGATCTGGACACCATCCTATCCTGGGCCGACGAGATTCGCCTGGACGAGACCGGTGGCCATGCCAACCATGTGCGCGTTAATGCCGACAACCCCGAGGATGCCGCGCTCGCGCTCGAGTTTGGCGCCGAGGCCATCGGCCTGTGCCGCACCGAGCACATGTTCCTGGGCGACCGCAAGAACATCATCCAGAGCTTTATCCTGTCTGACGATGAGGCCGTGAAGCAGCAGGCCCTGGCCGACCTGCTCAAGGTTCAGACCGAGGACTTCCTGGCGATGTTCAAGACCATGTCCGGTCGCGATGTGGTCGTCCGCCTGCTCGATCCGCCGCTTCATGAGTTCCTGGATAATCCTCGCGAGCTCGAGGTCGCCATCACCAAGAAGGAAGCCGCTGGCGCCAGCGAGGAAGAGCTTGCCGTCCTGCGCGCCCGCCTGCGTCGTATCGACGGCATGGTCGAGTCCAACCCGATGCTCGGCCTACGCGGCGTGCGCCTGTCCATCGTCTTTAGCGATCTGCCGCTCATGCAGGTCCGCTCCGTCGCCACGGCTGCCGCTCGCCTCATCAAGGAGGGCGTCGATCCGCGTCCCGAGATTATGGTCCCGCTCGTTTCCATTACGGCCGAGCATGTTCAGACCCGCGAGGTTATCGAGCGCGTGATCGCCGAGGTTTCCGACGAAGAGGGCGTCGAGCTCAATATTCCCGTGGGCACGATGCTCGAGCTGCCGCGCGCCTGCATGGTCGCTGATGAGATCGCCCATCACGCAGACTTCTTCTGCTTTGGCACCAACGACCTCACCCAGACGACCTTCGGTTTCTCGCGTGATGACGCCGAGGCTAAGTTCATCCCGCTGTACATGCATAAGAAGATCTTGAAGGACAATCCCTTCGAGACCATCGACACAGCGGTGCTCGAGCTGGTGCGTATGGCCGTCGAGAAGGGTCGCGCCACCAACCCCGACATGCACTTTGGCGTGTGCGGCGAGCACGGCGGCGACCCCAAGTCCATCAAAGGCCTGTTTAACGTGGCCGACGTGGACTACGTGTCCTGCTCGCCCTACCGCGTGCCCCTCGCACGCCTGGCTGCCGCTCAGGCCAAGCTCGAGGCCAAGCGTTCCGCCTAACGTTTTGGGTTTAGACGCCTAGCGTAGCCCCCTTCATGCCGCCCGTCTCATTCGTGAGGCTGGCGGTTATCATGTGCGGGTTTTGTCTTTTTGTCTGCGTAAAAAATTGTTCTTGCAGCAGAAACCCGCGCGTGTATACTCGAATACGTTTGTTCAACTACGTGCCGGCCAAGGTGGTACGGCACCTCTAGAAGAGTAAGGAATTGCACATGGATTACATCCGCGCAATCGAGCGTCAGCAGATCCGCGAGGACATTCCTCAGGTTCGCGTCGCCGACAACGTCAAGGTTCACTACCGCATTAAGGAAGGCGACCGCGAGCGCATCCAGGTCTTCCAGGGCGACGTCATCCGCATGGCCGGCGCCGGTGCCCGCGAGACCTTCACCGTCCGCAAGATGTCCTTCGGTGTCGGTGTTGAGCGTACCTTCCCGCTTCACAGCCCCAAGATCGCCAAGCTCGAGGTCGTTCGTCATGGTCGCGTCCGTCGCGCCAAGCTGTACTACCTCCGCGACAAGGTGGGCAAGGCTGCTCGCATCCCCGAGAAGCGCTAAGAAGATCGCAGCGTCTGTCCACTCGTTTGGACGTAAGGGTCACCTTCGGGTGGCCCTTCTTTTTATCCGATTTGCATGCAAGGAGGGCCTGGTATGGCCAATATGACGAGCTCGGTTTCGGCATCGCAAGTTGCTGGCGAGCTGGCGAGCGCTACGTTTGAGGAGATTCCCGCCCTCGTGGAGCATTATCGCGAGGATCCGCGCCAGCAGGTGATCAAGGCTTGCGAACGCGCCCTCAAACGCCATGCCAAAGAGCTTGCCGAGCGCGAGCGCGTCAATGACATGTACGAGCTTATGCATGAGCTTGGCGGCGATGGGGTGGTCGTTGGTGTCGACGAGGTGGGTCGCGGATCGGTGGCCGGTCCTTTGACGGTATGCGCTGTCTGCCTTCCTATGGAGCCGCGCGTCTGGGGCATCAACGATTCCAAAAAGCTCACGCCGGCGCGCCGCGAGTTGCTCTCAGTGAAGATTGCCGAGGTGGCGACGGCGATCGGTTTTTGCCATATCGCGCCTAAGGATATCGATGAGATGGGCATGGCCCGTGCTATCCGTACCGCCGTTGCAGGCGCCGTGGCCGATACAGGGCTCGAGCCCGATTGCGTGCTTATGGATGGCAACCCCTTGGGCGCCGTTCCTAACGAGCGCGATGTGGTGAAGGGCGATGCCAAGATCGCCTGCATCGCCGCGGCGTCCATCATGGCCAAGGTCACGCGTGACGAGATGATGGTCGAGTACGACGCCGAGTACCCCGAGTACCATCTGGCCGAGTCGAAGGGCTATGCAAGCCCCGAGCATATCGAGGCCATTCGCAAACATGGACTTTGTCCGCTGCACCGCGTGAGCTTTTGCGGAAACTTTCTGCAGACTGAGCGCCTTTTCTAGGCCAATTGTGGAGACAGGGACCTCTGGGGTTTTATAAACCTGCTGGTAGCGGGCCGTATGCAACACCATTGCTGCGTACGGCCCGTTTTTTGACGGCATTTGGTCAGCTTTTGGTTTGCTTCCTGTACTTACCCGCATGAAAGGTGCCCTCATCATCGGGGCAATGCAGTGTGCGGGAAAGGAGACCCCATGAGTGCCGCAAGCAAAAAGAGCAAGACGCAGCAGCTCAAGGAGCGTTGGGAAAACGGCGAGCTCGACTGCGGGGCGATGACGCCCGAGTTTATCAAGGGACTCAGTCCCCGTGAGCTGGGCATGCTGGGCGAGCTGATCACCATCGACTACTTTAACGAGCGCGGCTACACCTTGCTGGAGCAGGGTTATCGTTGCACCGAGGGCGAAGCCGATCTGGTGCTGCTCGATGAGCTTGACGATGTCGTGGTGATGGCCGAGGTCAAGACCAGGCGCGTCGCCCTGGATTGCACCACGCGGGTCTTTCCCGAGGAGGCCGTGGATGCCCAAAAGCAGCGTCGGTATCGCCGTATCGCAAGTTGCTATCTCATGGAGCACTATCCGCTCAAGGCGATCCGCTTCGATGCAGTGGGTGTCACCATTCGCGGCGGGCATATCGCCGAGATCGAGCATCAGTACAACGCGTTCGATTGGCAGGTGTCGTGATGGCGTTCGAGACGTTTGCCGTTCACGCGGCCTGCATCCGCGGTGTCGAGGCGATTCACGTCACGGTCGAGGTCTCGCTTGCCGGCGGCGTTCCGGGCATTCAGATGCTCGGCATCCCGAGTATGGAGGTGATGGAGTCACGTGGTCGTATTCGCTGTGCGATGCGCTCGGCCGGCTTTGAGATCCCGCGCTCGGGCATTACGGTCAATCTGGCGCCCGGCGATATTCGCAAGACCGGTAGCGGCTTTGATCTGCCCATCGCCATCGCGGTTCTAGCGGCCGATGGTCAGATTCCCCGCGACAACCTCGATCGTTGTCTTATCGCCGACGAGCTCGGCTTGGACGGCACGGTGCTTCCTGTCAAAGGCGAGGTGGCGTTTCAGCTATTGGCTCGCGACATGGGGCTGTCTTTTATCGCCGGCAGGTCCGACCAGCATGTGCCACTCGCGGGCGTGGATTGCGGCTTTATCGACCATCTGTCTCAGCTTGCTCATGGCATGGGCGATACCGCACGGTACTACTTGGATTCCGAGGGTGTCGAGGCGACCTTTGAGCCCGAGCTCGACTATGCAGACGTGCTGGGGCAGGAAGTCGCTAAACGCGGCATGGCGCTTGCGGCGGCAGGAGAACTCGGCTTGCTCATGATTGGGTCCCCGGGATCGGGCAAGACGATGCTCGCACGCCGTATGACCGGCATCCTGCCCGAGCTTTCCGTCGAGGATCAACAGGAGGCGCTGTGCATCCATTCGGTTTTGGGCGAGAACATTGATGGCTTGTTGGCGGGGCACCGGCCCTTCCGCAGTCCCCATCACAGTATTTCGACCGCAGGCCTTATCGGCGGCGGACGCCCGGTGCACCCGGGTGAGATCAGCCTTGCTCATGACGGAGTGCTCTTTTTGGACGAGCTTGCAGAGTTTCCCACCGGCGTGCTTCAGACGCTGCGTCAGCCCATCGAGCGTGGGTACGTGAGGATCGTGCGCGTTGACGGGGCCTTTACATTCCCGTCGCGCTTTCAGCTGCTGGCCGCGAGCAATCCCTGCCCCTGCGGGTTTTTGGGCGATCGCGAAGTGCCGTGTCGCTGCTCGGCGGCGATGGTCGAGCGCTACCGGGGCAAGTTGCGCGGTCCCTTGGCTGATCGTATCGACATGATGATCGATGTGACCCGCCCCGATCCTCAGGTGATCATTGAGGGCGCGGAGGGTATGTCATCGGCCGAGCTGCGCGATTACGTCGTGCGTGGGCGCGCCTTTCGCGCCTGGCGTGAATCCCGTATGGACGATGCGGACACCGAGGTCGAGGAAGATGAGTCGCGGTCCATTGACGGCGTCGTTTCGACCTTTGGGCTTGATGAGGCTGCCGAGAAATGCGTGCTCGGCCTGTCGAAGCGCACGCATCTGACGGGTCGCGGCATCGTGCGCCTGGTACGCATTGCACGCACGATCGCCGATGTTGCCGAAAGCGAACGGGTGACGCAGGATCACGTGCTCGAGGCGGCGATGTACCAGGGAAGGAGGGACCAATAATGGACGAGGAGACTTATCAATTGCACCCCGGTGATGCGTTGTATCCCAAGACCGTCTTGGAGCTTCCGGATGTGCCCCAGACCCTCTATGTGCGTGGCGACCCCGCTGTGTTATCGACGCCTGCGCTCTCCATCATCGGCGCGCGTAAGGCCTCGCCTTATGGTCTTGCCGTGGCAGAGCTTGCGGCAAAGGTGGCGGTTGAGGCGGGAGTGACGGTGGTCTCGGGCGGTGCGGTCGGCTGCGACCAGGCGTCGGGTTGGGCCGCGGTCAACGCCGGGGGCAAACACATCGTGGTACTGGGGACCGGCGCCGATGTTGTCTATCCGCGCTCGAGCGCCGGCCTCATAACGCGCACACTCGATACGGGCGGCGCGGTCGTTTCGATTTCGCCGTGGGGTATGGGACCGCGTAAGTTCGCCTTTCCGCGGCGCAATCGTGTAATCGCCGCCTTGTCGCAGGCACTCTTTGTTTCCGAGGCGGGCATGCCCTCGGGTACGTTCTCCACGGCGGAGGCCGCTATGGACTTGGGGCGAGAGCTTCTTGCAGTGCCGGGGTCTATCCTTTCGCCCGAGTCGCGCGGGACTAACTATCTCATTGCTAACGGAGCCTGCTGCATTATCGATGAGGAATCAATCGAGATGGCCATCTCGCGCATCTACGGCACGCTGCGCTACTCGCGTCCCGATGCACCTGGCATTGCCGATCTGGACCCAACACAACAGACCGTGATGCACGCGCTTATCGCCTCGCCGCTCAAGGTCGACGACATCGCGGCACTCGTGTCGCTCGATGCAGTCGGCGTACTCAAACTCTTGGGTTCGCTTGAACTCGAGGGCCTTATCGAGCGCATGATGGATGGAAGGTATGCGCCCTCCAAGTTTGCCCTTCACGCCCAGACACCCTTCGGTCACAATGGAAAACGTGTCAATTAGAAAGGTGTTTGCAGATGCAGTTCGATCAGGTGACAGTTATCGGTGGCGGTCTGGCGGGTTCGGAGTGCGCGATCCAGCTGGCAGATCGCGGGTTTGCCGTAAAGCTGTGCGAGATGCGCCCCCAGGTGAGCTCCCCGGCCCACCATACCGATCACCTGGCAGAGCTCGTCTGCTCCAATTCGTTTAAGTCGACCCGTCCGGATTCCGCGGCTGGTTTGCTGAAGGCCGAGCTTGAGCGCATGGGTTCAGTCCTGCTCGATTGCGCCCATCGCGCGGCTGTTCCCGCCGGTGGCGCCTTGGCGGTCGACCGCGTCAAGTTTTCCGAGCTTGTAGAGGCCGAGGTTGCTGCCCGTCCCAATATCGAGGTCGTGCACGGCGAGGTCACGCAGATTCCCGAGGGTCACGTGGTCATTGCCGCGGGCCCGCTGTGTTCACCGGCGCTGAGTGAAGAGGTTATGAAGCTCGTCGGTGGCGATGCCCTGGCATTCTTTGATGCGGCGGCGCCGATCGTCGATGCCTCCACGCTCGATATGGACGTGCTGTTCTCGCAGTCGCGCTACGAGGAGCAGGGGAGTGGCGACTATCTCAACGCTCCGCTCAATAAGGAGGAGTACGAGGCCTTTATCGAGGCGCTTACCACGGCAGACCGCGTGGTGCTCAAGGATTTTGAGGGCGGCGATCTGTTCCAGGCCTGCCAGCCTGCCGAGGAGGTTGCACGCACCGGCAAGGATGCTATTCGCTTTGGCGCCATGAAGCCCGTCGGCCTCACCGACCCGCGTACCGGACGTCGCCCCTGGGCGGCGATTCAGCTGCGTGCCGAGAACAAGGAGAAGACCGCCTATAATCTGGTGGGCTTCCAGACCAACCTGACCTTTGGCGAGCAGAAGCGCGTCTTCCATATGGTGCCGGGCCTGGAGAACGCTGAGTTCTTCCGCTACGGTGTCATGCACCGCAATACCTTTATCGACGCCCCGCACGTGCTCGATGGCACCTTTGCCGTGCCCGGTACCGGCGTGCGCCTGGCCGGTCAGATCACCGGCACCGAGGGGTACATGGAAGCCGTGGCGACAGGTCTGCTCGCGGCGCTCAACACCTATGCCGAGGCTATCGGTGCCGCGGGCGTCGAGTTGCCGCGTGTGGGCGCCCTGGGTGCGCTCGTGGGCTATGCGACCGATCCTGCCACCGTGGGCTATCAGCCCATGCATGTCAACTTTGGACTGGTGCCGCCACTCGAGGACGGTAAGCGCCGCAGCAAGCGCGACCGCTACCAGGCCTATGCGGACCGTGCGCTCGAGGCCCTCGATGCCTACTTGGCCACGCGTTCCGACTTGTTTGGAGGCGACCGGTCATAGCCTTTGACCTGTACGACACCGTCGACTCGTTTATCGCCTATATCGCACGTGTCGAGGGACTTTCTCCCAACACGGTGACGGCCTATGGCTCGAGACTGGAGCGCTTTGCTGCCTGGTGCGAGCGCGAGGACGTCGACGCTCGCGCCGCCGACGTGCGGACCGTTCGCTCCTATTTGGCCGAGTTGTCGCGTGACCAGGTGTCGGCTCGGACCCTCGCGGCGCATCTGTCTGCCATTCGCTCGCTCTATCGCTGGATGGCTGCCGAGGGGATTGTCGAGGGCGATGCGGTCTCGGCGATCGCATCGCCCAAGCTGCCGCGTGACCTGCCGGGCGTCCTTACGACCAAGCAGGTCGAGGCGCTGCTCAAGACGCCTGATACCTCGACGCCCGCGGGACTGCGCGATGCGGCGATGCTCGAGCTGCTCTATGCCTCGGGTGCTCGTATCTCTGAGCTCGCAGCACTCAATGTGGAGTCCATCGCTTGGTCCGAACGCACGTTGCGCCTGTGGGGCAAGGGGAGCAAAGAACGTATCGTCCCTCTGTATCGTCGTGCGCTCGAGGCGACGCGTCTCTATATTGAGGAGGGGAGGCCGGAGTTGCTCGCTCAGACAAAGCGCCGTGACCTCGCTACCGGGCCGCATCCGCTGCTTATATCGGCGCGCGGCAATCGCATGAGTGCCGCCATGCTCAGGCGGCGGTTCCATACGCTGGCGACGCTCGCCGGCATTCCGACCGACATCGCCCCGCATGCGATGCGCCATACCTTTGCGACCGACTTGCTCGAGGGCGGTGCGGACCTGCGCTCGGTTCAAGAGCTGCTGGGTCATGCGAGCCTGTCCACGACGCAAATCTACACGCACCTCACGCCCGATCGGCTCAAACGTGCCGTGGCTCAAGCCCATCCCCGCGGCGAATAGTGGCTGGGACGTCCCGCGCCGCACTCAGGTGTGTGGTTTTGATTGCGGGTTGGCAGGAAGATGCATTCCTGCTATCATTCATCGGGTTGCTTCACGGCAACATGTTTTTATCACGCACGCGCGGCTACTTCATACCGTGGTGCCCGGGCTTTGGTAGCACATGTCCGGGTTGGTTTTGGAGGATGACCCCGCGCGGAGGCAAACCACAGGAGGTTTAACATGGCTACCAAGATTAATATCCGCACCCTGCTCGAGGCCGGCTGCCACTTCGGTCACCAGACCCGTCGCTGGAACCCTAAGATGAAGCCGTTCATCTTCGGTGAGCGCAACGGCATCTACATCCTCGACCTCAAGCAGACCATCCTCGACGCCGACCAGGCCTATACTTTCGTTAAGAACGTCGCCAAGGGCGGCAACGTGCTGTTCGTCGGCACCAAGAAGCAGGCTCAGGAGGCCGTCAAGAACGCTGCTGAGCGCGCTAACATGCCTTACATCAACCAGCGTTGGCTCGGCGGTATGCTGACCAACTTCGTTACCATCCGCTCCCGCATCAACCGCATGGAGGAGCTCGAGGCCATGGTCGAGGACGGCCGCATGGCAGTGCTCCCCAAGAAGGAGCAGGCTGTTCTCGGTAAGGAGCTCACCAAGCTCCAGACCAACCTCGGTGGCGCCCGCGACATGAAGGGTCTGCCCCAGGCTCTCTTCGTCATCGACACCAAGCGCGAGGAGAACGCCATCAAGGAGGCCCAGCGCCTGAACATCCCCGTCGTCGCCCTGATCGACACCAACTCCGATCCCGACGAGGTCGAGTACGGCATCCCCTGCAACGATGACGCTATCTCCGCTGTCACCCTTATGTGCGAGCTCATGGCTGACGCCTGCCTCGCTGGCTCCGGCAAGGAGCAGGTCTCCGAGGCCGAGATGGCCGCTGAGCCCAAGGCCGAGTAAATCAGTCTTAGTTAATTCTTTTTCATCTCTTTGAAAGGAACCACAATGGCCCAGATTACCGCCGCTATGGTCAAGCAGCTCCGCGAGATGACCGACTCCCCGATGATGGAGTGCAAGAAGGCTCTCGTCGAGGCTGACGGCGACATGGACGCCGCTGTCGACGTTCTGCGCAAGAACGGCCTTGCCAAGGCTGCCAAGAAGGCTGGCCGTGAGACCAACGAGGGCGCTGTCGCCGCGTTCGTCTCCGAGGATGGCAAGACCGGCGCTCTGCTCGAGCTCTCCTGCGAGACCGACTTCGTTGGCTCCAACGCCAAGTTCACCGGCTTTGCTTCCAAGGTCGCTGAGGTTGTCGCTACCACCGAGCCTGCTGACGTCGACGCTCTGCTCGAGAAGCCGATGGGCGAGGAGACCGTTTCCTCCGAGCTCACCGAGATGATTCACATCATGGGCGAGAACATGAAGATCTCCCGCTTCGCCGCCCGCAAGGCCGAGAACGGCGCTCTCGCTTCTTACATCCACATGGGTGGTAAGATCGGCGTCCTCGTCGAGTTTGCTTTCGAGAAGGCCGAGACCGCTCAGGCTGAGTCCTTCAAGACCTTCGCTCACGACGTTGCCCTTCAGGTTGCCGCCGTCGCCCCGATCTGCGCTACCCGCGATCAGGTTCCGGCCGAGACCGTCGAGCACGAGAAGCAGATCTACATGGCTCAGGCTGCCGAGTCCGGCAAGCCCGAGGCCATTCAGGAGAAGATGGCTGTCGGCCGTCTGGAGAAGTTCTACAAGCAGTCCGTGCTCACCGAGCAGGAGTTCATCAAGGACAGCTCCCTCACCATCAAGAAGTACGCTGAGCAGGTCTCCAAGGAGCTCGGCGACACCATTACCGTCGTTGCCTTTGACCGTCTGGTCCGTGGCGAGTAAATAAGCTCTTGTAGCTGGTAATGAGCAGGCTGTGGGTTTTACTCACAGCCTGCTTTTTCATGGCTCTTCTTAGAGCCTTTGATAGAATGTTGAGAGTTCAATCTAAAGGAGGATCGCTTTGTCCGACATCCGATATAAACGCGTGCTTTTGAAGCTTTCCGGCGAAGCACTGATGGGCGACGGCCAATATGGCATCGACCCCAAGGTTACCGACCATCTTGCCAAGCAGGTCAAGGAGCTGCTCGCCGTTGGCCATGAGGTCGGCGTCGTTGTCGGCGGCGGCAATATTTTCCGCGGCATGGCCGGCGCTGCCGGTGGCATGGAGCGTGCTCAGGCCGATTACATGGGTATGCTGGCAACCGTTATGAACGCGCTTGCCCTTCAGGATGCTTTCGAGCATAACGATGTTCCTTGCCGCGTTATGAGCGCTATCCAGATGAACGAGATTTGCGAGCCCTATATTCGTCGTCGCGCCATCAACCACCTGTCCAAGGGCAATGTCGTTATCTTCGCCGCCGGTTCGGGCAATCCGTACTTTACGACTGACACCGCCGCGGCCCTTCGTGCCTGCGAGATCGGTGCGGAGATTCTGATTAAGGCCACCAAGGTCGACGGTATCTACGACAAGGATCCCGTCAAGTGCGCCGATGCCGTCCGCTTTGACAAGATTACCTATCACGAGGTTCTCGTCCGCGGTCTGCAGGTTATGGATTCCACGGCTACGGCACTGTGCCAGGATAACCGTATGCCGATTTTGGTCCTCAACATCGATGGCGAGGACACCGTCAAGCGCGCGCTTTCGGGTGAGCCCGTCGGCACGCTCGTCTATCAGGAGGATTAAGCATGGCAGAGAACATCACCGCCCATATGGACAAGTCGCTCGAGTCCCTCAAGCATAACTTCTCCAAGGTTCGTACCGGCCGCGCCAATGCCAACATTCTGTCCGACATCACCGTCGATTATTACGGTGTTCCCACGCCGGTCACGCAGGTTGCCGCCGTCAAGACCCCCGAGGCCCACATGCTGCTCATCGAGCCGTGGGACAAGGCGCTCATCAATGCTATCGTCAAGGCCATCGGCGCTTCCGATCTGGGTATTACCCCCAACTCCGATGGCACCGTCGTTCGTCTTCCGTTCCCGGCTCCCACTGAGGAGCGCCGTCGCGAGCTCGTCAAGGAGTGCCGCGAGTACGCCGAGCAGGCCAAGGTGTCTATCCGTAACATCCGTCGCGACTTTAACAACAAGCTCGAGCGCGATGAGGAGCTCACCGAGGACGATGTCCGTCGCGAGCAGGCCAAGGTCCAGAAGCACACCGATGAGTATGTCGCCAAGGTCGAGGAGCTTCTGAAGGAAAAAGAAGCCGAGGTCATGGAGATCTAAGGTGCAATACGACGAGCATAAACTGGTCGAGTACTTTGCCGACGCCCCTGCGGGCGTCGGTTTTTCCGACCTTGACCTCAATAACATTCCGCACCATATCTCGTGCATCATGGACGGCAACGGTCGTTGGGCCACGTCGCGCGGTCTTGCGCGCACTGAGGGCCACAAGGCGGGTATCGTCTCCCTTCGCGAGATCATTACCGCCTGCGTGCGCCTGGGCGTCGACGTGCTTTCTGCCTATGCGTTTTCTACCGAAAACTGGAACCGTCCGCAGCATGAGGTAAACGTCTTGATGCATCTGTTTGCCAAGACGTTCATCGACGAGCTGCCGCTTCTGAAGCGCGAAAACGTGCGTGTTGTCTTTTTGGGTGACATTTCCGCGCTGCCCAAGAAGACCCGCGACGTTTTTGAACGCGGTCTTGCCGAGTGCGCCGATCACACCGGTATGACGCTGGCGCTTGCCGTCAACTACGGCGCGCGTGCCGAGATTACCCGCGCTGTCCGTCAGATTGCACTCGACGCTGCCGCCGGTAAGATCGATCCTGCCGCAATTGATGACGACATGGTGGCTTCCCATCTCTATACCGCCGGTCTTCCCGATCCTGAGCTTGTGATTCGCACCTCTGGTGAGCTGCGCCTTTCGAACTATCTGCTGTGGCAGGTGGCTTATTCCGAATTCTACGTCACCGATACTTATTGGCCTGACTTTGATCGTTGGGGCCTTGTCGACGCCATTTTGGCCTATCAGGGCCGTGACCGTAGGTTTGGTGGACTGAGCAAGACCGAGGAGGCTTAATCGTGTCCGATCGTCCCAAGGCATCTGCTCCCAAGACGCCTGAGCGCAAGGCTGTCGCTGCGGGAGCGCCCGCAGCGAAGAATGGCACCGGTTCGTGGCTTGCCGGCTTTATCACCCGTGCCGCCGCCGGTATCGTCTATGCCGTTGTCTTTATCTTGTGCTTGGTTTTGGGTATTGTGCCCACGGCCATCTTTGTTTCTGTCATGAGCGGTCTGTGCTGCTATGAGTTTTTCCGTATGACGAGGCTCGATGGCAAGATGGCTAACGAGCGCATGGGTATCGCTGCCGCCGTACTCTTTCCGCTGTCGGCGTTGGGCGATTCGATGTTGCTGAATGCCCTGCTTTTTGCCCTGATGCTCGCTGTGGGCATTTGGTATGTCTGGTCGCCGCGTACCCGCATCTCTGATGTGGCCGTGACGCTCATGGGTCCCATCTACACTGGCTTTATGCTGTCGGCTATCGTGCTGCTGCGCGATGCCGTGCCCGGTTTTGCCGGCGCCCTGCTTTCGGTGGGCGTTTGTGCGTCCCTTTGGGTCTCCGATTCGTTTGCCTACATCGTGGGCAGCCGTATCGGTAAACACAAGATGGTTCCCAAGATCTCTCCCAAAAAGAGCTGGGAGGGGTTTGTCGGCGGCATCCTGGGCTCGGTTTTGATTTGGCTCATCCTGTGGGCGACGCATTTCTACAAGCTCAGCCTGCCCTATGCGCTGCTGTGCGGCGTGGTCGTGTCCGTCCTGGGCGTTATCGGCGACCTTATCGAGTCGCGCATCAAGCGCGGTGTGGGCGTCAAGGATTCCGGCAACCTTATCCCGGGCCACGGCGGCATGCTCGATCGTAGCGATTCGCTTATCTTTGGCTGCATTACCGCGCAGCTGCTTTTGATGATCGGAGGCGTGCTGTAATGTCCTTCCAGACGACGTATGGCCCCGATGGACGTCTCCGTGTTGCCATCCTGGGTTGTACGGGCTCTATCGGCACCCAGGCGCTCGATGTGTGCCGCCAGCATGCCGATCGCCTGCAGGTGACGGCGCTGTCCGTTAACTCCAGTACCTCCGAGCTCGTTGCCGCTGTCCGCGAGTTCTCGGTTCCGGCGGTTGCCGTGGCCGATGTCGCTCATGGCGATGACGCCATGCTGCAGGAGTTGCCCGAGGGAACGAAGCTCGGCGTTGGCGCGCAGGCGGTTTGCGAGCTCGCGCGTCGCGACGATGTCGACTGCGTGCTCGTCGCTATTGTGGGCGCCGCCGGTCTCGAGGCGAGCCATGCGGCCTTGACCTCGAATAAGCGTCTTGCCCTTGCCAACAAGGAGTCCCTCGTCGTCGGCGGCGACTTGCTTATGCCGTTGGCGCAACCGGGCCAGCTTATTCCAGTCGACTCTGAGCACTCCGCCATCTACCAGTGCTATCTGGGGGAGAACCCACGCGAGGCTCATTGTATTTGGCTCACCTGCTCGGGCGGTCCGTTCTTTGGCCGCACCCGCGACGAGCTCGACCGCGTGACGCGTGCCGATGCCCTCGCACATCCCACGTGGGCCATGGGTGCCAAGATCACCATCGACTCCGCCACCCTCATGAACAAGGGCCTGGAGCGCATTGAGGCCATGCATCTGTTTAACTGCGACCTCGATTTCATTAACGTGGTCGTGCAGCGTCAGTCCAAGATTCACTCTATGGTCGAGTTCGCCGACGGCTCCGTGATGGCGCATCTCGGTGCTTCCGACATGCGTATTCCCATCCAGTTCGCGTTCTCGTATCCCGAGCGTTGGGATACCCCGGCGCCTCGTATCGATTTCCGCGAGCTGGGGCAGCTCACGTTTGATGCTGCCGACATGGATACCTTCCGCTGTCTGGCACTGGCCGAACGTGCCGGCAAGACGGGTGGCACCATGCCGTGCGTGCTCAATGCCGCCAACGAGGTCGCCGTTGATGCCTTCCTGCACGATGGCTGCAGCTTTACCGATATCGATCGCATTGTGGAATCCTGCATGGATGCCCACGATATGCAGGCTGTCGATTCGTTTGAGCAGCTTCGCGACATCGATGCGTGGGCGCGTGAAAAGGCTGCGCAGGTACTCGCCGCAACCCGTTCTTAACCCATAAGGATTGCTTTTTCGATTTATGGATACTGTTCTGAGCGTTCTCTCATCGGTCTTTTGGGGCCTGCTGATGCTTTCCGTCCTCGTGTTTTTGCACGAGGGCGGCCACTTTTTGGCGGCGCGTGCCTGCGGCGTCCGTGTGACCGAGTTCTTTTTGGGCCTGCCTTGCCGCTTTGACATCCATTACACGTCGCGTCGCATTGGAACCAAGTTTGGCGTGACCCCGCTGCTGCTGGGTGGCTACGCTGCCATTTGCGGTATGGATCCGACCGATGTCTCGTGCGCCGATCGCGTGCTCGCGACTATTTACCGTCATGGTCGCGTGACCGTGGCCGACCTTGCTGTCGAGCTCGAGCTTTCCGAGGAGGATGTGCTCGAGGCTTGTGCTCTGTTGCTGGGCTGGGGCTCCATCGCACCTTGGTATGAGGAAGGGGAGAAGCCCTCACCGAGCTACTATCCCACCAAGTATCAGACACTGCCTCGAGACGCTGCGGGTTACACCACCTTTGACGGCCGCCGGTTCGATCGAGAGCATGCGACTGCCGATGGCGATGTGTGGGAGCTGCCGTGCGGCGAGGCTGATTTCTTGGCGCAAGAGCGCTCGCGCACTTATCTTGGCCAGGGCTTTCTCAAGCGCGCCTTTATGCTGCTCGCGGGCATTCTCGTCAATATCCTGACGGGTATTTTGCTCCTTATGAGCATCTATTCCATTGCGGGTGTCACCGTGCCGATGGATACCAACGTGATCGGTCAGGTTGACGAGGGGTCTATTGCCGCCAAGGCGGGTATCGAGGCCGGTGATGCGATCCTTTCGGTCGACGGTGTCTCATGTTCCACTTGGATGGACGTCTACGATGCTATCGGCAAGGCCGCCGGTAAGGGCGATATCGCCATCGAGTACGAGCGTGACGGCAAGCAGCATTCGACCACGGTTGCGCTCAAAGAGGACGAGCGGTTAGGTGTGTATGCTTCTACGGAGGTAGTCCGTTTGGACCCCATCACCTCGGCGCGTCTGTCATTCTCCTATGTCGTGCAGACAGCGGATGGCGTGATGCGCCTGCTCCAGCCGCAGCATACGATGGAGATTCTCGATCAGTCTTCTTCGATCGTGGGTATTAGCGTTATGTCCTCACAGGCCGCTGCTGCCGGCCCTGCCACGTTCCTTTCGTTTGCCGCCCTCATTTCGTTCTCGCTTGGCTTTATGAACCTGCTGCCCATCCCACCACTCGATGGCGGCAAGCTGGTCATCGAGATCATTCAAAAGATTGCGGGCCGCGAGCTGCCGCTCAAAGTACAGACAATCGTCAGCTATGTCGGCATCGCGCTCTTTGCACTGCTGTTTGTTTATATGCTTCGTTCCGACATCCTTCGATTTATTCTGTAGGGGAGTGTTTGGATTGTCTTTATCCCATCCTTTGCCTCGCGAGTTGACGCGCCCTGTGCATGTGGGCGGCGTGCAGATCGGTGGTGGCGCTCCGGTCGTGGTTCAGTCTATGACCTGCACCGATACCGCTGATGCCCAGGCAACGCTTGCGCAAGTGTGCGCGTTGGCGCAGGCTGGCTGCGATATCGTGCGCGTGAGCGTGCCTACCGAGGCCGCGCTTGAGGGTTTCCGCACCATCTGTGCCGAGTCTCCGGTGCCGATTGTCGCTGATATCCACTTTAACCATAAGCTCGCCATTGGTGCCGTTGAGGCCGGTGCCGCCAAGCTCCGCATCAATCCCGGCAACATTGGCGATTGGGCCAAGGTCGATGCCGTGATCGATGCCGCGGGCGCTGCTGGGTGCGCGATTCGCATTGGCGTGAACGCGGGCTCGCTTGAGCAGGATATCGCCGAGCGCGAAGACCTCACGCAGCCCGAGAAGCTCGTGATGTCTAGCGAGCGCTTTGTGCGGCACTTTGAGGACCGCGGCTTTAAGAACATTGTGCTTTCGGCCAAGGCCCATAGCGTGCAAACGACTCTCGATACCTATCGAGCCCTGTCGCGTGAGATTCCACACGTTCCGCTTCACCTGGGCGTGACGGAGGCGGGGACCAAGCTTCAGGGCACCATCAAGAGCTCTGTAGGCTTGGGTATCTTGCTTTCCGAAGGTATCGGCGACACCATGCGTGTGTCGCTCACGGCCGATCCGGTTGAGGAGCCGCCGGTCGCCTGGGGAATTCTACAGTCGCTGGGCCTGCGTCGCCGTGGTCCCGAGATTGTCTCGTGCCCCACGTGCGCCCGCTGCCAGGTTAACCTCATTCCCATCGCCGAGGAGGTCACCGAGCGGCTTAAGAACTATTCCGCGCCGCTTTCGATTGCCGTCATGGGATGTGCCGTTAATGGCCCCGGTGAGGCTTCTGATGCCGACCTAGGCGTTGCTTGCGGACGTGGTCAGGCCTTGCTCTTTTCGCATGGCCAGATCATTGGTAAAGTAGCTGAGGACCAAATTGTCGACGCGCTTATGACAGAGGTCGACAAGCTTATTGAGGAGAAATAAATGACCCGAGCAATGTATATGTCTAAGCTCTATGCGCCGACGCTTAAAGAGGATCCGGCGGACGCTGAGCTCGCCAGCCACCGCCTGCTGCTCCGTGCCGGCATGATCCGCAAGGAGGCCGCCGGTCTGTATTCCTACCTGCCGCTCGCATGGCGCTCGATTCGCAAGATTGAGAACATCGTGCGCGACGAGATGGACGCCGCCGGCGCCCAGGAGCTTATGATGCCTATCATGGTCGATGCCGAGTTGTGGCGTGAGTCCGGCCGTATCGATGCCTATGGCAAGGAGCTTGTGCGCTTTGACGACCGTCATGGTCGCGAGTTCGTGCTGGGCCCCACGCACGAGGAGACCGTCACGGCCCTGGTGCGCAACGAGCTGCGCTCCTATAAGCAGCTGCCAGTGAACCTCTATCACATCCAGGATAAGTTCCGCGACGAGTTCCGTCCCCGTTTTGGCCTGATGCGCGGTCGCGAGTTCATCATGAAGGACGCCTACAGCTTCTCTGCCACGCAGGAGAGTCTGCAGGAGGAGTACGACAAGATGAAGCAGGCCTACGCCAACATCTGCGAGCGCTGCTATATCAAGGCCCTGCCCGTTGTTGCCGACTCCGGTGAGATCGGCGGCGATACCTCCGTCGAGTACATGGCGCTGGCCGACGCCGGTGAGGCTTCGCTGGTCTACTGCGACGATTGCGGCTTTGCTGCCGATGACGAGGCTGCAAGCACCAAGGTCGTTGTGACCGAGGGCCCCGGCGACGGTACGCTCACCAAGGTCGAAACTCCGGGCATGGGCACCATCGAGGCTGTTGCCAAGTTCTTCGGCTTCCCCGAGAACGGTACGCGCAAGTCCCTGGCGTTGATCGATGCCGAGGGTAAGCCTGTTGTGGCCATCGTTCCGGGCGATCATGAGCTCAACGACTGCAAGGCCGAGCACGTCTTTGGCAAGGGCTATCGCATGATGACCGACGAGGAGCTCCAGACCTACGGCCTGCATAAGGGCTTTATCGGACCGGTTAACCTGCCCGAGGGTATTCGTCTGGTCTGTGACGAGAGCCTGCGCCAGTCCAAGCAGTGGGCCTGCGGTGCCAACGAGGTCGACTATCACTTTACCGGCGCCTGCCCTGAGCGCGACTTTACCGTCGACGAGTGGGCCGACCTGGTCACCGTCGTTGCCGGCGATCCCTGCCCGCACTGCGGCAAGCCGCTCTCTGCTGCCCGCGGCATCGAGGTCTCCCAGGTGTTCCAGCTGGGCACCAAGTATTCCGAGGCCATGGGTGCCACCTTTATGGACGAGGACGGCAAGGAGAAGCCGCTTATCATGGGCTGCTACGGCGTTGGTGTGTCCCGCTCGCTCGCTGCCGTCGTGGAGCAGCACAATGATGAGCACGGTATCGTCTGGCCGGTCTCTGTCGCTCCGTACGAGGTCGCGGTGATTCCGCTCGATCCCAAGAAGGAGGAGTGCGCGACCGTTTGCGAGCAGATTGTTGATGGCCTGTGCGCCGAGGGTATCGAGGTTGTCGTGGATGACCGCGACGAGCGCCCCGGCTTTAAGTTTGCTGACAACGACCTTATGGGCTTCCCGTATCAGGTGGTGCTCGGCAAGCGTGGCCTTAAGAACGGCACCGTCGAGCTCAAGGACCGTGCCACGGGCGAGCGCGAGGACGTGGCGATCGACGAGGTCGTCACCAAGGTTGCCGAGCTTGTGAAGGCGGCACGCCGTTAATCGGCGATTTCGCTTGTAGTTCGATATACGGGACGGCCCCTGCATTTCTCCAGATCGGGGAGATGCAGGGGCCGTCCTTTTATCTTGTCGGCACGCTCAAGTGCTAAAAGGAAACCCCGCAGCCCATGCGAGCTGCGGGGTTTCCTTAGTGCCTCCGATGCGAAATAAATCGCTCAGATATTACTGATAATCGACGACGTCGATCCAGTTCTTCAGGAACTCATCGTTCACGTTGCGCTTACGAGCGAGCTCGGAAGCGGCGACGATGCTCGTCCACTGACGCACGACCTGCATGGGCATGTCGGCGCGGTCGCAGTAGAGCTCCAGGTAGGCCTCAGCCTGATCCTTGCTGTTGAGGGCAAAGAGCAGGTAGGTGGTGGCAACGTCGGCAGCAGGGGAGCCTTGGGTGGCGTGTGCCCAGTCGCACACATAGAGCTGGCCGTCGTCGCCGACGATGACGTTGGAGGGGTTGAAGTCGCCGTGGCAGACCTTGAACTCCTTGGTCATGCCGTCCAGACGCTCCTGAAGGTTGTAGCGCGTGGTGGCATTGAGCTGATCAAGGCTGTCGATCATGCGGGCGAACTTGTCGCGCTGACGGTTGAGCAGCGGGGAGGTGTAGCCGTGGATCTCGATTTGGAGGTCGACGAACATCTCGAGGTACTCACCAAAGCGCTGGGGCTCGGCAGTCATCTTCTCGGCAAGGGTGGTGCCCGGAACCTTCTCGGTCACGAGCGCCCAGCCGTTGGCGTTCTCGAGCTGGGAAACCTCGAGAGCCTTGGGGCTGCGGATGCCGCACTCATTGATGCGGGCAAGATTCAAAGCCTCGTTGAACACGTCGGAGACAGGCTTGGTCTCGTTAAAGACCTTGACGATTTTGTCGCCCAGGTCGTAAACGACCTTGTTGCCACGGCGGACGAGCTCGGTCTTGGAATCGGGTAGCAGCATGGTTGCATCCTTTCAACGATGCGATAGAAGCGACGACGGGGGTGTGTGAAACACCCGTGCACCCCCGCCGTTAAAAACCGTGCTAAAACTAGCAGACGGCGTAGTCCTGAGGCTCGCGGCCGTAGTAGGCGTCCAGGTAGAGCTCCTTGATCTCGCTCATGAGCGGGTAGCGCGGGTTGGCGCCGGTGCACTGGTCGTTGAATGCCTGCTCGGTCATCTCGTCGAGGGTGTCGAGGAAGTACTGCTCGTCAACACCGTAGTCGGCGATGGTCTTCTTGACACCGATGAAGTCCTTGAGCTCCTCGAGCTTCGTGATGAAGTTCTCGAAGACCTCCTTGTCGTCCTTGCCCTCGATGCCGCAGTACTTGGCCATCTCGGCGTAGTTGTGCAGCGCGTTGGGGTAAGGATACTGGGAGAACGTGCCCATCTTGACGGGAGCCTCGGCGGCGTTGTAGCGCATAACGCGGGTCAGGATGACGGCGTTGGCGAGGCCGTGGGGCAGGTGATGGAAGGCGCCGAGCTTGTGAGCCATGGAGTGGTTGAGGCCCAGGAAGGCGTTGGCGAAGGCCATGCCGGCCATGCAGGAGGCGTTGTGCATCTCCTCGCGGGCGTGCGGGTCCTTGGCGCCGTTCGTGAAGCTGGAGGGCAGGTTCTCGAAGACGAGCTTAGCAGCGCGCTCGGAGAGGCCCTTGGTGTAGTCGGAAGCCATGATGGAGACGTAGGACTCGATGGCGTGGGTCATGACGTCGATGCCGGAGGCAGCGGTCAGGCCGCGCGGGGCGGTCATGCAGTTGTCGGCGTCGACGATAGCCATGTTGGGGAGCAGCGCGTAGTCGGCGAGCGGCCACTTGATGCCGGTCTCCTTGTCAGTGATGATGGCGAACGGCGTGCACTCGGAGCCGGTACCCGAAGAGGTCGGGACGGCGACGAAGTAGGCCTTCTTGCCCATCTCGGGGAAAGTGAAGATACGCTTGCGGATGTCCATGAAGTCCATGGCCATGTCCTCAAACTTGCACTCGGGGTGCTCGTACATCATCCACATGATCTTGCCGGCGTCCATAGCGGAGCCACCGCCGACGGCGATGATCACGTCAGGCTCAAAGAGAGCCATCTGCTTGGCGCCGCGACGTGCGCACTGCAGCGACGGATCGGGCTCGACGTCGTAGAAGCAGTCGTGGGCGATGCCCATCTCGTCGAGCTTGGCCTCGATGGCGCGGGTGTTGCCATTCTTGAAGAGGAACTGGTCGGTGACGATGAAGGCGCGCTTCTTGCCCATGACGGTACCGAGCTCGTCGAGGGCGACGGGCGTGGAACCCTTCTTGAAGTAGACCTTCTCGGGAGCGCGGAACCACAGCATGTTCTCACGGCGCTCGGCCACAGTCTTAACGTTGATCAAGTGCTTCACCCCAACGTTCTCGGAGACGGAGTTGCCGCCCCAGGAGCCGCAGCCCAGGGTCAGAGACGGCTTCATGCCAAAGTTGTACAGATCACCGATGCCGCCGTGCGAGGACGGGGTGTTGATGACGATACGGCAGGCCTTCATGACGTGCTCGAACAGACTGATCTTCTCGGCCTGGGCGGGGTGCACGTACAGAGAGGCGGTGTGGCCCGGGCCACCGGCGAGCACCAGGTGCTCGGCCTTGTCGACGGCCTCCTGGAAGTCCTTGGCGTGATACATGGCCAGGACCGGGGAGAGCTTCTCGTGGGAGAACTCTTCCTTGGCGGGGTCGGTGGAGGTGACCTCGGCGATCAGGATCTTGGTCTTGGCGGGAACCTCGATGCCGGCGAGCTCGGCGATCTTGGCGGCAGCCATGCCGGGAATGCGGTGATCGAGGGCGCCGTTCTTGAACATGGCGGCACGCAGGGCCTCCATCTCGGCACCCTGCTTGACGAAATAGCAGCCGCGCTTCTGGAACTCGGCCTTAACCTGGTCATAGATGGTGTCGATGACGGTCACGGACTGCTCGGAAGCGCAGATCATGCCGTTGTCGAAGGTCTTGGAGTGGATGATGGAGTTGACGGCGAGCAGCACGTCGGCGGTGTCGTCGATGACGACCGGGGTGTTACCGGCGCCAACGCCCAGGGCGGGCTTGCCCGAGGAGTAGGCGGCCTTGACCATGCCCGGGCCACCGGTGGCGAGGATGATGTCGACGTCGCGCATGACCATGTTGGTCAGCTCGATGGAGGGGACATCGACCCAGCCGATGATACCCTCGGGGGCGCCGGCCTTGACGGCGGCGTCAAGCACGAGCTTGGCGGCGGCGATGGTGCACTTGGCGGCAGCCGGGTGCGGGGAGATGATGATGGCGTTGCGGGTCTTCAGGCTGATCAGCGTCTTGAAGATCGCAGTGGAGGTGGGGTTGGTCGTCGGGATGACGGCGCCCACGATACCGATGGGCTCGGCGATCTTGGTGATGCCATAAGCCTCGTCGCGCTCCAGGACACCACAGGTCTTGGTGTTCTTGTAAGCGTTGTAGATGTACTCTGCGGCGTAGTGGTTCTTGATGACCTTGTCCTCAAGAACGCCGCGGCCGGTCTCCTCGATGGCCATCTTCGCCAACGGGATACGAGCCTTGTTGGCGGCCATGGCGGCCTCATAGAAGATCTTGTCGACCTGCTCCTGCGTGTACGTAGCAAAAAGCGCCTGGGCCTCTCGCATCTGAGCGAGCTTAGCCTCAAGCGCCTCTACGTTGTCCACAATTGCGGGAGTAGTGTTTTCCGGTGACTTTTTCACCATTTGTGTCTCCTTGCGATCGGAGATTTACCCTACGCCTTGCATGATAGCAAGAAATAATTCGGTGAACGGCCAGATTCCTCTAAAAGGCACACTAAACCGCTTCAATAAAATGAAGCGTTTTAACTAGAACTATCTGCCTGCTGCATCTCTCCGCTTATTGGGGACAGACTTACATGAGTGCTTTCACTCATTTGGGACAGACATCGTTTTGCCATTTTGCCGTTCTGGGCCTGTTATTGCCGCTTATTGGATATAAATAGGTTGCAGGCTCAGCATTTCGCGTTGCTTCTCTCCTTTTAGGTGTTGCCTGAACAGTTTTGAAAGGAGAGATTATGCCCCGATGCGCCCGCCCCGTTTCGATCACCGGCTATTACCACGTCTTTGACCGCGGCAACTCCAAACAGATTATTTTTGAAGATGACTCCGACCGTTATCGTTTCTTATCGGATATCTCGGACAGGTTTGCGCGCCATGAAGTAGCGGTGTTGGCTTGGTGCCTTATGGACAATCACTTCCATTTGATGGTTGATGACCCATTTGACAACCTTTCAAAGGCAATGCAGTGCGCGCTGACGGCATATGCTAAGTATTTCAATGGAAAAACGGGGAGAACGGGACATCTGTTTGACAATCGCTATTCGCGGGTCGCGGTTGAGTCGGACACGCAGGCGGTGCAGCTGCTCGACTATATTCATCTCAATCCCGTGAAGGGTGCGCTTGACTCGCTCGATGCGTACCGCTGGTCAAGCTATAAGGCGTATCAGCTGGGCTATGATCCCTTTGACATCTGTGATGCGGCCCCTATGCTCGATATTGTCGGTGGCTCCCGTTGCTATTGCGAGCGTCTCGAGGAAGTTGCCGGGCGCATCTGGTCAATGGAGGTTCTTCCACGCCGGCGGATCCCCGATGAGGAGGCCCTTTCCGTTGCGCGCGAAGTTCTGCCGAGCATAGATCCTGCACTGCTCAAAGCCCTGCCACGCCCCGAACGCGATGCGTGTCTGCTGAGGCTTAGGCGGGCGCATCTCACGGTCAAGCAAATTGCCCGTATCACCGGCATCGGCGCTACAAGCGTGACCAAGGCAACTGCAGGCTGGAAGGATGCTGCGTGAGGCAGGGGCCGGAGCCAGTCAGTGCGTCGCATGCGTGCTTCATGTCTGTCCCCAATGCGTGAAAGCACTCATGTAAGTCTGTCCCCAATGAGTGTAAAAAGGCGCCCTCCGTAGGGGAGGGCGCCTTTGGTAAGTTCTATGTGAACGCGAGGTCTTTGACCCGGAGAGTCCGAGGTACTTGTTGGTAAGACCTTATTTAGGAGCGCGCAACCTTGCCGGACTTGAGGCAGGTGGAGCAAACGTTCATCTTGCGACGGTGACCATCGACGACGACGTAGACGCGCTGGATGTTGGGGCGGAACTTACGGTTGGTGACGCGGTGAGAGTGGCTGATGGAGCGACCGGCAACGGGGTGCTTACCGCAAACTTCGCAAACTTTGGACATAACTGACCCTCCTTGGGCGACAAACGAACATGTCGCGTTAACAAACAGCCTGAACTATAGCACAGAAGCATGTCTCTGTGCGCAATCTACACAGAGATATTCCTCTTTTGGCGATAGTGCCCACGCCACGGCCCTGGACGTAGATCCGATTTGCGTGCGGCAGAGGGGATTATGCCAGCTCGCAACAAGGTTTTCAAGCGCGTCCCACAAATATATATAGGTTTATGGAGCTATTGGCTCCGTTTACGGATTGACTAGTATTTATGCTCGCATTTGAGCCCGAGGTTGGCTACACTATGCCTTGACCATTAAAGGGGTACGAGATACCCACATGGAATTACATAGCTGTCAATGAGCAGTACTTCCTGTGGGTGTCTGGTCCGCTTTGAGCGGTCGGGCATCTATTTTTTTGACTGTGTCAGCAGTCAAGACATGTGAGGAAGGAGATCGATGGGCACGACTTCCCCCAAGGCGGTCATCATGGACGAGACCGCCGTCAACCGAGCGATGACCCGCATCGCGCACGAGATTCTCGAGCGCAACGAGGGCTGTGAAGACCTCGCTCTGGTCGGCATCGTCACGCGCGGCGACCTTCTGGCAAAGAAGCTCGCCGAGGAGATCAAGGAGATCGAGGGCGTCGACGTTCCGCTCGGCAGCCTCGATATCAGCTTCTACCGCGATGACTACGCTACCAATTTCGCTCCCGCGATCCACGCCACCAACATTCCCTTCAGCGTCGATGGCAAACGCGTCGTTTTGGTGGACGACATCCTGTACACGGGTCGTACCATCCGCGCCGCTCTAGACGCCGTCATGGACCTGGGCCGTCCGAGCCGCATCGAGCTGGCAGTTCTCGTTGACCGCGGCCACCGCGAGCTCCCCATCTCGCCGGACTTTGTCGGCAAGAACGTTCCCTCGTCGCATGAGGAGAACGTGCACCTATATATGAAGGAAGTCGACGGCCACACCGCTGTCGAGATTAACGACGTCGCGCCGGGTTCCCACGTGGGCTCCGCGCCGCTGGGAGGTGAGTAGTACCGTGGCGTTCAACCATAAGCACCTGATCGACATTACCGAGTACTCCGAAGAGGACATCAAGCTCATCCTCGAGACCGCCAAGGCGTTCTCTGAGGTCAACGAGCGTGCGATCAAGAAGGTCCCCACGCTCAAGGGCAAGACCATCGTCAATATGTTCAACGAGCCCTCGACGCGTACCCGCAGCTCTTTCGAACTCGCTGAGAAGCGTCTTTCGGCCGACAGCCTCAACTTTGGTGGCTCCTCGACCTCCACGGTCAAGGGCGAGAGCCTCGTTGACACCGTCGAGACCCTCAACGCCTATAAGATCGACTGCATCGTCGTGCGCGACAAGCACGCCGGTGCTCCCTACATCGTCACGCAGAACTCGCCCGCGAGCGTCATCTGCGCCGGTGACGGCAAGCACAACCACCCCACACAGGCCCTGCTCGACCTGTACACCATTTGGGAGCACAAGGGTGACTTCCACGGTCTGAAGGTCGCCGTCGTCGGCGATATCGCCCACTCCCGCGTCTGCGGCTCGCTGATCCCCGCCCTTAAGATCATGGGCTGCGAGACCTACGCCGTCGCCCCCGGCACGCTGCTGCCGCCGGCGCCCGAGGTCCTGGGCTGCGACCACGTGACGAGCGACCTCGATTCCGTCCTGCCCGAGCTGGACGTCGTCTACATGCTGCGCGTGCAGCAGGAGCGCCTCGAGGGTGCTCCGTTCCCGACCATTCGCGAGTACCACAAGCTCTTCGGCCTGACCAAGGACCGCGAGAAGCTCATGAAGCCCGATGCGATCATCTGCCACCCGGGCCCCATCAACCGCGGCGTCGAGTTCGACTCCTATATGGCCGACCACCCGCAACGCTCCGTCATCCTGGAGCAGGTCTACGCCGGTATCTGCGTGCGTATGGCTATCCTGTATCTGCTGCTTGGAGGTGCCGATAATGGCCTTGCTTCTTAAGAATGCCCACGTCGTCGACCCGTCCGTCGAGCTTGACGGTGTCTTTGACGTCCTGATTGACGGCGACAAGATCGCCGAGGTCGGCGAGAATCTCGCCGTCGAGGGAGCCGAGGTCCGCGACCTTTCCGGCAAGTACCTCGTCCCCGGCCTGGTGGATATGCACGTTCATCTTCGTGAGCCCGGCTATGAGGTCAAAGAGGACATCGAGAGCGGCACCCGCGCAGCTGCCAAGGGCGGCTTTACCGGCGTGTGCGCCATGCCCAACACCGATCCCGTCACCGATAACGGCACCGTCGTGGAGTTCGTCAAGTCCCGCGCTGCCGAGGTCGGTCACTGCCGCGTCTATCCGTCGGGCGCCATGACCCGCGGTCTTAAGGGCGAGGCTATGTCCGAGATGGGCGATATGGTCGCCCACGGCGCTGTCGCCTTCACCGACGACGGTCGCGGCGTACAGGGTGCGGGCATGCTCCGTCGCTGCATGGACTACGGCAAGATGTTCGGCAAGGTCTTTATGAGCCACTGCCAGGACGAGGATCTGGTCGGCCACGGCCAGATCAACGAGGGCAAGGTATCGACCCGTCTGGCCCTCGAGGGCTGGCCGGCTGCCGGCGAGGAGCTCCAGATCGCCCGCGACATCGAGATCGCCAAGCTGACCGGTGCCAAGCTGCACATCCAGCACATCTCCACCGCCCACGGCCTGGAGATCGTGCGTGCCGGTAAGGCCGCTGGCGTTCAGGTTACCTGCGAGGCCACCCCGCACCACATGTTCCTGACCGAGAACGACCTGGACGAGACCTACAACACCTCGCTCAAGGTCAACCCGCCGCTGCGTACCGAGGAGGATGCCGAGGCTATCCGTCAGGGCGTCATCGACGGTACCGTCGACGTTATCGTCACCGATCACGCTCCCCACACCCCGTGGGAGAAGGCCCGCGAGTTCGAGCTTGCGCCCTTTGGCATGATCGGCCTCGAGACCTCGCTGTCGCTTGTACTTACCGAGCTGGTCAACACGGGCAAGATGAGCATGGGCCGCATGGTCGAGCTCATGGCCATCAAGCCGCGTGAGATCCTGGGCCTCGACCAGGTTCAGGTCAAGGCGGGCTCCGTTGCCGACCTGACCGTGTTCGACGCGTCCGCCACCTGGACGGTCGGCGAGGACGGTTACGAGTCGCGCGCCGAGAACTCCGGTTTCGCCGGCCGCACGCTCACCGGTCGTGCCACCGATGTGTTTGTCGGCGGCAAGCAGACGCTCGCCGACGGCTGCATCTGCTAGCATAGCCTTATCGCTTTTGTGCGCGGTGCCCTTGCGGTGCCGCGCTTTCTGTTCGTTTTGACCATGCAACCGCATGGGGGATTGGAGCGTCTATGCCCACACCTTCCACTGCACGCATGCACGACTTCGAGGTCGTCTTGAACCAGGAGATCGCCGACGGCATCTTCTCGCTCGTCATCTCGGCCCCCAAGCTTGCAAGTGCGCTCAAGCCCGGTCAGTTTGTGAACATTGCCGTGCCCGGCGATGCGTCCTCGCTGCTTCGCGTGCCCCTGAGCTTCTATCGCGCCGACGCCCAGGCCGGCACCGTCGAGCTGTGGTACGCCGTCGTGGGCGACGACACCCGTCGTCTGTCGCAGATGGCCCCCGGTTCCACCTCTAATCTGCTGGGCCCTGGCGGCCGCGGCTGGCTTGTGCCCGAGGGCACCAGGAAGGCGCTGCTCGTTGCGGGCGGCATCGGTGTTCCGCCCGTGCTGTGCCTTGCCGGCATGCTTGCCGAGCAGGGTGTGGCCGTCGATGTGTGCCTGGGCTTTGGCACCGCGTCCAAGGCCGTGGGCATCGACGAGTTCCGCTCGTTGTGCGATACGGTCAACGTGTGCACCGATGACGGTTCGCTTGGCACGCACGGTTTTTGCACCGATCCTGCCGCCGAGCTGCTCGGCGAGGGCGGCTACGACTACGTGGCCAGCTGCGGTCCCGCCGTCATGATGAAGAAGGTCGCCGCCGCTGCCGCCGAGGCCGGTGCGTACTGCGAGGTTTCGCTCGAGCGCATGATGAGCTGTGGCTTTGGTGCCTGCAACACCTGCAATGTCGAGACGGTCGACGGTATGAAGGGCGCCTGCATGTGCGGCCCCGTGTTCGATGCTTCCAAGGTGGTGGTCTTCTAGTGGGTACCGTGAACATGGCCGTCGACTTCGGCGGCGTCAAGATGCAGAACCCCATCAACACCGCAGCCGGTACTTTTGGCTACGGATGGCAGTTCCAGAACTTCTTTGATGTCTCCCAACTGGGCGCCATCACCACCAAGGGTTGTGCTGCCGAGCCCTGGCCCGGCAACCCCGCGCCCCGCATGGCCGAGATCCCGGGCGGCATGATCAACTCAGTGGGCCTTCAGAACCCCGGCGTGGCTGCCTTCGCCCGTGAGTCCGGTCCGTGGCTCGAGCAGCTCTCCAAGGACGGTTGCCAGGTCATCTGCCAGGTTGCCGGTCACTCCGTTGACGAGTTTGTGCGCGCGCTCGAGATGTATGTCGAGCTGTGCCCCTGGGCTGCCGGCTACGAGATCAACGTCAGCTGCCCCAATATTGCCGCCGGCGGTGCCGCCATGGGCTCCTCGCCCGAGGGCGCCTCTGCCGTTATGGCTGCCTGCCGTAAGGTGACCGATAAGCCACTGTTCGTGAAGATGGCGCCGGTTAACGTCGCCGAGATTGCCAAGGCTCTCGAGGCCGCAGGAGCTGACGGCCTTTCGGTCATCAACTCCATTCAGGGCATGGCCATTGACGTGCACACCCGCAAGTCCCGTGTGGCCAAGCCCAAGGGCGGCCTTTCGGGCCCGCTGTGCCACCACATCGCCGTTCGCATGGTCTGGGAGGTCGCTCAGGCCGTCGATATCCCCATCAACGGTGTCGGCGGCGTCATGACGGGCGAAGATGCGGCGGAGTTTATCCTGGCTGGCGCCACCTGCGTGTCGGTCGGCATGGCCAACTTTGTCGATCCGTGCGCATCGATTAAGATCGCGCACGAGCTCGAGGCCTGGACGGAGTCCCAGGGCGTGAAGGACATCAACGAGCTGGTAGGTGCTTTCGAATGCTAGAGACCGATGCCCGCGACCGCGTTATCGTCGCCCTCGACTGCGACCGTGAACGTGCACTCGAGCTCGCCCACGAGATTTCTGGTCATGCTGCTTGGCTTAAGGTCGGCATGACGCTCTATTACGCCGAGGGCCCCGAGATCGTCAAGACGTTCAAGGACCTGGGCTTTAAGGTCTTCCTCGACCTCAAGTTCCATGACATTCCGCATCAGGTGCGCGGTGCCGCCCGTTCGGCCTCGCTCGCCGGTGCCGACCTGCTCTCGGTCCATGGGCTGGGTTCGGGCGCTATGCTCGCTGCCTGCCGTGAGGGTGCCGAGGAGGCGCGCGAGGATCGCGCCAAGCTCGTCGCCATCACCGTGCTCACGAGCATGAACCAGGATTCGCTGACCGAGATCGGCGTCGAGTCGCCCGTGGCCGAGGAAGCCGCCCGCCTGGCGAAGCTTGCCCAGGCCAACGGCATCGACGGCATCGTGTGCTCTCCGATGGAGGCCCATGACATGCGCGAGCTGCTTGGTTCCGATGCCCTGATCGTGACTCCGGGCGTGCGTCCGGTGGGTGCCGCCTTGGGCGATCAATCCCGCGTGGCGACGCCTTCTCAGGCTATCGAGCGCGGTGCGAGCCACATCGTGGTGGGTCGACCCATCACCGGTGCCGACGACCCTGTTGCCGCATTTGACGCCATCGTTGCCGAGCTGGTCGAAAACGTCGCCTAAAAGATTCCCTCAAGTCACCACTTTTGGGTCTCATTAGCACAAATTAGCCCCTGTGCCTGCGAAAACTTTCCCATCCTTTGTGTGGAATCGCAGGTCAGGGGCTTAACTTTGACCTCCGTATATTGCACTTTTCGCAGGTATCGTCTAATCTATGATGCCGTCGATTGGGCATTTAGTGCGTTTGACGTGCTAAAATGCTAATTATTGCATCAGATATAACCCAACTATTTGGAGGTTCGAATGGCACTCCCTCAGCTTACCGACGAGCAGCGCAAGCAGGCTCTTGAGAAGGCTGCCGCCGCACGTCACGCCCGCGCTGAGCTTCGCGAGCAGATCAAGAAGGGCGAGAAGTCCCTCGAGTCCGTGCTCAACTCCGATGACCCCATCGCTTCCCGCATGAAGGTTTCCACCCTCATCGAGTCTCTCCCCGGTTATGGCAAGGCTAAGGCCGCCAAGATCATGGAGGAGCTCGGCATCTCCGCTACCCGTCGCGTCCAGGGCCTCGGCGTCCGTCAGCGCGAGCAGCTCCTCGAGCAGCTGACCAAATAAGTGAGCGCTCAGGATTCAAAGCTCTTTGTGATTTCTGGACCGTCAGGTGCAGGCAAGGGCACGCTCGTCACTCGTGTGCGCGAGCGTCGCTCGAACCTGGGCCTGACGGTTTCGGCTACCACGCGAGCACCACGCAAAGGTGAGGTCGACGGCGTCAACTACTTTTTCCTGACGCGCGAGGAGTTCGACCGCCGCGTGGCAAACGGTGAGTTTGTTGAGTGGGCCGAGGTCCACGGCAACTGCTACGGCACCTTGGTGAGCGAGGTTCAGTCCAAACTCGCCTCTGGTTCGTCTCTAATTTTGGAGATCGATGTCCAGGGTGCCCTGCAGGTCAAGGAGCGTTTCCCCGAGGCCGTGTTGATCTTTATCAAGCCGCCTTCGCTCGAGGTGCTCCGCGAGCGTCTGGTCGGTCGCGGTACCGAGACGCCCGAGACGATTGAGCTGCGTATGGCAAACGCCGCCGATGAACTTGCCCTTGCCGACCGCTACGACGACGTCGTGGTGAATGACGATCTCGACCGCGCGACCGATGAACTCGTTCGCGTTCTCGATATGCATGAAAGGATCTGAGGTCCGTGTCCGTTGTAAAGCCTTGCATTGACGATCTTCTGGAGAAGACCGATCACAACCGCTTCCTGCTCGCCTCGCTTGCCTCCAAGCGCGCCTGCGACATTAACAGCATGCTGCGTGGCCAGCACAACCGCGTGCTTGCCGTCCAGGATGTCGACGACATCACCATTGCGCTTTCCGGCGCCGATACCATCTCGATGGCTATGGACGAGATTGTCGACGGCGACATCTCCTACGACGAGGCCCGTTACGAGAAGGCGCTCGGCCACAAGGTTGCTGAAGCCTAAATGGCAGCCCGCGTCTGCCTGGTCCACTATCACGAGGTTGGACTGAAGGGCAAGAACCGCGCACATTTTGAGCATATCCTCATGGATAACATCAAGGCGGCCTTGGCCGCCTTTTCCGTGAATGCCGTGTCTCGAATTTCCGGTTATATCCTCGTGACCTTTAACGAGCATCAGGCCGACGAGGCGGCGCGCGTCATCCGCACCGTCCCCGGCGTTGCCCGTGTGTCCCTGGCGTACCACACCAACCGCGACCCGCAGGAATACTGCGCTGCCGCCGTGAAGGCGCTGCGCGAATTTGGTCCCTTCGAGTCGTTTAAGGTACATGCCAAGCGCTCTAACACCGACTACGAGCTCACCTCGATTGATATCAATCGACAGGTTGGCGAGGTGTTGTGCGAGGCGTTTCCCGATAAAAAGGTCCAGATGCACGATCCCGACGCGATGGTGCACGTACTGGTGGTCCAGGGTAGCGTCTATGTGTATGCGCGCTCTGAGCGCGGCGTGGGTGGTCTTCCGGTGGGGTCTGCCGGCAAGGTCGTGACGCTGCTTTCTTCGGGTATCGATTCCCCAGTGGCGACCTGGATGCTCGCGCGTCGCGGCGCGGTGTGCGTGCCGGTACATTTCTCCGGTCGTCCGCAGACGCCTGATACGAGCGAGTATTTGGTGCAGGACATCATCCGTGCGCTTGAGCCGGGTGTCCAGATCGGCCGCCTGTACGTGGTGCCGTTTGGCGATTGTCAGCGTGAGATCTCGGTGACCTGCCCCAGCAACCTGCGCGTGATCATGTACCGTCGCATTATGTATTCGGTTGCCGAGCGCATTGCGCATATCGAGGGCGCCAAGGCTATTGTGACCGGTGAATCGCTCGGTCAGGTTGCTTCCCAGACGCTCGAGAACATCATGGCCGTCAACGAGGCCGTCAAGATCCCCGTGTTCCGCCCGCTGATTGGTTCGGACAAGCAGGAGATCATCGCGCGTGCCGAGGAAATCGGTACCTTCGATATCTCGACCGAGGCCGCTCCCGATTGCTGCACGCTCTTTATGCCGCGCCGCCCCGAGACGCACGCCAAACTCGATGCCGTGCATGAGGCGTGGGAGCTGTTCGATCACGAGGAGATGATTGAGCGCTTGCTCAAGCAGACCGAGTATATCGACTTCGAGAGCAACACGTATAAGGCCCCTAAGACCTTAAAACGCAAACATTCCGAGCTCGCTCCACGTGAGATTTACCAAGATCACGAATAATGTTGTGTATAGACCGGCGGTGATTTTGCATCGTCGGTCTTTTTCTATCTGGGCATTAGGCGATAAACGGTTCATTTGTCGACGTGTGCCTGAATAAATGGACACTTTTCCGCAAGGTTTTGGTCAGCTTTTGGTTTGACCGCGAAAACCGGTGTGGGCGTGCGGAGGCTGCGGCGTTCGTTTCCTGACACGATGGTGTTGGGAGGTGTTTGCTATGGCGCAGCGCGAGCAACACGAACGGGTTAAACGGATGGACCGCTGGGCAGAAAAGCTGCTCGGCCATAAGGCGATGGTCGTGGCGATCCTGGTTGTCATTGCCGCCGCGAGCGGCTTGGCGATGGCAGGTTTTGGTGGTCACTCCAGCGACGTATCGTTTGAGCGTAGTGATGAGGCGAGCGCCTCGGATGTGCGCGGGGCCGGGGATGCCTCTCCTGACGATGCCGATGAGCCGTCTGCCAAGAGCTCCTCTGCTGCCGAGGTGTACGTCGATGTTGATGGCGCCGTTGTGAAGCCTGGCGTGTACCGGCTTAAAGATGGAGCACGGGTGTCCCAGGCGATTGATGCCGCCGGAGGGCTTACGGCCGAGGCGGATGTGACGGTTCTTAACCGTGCGTCCAAGATCACCGATGGTCAAAAGATCTATGTGCCGACGGTAGGGGAGCAACAAACGGCTGCGGCCGTCGGCGCCGCCGAAAGCAGTGCTTCCACGACCCCTGGTACAGGGTCTTCGTCGGGACTTGTGAATATCAATACGGCAAGTGCGGCGGAGCTGCAGACGCTTTCGGGCATCGGGCCTTCTATGGCCCAGTCAATTATCGACGAACGGACGCAAAACGGGGCCTTTGCCTCGGTCGATGACCTTATGCGCGTATCGGGGATCGGTGAGAAGAAGCTCGCCAAAATTAAAGATTGCATCTGCGTATGAGTGCGACCGAGCGCGAGCATGTGATGCCACCGCGCCCATTGATGCCGTGGGCGATAGCCCTTTGTGCCGGCTTGTGTGCGAGCTGTGGGTTAGTGCTTAACATGGCGGCCGATGCGCTGCTGGGAGAGCGGGCGGCGCCCGTCACATTGCTTATGGCCATTCCCTTCGCGGCTGCGACGTGCATCGTATTGGCACGGTCCTGTATGCGTCTTGTGCGGTGGAAGCGATGGCTGTATGCCGCGGCCCTTGGCCTCGTTGCGGGAGCGGTCGTGTCCGCGGCTTGGGCGATAGGAGCGCTACACGCATCGAGGGCACTGGATAATCGGGCTGCGAGCAGTCTTGAGTTTGTTGTGCACGGCGATCCGTCCATCAATGACGGTGTGTACTCCTATACCTGCGATGCGTTTGCGGGCGAAAAGCATTTGGGTCAGGTATGGCTGTCGTGCGATCGTGAGCTCGGCGTCGGTTCGCATGTACGTGCTATCGGTCGAATTTCGCGCTTTGAGAATGATGCGTATGGGCGCTCACGCGTGCTTCGGGGCGAGCTTCGAAAGGTTAAAGTCGTCCGGTTGGTATCGATCGACGAGGGCCCTCCAGGCCTGTTGTCTTGGCTTCGAAACGAGCTCCTTGCCGTTATCGCGTCCGCGACCGATCCAGCGCGCTCGCTCATTGCCGGCGTTGTCTGCGGACGCTCGGCCGAGCTGCGTGCCCAGCCGGCGGGCGATTGGTTTTCGGTAACGGGCACCGCACATCTTATCGCTGTCTCGGGTAGTCATCTTGCCATCGTGGGGTTTGTGATTGAGAGCGCCCTGCAAAAGACACGCCTCTCTCGTGGGCTGCAGCGGGGGCTGTTGGTGCTGGCCCTCGCTGCCTATGCCGTTTTTACGGGCGCTTCGCCCTCGGCCGTGCGCGCGTGCTGCATGGTGGCGGCGTCGCTTGTCGCCAACGGCGCCGGGCGTCGTCGGCATGGCCTCTCGGCTCTGTTCGTCACCATGGCAATCTTTGTGTTGCTGCGTCCGACGGTATTGTTCGAAATGGGTTTTCAGCTTTCGTGCGCCAGTGTCTTTGCCATCCTTTGTTTTTGCCCCTACGCCACCTACGCCTTGGGCGAGCTGGGCATGCCATCGGGTGTCGCCAGCGTTTTGTCTGTCACGCTGTGCTCGCAGCTGGCGACACTTCCCGTTACGATTCCCGCATTTGAGACGTTTTCGCTCATTGCCCCACTTGCAAATGCCGTGATCGGTCCGGTGATAAGCGTGCTGCTCGCTGTATCGGTTGTGCTGGTGCCCTGCTCGCTTGTGCCGCTGCTGCGTCACGGGGCGCTCGTGGTGCCCATGATTGTCGCCCGCTGTGCGCTGTTCTTTGAACAGCTCTTTGCTGCCGTTCCGGGCGCATCCGTAAGCGTGCCGCCCGATACGCCCTTGGTATATG
Organism: Collinsella sp.; assembly: GCA_048402045.1. Taxonomy (GTDB): domain Bacteria; phylum Actinomycetota; class Coriobacteriia; order Coriobacteriales; family Coriobacteriaceae; genus Collinsella. The sequence goes on from DBGDSC010000018.1 coordinate 80,180, forward strand.
TGGTGCCGTTCGCGCTGGTGGCCCTCTTGGTCTGGTGGCCACGCCCCCGCGCGCGGAGCATGGCAGCGGGGCTGCTGTGTTTAATGCTCGCAGCGGGTGTTCCGTATGTCTATTGGGATCGATGTGCGCCGCCTTCGGTAACGGTCCTCGATGTTGGCCAGGCCGATGCGATTCTGGTTCGTCAGGGTGGCGCCGTGGCACTCGTCGACTGTGGGCTCGATGACCGCGTGGTGTCGGCGTTGGTTCGCAATAACGTCCACCATATCGACGCCGTCTTCGTGACGCATTGGGATGAAGACCATTGGGGCGGTCTTCCCGACGTACTCGATCGTTTTTCGGTTGGAACCATTGCGGTCGCGGCCGATGCACTTGACGGCGCGCCTACTGAGGTTCTGAATCGCCCGGGTGTAACGTATCGGCAGGTGGCTCGCGGAGACACGGTCGATATCGGCGCATTTCGGGCTCGTGTGATGTGGCCGTTTGACATGGTGGATGGCGAGGGCAATGAGGACTCTCTTGTTTTGCTGCTCTCCTACGCTCAGGAAGGCAAGAGCCTGCGTGTGCTCCTTACTGGTGACGCCGAGCTCGATCAGGAGCGCGAGTTTGTACAGGAGGTGGGAGATATCGATGTGCTCAAGCTGGGGCATCATGGCTCAAAAGTTTCCGTCGACACAGACCTGCTGGGCACGCTTAAGCCCGAGTTCTCTATCGCGAGCGCCGGCGAGGGGAATCGTTACGGCCATCCGTCGGATGCCTGCATCGATGCAGTTAAGGAAGCGGGTGGTGCGTTCGCATGCACCATCGAACACGGCGACATTACCGTCACGCCGACTGCGAAGGGCTTTGCCATGCGATGCCAGCGACCGTGATGACATCGTTGGCGCGCGGTGGACCCCTGGGCTAAAATGGCACGGTACGAATTCGAGTGTGTGCGAGAGGGGAGCGCAATGTCCGAAACCGGTCTGCTGCCGGCATATCTGATCGTCGGTACCGATGGGGTCAAGCGCGACCACGCCGTCTCGCGTATGAAAGCTCGCTTGGAAAAGTCGGGTATGGTTGAGTTCAACCTCGATGAACGCGTCATGACGAAAGATCCCGATATCGAGTCGATCATCGGCTCGCTCAATACCTTTCCCATGGGCAGCGAGTTTCGCCTGGTGATCCTCGACGGCTGCTCCAAGCTTGCCAAGGCGGTCTCGGAACCGCTTGTCGAGTACCTCGCAAGTCCCAGCCCCACGACGGTCTGTCTCATTATTGCCGACTCACTTGCCAAGAATACGCGCCTGTATAAGGCAATCGCCAAGATCGACAAGAAGGCTATCGTCGATTGTTCGGGTACCAAGCGCTGGGAACTGCCGCGCCGCGTTCAGCAGATGGCGACGCAGCGCGGTAAGTCCATCTCGACGGCTGCTGCCGAGGAGCTCGTCTCGCGCTCGGGCGAGAACACCCGCATGCTCGATAACGACTTGGCCAAGCTTGCCCAGATGGTCGAGGCGCCGCAAATTGAGCTTGCCGATGTGGAGCGCTGGATCGTGCGCACGGCCGAAGTCCAGCCCTGGGACTTCCTCAATGCCGTCTCGGCCCGCGATATGCGCCGCTCGCTTGAGCTCTTTGGGCTGCTGCCCGCCAAGAGCTATGTGTGGACCTACACGCTGCTATGCGGTCGCATCCGCGAGTTGATCGTCGCCAAGGCGCTCGACTCTCGTGGGCAGGGGCGTGAGCTCGCCTCGACACTCAAGCTTCAGGCCTGGCAGGTCAAAAATCACCTGACCTGGGCACGCCGCTTTTCGATGGCGGAGCTTGTCGCTGCGCTCGAGGGCGCGGTCGATGTGGAGCTCGCACTGAAGGGTTCTGCCGATTCGGAGACCGCGCTTTTGCTCTGGATTACGAACATCTTGAGAAAATCGTGATGATACCTGCCTATTTGACAAATTCGTTCTATCCCTTTGAGGGGGAGCGTGCTATAGTAGGCGCTTGCATGACCTCACCGTGTCTCAGAGGTGTCATACATTTTTTGCAAGGAACTCGAAAGGAACTCCAGAAGTGGCAAACATCAAGTCTCAGAAGAAGCGTATCCGCACCAATGAGGCAGCTCGCATGCGTAACAAGGCTGTCAAGTCCGAGCTCAAGACGCTGACCAAGCACGTCCAGTCCGCCGTCGCCGATGGCGACGCCGAGAAGGCCCAGGCTGCCCTCAAGACCGTCACCAAGCGTCTCGACATGGCTGCCGCCAAGCATGTTATCCACAAGAACCAGGCTTCCAACCGCAAGTCCGGTCTTGCCAAGCTCGTGAACAGCATCAACGCCTAAGTTGTAAATTTCACACCACACAGATTACGCGCATAAATGGAGCCTGTTTTATGGAACAGGCTCCATTTTTTGTACCGCTCGGGTAAGATAGTCCGCATGAATACTTCAATTGACATTTCCCACATCCGCAACTTCTCGATCGTTGCGCACATCGACCATGGCAAGTCCACGATCAGTGACCGCATCCTCGAGCTCACCCATACCGTCGACGAGCGCGATATGGAGTCGCAGCTGCTCGACACCATGGATATCGAGCGCGAGCGCGGCATCACGATCAAGTCTAATGCCGTTCGCGTGTCCTATGACGCCGACGATGGTGAGACGTATCAGTTCAACCTGATCGATACGCCGGGCCACGTGGACTTTACCTACGAGGTCTCGCGTTCGCTTGCCGCCTGCGAGGGTGCGGTGCTTGTCGTCGACGCCACGCAGGGCGTCGAGGCGCAGACCGTCTCCAACGCGACGCTCGCCATGAACGCCAACTTGGATATCGTGCCCGCTATCAACAAGATCGACCTGCCGTCGGCACACCCCGACGAGGTCAAGACCGAGATCGAGGACGACCTGGCGATCCCTGCCGACGATGCCGTATGCGTATCGGGCAAGACCGGCGAGGGCATTCACGATTTGCTGGAGTCTATCGTCTTTTTGATCTCTCCGCCCAAGGGCGATGCGAACGCGCCGCTCAAGGCGCTTATCCTGGATTCGTATTTCGATGAGTACCGCGGCGTCGTTGCCACGGTCCGCGTCTTTGACGGCTCCATCAAGAAGGGCGATACCCTGCGCATGATGCAGGCAGAAGGTGACTTCTTGGTCGACGGCGTGGGCGTCAAGCGTCCTGCCGAGACCCCGGTTGACGCACTGACGGTTGGCGAGGTCGGCTACGTGGTCACGGGTCTGAAGGATCCTGAGGCCGTGCACGTGGGCGATACCCTCACGTGGGCGTCTAATCCCTGCCCCGAGCCGCTTCCCGGTTACCGCGAGGCCAAGCCCATGGTCTATACGGGCCTGTTTCCGATCGACAACAAGGATTACGAGAACCTGCGCGACGCTCTCGATAAGCTGCACGTCAACGACCCGTCGTTGGTGTGGGAGCCCGAGACCTCGGTGGCGCTCGGCTTTGGCTTCCGCGTGGGCTTCTTAGGCCTGCTGCATATGGAAGTCGTCAAGGAGCGCCTGGAGCGCGAGTTCAACCTTGACCTCATTGCTACGAGCCCTTCGGTGGACTATCACGTCTATAAGACCGACGGCGAGATGATTGATGTTCGCAGCCCGCAGGATCTGCCCGAGGCTACGCGCATCGAGCGCATTGAGGAGCCTTACCTCAAGGCCAAAATTATCTGCCCGCCCGAGTATACGGGTGCCGTCATGCAGCTCGCTATCGAGCACCGCGGCATTACAACTGACATGATCCATCTCACGAGCAAATCGGTCGAGATGCGCTTTGACATGCCGCTCGCCGAGCTCATCCTGGACTTCTTTGACCAGCTCAAGAGTCGCACCAAGGGCTATGCCTCACTCGACTACGAGTTCAACGAGTACCGTCCCTCCGAACTCGTCAAGCTCGATATTTTGCTTTCGGGCGATGAGGTGGACGCGCTTTCGTTTATCGTGCACAAGGATAAGGCCTATGGCCTGGCCCGCGGCCTGTGTGACAAGCTCAAGGAAATCATCCCGCGCCAGCTGTTCGAGGTGCCTATTCAGGGCGCCATCGGCAACAAGATCATTGCCCGCTCTACCGTCAAGGCGCGTCGCAAGGACGTTTTGGCCAAGTGCTATGGCGGCGATATCTCGCGAAAGCGCAAGCTGCTCGAGAAGCAGAAAGAGGGCAAGAAGCGCATGAAGGCCATCGGTTCGGTCGAGGTCCCGCAGGAGGCCTTTATGGCGATCCTAAAGGTAGACGAGTAAGTCCATGGCGCTTTCTGAATACAGCAAGCGTCTGCTGGGCGCCTATGCCGAGCAGCCGTTCCTTATGGCTCCCATGGCGGGCGTAACCGACCCCGCCTATCGCATCATGTGTCGCCGCCGCGGTGCCAACCTTGCCTACAGCGAGATGGTGAGCGTTGCGGGCCTTGCCTATGCCAGCAACAAGACGTGGCGCCTGGTGTTGCCGGCCGACGAGGAGCAGCAGATCTGCGTGCAGCTCTTTGGTTCCAAGCCCGATCAGTTTGCGGGTGCCGTCGCTGCCGTCGAGGAACGCGTGGGCGATCGCCTGTCATTGATTGATATCAACATGGCCTGTCCGGCTCGCAAGGTCGTTACCAAGGGCGAGGGCTCGGCGCTTATGCGTACGCCCGACCTGGCCGAGCAGATTGTCGAGGCAGCGGTGGGCGCGGCGCATGTTCCCGTGACCGTGAAGATTCGCAAGGGCTTTTACGCCGAAGACCGCAATGCCGCGACGTTTGCCCAGATGCTCGAGGGGGCAGGGGCAGCTGCGGTGGCGGTGCACGGCCGCTGTGCCACGCAGCTCTATACGGGCCAGGCCGATTGGTCGGTCGTCGATGAGGTGGCCGACGCCGTCGAGATTCCCGTTATCGGTTCGGGCGATGTGTTCTGCGCCGAGGATGCGGCGGAACGCCTGCGCAACTCGGGCGCCAGTGCCGTGTTTATCGCGCGCGGTATCTATGGCAACCCCTGGGTGTTCGGTGATGCTCGAGCCCTTGCACTCGATGGCACGCCAGTACCGGTGCGTAGCTCGGTCGAGCGCCTGGATGCCCTGCGCGAGCACCTGACGCTCACGCATGAGCTGTTGCCGCTTATGTCACGTGCCCGCACGTACGCGAGCTGGTATCTTAAGGGCATGCCCCATGCCGCCGCCTGGCGCGCGCAGCTGGTGCGCTGCTCCACATACGAGGAGTTCATGGCATTGGTCGATGATATCGAGCGCGATGTGGTGGCCTGCGAGGCCGCGCTTGCCGCCGGCGAGTCGGTGCCCGCTCATCCGCTGGAGGCCTAACGGTGGCCGTTACCGCGCTGTACGTCCACGTGCCGTTTTGCGCCCAAAAGTGCCGATACTGCGACTTTGACTCACGCAGTTTTGCTTCGTGCGACCTGAGTGCTGCGCTCGATGTCTATTTTGAGCAACTGTATGCGCGCCTCGATGCCTTTGGCGACGCAGGCGCGCTTGCGCAGGTCCGCACCGTCTATGTTGGCGGCGGTACGCCGTCGCTGGCAGGAGAGCGTCTGGTGGAGCTTGCCCGGCGTATTTGCATGTGGTGCAAGCCCGTTGAGTTTACCTGCGAGGCCAATCCTGAGTCGTTGACTTCGCAGCTTGCTGCGGCGCTTGCCGGGGTGGGCGTCACGCGCATTTCTCTGGGAGTTCAGACCCTCGACAACGCCGAGCTTGCCGCGATTGGCCGCATCCACGATTCGCACCGCGCCCTTGCAGCCATCGCCGCAGTGAGGGACGCTGGGCTCGATGTGTCCTGCGACCTGATGTGCGGACTTCCCGGGCAGACCGCCGTAAGCTGGCAGCGCACGCTCGATGGCGTGTTGGCGGCGGCGCCGCATCACGTGTCGGTTTACCCGCTCACGCTCGAGGAGGGCACGCCGCTCTACCGCATGGCGTGTCACGACGAGTCGCTTGAGCCCGACGAGGATTTTCAGGCTGCATGCATGGACGCGGCGCGTGAGCGCCTGGGTGCGGCCGGCTATCACCCGTATGAGGTGGCAAGCTACGCGCTCGACGGCCATGAGTGTGCCCACAACATTGCCTATTGGACCGGACAGGGCTATCTGGGTTTGGGTCGCTCTGCCGCCGGCATGCTCGACGCCGAGGATTTCGATCGCTTGGCCGGGCTGTTTCCCGACGTGCCTGCTCGCGGCGATGCATATCGCGTGCGCTTGGTGCAACGCGACGATGCCGCGACGACGTTTGATGCCGAGTATCTGTCGCAGCGCGAGGCTACGGCCGAGGATTTGATGCTCGCCTGCCGCATGACGCGTGGCATTGGGCCCGATCTGTTGGTTCGCTCGGCAAGCGTGATCGCTGCAGACGAGCTGGCGGCGGCCTGTGACCGTGCGCTCGAGTTGGGTCTTGCCACTTGGGTGCCCGATTATGTCGAGGGGCATGCGGGGTGCGTCGCCTCGAAAGACGTTATCGCAGGTCGTGCCCACGCCCGTTTAGCGCCCACCCACTTGGGCTGGCTCGATGGAAATGTGCTGTTCGAGCTGTTTTGGGGTCTAGCTTAGGCCGCTCGGGTAGAATTACCGCAATATATACGCTGCTGTGAGCAGGAGGTTGCCGCGCATGGCGACGATGAACGAAAAAGATTACTACGAGATTTTGGGTGTCTCCAAGGACGCCACCTCGCGTGATATACAGAAGGCCTTCCAGCAAAAGGCCCGCAAGCTCCATCCGGACGTCAACAAAGAACCTGATGCCGAGGAAAAGTTTAAAGAGGTTTCCGAGGCCTACGCCGTGCTTTCGGACGAGCAGAAGCGTGCACGCTACGACGCCATGCGCTCGGGCAACCCCTTCGCCGGCGCTCCTACGGCTTCGCCCTATGGCGGCGGCTACGCCGGGAGCGCAGGCTATGGTAATCCCTTTGAGGGCGGCTTTCCCTTTGGTGGCGCCTGGGGTCAGCCGCGTCGCGGGCAGACTGCCTATAATCCCGAGAACGGCGCCAACGTGGTCGTCGATATCAAGCTCGACGCCAAGGAGGCCAAGGGCGGTGCCCGCAAGACCGTCCGCTATACGCGCTTCGATACCTGTGGCCACTGTGGCGGCTCGGGTTCTGTTTCGTCCGAGCATGCACATACCTGTCCGAGCTGCGGTGGTCGCGGCCACATCGATGTCGACCTGTCCTTCCTGTTCGGTGCCGGCACGTTTCAGTCGGTCTGCCCCGAGTGCGGCGGTTCCGGTAAGGTCGTCGCCGACCCCTGCCCCGATTGCGGCGGCAGCGGCCGTGTCCGTGTGACCTCCGAGCAGACGATTGAGTTTCCTGCCGGTACGCACGATGGCGACGAGGTCCGTATTGGCGGTATGGGTCACGCCGGCACCAACGGTGCCTCGGGCGGCGATTTGGTCGGTCGCGCCCATGTTGAGGCCGAGCGTCTGGAAGGCAAGGCTCGTACCGGTTTTTACCTGATGGGCATCGTGGCGCCATTTTTGGTGCTGTCGGCCATCTCGGGTGTGTTCTCGGCCTTTGCCGTGATGTGTTTTATTCCGTTTGCCATGGGCCTGTTTATGGTGGTCTCGGACGGCGTGCTTCACCGCAGTCTGCTGTGGTGGAAGCGCGGCGCGATGCAGTTTGCCAACGGTTTCGCCAACGGATTTATGTTTGCGCTCGTGTCGGTTTGGTTTGCGAGCTGCTCGCAGCGTGCCATGCTTTCGCCTTACGGAATGCAATAACATCAACCCCTCTGTTTGCGGCCGGCCCAGCTTGGGTATAGGACGCACTGTGACAATAATGAAAGTCGGAAGGATTCGGTCGTGTCGGAAAATAGGGATTACTACGAGGTACTTGGCGTCGACAAGGATGCCGACGCGCGGACGATTAAGCGCGCGTTTCTAAAGAAGGCCCGTACCGTACACCCGGACGTTTCGGACGACCCCGAGGCCGAGGCCAAGTTCAAAGAGCTCAACGAGGCTTATTCCGTTCTTTCCGACGAGCAGAAGCGTGCTAACTACGACCGTTACGGCACCGCGGACGGCCCTGGTGGTTCGGGCTACGTCGATATCAACGATATCTTTGGCGGCATGGGCATGGACGACCTCTTCTCCTCGTTCTTTGGCGGCGGTGCCGGCGGTGGCGCCCGAAATCGCCGTGAGCGTCGTCGCGGTCGCGATATGGCCATCTCCCTTTCGGTTACGCTCGAGGAAGCGGCGCTCGGTTGCAAAAAGACGATCAGCTATGACCGCCTTGCCCCCTGCGAGGATTGTAACGGCACCGGCAGGGCCGAGGGTGCACAGGAAAAGCAGTGCAGCCGCTGCCACGGCACGGGCTATGTCACGACGGTCCAGCGCTCGTTCCTGGGCCAGGTTCAGTCCTCTTCGCCTTGTCCCGACTGCCATGGCGAGGGCACGGTCATCGACCATCCCTGCGAGACCTGCGACGGTCAGGGCCGCACGCCTTCGCACGAAAAGATCGACATCGATATTCCCGCCGGTGTTTCGACCGGTCGCCAGCTGCGCGTGAGCGGCTTTGGCGAGGCGGGCCTTCGCGGTGAGCCCTCGGGCGACCTGATCGTCAACGTGCGCGTCGCCGACCACGAGCGTTTTAAGCGTAATGGTGATGATCTTTACTTGGTGAGCGATATCTCGATTGCGCAGGCCGCGCTCGGTTGCGAGATCGAGGTCGAGGGCATTATGCCCGACGAGGTCGTCAAGCTGTGCGTCCCCGCCGGCGCACAGTACGGTGACACCGTGAGCGTCAACAATTACGGCATGCCGCGTATCGGCGGTGGCGGTTCGCGCGGTCGTCTGATCGTGCAGCTGCGCGTAGTCGTCCCCACCAATCTCTCCAACAAGCAGCGCGAGCTGCTTCGCGCCTTTGCCGACGAGATGGGCGATGACGTCGCATCCGGTAAGAAATCCGTGACCGATCGTATCAAGAGCGCCCTCGACGATATCCTCGATTAAGGAGCCCGCGTGCTCGCACCTCATATCTCTGTCGTCAACCTCGGCTGCCGTGTTAACCGGGTTGAGTCCGACCGTATCACTGCCGATCTAATGCGCCTGGGCTTTGCGATGGTGGAGCCTCAGGATGCTGAGCTGATCGTCATTAACACCTGTGCCGTTACGGGCGAGGCCGAGGCCAAGACCCGTAAGGCCGTTCGCCATGCGCTGGCCTATCCAAACGAGCCCTATGTGGTCGTGACCGGATGCGTGGTCAATCTGCATCCCGAGGAGCTGCTGGAGCTTTCGGACCGCGTGATCGCCGAGCCGTCCAAGATCGATGTCGCCGAACGCGTCTGTGAGGTGCTGGGCGTTGAGTCCGATGACGTTCCCGCCTGCAGCGACGGCGAGGTGGTCGACGCACTCGGTCGCTCGCGTCTTGGGGTGAAGATCCAGGACGGCTGCAACCATCGTTGCACCTATTGCATTGTGTGGAAGGCCCGCGGCCCCGAGCGCTCCGTGCCGGTCGAGTCCGTGCTCGAGCAGGTTCGCGAGGCCCAGGAGGCCGGCGTGCCCGAGGTGGTGCTGACGGGTGTGAACCTGGGCGCCTACGATGGCAAGAGCGCGACTGATGAACACGTCGAGATCGATGAGCTGCTCGAGGCGATCATGGAGCGCACGTCCATTCCGCATGTGCGCATTTCCTCGGTCGAGCCCATGGATATCTCCGAGTCCCTGCTTAAGGTCATGGCGCGCTATCCGAAGCGCATCGCCCCGTTTTTACACCTGCCCGTGCAGTCCGGCTGCACCAGGACACTGCATCGCATGGGCCGTCCCTATAGCGCCGAGGCCTTCGAGGAAACGGTGCGCATGATTCGCGCCAATTTGCCTCAGGTGTCCCTTTCGTGCGATGTCATCGTCGGTTTTCCCGGTGAGACGGACGAAGAGTTTGAGGAGTCGCTGGCTCTGTGCCGCCGCGTGGGCTTTTCGCGTATGCACGTGTTCCGCTACAGCAAGCGTCCCGGTACCCTTGCTGCCGATATGCCCGACCAGGTGCCGCCCGAGGTTATGGCCGAGCGCAGCCGTCGTATGCGAACCGCGGCGCAGGAGCTTGCCATTGCCGACGCTCGCCGTCGCTTGGGCACCGTCGAGCGTGCCGTGCTTGAGTATGGCGACAACCTGACGCTCGGTTCGTTCCATCATGCCCGTCTTGACGATACCCGTGGACTCGCAGCCCCGTGCCTGCTCGATGTTGCTATCATCGGAGTCGATGATTCCGGCTTGGTCCATGCACGCAGGGAGGTTCATGGAAGCCTCGAAGATTAGACTTACCGTTCCCGAGGGAATTGACCCCTCGCGCGTTTTGGGTGCTGGCGACGGCGTCCTACGTGCGCTCGAAAGCTTTGTTCGCGCCCACGTGGTCGCCCGTGGCGACAGTATCGCCGTGAGCGGTGACCCGGACGAGGTCGAGCTCGTGGCGCGCTTTTTCGAGCATGCTTTTCGCGAGGCGGCCGCCGGACGCACGCTGTCTGCCGACGATGTCTCTCGCTGCCTGGCCGTCTTGCGCGATGGTGAGCATGAGGCTACGTCGCTTCGCGATGATGTGCTGCTTTCGTATCGCGGTCGTGTCATTCGCCCCAAGACGCTCGGCCAAAAGCGCTATGTGGATGCCATCCGCTCGCATACCATCACGTTTGGCCTGGGTCCTGCCGGTACCGGTAAGACCTATCTGGCCATGGCGCTCGCCGTTGCCGCGCTCAAGCGTCATGAGGTGGGCCGTCTGATCTTGACGCGTCCGGTTGTCGAGGCGGGGGAGAACCTGGGCTTTTTGCCCGGTACCCTCGAGGAAAAGATCGACCCCTACATGCGTCCGCTCTACGACGCCCTTTTTGACATGATGGATCGCGAGCGCACCGATGAGCTCATGGAGCGCGGCGTGATCGAGATCGCCCCGCTTGCCTACATGCGCGGTCGAACGCTGAGCGATGCCTTCGTGGTGCTCGACGAGGCGCAAAATACCACGCCCGAGCAGATGAAGATGTTCCTGACGCGCCTGGGCTTTAACTCCAAGTTTGTGATTACCGGCGACCTGAGTCAGCGCGACCTGGTGGGTCGTCGCGGCGGTCTTGCCGACGTCGAGCAGATTTTAGGCCGTGTCGACGATGTCGCATTTTCTCACCTCGAGCGTGCCGACGTGGTGCGCCATGCCTTGGTGGGGCGTATCGTCGAGGCGTACGATGCTTATGATGATGTGCGCGAGAAACGCGTGCACGACCGAAAGGAGTCCCGTTGAGTGTATTGATCAGCAACGATGCCGAGCTCGATACGCTGCTCGACGCGCAGGAGGTAGAGCACATCTGCGAGGTCGTGCTTGCCGCCGAGGGCGTTGAGCGTGAAGTCGAGATTTCCCTTTCATATGTCGATGAGGACGAGATGCACGAGCTCAACCACGAGTGGCGCGGTATCGACCGTACCACCGATGTCCTCTCGTTTGAGTGCGACTCGGCCTTTGACGAGGATATTCCCGCAGACGAGACGCTCGAGCTCGGCGATATTATCCTGGCCCCGCAGGTCATTGCCCGTCAGGCCCCCGGCTTTGGTAATAGCCCTGCCGACGAGTGCCGCCTGATGCTCGTGCATGGCATGCTGCACCTGCTGGGGTTTGACCACATTGAGGACGACGAGGCCGAGGTCATGGAGGCCCGCGAGGACGCCATCCTGCGCGATCTGGCGCTCGAGCGCGGCGAGGACCCCAAGCTGGTCCACGTCGGCCCCATCACCAACCACGCCCACGACTAGGAGCCGTCTATGATTCCCGGATCGAACAAGGACCATCCGTCCTTCTTAAAGTCGTTCTCCTATGCCATGGAGGGCTTCGTCACCGCCGTCAAGACCGAGCGCAACATCAAGGTTATGCTCGCGGCAGGCGTGTGCACCGTCATTGCCGGCTGCATCGTGGGGCTCGATATTGCCGAATGGGCCACGGTTATCATCTGCTGTGGCCTGGTGATTCACGGCGAGCTGTGCAACACCGCCATGGAGGCGATCGTCGACCTGGCGACCCAGGAGCTCCATCCTCTGGCAAAGCGTGCGAAAGATATCGCCGCCGCCTCCGTATACGTACTTTCCATCACCGCCGCGATTGTGGGATTGCTGGTATTTGCCCACGCACTCGACTTTATTTAGAAAGGGATTTCCATGTCCGACACTATGCAGCCTATCGATGAAACTCTGGATGACGAGTCCCTGGATGCGGTGGATACCGAAGCGGCCGAGGATTGCGAGGAGATCGAGGAGTTCAACCCGTTTGAGGGCATGAGCGACGAGGAACTCGACGCCCTGTGCGACGAGGACGATAGCCTCGTGGGCTTTGGCGACGTTGAGCCCGGTTTCCGCAGCGGCTTCGTGGCGCTTGTCGGCCGCCCCAACGCCGGTAAGTCTACGCTGCTCAACGCCTGCTATGGCAAAAAGGTTGCCATCACCTCGCCGGTGGCCCAGACGACCCGCCGCCGCATGCGCGCCGTCGTCAACCGTCCCGGCTACCAGCTGGTCTTTGTCGATACCCCGGGTATTCACAAGCCCAAGGACGGTCTGGGATCCGAGCTCAACAAGAGCGCGTTGTTCGAACTGAACGATGTCGACGTCGTCGCGTTTTTGATTGATGCCACCAAACCGATCGGTAGGGGAGACGCCTGGGTTGCCGAGCGCGTCAAGAATGCCCGTTCCAAGAAGGTCCTGGTGCTCACCAAGGCCGATGAGGCCGACCCCGCACAGGTCATGGAGCAGCTTAAGGCCGCCCACGAGCTCATGGAATATGACGACGAGATCGTGACGTCGTCCGTCAAGAACTTCAACGTCGATGCCTTCATCGAGACCGTTGCGCACTTTTTGCCCGAGGGTCCGCGTTGGTTCCCCGAGGACATGGGTACCGACGCTTCCGATGAGACCCTCGTTGCCGAGTTTGTGCGCGAGAAGGTTTTGCGCCGCACGCGTGATGAGATTCCGCACTCCGTTGGCGTAATCTGCGATGCGCTCGAGCAGACCAAGAAGGTGCTGCGCGTGCACGCCACCATTTACGTCGAGCGCGAGGGCCAAAAGGGCATCATCATCGGCAAGGGCGGCGAGATGATTAAGCATATCGGTATCGACGCCCGTCGCGATCTTGAGCGCATCTTTGGCACGCAGGTCTTTTTGGAGCTGGACGTGAAGGTCAAGGCCGGCTGGCGTGACGACGAGGCCCAGATTCGTCGCTTTGGCTACAACGCCGAGGACTAAGGACGCGCGGCGCGCATGGCAGGCTCCCGGACATATCGCACGAAGGTGCTCGTCCTCGATAAGACGAAGCTCAAAGAGACGGACCTGATCTTGACGATGCTTGACGAGCGGGGTCGGCAGGTTCGCGCCGTGGCAAAGGGCGCCCGCAAACCCGGTGGGCGCCTGGCGGCGCGCTGCGAGCTGTTCTGTACTGTCGATATGTTGCTCGCGCATGGACGGTCGCTCGATGTGGTTTCCCAGGCCGAGCTTATGGAGGCGCCGCTCGGCGCTACGCCCGATTACGAGACGACCTGCGCCGCAAGCGCAATCGCCGAGGTCGCTCGTGTGTGCTCGTTCGAGGACGCCGAGGACCCGTTTACCTTTGCCATAACGCAGCGAGCGCTTGCCCTGGTGGGCAGCGGGCTCGACACGGCGCATATGGATCTACTTGTGGCGGCATATGTCTTTAAGCTGCTGTCGCACGTTGGCTATCGACCCGATTTTTCGGCCTGCGTGCTGTGCGGAGACCCCATGCTGTCGTATTTTTCGCCCCGGGCGGGCGGGCTCATGTGCGGGTCGTGCGCGTCGAGCGTTCCGGGTGCCGAGCTGGTGTCGACCGGTGAGGTCGCGTGGCTGCGCGCCCTCATGTCCATGACCTTCGATGCACTCATGGCCGAGAAAATCGACCCGCATACGGCGGCGTTCTTGCTCGGGCTTTCGCATGTGTGGGCGGCGACGCATACCGACCAGCGCCTCCGTGCGATGGAATTCATGTTGGGTCGGTGATGATGCGCAGGCGCGGGCTGCTTGTGGTAACATATCGGCCTGTTGGTACCTCGACCTTGGTTGCTCGCTCCACCGGCGGCTTCCCAGTCCGAGGCGAATCGAGTCGCCCGTGGGCGACGTAAAACGAAAGGTGAAACAATGACTGTTTCCAAAGAGCGCAAGGCGGAGCTGACTGCCCAGTTCGGTAACACCCCGGTCGACACCGGTAACCCCAAGGTTCAGGTCGCCATCCTGTCCGAGCGCATCAAGGAGCTGACCGAGCACATGAAGTCCCACCAGAAGGACTTCCACACCCGTCGTGGTCTGCTCATGCTCGTCGGCCGTCGTCGTCGTCTTCTCTCCTACATCAAGAAGAACGACATCGTCGAGTACCGTGAGCTCATCAAGGCTCTGGGCATCCGCGACAACATCCAGTAGGATTTGTACATGCTAAGAGCGTCCTGCGCAGCGGGGCGCTCTTTTTGTGTAAGGGCGCGAACAATCACGCTCTGAAGCGTGGCGGGGGCAGGGGGCCCGCGTCACATGAGAAGCCCGCAGGCAAGGGGTCTGCGGGGTAAAGGAGAACAATGACACTCGTATCCAAGACCTTTGAGCTGTACGGCAAGACCTACACCTTTGAGTCGGGCGAGCTTGCCAAGCAGGCCACCGGCGCCTGCCTGGTCAAGCAGGGTGACACCACGATGCTCGACACCGTGGTCGTCTCCAAGGAGCGTAAGAACTACGACTTCTTCCCGCTGACCGTCGACTTCAACGAGAAGATGTACGCCGCCGGCCGCATCCCGGGTGGCTACCTCAAGCGTGAGGGCCGTCCCAGCGAGAAGGCCACGCTCACCGCGCGCATGATCGACCGTCCGATTCGCCCGAGCTTCCCGGACGGCTTCCGCAACGAGGTGCACATCGTCGCTACCTCGCTTGTCGCCGACCAGGTCAATCCCTTCGACGTCATCAACGTCATGGGTGCTTCCCTGGCCATGACGCTCGGCGGCGTGCCCTTCGAGGGCCCGCTTGCCTGCGTGCGCATCGGCCGCAACGTGGAGACCGGCGAGTTTATCGTCAACCCCACCTACGAGGAGCGCGAGAACTCCGATCTGGACCTGGAGCTGGGCGGCTCTGCCGACTTCATCTCGATGGTCGAGGCCGGCGCCGAGGAGATCTCCGAGGACGACATGCTCGCCGCTATGAAGTTTGGCCAGGAGGCCCTTGCTGCCTTCTGCCAGGCCCAGGACGAGTTTGTCGCCGAGTGGGAGCAGGTCAACGGCGCCATCGTCAAGAAGGAGTACCCGCTCGACCAGCCCGTCGAGGAGGTCCAGGAGCGCATTTTCGCCCACTACGACGAGATGGCCGCTGCCCTGCGCGACGCCGACAAGCTTTCCCGCATCGGTAAGGTCGAGGCTCTGAAGGAGTCCATCCGCGCCGAGTTCACCGACGAGGAGCAGGCCGCCTGGGAGCGCGAGATCCCCGTGGCGCTCAAGAAGCTCGAGAAGAAGGCCATGCGCACCATGGTCGTCGAGACCGGCGAGCGCGTCGACGGTCGTGCCGCCGACGAGATTCGTCCCATCATGGTGAAGGACAACTACCTGCCGCTCGTTCACGGCTCCGGCCTGTTCCAGCGTGGTCAGACCCAGGTGCTCTCCGTCCTGTCGCTCGGCATGCTCAACGAGGGCCAGCGTCTGGATACCATCGAGCCCACCGAGGGCAAGCGCTACATGCACCACTACAACTTCCCGCCGTTCTGCACCGGCGAGACCGGCCGCATGGGCAGCCCCAAGCGCCGCGAGATCGGTCACGGCAACCTGGCCGAGCGCGCCCTGCTTCCGGTGCTTCCCGACGAGAACGAGTTCCCCTACGCTATCCGTGTGGTCTCCGAGGTCATGGAGTCCAACGGCTCCTCTTCGATGGCTTCGACCTGCGGCTCCACGCTCGCCCTTATGGACGGCGGCGTGCCCATTAAGCGCCCGGTCTCCGGTATCGCCATGGGTCTGATCCAGGAGGAGGGCAAGACCGTGGTCCTGTCCGATATCCAGGGTCTCGAGGACTTCCTGGGTGACATGGACTTTAAGGTCACCGGCACCACCGAGGGCATCACCGCCCTGCAGATGGACAACAAGGCCACCGGCCTCACCTTCGACATCTTGGCCCGCGCCCTGCAGCAGGCCAAGGAGGGTCGCGCCTTCATCCTGCAGAAGATGCTCGATGTGATCCCCGAGCCGCGTCATACCACGCGCAGCACCGCTCCGCGCATCGTTTCCATCCAGGTTCCGACCGATAAGATCCGCGACGTCATCGGTTCCGGCGGCAAGGTCATCCGCGGCATCCAGGACGAGACCGGCGCTTCGGTCGACATCCAGGAGGACGGCACCGTCTTTGTCGGCGGCACCGGCGAGTCCGTCGATCAGGCAGTCGAGCGCATCAAGCTCATCATCAAGGTTCCCGAGCCGGGCGAGGAGTACACCGGTCGCGTGGTCTCCATCCAGCCCTTCGGCGCCTTCGTGAACCTACTGCCCGGTAAGGACGGCCTGCTGCACATCTCCCGCGTCGCCAAGGGTCGCGTGGAGAAGGTTGAGGACGTCCTCAACGTGGGCGACGAGGTCAAGGTCGTCGTCATCGAGGTCGACGATCGCGGCAAGATCTCGCTCGATCGTCTCGACAAGCCCGAGGCCCCGGCTCGCGCCGAGGGTGCCTCCGAGGGCGACGGCGAGCACTTCCAGCGTCGCGAGCGTCCGCGTCGCGAGCGCTCCGAGCGCAACGACCGTCCGCGCCGTCCCGGCGACAACGGAGGCCGCAAGCCCCGCCGTCACCACGACGCCGAGTAATAGCTACACATAAGCAGCTCAACAAGGGCGACTCCGTACAGGGGTCGCCCTTTTGCTTGCGCCCGGGAGGGCCGCATATGAAGTTTCCTGCTCTACAGTCCTGCGCAAGACGGAAAGCACATTAAGTGCTTTCCTTTGCGTGCGGAACTCGCGATAAACTTCATATACGGCCCTCCCGGGTGTAAGCAAAAGGGCTGGTTAATGCCGCTCGCTATTTAGTTAGACGGTCTATTCAGTAGTCAGATTTCAGATCTGTAGATAGCCGCAGCAGCATCTTCCAGATAAAACCGACCAAAAAAAACCTGTCTTGTTTTGGCAGGTTTCCCGTGGGGCGGGCACTGATGAAGTTTATCGCGAGTTCCGCACGAACAGGAGGCCACTTAATGTGGCCTCCGTCGTGAGCAGGACTGTAGAGCAGGAAACTTCATCAGTGCCCGCCCCACGGGAAACCGACGGGATAGACGGGTTCAGATGGGGCTTTGATGCATGGGTGGTCTGTTGTTGTGCAAATGGGTATCATACTGTGGTTACTGCATCGACTCCGTGATGCATGTTTGTACGTTCCCGACGGTCGGTTTGCCAGAAGCGCCCCGTCGGTTGTTTCAGACCCGTTTCGAAGAAAGGAAACAACACTCACCTATGGCAGCTAAAAAATCATCTCCCTTGAAGATCATCCCGCTCGGCGGCCTTGATGGCATCGGCAAGAACATGACGGTCTTCGAGTGCGGCGACGACATGGTGCTCGTCGACGCTGGCCTTATGTTCCCCGACGATTCGCAGCCTGGTATCGATCTGGTACTCCCGGATTACACCTATGTTCTGGAGAACGAGGAAAAGCTCCGCGGCATCGTCGTCACTCACGGCCACGAGGACCACACCGGTTCGCTTCCGTACCTGCTGCAGGACCTCAACAACAAGGTGCCCATCTTTTCGAGCAAGCTGACGCTTGGCTTTATCGAGGGCAAGCTCTCCGAGTTCCGCATCCGCGCGCCCAAGTTCCGCGAGGTCAAGGGCGGCAGCCATGTCAACCTCGGCGGCATCTCGCTCGACTTCTTCTCGATGACGCACTCCATCCCCGGCGCTCTGGGCGTGTTTATCCGCACCAATCAGGGCACCGTTATGCACACCGGCGACTTTAAGCTCGACCAGACGCCCATCGATGGTGTCACGCCTGACTATGCCGCTATCAGCCGCTTTGCCAAGCAGGGTATCGACCTGCTGCTGTCCGACTCCACCAATGCCACGGTTCCCGGCTTTACCAAGTCCGAGGCCGAGGTTGGTCCCAACTTGCTGCACGCCATCAAGAACGCCCCGGGTCGCGTGTTCGTCGCGTCGTTCTCGAGCCACATCCATCGCCTGCAGCAGATCTGCGATGCCGCCCGCAAGTGCGGCCGTAAGGTCGTTGTGACCGGTCGCTCCATGCTCACGAACACCCACGTGGCGCGTGAGCTGGGCTACCTCAACATCGACGATGCCGATGTCATCGATGCCTTCGACATTGATAACCTGCCCGACGATAAGATCGTCGTCATGTGCACCGGTTCGCAGGGCGAGCCGCTGTCGGCGCTGTCCCGTATGGCCAACGGCGAGCACAAGACGCTTTCCATCCACGAGGGCGATACCGTCATCCTCTCGGCAACGCCGGTCCCCGGTAACGAGAAGGCCGTCCAGCAGGTCGTCAACAGCCTGGCCAAGCTCGGCTGCGACGTGTGGGATAAGAACCGCGCTCTTGTCCACGTCTCGGGCCACGGTAGCCAGGAGGAGCTCAAGCTCCTGATGGCCATGGCCAAGCCCACGTACTTTATGCCGGTTCACGGTGAGGCCGTGCATCTGCGCGCCCATGCCCAGCTGGCCCGCAAGATGGGCATCAAGGACGATCATATCTTTATCCTCGATAACGGCGACACGCTCGAGATGCGCGGCGGTATTGTCAAGCGCGGTACGCCCGTCGAGTCCGGTGTCGTCTACGTCGACGGCCTGCGTATCGGCGATACCGACCCCATCGTCTTGCGTGATCGTCAGAAGCTCGCCAACGACGGTATGGTTACCGCTGTTGCCATCGTCTCGCTCAAGCACAAGAAGATCGAGGCCATCGAGTTCTCGGGCCGCGGCGTCTCGTTTGCCATCGACGACCAGTTCTCCGAGGATGCCTCCGCGTCCATTATGAAGACGATCGAGAAGGGCAAGTTCAGCTTTACGAGCAGCGGTTCCGATGCCATTCGCAAGGCCGTGCGCGACTCGCTCTCCAACTTTATCTGGAGCCGTACGCGCACTCGTCCGATGATCATCCCGGTCGTCATGGAGGTTTAGTTTGGCGCGCGGATCTGCACAAAACGCCAAAGGCAATAAGGCCAACAACCAACCGGCATCTGCTAAGGGTGCCGGTTCCCATCTGCGTGCCAATAAGGGCCACGAGTCCGAGTTCGATGATTTCGAGCCCTTGGTCGAGCCCTCGGCCAACCGCGATATCGCCGGCGTGGTCATTGCCGTTTTGGCGATTGCGTCCTTTATTGCCGTGATTTCGCCGGCGACTGCGCCCGTTACGGCTGCGGTTGCCGGTTTCTACCACTTGGGCTTTGGTCTGGGCGCCTACGTGCTGCCGATCGTCATTTTGCTGTTTGCCGCCACGCTCTTTTTAGGCGAGGACTCGCCGCTCAACGCGCGCTCTGTTGCGGGCGGCGCCGTGGTCTTTATCGCCGTCGTCTCCATTCTTTCGTTGATGGTGCCAGGTACGAGCGACTCGTGCGACCTTATGTTCACGCCGCAAAATCTGTCCGCCTCGGGTGGCTACATTGGTGCGTTTATTGCGAGTGCGCTGCAGAATGCCCTGGGTAAGCCTATCGCGATGGTAGTCCTGTTGGGCCTTGTCGTCGTGGGCCTGGTCATCATCGGCTTTTCGGTGGGTGGCGTTTTGCGCTCTGCTCGCGACCGTGCGGCCGATTTTGCCGAGCGCCGTCGTGCCGATGTTAACGCGAGCCCGTGGGGTGACGATGAAGCCCTGTCGGTGCCCGGCGTTGCCCGTCCTCACCTGAGCATTCTTCGTCAAAAGGGTTCCGATGCTGCCGTGACCACGGTCATGGGCAACGATGTGGACCCGGTTTTGGACGATGACGACGAGGACGAGGATCCGTTTGTCGACGTGTCCGATGCCGTGGAAGCTGAGCGCGCTAAGACGACGCTGTTGCCGCGCCGCCATGCCAAGAAGG
Organism: Collinsella sp.; assembly: GCA_048402045.1. GTDB lineage: Bacteria > Actinomycetota > Coriobacteriia > Coriobacteriales > Coriobacteriaceae > Collinsella. Next base: position 100,108 of record DBGDSC010000018.1, read on the forward strand.
GCAAGGCTGCGCCCAAACTCAATACGAGTGAGCCCGACCCGTCTTGGTCCGAGAGCGAGATTGAGCTCACCGAGGGCGATGACGAGGACGACGAGGCTCCGATTGAGACCGCAAAGACAACTTTGCTGCCGCGTCGCCATGCAAAGCGCGACCAGGTAACCGGTCAGCTTTCGATGGAAGACGACCCCGATAAGATCGACGAGTCCGAGCCGCCGTTTGCCGTGAATCCTGTCTCGGCAGCACCTCAGATCCCCGATTTCTTGAAGCATCCCAAGGTTGCCGATGCGCCTGCCTTGAGTGCTGTCGAATCGGCTGCGGCTAGCGATGGGGGAGCGGACGGCGGCGCCGCAGATAACGAGGGCGAAGAAGAGGACGGCCTCAAACTTCCGCCACTTGAGATTCTGCATGCCAACCCGCAGTCGGCTTCCTCCGCGTCTTCTGACAAGGAGCTGGAACAGACTGCCGAGTCGCTTCAGTCCACCTTGCTGGAGTTTGGTCGTAGTGCCCGCGTGGTCGGCTGGATCGCCGGCCCCACGGTGACGACCTTTAAGCTGCAACCTGGCGAGGGCGAGCGCGTGAGCAAGATTTCGAGCCTCGAGGACGATATCGCGCTATCGCTTGCTGCCCAGTCGGTGCGTATCTTTGCCCCGATCCCCGGCACCTCGCTTGTGGGTATCGAGATCCCCAATCGCAAGCGCCAGAACGTCAACTTGGGCGACGTGCTTCCCTATGTGAAGGGCGGTCCGCTCGAGCTCGCCATCGGTCGAGATGCCGAGGGTACGCCGGTCGTCGCCGACCTTGCCAAGATGCCCCACCTGCTGATCGCCGGTACCACGGGTTCCGGTAAGTCGGTCATGATCAACTCCATCATCACGACCTTGCTCATGCGCGCCCTTCCCGAGGACGTTCGCCTGATCATGGTCGACCCCAAGCGCGTCGAGCTTGCGGGCTATAACGGTCTGCCGCATCTTTACGTGCCTGTAGTGACCGAGCCCAAGCAGGCCGCGAGCGCTCTGCAATGGGCCGTGTCCGAGATGGAGCGTCGCCTGAAGGTCTTCGAGCGTCTCAACGTGCGTAAGATCTCGACCTACAACGAAAAGCAGGCCGCCGGCGAGTTTGAGCATTACGACAACCCGCCGCAAAAGATGCCCTACCTGGTCATCATCATTGACGAGCTCTCGGATCTGATGATGGTTGCCGGAAAGGATGTCGAGGCCTCGATCGTGCGTATTGCACAGCTGGGCCGCGCCGCCGGTATTCACCTTATCGTGGCTACGCAGCGCCCCAGCTCCAACGTGGTGACGGGCCTCATCAAGGCCAACATCACCAACCGCATCGCCTTTAACGTCGCCACGGGCATCGACTCGCGCGTCATTATCGACCAGATGGGTGCCGAAAAGCTTACCGGTTTGGGCGACATGCTGTTCTCCAAGGTCGACTGGGGCAAGCCTCGCCGTATCCAGGGCTGCTTTGTCTCGGACGACGAAATCAACGAGATTGTCGAGTTTGTCAAGTCGCAGAGCGAGCCCGACTACCACGAGGAGATCCTGTCTGCCGTGGCGCCCGCTTCCATGTCCATGGCGGGTGGCGGCGGCATTGTCCGTACCGGAGTCGCCGAGCCGCAAGACGATGATCCGCTCATTTGGGAAGCCGCCCATATTGTGGTGGAATCGCAGCTTGGCTCCACATCTGGCCTGCAACGTCGTCTGAAGGTTGGCTATGCGCGTGCCGGGCGTATTATGGATATGCTGGAAGAAAAGGGTGTCGTCGGCCCGCCCGACGGTTCCAAGCCGCGCGAGGTCCTGTTGGACGAGGAGGGGCTTGCCGCGCTGGAGTCTGTCGACGCCGAGATGGCACGTGAAGATCGTGAGTTTGGAGGATTCTGATGGCTGCACGCTTTGGTGACATGCTGCTTGAGCAGCGTCGCCGAATGGGCCTTTCCATTCAGCAAGTCGCCAACACCATCAAAATCAGGCCGCAGATCATCGAGTTTTTCGAGACCGGTAACTTTGCTTCGATGCCGCCGCGCGGCTATGCGCAGGGCATGATTTCGAGCTATGCTCGCTTTTTGGGCCTCAATCCGCGCGAGGTCGTCAATGCCTACTTTGACGATCTGATGGCATACGAACGCGAGACGTCGCAGCAGGGCGGTCGTTTTCAGGACGCCGCCGGCTACGTCAATTCGCGTTCCTCGGTCGATAACGGGCGCTTCCTGATGGTTCAGGGCGGTCGTTCGACCCGCTATGGACAGCGTCCTCAGCAGGCCGGTTATATTACCGAGACGGGTTCGGGCGAGGAGATTCGCTCACAGCGTGACCGGTTCCGCAGTACGCCGATGCCCGAGGACCGTGCACTTCCCGCTGCCCGAGGCGTGGCGCGTGACCCTCGTGCCGGCTACGGCGATGGCGGCTATTCCGATCGCGGTTACCGTGGTGCCTCTACGGGACGCTCTCGCGGTGGCTATGCGGATGCCGATACCACGCAGGTGACGCCGCGTCTTCGCTCTCAATCACAGCCGTATGGGCAGCGCTCTTCGGCTCCGCGTTCGGGCCAGCGTGGCTATCAAGGCCGCGGTGAACTTGCGCCCCGCTCGGGTCAGCGCAGCCTTCAGGGCCAGGGTGGCTATCGCGGCCGTTCCGATAGCAATCGTGGTCGTATGCCTCAGGGAGGCGGCCGCAGCAGTTCCAATCGTGGACGCGGCGGATCACGTACTCCTCAAAACAACGGGCTCGATCCGCGTATCGTCTACGCCGGCATCGGTGCCGTTGCGCTGCTTCTGATCGTGCTCATCGTGGTGCTCCTGCGTGGCTGCGGCTCCTCGGCGCCCGAGTCGACGCCCGAGACACCTGTTGCCACCAAGACAACGACCAAGAAGTCTTCCAAGAAGACCGAGTCCACCGATTCGGACGCCGCCAAGACGACGGCCAAGAAGGAGGAGAACGAGGTCACAAAGGTCAAGATCTCCGTTGCCAAGGGCAAGACTGCTTGGATTGAGGTCAAGGTTGATGGCAAGTCGGTCTATGGCGCCCAGGCGACCGGCCCCTTTGAGCAGGAATACACGCCTGAGTCCTCGATCGAGATCACCACGTCCAAGCCTTCCGATGTCACCGTTACCAAGAACGGCGAAAAGGTCCGCTACGACACTAAGACGTCGGGCGTGGCACGCGTGACGATCACCGTTCCCAAGAAGGATACGACCGAGTCCAAGGACGGCGAGAGCACTGACGGCACCGATGGCACCGAAAGTACCGACGGAACCGATGGAACCGACGCCCAGTCCACGGACGGCACCGATACCGCCACCGACGGTCAAACGACGACCGATTCTACCGATTATTCGTACGACAGCTACTAAGCCGCTCGTAAGCGAAAGGATTACCCATGGCTAAAGATTCCAGCTTCGACGTCGTGTCCGAGGTCAATATGCAGGAGGTCGACAATGCCTTCCAGCAGACCACGCGCGAGATTTCCCAGCGCTATGACCTGAAGGACTCCGGCGCCACCATCGAGCTTTCGAAGGGCGATAAGCTCTTTACGATCGGCGCCCCGGCCGACTTTGTCTCCAAGCAGATCATCGATGTCCTGAGCTCCAAGCTCATCAAGCGCGGCGTCGATCTTAAGGCCGTGTCCTGGGATGCGCCTCAGGCTGCATCGGGCGGTACCGTGCGCGTGCTCGGTCACATCGTCGAGGGTATCGACCAGACGACCGCCAAGAAGATCAATAAGGACATCAAGGATCAGAAGCTCAAGGTTAAGGTGACGATTGAGGCCGACAAACTGCGCGTTTCCTCGGCCTCTAAGGACGCGCTGCAGACCGTGATCCAGTTCCTGCGCGACCAAGACTACGGCCAGCCGCTGCAGTTTACCAACTACCGCTAACTTACTCGAAAGGACCGTTCTCCAACATGGATACACCTTTGGGCTCCGTGCTCTACATCACCCTCGGGTGCGCTAAGAACGAGGTTGACACCGACCGCATGCGTTCGCTGCTGACCGCCGCGGGCTATGAGGAGGCATTCGATCCGCAGGATGCCGATATCGCTATCGTCAACACGTGCTCGTTTCTCGCCTCGGCGACGTCCGAGAGTATCGAGACCACGCTCGAGCTCGCTAACGAGGTGCAGGACGGCGTTCGCGCATGCCCCATCGTCATGTGCGGTTGCGTGCCGTCTCGTTACGGCGACGACCTGCCCGACGAGCTTCCCGAGGTCGCGGCCTTTGTGAAGGCCGATGAGGAAGACGGTATCGTCTCTGTCATCGATGGCGTACTGGGCGTGGAGCGCGAGATTGCAGCCTATATCCCGCAGGTCAAACGTACCGTCGAGGGTGCTGTCGCCTACGTCAAGATTTCCGATGGCTGCAACCGCTTCTGCAGCTTCTGCATGATTCCCTACATCCGCGGCCGCTATCATTCGCGCAATGCCGAGAGCATCATCTCCGAGGTGCGCGACCTGGTTGCCGGCGGTGTGCGCGAGATCGTGCTGATCGGCCAGGACACGGGCATCTGGGGTACCGACTTTGCCGACGAGGACGTCGCCGATGGCTCGCCGCGCAATCTGGCGCAGCTGCTGCGTGCCGTCGCCGAGGCCGTGCGCCCGCACAACGTCTGGGTCCGCGTGCTCTATCTGCAGCCCGAGGGCATGACTGACGAACTCATCGAGACGATTCGCGATACGCCCGAGGCGCTGCCCTATATCGATATCCCCGTGCAGCACTGCGACGCGCGCATTCTCAAGGCCATGCGCCGTTCTGGTTCGCGCCAGGAGCTCGAGGACCTGTTCCGCGATCTGCGTGAGCGTATCCCCGGCATCGTGATCCGTTCCACGGCCATGGTCGGCTTCCCGACCGAGACCGACGACGAGTTCCGCGACCTTATCGACTTTATGGACACCGTCGGCTTTGACTACACGAGCGTCTTTGCCTACTCGCGTGAGGAGGGCAGCCTGGCCGCCAAGATGGAGGGCCAGGTCGATGAGGAGGTCAAGCTCGAGCGCGCCCAGGAGGCCATGGATCTGGCCGAGTCGCTCGGTTTTGCCGCCACGGCGGCCCATGTGGGCGAGCGCGCCCAGGTGATCGTCGATGGCATCGAGGAGACTGAGGACGGCGCCGAGCTGATCGGTCACGCCTGGTTCCAGGCGCCCGATTCCGATGGCGCGGTTCATCTGGACGCCAGCGAGGCGTCCGTGGGCGATATTCTGACCGTCGAGTTTACCGATAGCTTCTGCTATGAGCTTATCGGTCATGTTGTGGAGTAGGAGAGCGTCGTGGCAAACGAGAGTAATAAGGAACTGACGAGTGTTTGGACGCCCGCCAACATCGTGACGTGCGTTCGCATCGTCTTTATCCCGGTGTTCATGATCGTCTCGGCCCTGTCTCACGCGAGCGTTGCCGGTACGGACTGGAGCATCTTCGACGGCCCGCTCGCCGCCGCTGCCTTCATTCTGTACGTGATCTTGTCGTGCACCGATAAGGTCGACGGTTATCTGGCGCGCTCGCGCAACGAGATCACCGATTTCGGCAAGTTCTTGGACCCCATCGCCGACAAGCTGCTCGTGTTCTCGGCCCTGCTGCTGTTCCTGGATTTTGGCGCGGTGACCGTGTGGTCCGTGTTCATCATCTTGTTCCGCGAGCTGCTGGTGAGCGCCCTTCGCATGGTCGCGAGTGCTGCCGGTGTAGTCGTTGCCGCCGATAAGCTCGGCAAGTACAAGACGGCGACCACGATGGTCTCTATCTGCGGCTATCTGTGCGTCTTTGCGATGGCCGGTCTTCAGCTGGGGCCGGTGTCGCTGCTGCTCGGTGTCTATTCGGTGTCGCGCTTCCTGTACGTCATCGCCGTGATTTTGACCATTGTCTCGGGTGCCCAGTACTTCTGGAACTGCCGTAAGATCGTCTTTTCGGTCTAGGTCCTGGTGGATATGACGGAGTCTTATTTGCAGATCGCCGCAAACAACGAGGAGTTGGCGCGCGATATTGTCGAGCACGCGAGTGCCCATGGTGTGACGGTGTCGACGGCGGAGTCGCTGACGGCGGGCATGATCGCCTCGACGATTGCCGATATCCCGGGTGCCTCGGCGGTGCTTCGTGGAGGTGCGGTGACCTACTGCGATGAGATCAAACATCGCGTGCTTGGCGTCGAGCAGGAAACGCTCGATCGGTTTAGCGCCGTGTCGCACCAGACGGCGCGTGAGATGGCCGCGGGCTCGCTGGACCTTTATCAGAGCGATATAGCCGTAAGCGCAACGGGCTATGCTGGGCCCGGTGGCGGCACCGAGCAAGACCCCGCCGGTACGTTCTATATTGGCTGGGCGTATCGCGCGGCCGATGGGGGAGCGCCGGTTGTCGAGTCTGCGCGCTGTCATTACGAGGGCGATCGGTCGTGCGTTCGTGCCCATGCGGTCGCGGAGGCCTTGGAGCGCATTGTCCGCGTGCTCAATTCTATGGAATAGACGTGGTTTAAGGGGCCTTAGGGCCCCTTAATTGTGGAGATAGGGACCTTTGACGGTATTAGTGTTTGCGCTGGTATAAGGCCTAAATTTATTTGAGCGCCTCTATTTGTGGTTGGCGTGGTCAAGTGTTTGGTCGGTGATTGGTCGGCGTTTGGTCGGGTTTTGGAATGGTCGGGTGCATATGATGAATCTGAACGGTTGACCACGAACAGCCGTTCGTTTATTATCGTTTCAGGTTGTTAAGAGGAGGGCTATTCATGGCCAAGAATTCAGGTCCCGTACGTACCGTTCATGCACGCACGACGGGTAAAGAGCGCGACGAGATGATCGCCACCACCAAGGCCGAGATCGAGAAGAAGTTCGGCCAGGGCTCTATTATGAGGTATGGCGACGGCGGTCCCGAGCTCGAGGTCGAGGCTATTCCGACGGGCTCTCTGGCGCTCGATGCCGCCTTGGGTATCGGCGGCGTGCCGCGCGGCCGTATCGTCGAGATTTATGGCCCCGAGTCCTCCGGTAAGACGACGCTTTCGCTCGAGATCCTTGCAGAGGCGCAGGCCATGGGCGGTGTTGTTGCATTTATCGATGCCGAGCACGCGCTTGATCCCACCTATGCCGCGCGCATCGGTGTTGATATCGATGAGGTCTTGATTTCCCAGCCCGATACGGGCGAGCAGGCGCTCGAGATCGTCGATATGCTTGTGCGCTCCGGTGCCATCGACGCCATCGTCGTCGACTCTGTTGCCGCCTTGACTCCGCGTGCCGAGATCGAGGGCGAGATCGGTGACACGACGGTGGGTCTGCAGGCTCGCTTGATGAGCCAGGCGCTCCGCAAGCTTGCCGGTTCGCTCGCCAAATCTAAAACGACCTGCATCTTCATTAACCAGCTGCGCGAGAAGATCGGCGTCATGTTCGGCAACCCCGAGACTACGACGGGCGGCCGCGCCCTCAAGTTCTTCTCGTCGGTGCGTATCGATATTCGCCGCATCGACAGCATTAAGCTCAAGGACGAGGTCATTGGCAATCGCGTGCGTGCCAAGGTCGTTAAGAACAAGGTGGCCGCTCCGTTCCGCTCTGCCGAGTTCGACATCATGTACGGCACGGGCATCTCTAAGGAGGGCTCGATTCTGGACATGGCCGTCGAGTGCGGTATCTGCAAAAAGATGGGCTCTTGGTTTGCTTACGGTGAGGACAAGCTCGGTAACGGTCGCGAGGCCGCAAAGGCCTTCCTGCGCGAACACCCCGATTGTGCCGACGAGATCGAGCATAAGGTTCGTCTCGCCTGCGGCCTTGAATTCGATGACGATGCTCCGTCCGAGGTCGAGCTGACCGATCAGCCCGAAACTGAGGAGTTCGATGAGCTTTACGCCATCGATGGCTCCGCGATGCTCGATGATGACGACGAGTAACGGATGCTCTCATGTCGTATTCGGTGACCGAGGCCACGGTCGTCTTTCCCGATAAGAAGGCGACCTCCTCGTTCTCGAGTGGGTATGCATCAAAAAAGCCTTGTGCACATATCGACTGCGAGCTCGAGGGCGGTTATGAACGATCCATCTGGATTCCTGTTCGTGTTGCGCGCCTGTTTCTTAAAAATCGCCCCGATCTTCCCTGCGATTGGGATGAGTTTCGCGAAGCGGTACAGCTCATTGAGCGTAAATGCGCGCTTACCATGGTGACTGAGATGCTGTCGCGCCGCGACCATGCCACGGGTGAGGTCCGTGACAAGCTCGCTCGTTACGGATTTCGCCAACCCGCAATTGATTTCGCCGTCCAGCGTGCCACTGAGTATCGCTTTTTAGATGAGAACCGCTTTTGTTCGTACTTTATCGAGGAGCGCAAACGACGTGGCTGGGGACAGCGCAAGATTGAGACCGAGCTCAAGCGCCGCCATGTCGTGCTCGATGATATCCCCGGCTATCCCGAGGATTATTTTGCCGTGGAGGACGACTTGGCTCGCGCATCGGCTTTACTCGCGAAGCGTCGTGTTCCCGAGACACGTGGATTCGAAAAGCTCGTCCGGTTTTTGATGGGTAAGGGCTTTTCATACCACATCGCCGCCGATGCCGTTAAGGCGCGTCTCGATGCCGAACATGAGGAATGTGCAGTTTAGACACATGTGGTTTGCGTACCCGCCGTTCACCGCGTTTTAGTCGCCGTACCGGGTCCATTTATTTGACAGTTGTTACGGTTCAACGTACGATAAACACTGTCATTTGCTTTGTGATATGTGCTCATCTTTGATGAGTTTGTTTATATGTTTATCTGTATCCGACCCGCATAAGCTGCGCCCATATTACTCAAATGTCGCGAGCCGTTCGCAAGGACGGTTCGCTTTGTTGTGTAACGAATCCATAAAAAGGAGTGAGCATGCCTATTATCGCAGCGCTCGTTGGCATCGTTTTGGGTGCCATCGCCGCCATTGCCTACATGCGCACCGCCAAGCAGGGTAGTCTTCACGAGGCCGACGAAAAGATCCAGTCGGCTCACGCACAGGCTGAGTCCCTAATCGGTGATGCAAAGCGTCAGGCCGAGACCCTCAAAAAAGAGGCTCTGCTTGAGGCAAAGGAAGAGATTATCAAGAACAAGCAGGCTGCCGAGGCCGAGGACAAGCAGCGTAAAAGTGAGATTCGTACGCTCGAGAATCGCGTGATGCAGCGTGAGGAGTCTCTCGATCGCCGCAACGATGCCCTCGACAAGCGTGAGCATCAGCTGTCTAGCCAGGCTGGCCAGGTCGAGAAGCGCTCCCGCGAGCTTGAGGAGCTCTGCGCCAAGCAGACCTCGGAGCTCGAGCGCATCGCCGACCTGACCCGCGAGGATGCTCACAAGGAGCTCCTCGACAAGGTTCGTGGCGAGGTTACCCACGAGGCCGCTACGATCATACGTGAGTCCGAGCAGCAGGTTCGCGCCGAGTGCCATAAGACCGCCCAGGAGATCTTGTCTCTGGCGATTCAGCGCTGTGCCGCCGATCACACCGCCGAGGTCACCGTTACCTCCGTGCATATTCCGTCTGACGACCTGAAGGGTCGCATCATCGGCCGCGAGGGTCGCAACATCCGCACCTTCGAGCAGGTTTCCGGCGTCAACCTTGTTATCGACGACACGCCTGAGACCGTCGTGCTTTCGAGCTTCGATCCGGTCCGTCGCGAGACCGCCCGCGTCGCCCTCGAGAACCTTATTGCTGACGGACGCATTCATCCTGCCCGCATCGAGGAGATGTATCACAAGGCCGCCGACTTGGTTCAGCAGCGCGTGCGCGAGGCTGGCGAACAGGCTGCCTTCGATACCGGTATCCACGATCTGCATCCCGAGATCGTTAAGACCCTGGGTGCTCTTCGCTACCGCACCTCGTTTGGTCAGAACGTGCTCCAGCATTCCCTTGAGGTTTCCGACCTGTGCGGCGTGATGGCTTCCGAGCTTGGCCTGGACGTTGTGACCGCCAAGCGTGCCGGCCTGCTGCACGATCTTGGCAAGGCTATCGACCACGACGTCGAGGGCCCGCATGCCGTTATCGGCGCCGAGCTCGCCCGTCGCTATGGAGAGAAGCCCGTTATCGTTCACGCTATCGAGGCTCACCACGCCGACGTCGACCCCAACACGGTGCTCGATGTTCTGGTCCAGGCTGCCGATGCCGTTTCTGCCTCTCGCCCCGGTGCCCGTCGCGAATCGGCCGAGAACTACATCAAGCGTCTTGAGAAGCTCGAGGAGATTGCCAACTCCCATGACGGCGTCGAGCGTACCTATGCCATGCAGGCTGGTCGCGAGGTCCACGTCATGGTTCAGCCGGACAAGATTTCCGATGCTCAGTCCACGGTCTTGGCTCATGACATCGCCCATCAGATCGAGGAAGAGATGGAGTATCCCGGTCAGGTGCGCGTCGTCGTGATTCGCGAGAGCCGCGCTGTCGATATCGCTAAATAACATGAACGACGCGAACGAGCTCATCTCATTTATCGCGTCGATGTCGGGGGAGGGCAACCTTCGCGTCGAGGAGAACCTTGGCGAGGGGTATGTCCGCCTCCGCGTTTCGGAGGCTGAACGGCGCCAGGCAAAGCACGACATTCAGCATGTCGAGGATATTGTCATTGAAATGCTGCGCAACGCACGTGATGCCGGCGCCGACAAGGTCTATCTCGCCACGACCAAGGAAGATGGCGTCCGTACGCTTGTCTTTCTGGATAACGGCTCGGGCGTGCCGCAGGATATGCAGGAGCGCATCTTCGATGCCCGCGTTACCTCCAAGCTCGAGAGCATGAAGATGGATCGTTGGGGCGTTCACGGTCGAGGCATGGCATTGTTCTCGATTAAGCAGAACACCGACGAGGCACGCGTTGTCGCGTCGGATGTTGACCTTGGCTCGGTCTTTAAGGTGAGCGTCGCTACCGACCGCCTTGGCGAGCGCGCCGACCAGTCCAGCTGGCCTCAGGCCGTGAAGGACGAGGACGGTCACTATGTCTGCGCCCGTGGCCCTCACAACATCATTCGCGCCGCCTGTGAGTTTGCCCTCGAGGAGCTGCGCGCCTGTGATGTCTATCTGGGGTCTCCGTCCGAGATCGCCGCGACGCTGCATGCACAGGCCTCCAGCCGTCTCGATGCTTCCCGTCTTTTGTTTATCGATGACGAAGCCGAGCTTCCCGTGGTGGATCGTCTGGGTCTTGCTTCGGATGCGGAAGACTTTATCCGTATCTGTTCGGGTTTGGGCCTTGAGATGTCCGAGCGTACGGCGCATCGTATCTTGGCGGGCCAGATTAAGCCCGTTCGCGGTGTGACCGCACGCCTGCTACGCGAGCGCGATTCGTCCTCACATGCGTCTGCTCCCGTCGATCTTGCCAAGGACCGTCGAGGTCTTCGCATTGCCAAGGACGACATGGCGCAGTTCTCGCGAGCCGTCGAGCGCGACTTTAACGATCTTGCATCGCGGTACTATCTCAACCTTTGCGGCGACCCCAAGATTCGTGTTTCGCGTGATCGTATTACCGTGACGTTCGATCTTGCCAAAGAGGAATAGCATCTTTACCGAGTCCGTTCGGTACGATACAGTTATTGCAGTTAAAACGTACTTTTAAACGCAGGAGTTTCTTCATGGATTGCCTGAAGGTATCAAGCAAATCATCGCCCGCGTCCGTTGCTGGCGCCATTGCCGGCATGGTCAAAGATGGTGTTCCCGTCAATATTCAGTGTGTCGGCGCGGGAGCCGTCAACCAGGCCATTAAGGCTGTGGCCATTGCACGCGGCTTTTTGATTCCGACCGGGTTTGATATTTCCTGCGCGCCGGTGTTCTCCGACATCCTCATCAACGGGGAGTCGCGCACGGCCATCCGTCTTTCTATTTACGTTCATCAGATTAATCGAGCTGCTATGGATAACGTTGTAATGGACGACGTTAAGCCTGTGGCATAGCGTTTTTGCTCTTTGCCCGCGCTCTTTGATTCCGCCTATTCCACCTTGTTAGGACTTATACACATGGACCAGGGTTCTGTACGCGATATTCTTGCCGGTAAAACCTACTTTATCCGCACCTTTGGCTGCCAGATGAATCAGCACGACTCCGAGCGCGTGAGTGGCCTGCTCGATTCGTATGGCTGCCTCATGGCGCTCGATCCGGAGCATGCTGACATTGTCGTGTTCATGACGTGCTGCGTTCGTGAGGCCGCTGACATCCGCCTGTACGGTCAGTGCAACTCTTGTAAGAGCCTTCCGCCTTCACCCTCGAGCAAGCGCGTGGTCGCCGTGGGCGGCTGCATCGCGCAGCGCGACGGCGAGGGCCTGCTCACCAACGTCGATAACGTCAATGTTATCTTTGGCACGCATTCCATCGCGCATGTGGCCGAGCTCATTGCCGAGGCATTCTTGGACGGCAAGCGCCATATTCGCACCAATGAGCACGAGGACACGGATGCTATGAGCATGCCGTGGCATCGCGAGACGCAGTATCACGCATGGGTGCCCATCATGACGGGCTGCAACAACTTTTGTACGTACTGCATCGTGCCATACGTCCGTGGTCGCGAGAAGAGCCGTCCCTTCGAAGAGATTGTCGACGAGGTGACCGGGCTCGTGCGTCAGGGCGTGCGCGAGATTACGCTTCTGGGCCAAAACGTGAACTCCTACGGTCGCGATCTCTTTGGCAAGCCGCGCTTTGCCGACTTGCTGCGCGCTGTGGGCGATACGGGCGTCGAGCGTATTTTCTTTACCTCTTCGCATCCTAAGGATCTGCTGCCTGAGACCATTGACGCCATGGCCGAGACACCTGCCGTCATGCCGCAGCTCCACCTGGCCGTTCAGTCGGGTTCCACGCGCATCCTTAAAGAGATGAATCGTCGTTATACGCGCGAGGATTATCTGGGTCTGGTCGATCGTATTCGTAACCGTATGCCCGATATTGCGCTTTCGACCGACATCATCGTGGGCTTCCCGGGCGAGACCGAGGAAGACTTTGAGCAGACGCTCTCGCTTGCCGAGACGGTTCGTTATGCCCAGGCCTACACGTTTATTTACTCCAAGCGCGCCGGTACCCCGGCAGCTGAGATTTATGATCCCACCCCGCATGAGGTTATCCTTGAGCGCTTTAACCGTCTGGTCAAGGTTATCGAGACGACGGCACACGAGTATAACCAGGGCGAACTTCACACCGTGGTGCCTGCACTTATTGAGGGTACGAGCAAGAAGAACGACGCTGTCCTTCTGGGCAAGAGCCCTAAGAACCAGACGGTGCATGCGCCGATTCCTGCTGGCTATAGCATCGATCAGCTCATCGGCAAGATCGTCGATGTTGATATTGATGTCGCCAAGACGTGGTATCTGTCTGGCTCCGTCGTGGGCGAGCCTCGCTAATGATTTCCCCCGGTGCAAGCCTTTCTGCCGTAGCGATTGTCGGTCCGACGGCGGTCGGCAAAAGCGATGTTGCCGACCGCCTGGCCGCTCGTCTTTCGTCCGAAGTGTTGTCGTGTGACGCGATGCAAATCTATCGCGGCATGGACATCGGTACGGCCAAGATGATACCCGAGGAGTGCTCGGCACCGTTGCGCCTTGTCGATATCGTGAATCCGGGCGTCGCGTATTCTGCTGCGCTCTACCAGTCGGACGCCCGAGCACATGTCGAGCGTTTGCTTGGCGAGCAGCGTCTTCCGGTCTTTTGCGGCGGTACGGGCTTGTATCTCAAGGCCGCTCTCGATGAAATGGATTTTCCTTCGGGAGAACTCGAGGACGAACGCCGCGTGGGCTATCAGGAGCTTGCCGAGCGCATTGGCGAGGAAGCATTGCATGCCCTGCTTGCCGAGCGCGACCCCGAATCAGCTGCCGTGATTCATCCCCATAACGTGCGTCGTGTGATTCGTGCGCTCGAGATGCACGATGATGGCGTGTCATATGCCCAGCAGAAGTCGAAATTCAGTGTTCCGCGTGAGCGTTATCATGCCTTGTGGTTTGGTCTGACGCGTAGTCGTGAAGTGCTCTATGAGCGCATTAACCTGCGTGTCGACCTTATGTTTGAGCAGGGACTGGTTGATGAGGTCCGTGGCCTTATGGACCAGGGCCTGGGCGATGCGCTCACGTCGATGCAGGCAATTGGTTACAAAGAGATTATTGATGCCTTGCGTGGCGCTATTACCATGGATGAGGCCCGTGAGCTTATCAAGATGCGTTCACGTCGCTATGCCAAGCGCCAGCTTTCCTGGTTTAAGCGTGACGATCGCATCGTGTGGTTCGATATGGATGAGTTTACGATCGATGAGGTCGTTAATGATATTTACCGTCGCATCGAGGCTGCCTAATGGCTCGTTTCCCTTTGGTCCCCACGGCGCCTGAACCTGAGCGCGCCATCTTGGTTGGTGTCGAGTGGCGCGATAACGCCTGGCCGCTCGACCGTTCGCTCGACGAGCTCGAGCGTCTAGCCCACACTGCTGGGGCCCAATGCGTGGCACGCTTGTCTCAGCGCCTGGTCAAACCCTATCCCAAATCGTTTATCGGTTCTGGCAAGGTCGAGGAGCTGTGCGGCTTGGTGCATCGCATGGATGCGGATGTTGTTATCTTCGACGACGACCTGACGCCCTCACAGCAGTCCTATCTTGAGAAAGCCGTGGGCGAACCGGTCAAGATTATTGACCGTACGGCGTTGATTTTGGATATCTTTGGCCTGCATGCCCAGACGCGTGAGGGCCGCTTACAGGTTCAGCTGGCACAGTTGCAGTATCTGCTGCCTCGTCTGCGAGGTATGTGGAGCCATCTTGCCAAAGAGCAGACGCGTGGCGGCATTGGATCGCGTTTTGGCCAGGGCGAAAGCCAGCTCGAGGTCGACCGTCGCCTGATTCGCAATAAGATCGCTGCGCTTCGACGCGAACTGAAACAGGTTGAACAACGTCGTGATGTGCAATCGAAAAGCCGTATTGAATCGCCGGCGTTTCGCGTGGCGTTGGCTGGCTATACCAATGCCGGCAAGTCGACGTTGCTTAATCGTTTGACGGGATCCACGGTACTTTCGCAGGATAAGCTGTTTGCCACGCTCGATCCCACGACGCGCTCGTACCGTTTACCCGGTGGCCGTGGCATGACGATCACCGATACCGTCGGCTTTATTCAAAAGCTGCCCCATGGCCTGGTCGACGCGTTTAAATCTACGCTTTCCGAGGTGCTCGGCGCCGATTTGATTCTTAAAGTTGTAGACGCTTCCGATGAGGATTACGAGCGTCAGCTCGAGGCGGTTGATTGTGTCCTTGACGAGATTGGTGCCGGTGAGCGCCTGACGCTTACTGTGTTCAATAAAATTGATCTGCTCGATAGCGTCGACCGCTTGAGCTTCCGCCGACGCTATCCCGAGGCGGTGCTGTTCTCGGCTCAGACGGGTGAGGGTCTTGATGACTTAGTCGACCGCATCGCTCGTGAAGCGGCCGCTACAGACGTGTTGCTCTCGGCCGATATCCCGTATCGAGAGGGCGCTTTAATCACGCTCGTGCACGAACAGGGAACCCTTCTGCACGAGGAATATCTTGAGGGCGGCGTTCGTATTGTGGCAAAGCTGCCGGCCCGTATCGCACCACGTCTTGAGCGTTACCGAACGGAATAAATCAGCTCCAGTACGCCCAATATAACGGGCTGATGAAGCAGATAGAACGGTAGTGCATGGCGTCCGAGGCTTGCGAGCACGGGGATGGGATTCTCATGGGCCCATGCTGGCGCCTCGCGGTTTGCTTTTTGTGCCGTGCGGGCGGCAAAGAAGCCTGCGAGGTACATAAATAAGAAGGGTATGAGCGGATAGTAATCACCGGAGACAAAGTCTGGACCTGGGAAACCCAGCCAAGCTAGATAGGGGATAGGGTAGACCGCTTTAGGAATGCTCCAGGTACAGGCAAAGAGTATGAGGCAAATCGTTATACCCCATACTGTCGGCACCCTATCGAGAACCGGGCGCGCGAGTGCAACAATGGCGGTGCACGCCGCCATGCAGAAAATGATGCCGAAGTTCACCGAGTCATCGACTGAGACGAGCGTCGTTGCGACCCATACAACTAACGCGGCAGCGGCATATTTGACGGCACGCTTGATGTTGTTGCGCGAGAGGGTGCACATCCAGCCGGCAATAAACAAAAATACCCAACTGATGCTGGCACGCCAGATGTCCTGGAAGATGGTCTGGGTAAACCAGGGCATCTTCCAACCCTGTAGGTAGGCAAGGTCGTAGCAGGCATGAAATCCCGCCATCGACAGCATGGTAAACCCGCGAATAGTATCAAAGACAGTGATGCGTTTTTGCATTACGAAAACCGGCGCATCAAACCGACGACCTTGCCCAGAATCGTGGGATTTGTCGCGTAGATGGGCTCCATGGTGTCGTTTTCGGGCTGCAGACGAACGCGTCCCCGCTCCTTGTAGAATGTTTTGACCGTTGCAGAGCCATCGATCATAGCCACGACAATCTCGCCATTCATGGCACTCTTCTGCTCACGAACGATGATGTAGTCGCCGTTATAAATGCCGACGTTAATCATCGAATTGCCGTGGACCTCGAGGATAAAGGACCCCTGGTCCGTTGCGATCTCGGTTGGGATGGTAAAGGTGTCTTCGATATTCTGCTCGGCAAGGATGGGAATCCCTGCAGCGACTCGGCCTACGAGAGGCAGCGATACCGTGCCGCGAGGCGCCGTGGGCTCATCGGACTTTGAGATGGAGACGGAAGATCCATCCTCGTCAAAGAGCTCGAGAGCGCGAGGCTTGGTGGCGTCACGCTTGAGCAGGCCGCGTGCTTCGAGTGCGGAGAGATGTGCATGTACGGTGCTAGGGGAGGAAAGGCCCACAGCCAAAGCCATCTCGCGCACACTGGGCGGATAGCCCTTTTCCTGCTGATATTCCTTGATGAAGTCGTAAATTTGCTGCTGACGCTTGGTAATTTTGCGAGCCATCAGGGATTCCTCTCTACCCATACCAAACAAATGTTCTATTTTGCTTGACAGGAACAACTGTTCGAAGATAATAATAACCGAACACTCGTTCCCGCGCTAGACTTTTTTGTCCCCGCGGCTTGATAAAACAGTTCTCGTCAAAACAAACGAGAGGAGAACAGAATGAACGCAGCGGATATGGTCCAGGGAAACCTCGCCCTTAAGCTCGAGACGCCCGCCACGCCTGCCTTTACGGTCGTGAAGGGCGGACGCTCTCATTTTCAGGCCGTGGCCACTAAACCCGTTCGCACCCAGCGTGCGACCGTTGCTTTGGCTCCTGTTGCCCTGAAGGCCTCGACGATTGTTGCTGTTGCCGTAGCGTTCACCCTGTTCTTCGTGCTCGCCACGTCAGTCTTTTCTGCTCGTCACGCAGCATATGCCGATTCCGTAGCCAACGTTACCTACGAGACGGTTCGCGTGCAGTCCGGCGATTCCCTGTGGTCGCTTGCCCAGGAGCATCCCGTCGATGGCCTTTCTACGCAGGAGACTTCCGACATGATTCGTAGCGTCAATCACCTCGATCGCGGCTCTCTTGATGCTGGTGCAGTTCTGAAAGTTCCGGCTCGTTCGTAAGATTTCGGCTCGGTCGCATGGTACCCTTGTTATCGTTTAAGAGGAGGTACCATGCGCTGTCCCAAATGCGGCAAGGCACATACCCGCGTTGTCGATTCCCGTATGCAGGAGTCGAACAACACTATCAAGCGTCGTCGCGAATGCTGTTCGTGCAATTATCGTTTTACGACGTTCGAGCGCTGCGAAGATCCCATCGAGGTTATCAAATCCGACGGGTCTAAGCAGCGGTTCGATCGCAACAAGCTGCTGGTCGGCCTGATGCGCGCCACGATTAAGCGCGATATCGATACGAAAAAGCTCAACGAGATCATCGATGATATCGAGGTGGAGCTGCGTTCCCGTACGCTGACGGCTGTAACGTCCCACGAACTGGGCGATATGGTGCTTAAGCGCTTGGCCAAGATCGACAAGGTTGCCTACATTCGATTTGCCTCGGTCTATCGCGATTTCAAAGACGTCGATGAGTTTTTGCAAGAGCTCGACAAGCTAAGGTGATTTCATGTCCAACATTACCGTTAACATTAAGCGTCTCGATCCCACGGTCGAGCTTCCCAAATACGCTCATCCCACAGATGCCGGCCTTGACCTCCGCGCCAACGAAGACTGTACCCTCAAGCCCTTTGAGCGACGTTTGGTTTCCACTGGCTTGGCCATTGCGCTGCCCGATGGCTACGCCGGCTTTGTCCAGCCCCGCAGCGGTCTAGCCATTAAGCAGGGCCTGTCTATAGTCAACACGCCCGGTCTCATCGACGCCCACTATCGAGGTGAACTTAAGGTCATCCTCATCAACCTGGACCCCATCAACAATATCCAGATCAACAAAGGCGACCGCATCGCGCAACTCGTCATCCAAGAAGTCCCCACGGTCAATCTCGTAGAGGTAGACGAACTAGACAAAACCGACCGAGGCAACGGAGGCTTCGGCTCCAGCGGCGTCTCTTAATCATTTTCAACATGTAGGGTTGGCCTCTCACCCGGAGCCCACACATTCTCGCGGGGCACTCGTATCCCTCCCGCCCGCCTCTCTCACATATCATTCCATGCTCAAACATTCTCGCTTCGCAGGGCGCATGGACCCCGCTTTCGCCTGAGCCCCATACATATCATCCCGTGCTCAAACATTCTCGCTGCGCTGCGAAACTGCGCGCGGGACGATATGTATGGGGCTCAGGCGAAAGGGCTAAATGCTTGAGATAAAAAATCTTTCTAGTTAGCCGATGCTACAAAGGAACAATCCCTTTGTAGCATCGGCTAACTATTATCAGATTATTTGGTTCCACCTTCGCAGCTTCTACTGGGGCGAACCCGCTGTAGTTGCTAGTACGTAAACGTAGCTGCTCGGCGGGAGCCGCCCATATATCGTTCCACGCGCAGTTTCGCAGCGCAGCGAGAATGTTTGAGCATGGAATGATATATGGGCGGCTCCCGCCGAGCAGCGAACTTTCGGCTAGCGGATATGCGCAGGTTTTTCGCCCCAGTAGAAGCGGCAGAAGGCTCGTTTACGTTTTTGGGGCTTGCCTGCAAGTTCCATGGTTGCGATGGCGATATCCTCGGCTGCGCGTGGACGGCGCAGCACTTCGCCGTTAATGAGTAGTGCCTTGAGCGATTCGGGATGATCGTGGAGATGGCGCAGTGTCACGATGAGCTCGCGTGCGGTCGTGACATGCATGCTGGCGCCCATGCCGGTGAGCATGGTGGTGTTGGCCTTTTCCTGGCCATATGACTTTCCCAGCAGAATCATAGGCAGGTGTGCGCACAGGCATTCGGTAACAGTGAGTCCGCCAGATTTGAGGATTGCCAGGTCACAGCCGTGCATAAGCGCTGCCATGTCATCGACGTAGTCAAGAACCGTGACGTTCTCGAGTTTCATGGCATCGAAAAGCGTTTTGAGACGGGTGGCATATTCGGCATCCTTGCCCGGCAAAAAGACAAAGTGCATGTCCTCGAAGCTGCGCAGGAAGGGGAGGGTGCGGTCCATCTCCGCGCGAAAGCGAACGTACGGTTGAGGCAAACTTGCGCCGGCCATCACCAGCACAACGAGCTTGTCTGTGGGGAGATTGAACTTCTCGAGTTCTTCCTCGCGGTTGTAGTCCGTATCAAACCCGGCGCGAATGGGGATGCCCGTAATGCGGATCTTTGCCTCGGGAACCTTACGGGGACGGAGTGTCTCGGCCATAAACTCGTTTGCCACACAGAATAGGTCGGTGTCCTTATGGGGCCACCAGCCCTCGACCTCGTAATCGGTCGGTACGCAAATGACGGGATAGTCGATGCCCGTAATGACGCGCGCACCAACGGCAACGTTGGCTGCCGTGATATGTGTGGCTACCACGGCAATGGGCCTATGAGTCCGAACGTATTCGTTAAATGCGGGAAACATGATGCGCGACCATGCCGTGCCGCCGCCCCAAAGCAGGTGTCCGGTAAGGGTATAACGCCAGGTCAAGTCATAAATTGGGCGCGTGGCGCCGGTAAACGAGGCGGCCGTTTTGTTGCCGTCGAATTTTATGCGTCCAAAATCAAGGATATCGAGCACTTCAATCTCAACATCCTCGGGGATGCCATTGGTGCCGCGGATGAGGTCGAATGCCTGCGCAATCGCATTTGCGGCGGCCTTGTGGCCCGAGCCGACCGAGGCGTGCACGATAGTCACGAGAGGTTTTTGTTGAGTCAAGAGCGTGGTTTGTTCCGATTGGGGAGTGCTGTGCGTGAGCAGGGGAGCGTCGTCGCTCGTCTGCGTCTGATCCATCGATATCTCCCCTTCATCTTTGTTTCACAGAGAATCATTGTAGTGCATGAGTGTCACGTTCGCATTAATTTGGGTATGAGCGCAAAGAACGCCAATCTTTCGACAGGAGGTCTCTTCATGACTACTCATCAGCCGATCGATGTTGCGATTATCGGCGGCGGGCCTGCGGGCTATGCTGCAGCCATTTACGCGGCGCGCGCCAACCTAACGACGACCGTGATAGAGCAAGGCATGTCGGGAGGACAGATCGCCACAACCAATGAGGTCGAGAACTATCCGGGCATTCCGCTCTTGAGTGGCGCCGAACTCGGCGAGCGGTTTCAGCAACATGCAGAGGGCCTGGGAGCACAGGTTACATGGAGCATGGTTACGGGTATCGATTACGATGCGGATGCGGCGCTGTTTACGGTGCATCACGATATGGGCGATACGCTGGCCTCGAGCGTTATCGCTTGTATGGGCGCCACGCCACGATCTGCTGGTTTTGTTGGCGAGGATACGTATCGCGGTCGTGGCGTTTCGTATTGCGCGACGTGCGACGGCATGTTCTTTCGCGGTAAACAGGTCTTTGTCATCGGTGGAGGTAATGCTGCCTGCGAGGAAGCCCTGTTCTTGTCAGAAATCGCCAGCAGCGTGACCATCGTCTTGCGCCGCGATCAGTTCCGTGCCCCCGATGGCGTGGTTCAAAAGGTGCTCGCAAAAGATAATATTTCAGTTAGGTACCAAACTAGTATTGTGGAACTATCAGGCGAGGCCATGCCCACGACTATCACCTTTAAGGACAACGCTACCGGTGGCACCTATTCCGAGTCCTTTGATCCTGGTTCGTTTGGCATTTTTGTCTTTGCTGGCACGCAGCCCCATACTGAGCTTGTAGAGCATCTGGTAGATCTGGCGCCCGACGGCGGTATTGTGACCGACGAATCGATGGCCACCCGCACGCCTGGCTTATTTGCTGCCGGCGATATCCGTTCCAAGCGTTTACGCCAAGTTGTGACCGCCGTTTCGGACGGAGCCATAGCGGCTACCAGCGCATACGCTTTCCTACACGGATAAGTACGATAATATATCTTATGTAAGGTTGTTATCTTCAAACGAAGTGGTTGGGCAGTGCATCAATGTGCTGTCCAACCACTTTTACTTAGCGGCTATGTGATATGCAAAACTAGATGACCTAGAATACAATATAGATAACGAACGGAGGATCCTTATGAACCACGTCAAACATGTTATCCCGATGTCCGATACATCGTTCAGCATTAAGCCGGAGGATATTCAGCCGACGGTGCTGCCGGATGCATTTATTCAGTCCGATATGGTGGGTAAGCTCAACGCTTTGAGCCTGCCACGCTATGACCAGCTGCCCAACGTAACGCTCTATCGCGATCAGGTTATTGAATATGTTGCGCTGTGGATGGAGCCGCTTTCGATTTGCGTAGAGCAGCCCGTTATCACACCATCGATGATCAATAACTACGTAAAGGTCGGCCTCGTTCCCGCTCCGGTTAAAAAGCAATATGGTCGCGAGCAGATTGCGCGTCTCATCTCCATTTGTATCTTTAAGCAGGTGCTGCCCATCGCTGCGGTTCAGGCACTCTTTAACATTCAGCGCCTGAGCTATGATGCACCGACCGCCTTTGATTATGTGATTGATCAGCTCGAGGCATCGATTCGTGCGGCTTTTTCCATTGAGCAGGTTCCTGTTCCCGATACGGCTCATCAGGTCACTCGCGAGTCGCTGCTCGTTCGCAGTGCAGTATCGTCTTT
Organism: Collinsella sp.; assembly: GCA_048402045.1. Classification (GTDB taxonomy): domain Bacteria; phylum Actinomycetota; class Coriobacteriia; order Coriobacteriales; family Coriobacteriaceae; genus Collinsella. Next base: position 122,073 of record DBGDSC010000018.1, read on the forward strand.
TGTATCGAAGGCGTATCTAATGAGCTACCTAAAGTTCAATGGGTTTAATAGCTAACCGACGTATAAGAAGGGCGGGGCAAAGAGTCATCAGACACTTTGCCCCGCCCGTGTTTTTGTTTAGTTGGACGCTATTGGCCTGAAGCCACGCCCATGCCGTAGCCGATAATGAGCCCGTGCATCTCGGCATAGTATGAATCCAGTCCGTTGCAGGGCATGATGATGGTCTTGGAACCGGGCCAATGCTCCACAATGCGGCTGGCAAGTGCCTGGGCGCCCGCCTCATTTTCGACATGGTCGATTACGACCTCGCCGCCGGTAAAGCCCTCGGCCTCCATGGTGTCGACAATCTTGCCAAGCATCTTCTTTTCGCCACGGGTGTGACCGACGAGCTTAATCTCCCCCTCCTCGCTTGCCGTGCCTAAAACTCGAATGTTGAGTTTATTGGCGATAACTCCAGCTGCCTTGGGAATACGTCCGGCCTTGGCGAGATTTTCGTAATTGCACAGGCTAAAGAGGATCTTGCTGTTTAGTTCCAGCTCATCAAAATAGCTGCAGGCTTCCTCAAAAGGGACGTTGGGGTTGCTTGCGAGATAGCGGTCGAACAGCAGGAAGATCAGGTCCATTTTGCCGCCGGCTCCGCGTGAATTGACCAAATGAATCTGACGGTTCGGATCCTCGGCAAGAACCAAATCGCGTGCCGTGGCGGCGGCATTGTAGCTTCCCGAGACGCCCTCGGAGATGGGCATGCAAATTGTCTTGTCGGCAAGCCTAAAGAGTTCGGTCCACTCGCCTACGCTCGGGCAGGCGCTCGAAGAAGCGCTCGACTCAGCCTGCACGGCGCAATTGAGCTCGTGAACGTTGAGCGTGAGGTCATCGACGAACTCGCGCTCCCCCACTCGAATTTTAAGGGGTGCATATGCAAAGGTGGTATGGGGCGCGGTCGGTTGCCAATCGCGGAGGTTGCAGCTCGAATCGGAGATAAGTGCCCAGCTCATAGAGGGTCCTTTCTAGATGTTTCTCATTTATTATAGCCATCTTGCTTACCTTTGAAACGTGCATCTAGTATTGAAAACTAGCTCATTGGGATCATGTATGGAGCACGGTCACAAATAAATGAACCTCGCAGCCCAAAGGCCACGAGGTTCACATTCGTTTGCTATGCAGAGTGACTTAGTAGCGCACGAAAATGTAGTTGTTGTTCATGCCGGCTGCGACGGAGCTGATGATGACGCCCGTCTTGTAGTCGGAAGCATGGATCATCTGACCATTACCGATATAGATGCCAGTATGGTAGGAGTTAACCACGACATCGCCGGGTTGCGGGTCGGACACGCGGGTCCAACCCATGAAAGTGCCGGTGGTGCCCAGACGGCAGTAGCGGCCCGTGAGACAGTAGCTTACAAAACCGGAGCAGTCAAAGCTGTCCGGTCCAATGCCGCCCCAGGAATAAGCGCAACCAAGCTTGCTGTAGGCGCGCGAAACAACGGAGCCGCCGTCAACAGACTGGCTCGGTGCGGAAGGCGTCGGAGCCGGAGCGGGCGTCGAGGGCTGCGGCGTAGGAGCAGGAGCGGGCGCAGGCGTGTTGCCGCCGTTGTTGGTTGTGCCGCCGCCATTGTTGGTGTTCTCGGTCGTACCGGCGGTGTCGTTGCTTACCGTGGCCTTTTCGGCTGTGCTGGCATTTATGCCGGCCTGCAGCGCCGCATTGGCCTCGGCCTCGGCGGCAAGCTCGGCCTGCAGTTGCGAGTCCAGGGAACTGACGACGCTCTGAGCCTCGGCCTGCTGGGCGTTGAGCTCGTCGACTTTCTTCTGCGTCGCGGCGACGTTCTTCTCCTGCTCGGCCTGCTTATCAGTGAGCTGCTGCTTAAGGTCCTTGACATCCTGAATGGTCTGGGCCTGCTTGTCGGAAACCTTGCCGTAATAGAACAGACGGTTGAGCATGTCGCCCAGATCGTCGACGTCCGTCAGAACCTGAAGGAGACTCAGACCGCCGGTCTTGTACTCACCGGCAACGTAGCTCGAAAGCTTTGCCTGGCCCTCGGCAATCTCTTGCTGCTTTTGCGTGATCTCGCCTGCAGTCTGATCAAGCTCCTGCGTCTGTGCGGAGAGTTCTTCATGAATTTGCTGGTTCTGCGTGCCGATCTGCTCGAGTTTGGTACGAGCAGCGGCAAGGTCGGATGCGGTATCAGCATAGGCCGGAGCCGCGAGGCCCAGGCCCAAAACACAAGCGAGGGTTGCCGTAGCAGCGCAGCGTGCCATGTTTTTGTGCGTATTTGCTGTGCGCATGGAGCTTCCTTTCCGGTATCTAAGGGTAGCGGCTAGTCCACCGTTACCAGGCTAAAGAGCTCGACGTCCTCGTTGGAAGGCGTGAGCTTCTTGCGCGGGTTAAGAAACGCAAGCTCGAGGATACAACCGTAACCCACAAGCTTTGCGCCCATATCTCGCACCAGTTTACCTGTTGCCTCGACGGTTCCGCCCGTCGCGACCAAGTCGTCCAGAATCAACACGGTATCTTTAGAGGTAATGGCATCGGCGTGGATCTCGATAGAGTCGGTGCCATATTCGAGCTCGTAGCTCTCGCTCACCGTCTTGCGAGGCAGCTTGCCCGGCTTGCGTGCGGGCACAAAGCCAGCGCCCAGGGCGACGGCCACGGGCACGCCGACCATAAAGCCGCGAGCCTCGGGACCCACGACCTTGGTGATACCCTTACCGGCAAAATGCTCGGCCAGGGCATCTACCATGGCCTTTAGCGCTTCGGGATTACCAAAGAGCGGCGTGATGTCCTTAAAGACGACTCCGGGCTCGGGATAGTCGGGGATGTCGACGATGTGAGATTCGAAGTCGTACATGGCATGACCTTTCAGGGGAGGCTGGTTTGTAGCAGCGTCTATTTGGCCGCGCTGGCGGTGCCGGCGCGTGAGGGGGCGACAACTTTGAGCGGCTGCACGAGGGATTCCTCACGCACGGGGACCGCGGAGGTAGATGTCTCTTCGCTTTTGGCCTTGGTTGACTCGGAGCGTGCGATCTCCTCGTCGAGGGCATCGATATCGGCATCCTCCACCACGGCGTTGAGTGACTCGAATACACGGTTCTTGAGCAGAGCGGTATGGACGCCCTCGGTGAGGTCATGCAGCTTCTTAAATGCACGCTCGAGCTTGGCATCGCGCTCGTCGTCGGAAGTATCCATACCGAGCATGCTTACGAGCACCTGCTCAAACATCGAGGACTCGCGGTTTGCGGACGATACGTACTGGCGCAGGTTGCGCGGCTCGATATGGAAGCGCGAAAGCTCGGAGCAATAGCGGATGATCGGGAAATCGCGGCCATCGACAAGCTCGCGATTCTGCGGGCTCTTGATGATGCGAATGAGGTCGTTTTCGGCCAGGGAGCGGATAAACGAGATCTCGACGCCGAGCATATCGGGGATGGTCTCGATGGGATGCAGTTTTTGTTTAGTCTCCTTGGGTTCCGTCTTGAGCGGAACATCGGACAACAGGCCCACCTCGTAGGCGAGCGTAGACAGGTCCGTGGCGTTTTCCAGGCGCTGCTTGATCACGTTGAGCGGCATGTAGCGAGTCTTCTGCAGGTGCAGAATGACCTCCAGGCGGTCAACGTCCTCCTTGGAGTACTGACGATAGCCCTTAGGCGTGCGATGAGGGGTGATGAGCCCCTCATCTTCGAGAAATCTAATTTTTGAGTTCGAAAGATCGGGGTATGCGCCTCGAAGTAGATTGACGACCTGGCCGATACTCAGATAATTGCGTTCGGCCATGCCCTACTCACCGGTTTCGATGCGCTCCGGCGTGCTCTCGTGGTAGATGAGCGTAAACGTACCGATCTGGACGGAAGAGCCATCGTGCAGCGGTGCGCCGTTGACGATAGCGCCGTCAACCCACGTACCGTTGAGCGAGCCCAGGTCCTCGATGCGGGCACCCAGACCCTCGCGAATAATGCGCGCATGGCTACGCGACACGGTCATGTCGTTGAGGAAGATGCCGTTAGCGGGATCGCGGCCGATGGTGGTCACATTATCCTCGAGCTCAAAGGCTGCACCGGTTTGAGGGCCTTTGACGATAGATAAGACGGGCGCGGTGATGTGAACGTTGGCCATGAGGTCGGGAACGGTGACATCGCTCGAAGGAACGCGGAAAACGCAGGTGGCGTCTGAGGCCTTATCGTTCTGAGGCATATTGTTAACCATGTTGTCCATGACAACCCCTAACTTAACGCGGACATGCCGCAAAGAATGAACTGTACGTAATCATACCCCAACGACTTAGTCTTCGATTTCGGGGTTAAGAAAGTCGATGTCTTCGTCCTCGGGATGCGCCACGGCTTGTTTAATGGCCGCTCCACCCTTAATGGAATAGATGACGGCGGTGAGCATGGAGAAGATGACGCCGCCGTACACAAAGAAGATGCCAAGCGGTACCGGGCTGCCGTTGAGGCCCGGGAAGGCCGTGAACGTGGCGGGCAGCAGATGCCAGCCATCCACAGTGGGAAAGCCCAGAAGCATAAGCGAGAAGCCGGTCATGAGCAGCGCCGTCGCAATCTTGCCGGGAAAGACGACGTCGATGGGGCGGCGGTGATAGTGGCGCACGATGAGCGTGCCGATACCAAGGTAGATATCGCGACCAATGATGAGCACGCAGACCCAGATGGGAAGCTCGCCGCGGACCACCAGGCCCAGTACGCCGGTAAATAGCAGCGCACGGTCGCAGATGGGATCCATAACCTTGCCGAGCCACGAGACCGTTTTGGTCATGCGGGCAATCTGGCCGTCCATCCAGTCGGTGGAGGCCGCGATGGCATAGATGACGATGGCGACGACACGGTTGTTGTCCGTCACAAACAGGTACAGGAAGACCAGCGTGAGGATCAGGCGCGTGAAGGTAATGAAATTGGAGATCGTGAAGATCTTATTCGACGGGTAATCGGAAGTGCCGATAAGCTCCTTTTTGATCTTCTTTTTGATGCCCACAGGACTCCCCCGCTGGTAAACGACAAAACTTTCGATACTATACCCGTTCTGGCGATGTCTATCCAGCGCGAGCACAGAGAGTCCAGACATGTGGAGGACGGTTGGTCGTTGATTCTTCGTTGCTTAAAGCAATTAGTTATTAAACAAAAAAGGTCAGACACAAAGTGCCTGACCTGCAAACTTCTGGTCGGGACGACTGGATTCGAACCAGCGACCCCTTGACCCCCAGTCAAGTGCGCTACCAAGCTGCGCCACGTCCCGAAGCTTTTGTTCGTTGCGCTGCTCTCGCTCGCAACAGGGAGTATATTAACCCGAAACTTTGCCCTTGTGCAAGAACTTTTTTATAAATTTTGAAGCAAGTCCAAAATTGTATCTGCGAGCTGGGGTTTTGTTAGCACGGGAAGTTCTTGCGTGCCCGCTGCACTCACGATCCAGGCCTTGTTGGTATCGGTTCCAAAGCCCGAATCGGCGCGCGAGACATCGTTGGCGATAATGGCATCGCAACCCTTGCGGGCGAGCTTTCGCTGCGCGTACTCCACGACGTTATCAGTCTCTGCCGCAAATCCGATCACGCACCGCTCTCCCTTTTGGCGCGAAAGCTCAGCCAAGATATCGACCGTCTCGACCAGTTCGATGCGATCCAAGCGTTCGTTGGCCTTTTTGAGCTTATGGTCGGCAGGGGCTGCGGGGGTGTAGTCGGCGACGGCGGCCGCGCAAATGGCCGCATCAGCCGTCTGAAAGGCGCCCAGAGCCGCCTGCAGCATTTCAGCGGCGGTCTGCACGCGCACGCACTCCACGCCGCGGGGAACATCGAGCGATGTCGGGCCCAGCACAAGCGTGGCCGCAGCGCCGCGGCGAGCGGCCTCCCCCGCTAGGGCGATGCCCATCTTGCCCGATGACCGGTTGCCGATGAAGCGCACAGGGTCGATCGGTTCGTGCGTGGGGCCGGCAGTGATTACGATGCGCTTGCCCGCCAGGTCTTGCGGGACGGGGTTCAGCACCTCGCAGACGGCCTCGACGATGTCCTCGGGCTCGCTCATACGCCCCGTGTCCACGTCGCCGCAGGCAAGGTAGCCGCTGCCGGGTCCCACCACATGGACGCCACGGTCGCGCAACGTGGCCATATTGGCCTGCGTTGCCGGCGCCTTCCACATGCCGTTGTTCATGGCGGGGGCGATCACGATGGGTCGCGGCGTGGCTAGCAGCGTGGTGGAGATGAGGTCATCGGCGATACCGCTTGCCATCTTGGCGATGATATTGGCCGTCGCGGGCGCCACGACTATCAAATCGGGCTCCTGCGCGAGCGAAATGTGGTGGATGGGGTCGGAGGGATCGTCGAACAGGCCCACCGCGACCGGCTCGTTGGTGAGCGCACGGAAGGTAAGCGGCCCGACAAACTCGGTGGCATGCTCGCTCATAACGACCTTGACGCGCGCGCCGCGCTTTTGCAGCAGGCGCACGATATTGCACGACTTATAGGCGGCGATCCCGCCGGTAATGCCCAGCAGGATCGTTTTTCCCTCAAGTTGCATTGAATTGTTGGGTGCCGCCGTCATCGTTAGGCTTCCTTGCTGGGGAGCACGAGCAGGCGGTGGCAGTACGGGCAGTGCGTAATCTCACTACCGTCGTGGTTGAGGTCGCTCATGGACGACGCCTGCAGCGCGGTGTGGCAGACCGTGGGGATGTTGCCCTTGATGGTCTCGACGGCTAGGCCGCGGAACTGCTTGAGCAGGCGCTCGTAATCGGTGAGCACGTCAGTCGGAAGCGTAGCGGCCAGTGCGGTGCGCTCCTTGGTGGCGGCATCGATCTGGGCCTGGAGGTCGGCTGCCTTGGCGCGGGCGGCCTTGGTATCGGCCTTCACACCCTCCTCGAACTTGGCGATGATGGCCTGCGCGCGAGCCTCGCGGTCGAGCGCTTCCTTGTGGGCGACGACGACGTCCTTGCGGGTGTGCTCGATCTTGTCCAGACGCTTGGCCAGGGTGGCGAGCTCATTCTCCAGGTCCTGCACCTCGCGGTAATCAGAGCCGTCAACGTGGCGCTTCTTGGCGGCCTCGATGGCGTTGTTGGTCTGGATCTCGGTGGTGTTGAGGTCGTCGAGCTCAATGTCCAGATCCTTGCGCTGGGCGTAGAGCTTGGTCATCTCGGCCTTGAGCTTAACGTAGGTTTTGCGCTTGGAAGCGAGCTCCTTGAGCTCCGGCATATTGGCAAGTTCGCTCTTGTTGCGGGCGAGCTCCAAATCGATCTGTTGCAGCTTGAGTAGCGTAGCGCCGGCGCTCATAAGTTCTCTCCTTTTGTCACAGTCCACCATTGGCAAGGGTTCAGTATTTTAATCGCATGACGGGGGTCGACCCCGGCGTCAACTGCAGAGTTCATCAATATATCAACGAACGGCTCCTCGGAGCGGTCATGGCCGAGCAAAACCACTGGCAGCCCGCGCAAGGCAAGGTCTTGCGCCACGTGGTAGCCCGCCTCGCCCGTCACGACAACATCCGCACCGGCGGCAATGGCGAGCTCTCCAAAGTCGCCCAAGGAGCCGCCCAAAATGGCGATGGTGCGGCACGGGTGCTCGGCATCGCCCCACACACGGGGGTCGCTGCCAAACGCCGTGGCGGCGCGCGTGGCAAGGTCGCGCAGCGTGCACGGATCGTTGAGCGTTGCTAACGCGCCCAGACCGGTTGACTCGGGGTCGTCCACGTGCTCCAGCGAGCTTGCGGGCGCGGCGTCCAACAGCTCACTTAGGCAGGCGCGCGCCTCGTGCGAGCGGTCCAGATTGGTATGGAGCGAGATGATACTCACCCCGCAGCGGGCAGCCTCGTAGAGCGCCGCACTGCACTGGGGACGCATCGCGCTAGGCGGACAAAAGGCCTCGGGCGCCTTGATATAGATGGGATGATGCGTCAACAGCACGTTGGCGCCGGCTTCCAAGGCGCGCTGCACGTTGGCCTCGGTAGCGTCGAGTGCGCAGGCCACGCCGCGGATCTCGTCGTCGGGGTCGCCGACGGATAAGCCTACGTGGTCCCAGGGTTCGGCGTCCGTCTTGGGATAGCGCGCCAGCAGTGCACGCTCGAGCTCGGCGACGATCATGCGGCACCTACGATCGAGAGCAGCGTCTGGGCAAAGTCGTCCAGATCACCCGGTTTCACGCGGTCGTCAAACGAGATGCGAAGGGCGCCCAATGCCTGTTCGCGACCGATGCCCATCGCGCTCAAAACATGGCTGGGGTCCATACTTCCGCTCGAGCATGCCGAGCCTGCCGATACCTCAAAGCCGGCGGCGTCGAGCTTGATGATGAGCTCCTCGGAGTCCATGCCGTCAATGTAGATCGATACCATGCCGGGCAGACGGTCAGCATGCGCATAGTCGCCCATCGTGGCGTGAATGCGCGGATGGGCCGTAAGCGTGGCGTAGAGCTTGTCGGAAAGGGCTTGCAGCTTCTTGCGCTCCTGAGCCACTTGGGGCGCCAGCGTGCGGGCGGCAGCAGCAAAGGCCAGCTGCGTGCGCAGGTCCTGCGTACCGGCGCGACGTCCGGCTTCCTGTCCGCCGCCAAAGATGCGGGGGCGCAGCGGCGTGCGAGTCTTAACGTAGAGCGCGCCGGAGGCAACGGGACCGCCAATCTTGTGGGCGGCGACGGACATGGCGTCGACACCCAGCTCGGCGGCATCGAGCGGAATATGCAGATAGCCCTGGATGGCATCGGTGTGGAACAGGGCGCCTGCGGTGTGTGCAGCCGCGGCAAGCGCGCGGATAGGCTGCACCACGCCGGTCTCGTTGTTGGCGATCATGATACTCACGAGCGCGACGTCGTCGCCGAGCAAGTCGCTCAGCGCGGCAAGCTCGATGTAGCCCGCACGGCAGGGCTGCACTAGGTCGACGGTAAAGCCGGCGGCGCGCAGCAGCGGCAGGTTGTCCAGGATCGAATCGTGCTCGATGGCAGATACGATCACGCGGTTACGCTTGCGGTCGCGCTGACGAGCGCCCTCGGCAAGACCGAGGAGCGCCAGCTGGTTGGCCTCGGTGCCGCCGTTGGTAAGGATGATCTCGGACGGGCGAACGCGCGCGCCAAAGCTACGGGCAATCTCGCGACGTGCCACCTCCAGGCGCGCGGCGGCCTTGCGGCCGAGCGAATGCAGCGAGTTGGGGTTCACGCCGGCAAGCTCGCTGTCGTCATATTCGCGCTGCGCAAGGAGCGCCTCGGCGCGCATGGGCGTCGAGGCGGCATAGTCAAGATTCACGGGTATGCGGTTTTGACCTGCGGTCATAAGGGTTTATGCCTCCTGTGCAGCCTCGTTGCCCAGCTTCTGCAGAAGCGCAACCTCGGCGGCGGGATCTTCGGACTTAAATACGGCGGAGCCGGCTACGAGCACGTTGGCGCCGGCCTTGACGACCTCGGCGATGTTCTTGGAAGAGATACCGCCATCGACCTCGATCAGGGGCGACACGCCGTGGCGCTCGCACATGGCCGTAAGCTCGTGCAGCTTAGGCAGAGTGCCCGGGATAAAGCTCTGGCCGCCAAAGCCGGGGTTCACGCTCATCAGCAGCACCATGTCGACAACGTCGATGATGCTCTCGAGTACGCACACGGGGGTGGCGGGGTTGAGCACCACGCCGGCCTTGACGCCGCGCTGCTGCAGATGGGTGAGCGTGCGGTGCAGGTGCGTGGAGGCCTCGTAGTGCACGGTGATCATGTCGGCACCGGCGTCGGCGTACCAATCGACCGTCTCGTCGGGGTTCGACACCATCAGGTGCGCGTCGACCGGTACATCGGTGGAGCGCTTGACGGCCTTGAGGATATCGACGCCAAAGGTGAGGTTGCCGGTAAAGTGTCCGTCCATAACGTCGAAGTGCACGTAGTCTGCGCCAGCGATCTTGTCGAGTTCGCCCTTGAGGTTGGCCATGTCGGCCGAAAGGACGGACGGAGCGATTTTGATGGAACCCATGGTAGTAGCCTTTCTGCGCTAGTCGGCGAGTCCGTAGAACTCTTGAGAGGGGACGCGGTCGGTAAGGATCTCGAGCGCCCTATCCAAAGTAACACCGTTGTAGAGCGTTTGCTCCACGGCAAAGGTGAGCGGAATGTCTACGCCCAGTGAACGGGCGAGCTCGCCGACGCTGCGGGCCGCGACGGCGCCCTCGACCACCATATGCGTGCGGGCCTGGTACTCGTCGAGCGACACGCCGTGGGCAAATTCGTAGCCAAAGGTGCGGTTGCGCGAATGCTCGGAGGTGCAGGTGGCAATGAGGTCACCCATGCCGGCAAGACCCATGCAGGTCATGGCCTGGCCGCCGCGGGCGTGTACCAGGCGGCTGATCTCGGCTAAGCCGCGCGTCATGATGAGGGCGAGCGTGTTGTCGCCCGCGCCCGAGCCGGCGGAGATGCCGCACACGATGGCGATGACGTTTTTCATAGCGCCGCAAACCTCGACACCGGTCATGTCCTGCGACAGGTAGATGCGGAAGGCCGTGGAAAGCAGCAGCTCCTTAAAGGTCTCCCCCACCTGCTGGTCTTTACTGGCGATGACGGCGGCAGAAAGCCCGCCGCGGCAGATCTCCTCGGCATGGTTGGGGCCCGAGAGCGCCGCCACGCGCGCCTCGCTGCCGATCTCGCTGGCAATGACCTCGCTCATGAGCAGGCCAGACTCGGGCTCAATGCCCTTGGTAAGGCAGAGCACCGGGGTGTCGGCGGCGATGAAGGGCGCCGCCTGATGACATACGCTTCGCAGGTGCGTGGAGGGCACGGCAAAGATGACGGCATCGGCACCGTTGAGCGCCTGCGATAGGTCCGTGGTGGCGACGACATTGCCGGGCAGCTCGTATCCCACCAGATAGCGCGGGTTGCGATGCTCGCCGTTAATGCCGGCGGCCGTCTGCTCGCTGTGGGCCCACATGGTCACGCGCTCGGCTCGCGCGGCGGCAAGGCCGGCGACGGCGGTTCCCCAGGAGCCGGAGCCAATCAGCGCAACATTCATGACTCTCTCCTACTTATCGTCGGGCTCGGTGACGCGCTTGGTAAACGAGAGCTTGGACTCCTTGCCCGTCATGAGCTTTTTGATGTTCGCACGATGGGCCCACACCACGGTAATGCCGATCAGCGCCATGCAAAACTTAAGTCCCAGGCTGCTGTACGGAAAGACCGCGCAGGCGGCGATGGGAAGGCCGATGGCCGCGGCAAGCGAGCCCACCGATACAAACTTGGTGATGGCGACGGCCACGATAAACATGCCCAGCAGCGAAAGCCCAATGGGCCAGTACCAGGCGAGGATGACGCCCAGGCCCACGGCGATACCCTTGCCGCCATGGAAATTGAGGTAGGGCGAGAAGATGTGGCCCCATACCGCAGCCAGGCAGATGACGCCGAGTATCCAGTCGCCGGGGGCTCCAGGCGCCATGATGCTCACAGGGAAGCCATAGCCCACGCCCGCGATAAGCGGACGCGCGATAAGGACGCAGATAGCGCCCTTAAGGCAGTCGAGCAGCAGCGTGAGCGCGGCCACCTTGGGGCCGGCTACGCGCAGGGCGTTGGTGGTGCCGATGTTGCCGGAACCCGCCTTGCGAATGTCGGTGTGGTTGAACACGTGGCCCAGGATCAAGCCAAACGGAATCGCTCCGATAAAGAACGAGACCACGGCGCAGATGGCGGTCAGCAGAATCGGATTATGCATCCTTTTGCTCCTTCTTCCTAAAGAAGAGTCGAATGGGCGTGCCGGAAAAATCGAAGGTCGAGCGCATACGGTTCTCCACGTAGCGCTGGTAGGTGTCGTTTACCAGGTCGCTGTGGTTGACGAAGAACGTAAACGTCGGCGGGTTGACGCCCGTCTGGGTCACGTAGTGCATGCGCAGGCGACGCTTGCCGTCCACCACGGTGTGGCCGAACTCGCGCAGGTCAGTGAGGAACGTGTTGAGGCGCGAGGTGGTGATCTTTTGCGAGCGCGTCTTTTCGGCTGCGTCGAGCATCGCCCAGATCTTCTCGACGCTGCGGCCGGTCAGGGCCGAGATGCGCAGGTACTGGGACCAGGGAGCCATGACGCCCAGACGGCGGTCGACGGTCTCCATGCAGGCCTCGCGCTTGCGGTCGTCGTCGAGCAGATCCCACTTGTTGAGCAGCACCACGATGGCGCAGCCGCGCTCGATGGCCAAGCCCATGACCTTCTGGTCCTGCTCGGTGACGCCCACGGAGGCGTCGACGACAAGCAGCGCCACGTCGGCGCGGTCGATGGCACGCAGGCCGCGAACCATGGAGTAGTACTCGATGTTCTCGTACACGGTGCTCTTCTTGCGAATGCCCGCAGTGTCGACCATGCGGTAATGCTTGCCGTCGCGCTCGACGACGGTGTCGATAGCATCGCGCGTAGTGCCGGCGATGTTGGACACGATGGAGCGGTCGGCGCCCAGGATGCGGTTGAACAGCGACGACTTACCGGCGTTGGGGCGGCCGATGATGGCAACGTTCAGCGCGTCGGGGAACTCATCGGCGACCTCGTCCTCTTCTTCCGGAAGCAGGGCCACGATATCGTCGAGCAGGTCGCCCGTGCCATGGCCATGCAGGGCCGAGAGCGGCGTGGGCTCACCGATGCCGAGCGAATAGAACTCCCAGATGCTGTCGTTCTCGCGATCGGGATTGTCGAGCTTGTTCACCAGCAGAAAGACCGGCTTGTCGCAGCGCTTGAGCATGCGAGCGACCGACTCGTCCTCCTCGGTGACGCCGGTGCGGCCGTCGACCACAAACAGGATGACGGCGGCTTCCTCGGCGGCGGCGAGGGCCTGGTCGCGAATGGACGTGGCAAAGACGTCATCGCTCTTGAGCGGCTCGATGCCGCCCGTGTCGACGATGGTGAACTCGCGGCCGTTCCAATCTGCCGTGTGATACGAGCGGTCGCGCGTAACGCCGCGGGACTCGTGGACGATGGCGTCCGAGGTCTGGGCCAGGCGGTTAACGAGCGTGGACTTGCCCACGTTGGGGCGTCCGACGACGGCGACGATAGGTTTCATCTGCTCTCCTTTAATGGGTAGGGTCAGCGGGAATAGTTGAATTGGCGGGCGTTATGCCAAGGATGTGCTCCAGGGTATCGAGCAGCTCATGTGGCATGGTCGATACCACATGAACCTCGGCGCCGCGACCGGTAAGGCTTGCGAGTAATTCGCCACGATGATACTCGTCAAGGGTCATACCGTCGGCGTTGAACATGAGCTTAGGCACAAAGAGCATAACCCCCGACAGGTCCTGCGGCAGCTGCTCCAAGATGTCGCAGGCGACGATGAGGCCGGTCACGTCCACGTTGCCGCCAAAGTAGTGGTTTTTGATGGCCGTGACGGTACCGGCAAGGCCGTGCGGCGATTCCACAAAGCGGGCCACGGTGTCGCGCGCGCTGGCGCCCGAGAGGCACAGCAGGCGCTGGCCACGGGCGGCGATTGCCTCGCGAACGCGGCGCAGGCGCTCGGCGTCGGCGGCGAGCACGTTGTCGGTCTCGTCCAGATAGGAGCGGATCATGCCGATGCCGTCGTAGTACTGCGGGTAGCCGTCGTAAAAGTCTGCCTCGGGCGGCTCGATGCCGGCATCCAGGTAGAACTCGTCGCTCATCTGGAAGGTGTGGCGGCCAAAGCGTTCGAAGGCGCGGTCCTGGTAGGGTCGGATCATGGCAATCGTCTCGCGCGCCAGCTCGGGTTTGTCGCTGTAGGACCAGCTAAAACGGTTCTGATGCTTGGTAAAGCCGAGCGGCACAATGCCCAGGCTCGTGATTTGCTCGTGCTCCTCGCAAAAACGCAAGGTTTTTTCCAGTTCCTCGCCGTCGTTCATGCCGGGACACAGCACGATCTGCGCGTGAATCTCGATGCCGGCGGCCATGATGGCCTCGAGTACGTCCATGCCGCGCTGGGCGTTACGGCCCATCATGCGACGGCGGACGTCGGGGCTCACGGCGTGAACCGACACGTTCATGGGGCTCATGTTGCGTTGGATGACGTTTTGAACATCTTCGTCGGTGAGGTTGGTCAACGTGACAAAGTTGCCCTGCAAAAAGCTCAGGCGATAGTCGTCGTCGCGGATGTAGAGCGTGGAGCGACCGCCCTTGGGCAGCATCGTCATAAAGCAGAACACGCAGGCGTTTACGCAGGTACGCATGCCATCGAAGATGGGGCCATCGAACTCCAGACCCCAGTCCTCGCCGGGAAAGCGATCGAGCTCAACAGGGGTGACGGTGCCGTCGCGCGGGTCGAAAACCTCCAGCTCGACGGTGTCGTCGTCTGCCTCCCAGAGCCACACAATCATATCGGTCAGCCGCTCGCCGTTGACCGTAAGCACACGCATGCCCGGCTCGATACCCACATCCCATGCGGGCGATTCCGGACGCACGTTTTTAACGAGCGCGCCCTCACCCGGCTCGGGGTCGCGGCTGCGCCCGTAATCGGCCACCTCGGCGGCGTATGCGGGTACGGTCTGGTCCATGATTAGCGGCAAAGCTCCTTGATGCGCTCGACGGCGCGCTCGATGTGTTCTTGCGGAGTGGAGGCTCCGGCGGTGATGCCGATGTGGTGTGCGTTGACAAACCATGCGGCCTGTAGCTCGGAAGATTCCTCTATGTGATGTGTGCGCTCGCAGACATCGGCGCAAATCTGCGCCAGGCGGCGGGTGTTGCCCGAGTTCTTGCCGCCCACCACGACCATGCAGTCGCAGCGGTTGGCAAGTGCGGCTGCTGCCTGTTGACGCTCACTCGTGGCGGCGCAGATGGTGTTGATCACGCGCAGTTCCTGCACGCGCGGGGTGATGGAGGCCACAACCTCGGCCAGGTTCTGCGCGGTTTGGGTGGTCTGCACAACCAGGCCGACCTTGCCCTTGAGCGGCAGCGCGTCCGCATCGGCGGCGCAGCTCACGACCTGCGCGTCATCGCCGGCATGGCCCAGGATGCCCTCGACTTCGGGGTGGCCCGGCTCGCCCACGACTATCACGTGGTAGCCCTCGCGTACCAGGCGCTCCGCCGCCACGTGGACCTTTTTCACGTAGGGGCAGGTGGCATCGACCACGTCGAGGCCACGCTCGCGAGCGGCATCGATGACCTGCGGCACCACACCGTGCGCGCGAATGATCACGGTGCCCGACGCGGCATCGTCAAGGGTCTCAGCCAGACCGACGCCCGCCTCGGCAAGCTCGCGCACCACGATGGGATTATGGATGAGCGGGCCCAGGGTGTGGACCTGAGCGTTCTCCCCCGCTTGCGGGGCGGCCGCCAAGGCCATATCGAGCGCGCGCTGCACGCCGTAGCAGGTGCCGGCGTGGGCAGCGATTTCGATGGTGGGGGCGTCTGCCTTGCCGGTCACAGCCTCGGCAGTGTTCATGACATACTCGCCCATGGCTAGAACCTGCCCGGGTGCTCGGCGCACAGGTCATCGCGCATGGCGTAGACGCGACTCATGGCTTCGGACTCAAACCATGCCAGGCGTTCCTTGCGCTTGAGCTCGGCCGGAGCATCGGCAAGCGAGACGGCCTTGCCGGCACGGATCCAGCACTTTTTGGGGTGCATGGTCTTTTTGCCCGCAGGCGTGATATCGGACCAGCCGCAGATGGCGAGAGGGTTGACGGGCGCCTTACCCATCTGGGCGATAAGCGCAAAGCCGCCGTGGACCTCGGGCTTGATTTCGCGCGAGCGGATGCGCGTGCCCTCGGGGAAGATCAAGACGTCCTCGCCGCGCTGCAGCGCATGCTGAGCGGCGCGCAAGCACTTCATGTCGGCGGTGCCGCGCTCGACGGGAATACCGCCCACACGGCTAAAGGCCCAGCGCACGATCTTGCTCTTGGCAAACTCGGATTTAAAGATGGGACGAATGCGGCGGCCGCCAAAGAACAGTGCCGTTTCCACGGCCAGCAACTCGGCCATCGAGGTGTGGTTGCAGATGACCACGCTGCCGCGGCCTTCCTGTCGCTCAAACAGCAGGTCGGCGTCCTCGACCTTCCAGCGCCACATAAGCTTGGAGAAGGCCCACAGGATGCCCATGACCACGAAGACGGTGCCGCGGATGAGAGCGGGGAACTCAGCGTAGGGGGCGTTGTAGTAATCCTCGGGCGTCTGTTTAAACAGGCGCATGGGCTACCTCCTTTGGTTGATAAGGTCCTCGATGATCGAGACGACCTCGTCGATGGTGTGAGCGGTGGAGTCGACGTGCACGGCGTCCTCAGCGGGCACGAGCGGCGCGACCTCGCGGCTGCTGTCGAGCTTGTCGCGTTGCTTGAGTGCGTCGAGGGTTTCGTCGACCTCGGCCTCGCGCTGCTCGGTGGTGAGCGGCTGGACGTCGTTTTGGTGGCGCTGCAGCACACGGCGGCGGGCGCGCTCACGCGGGTCGGCGGTCAGGAACACCTTGACCTGCGCGTTGGGAAACACGACGGTGCCGATGTCGCGACCCTCGGCGACAATGTCGCGGTCCTCGGCGGCGCGGCGCTGATGGATAAGCATGGCGGCGCGCACACCCGGGTAGGCCGAGACCTTGGACACGTTGGCGTCCACCTGCGGGGTGCGGATGGCGGCTGAGGCGTCCTTACCGTCGATGGTCAGGCGCGTGTCCTCGCCGGTGCCGTTGGTAAAGCGAATCTCGATCTGCTTGGCGAGGGCGTCGATGGCCGCCTCGTCGTCCAGGTCGATGCCGCGGTCGAGCGCGGCGAAAGTGACGGCGCGATACATGGCGCCCGTGTCGAGCTTGTTAAAGCCCAGCTGGCGGGCGATCTCCTTGGCGATAGTGGACTTGCCGGATCCGGCGGGGCCGTCGATGGCGACGATCATGCAATGCTTCCTTTCGGTGGTTGACGTGCTGGTATGGGACGCGAGCGCTGTTGCTTGGTGTACTGGCTAACCCGTGTAGCGCTCGCGGTAGGTGTTGCGCTTGGGCGCGGAACCGTGGCTGCCGTGGTGACGCGTGCGGGTCGCGGGGTTGACCGCTGTCGCGTTGGGGTCGCCCTGCTTGGAGCTGGCCTGCTTGGGCGGGATGCCGCCGGCCTTGAGGATCTGCACCTCGCGATCGGTGAGCTCGCGCCACGAGCCCTTAGCCACGTCCTTGAGCTCCAGACCGGCAAAGTTACAGCGGTGCAGGCGGATCACGGGGTGGTGGATCTTGCTCAGCATGCGCTTGACCTGGTTCTTGCGGCCCTCGCGGATGATGACCTCAACGGCAGTGGTGCCGGGCTTGATGCCCTGCGGGGCCACGGCCTCGGCCTCGCGCGCGTTGATGACGCGGCAGATTGCCGGCTGGCATAAGCCGTCGTCGAGCTCGATGCCACGGCGCAGCGGCGTGAGGTCGCGATCGGTCAGGTTGCCGTCCACCAGCGCCTGGTAGGTCTTGTAGACGTGCTTGCTGGGATGCAGCAGGTCCTGCGACAGGTCACCGTCGGTGGTAAAGAGCAGAAGGCCCGTGGTGTCGCGGTCCAAACGACCCACCGGAAAGAGCCCCGGAAAGCGGTCGCGCGGGACCAGGTCGGCCACGCAAGGGCGTTCCTGTGGATCGCTCATGGTGGTGAGGTAGCCGGTCGGCTTGTAGAGCATCAGGTACACGGCACCCTGGTTGAGCTTGACGGGCATACCGTCGACCTCGATGTGGTCGCGGTCGACATCGACCTTGGCGCCCAGCTCGGTCGCGACCTGGCCGTTGACGGTTACGCGGCCGGCAGTCATCAGGTCCTCCGAGCCGCGGCGGCTCGCTACGCCCGCGCGCGCCAAAAAGCGCTGCAGGCGCATAGTGTGCGGGTAGACGGGCTGGGCGTCGCCCGTGGGCGCTGCGTTGTCCATGGCGCTTGCGAAGTGCGTTTCCCCTGCTTCGTTAGTCCTCGTCATGCATATCCTCCGAGGTGTCACCGGTGGGCAGAAGCTCCTCGCCATCGGTGTCCTCAACATCGGTATCGATCAGTTCGCGCTCTTCGTCCAGGTCCTCGGCCTGCTCCTCGAGCGTGGACTGAATGCTGCGGCCGCTCAGGCGCTCGCGGATAAACTGACGCGACTGCTCGTCGGGGGCAAACTGCTCCAGATCGGGCAGGTCGCGGGTGGAACGCAGGCCGAACTTTTCCAAGAAGGCGTTGGTCGTTCCGTAGATGATGGCCTGACCGCGCTCGGGGTCGCGGCCGAGCTCGCGCACCAGGCCCTTGTCCACGAGCGACGCGATGACGCCGTCGGAGTTGACGCCACGGATGCCCTTGACCACCTCGCGCGTGACGGGCTGGTGGTAGGCGATGACGGCCAGGGTCTCGAGCGCCGCCTGAGACAGCTTTTGCGTGTCCCAGCTCAGCACGTAGGCCTCGACCACGTCGTGGTAGGCGGGGTGTGTAAACAGGCGCCAGCCACCGGCGACCTCGCGCAGCTGAAAACCGCGGTTGGCCTCCTCGTACTCAACCTTGAGCTCGGCCAAAAGCGACGCGCACTCGCCCGGGGCGATATCCAGCGCACCTGCCAGCGCGGGTGCGCTCACGGGGTCGCTCGACACCAGCAGCAGCGCCTCGAGGGCGCCTTTAAGGCTGTTTGTCTCCAGCGTGGAAAGGGTTGACATGGTTGGCGCTCCTATTCGGTGAGCTCGGGGCCCTCGCCGGGCACGTATGCCTCGGCGCCCTCGACGCGGTTGATTTGAATGGTTCCAAAGATCTCGTTCTGGCTCAGCGTAAGCGAGCCGCGCTTGGCGAGCTCGAGCATGGCCAGGAAGGTGACGACGAGTTGCTCGGTGGTGGCGTCCCCGTCCAGTAGCTCGCGGAAGGTACAGGTTTGGTGCGCCATGGTAAAGCGGTCGACCGAGGCCACTGTCAGGTCGAGCGGCACGCGATGCGGTGCCACGTGCTCGGCCTCCAGCAGGAAGGTCTGGCGCTTGCCGTCCAGGTCGGCGCAGATGACGGCGAGGCCGCGTAGGGTAATGCCGGCAAGGTAGTCGGGCATAAGGCCCAAGAACTCGGGGTCGGGGCCGGCCACGCGCGGATGCATGCGGCTCTCGGCCTGCATGCGCGCGCCAAGGGCTGCCGCCGCGCCTTTAAACTGCTTGTAGGCGATCAGACGCTGGATCAGGACTTCGCGCAGGGCGTCGCCGTCGAGTGCGCTGAGCTCCTCGAGGTCTTCGTCGTCCTCGTCATCGTCGACGGTTTTGCTCGGCGCCTCCTGGGGTACCAGCGAGGCGGCCTTGATGTCCAAAAGGGTTGCCGCGACCAGCAAAAAGTCGCTCGCCACGTCCAGGTCCAGCGCCTCGATGCGTTCGGCCTCGGCAAGGTACTGCTCGGCCACCTCGCTGATCGAGATGGCGCCGATATCAACTTTTTGACGGGTTACCAGCTGCAGGAGCAGGTCGAACGGTCCGCTGTAGACCTGCGTCGACACGCGATACGACATTTTCGACCTCCTTTGACGGCGCCTTCGCGGCGCGGTTTGGGTGCATGTTGCGACCGTTTTGCACGGTCGACCTGTAAGTTTACCCTAGATGCCGGCGATTGCGAAGTTGAGCAGCTGCTCAGCAAGCGGATACACGGTAACGTCGAAATAGCGGCCGATTACATCGATGCCGGTCCACATAGGCAGCAGGTATAGAACCAGGATGAGTATGGGCATAGCGTATTGCTGCAGGCGGTAATAGTTGTTGAGCGCCTTGCCCTTGAGGAAGGGCACGATGATCGACGAGCCATCAAGCGGCGGAATCGGAATGAGGTTAAAGAACGCGAGCGACAGGTTGACCACGATAAACGTGGCGCCGAAGTTCATAATTTGGGACGCCACGGCAAAGGACATGCTGGCGTAGAGATTGCCGTACGTTACGTGCATGAGGGCGGCCGCGAGGCACGCGAGTGCGATATTCGATGTGGGGCCGGCTACGCTCACCAGGACCTCGTCGCGCTTGGGGTGCTTGAGGTTGTTGAGATAGACGGGCACGGGCTTGGCGAAGGCGAACACGGGACCGCCTGCGGCGAGCATGAGCAGCGGCAGGAGGACGGTGCCAAACGGGTCGATATGGTTGAGCGGGTTGAGCGAGACACGACCGCGCGATCGAGCCGTCTTGTCGCCGAGAGCCCAGGCAGCGGCGGCGTGCGCGCTCTCGTGGATCACGATGCCTAGGATGACGGCGACCGCGCTGGCGAGCAGGTTCATGAAGTAGCTGCTGGACATAACGATCCCCTAGCGGACGCGGCGCGAGGCGCGCGTGAGCAGGTAATCGGCCACAAATAGAATCACGGCCACGATGGCGTAATCCAGGCGGAACACGCCGCCAAAGGGAGAAGTGATGACGCCGTAGCCGGCGATGGCGCTCGGCAGCGCGCGCGAAAGCTCGACGACAAAGCCCACGATCTGCAGCTTGGCGGTGAGGCCGCTAAAACACAGCAGCACGGTCATCGCGCTCATAAAGATGCCGCAGATGCGACAGGCGATGGCGATGATGCTCATCGCCACGGCAGTGGCCTTACGAGAGTTCACGCGCGGTCTCCTCTTCGATCTGGGTGGAAAGTTCCAGCCATTCGTCCTCGAGCTTGGGCAGCTCTTGCTTAAGGCCGTTATATTCCCCCAGCGCGGCGTTGAACTTGTCCTGATCGGCATAAAGCTCTTCGCTTGCCATCAATTCCATAAGCTCGTCATAGCGGGCGCGCTTTTTGTCGAGCTCCGTCTCGATCTTCTTGAGCTGGTTGCGCACTCCCTTGAGCTTTTTGTTGAGCGCGGCGCGGGCCTGGGCCTCGGCGCGCTTTTGCTCCTTGGTCTTTTTACCCTCGGCAGGCTTGGAAGCGGTGGCGGAGGTGTCGGGCTGGGCCGCGGTGACCTTAGCGGACTTGGTAACGGCCGGTGCGCTCTCCCCTGTCGCCTCGGCGGCGGCGCGGGCTGCGAGGTCCTCGCGCTTGTAGAGGTAGTAGTCGTAGTCGCCGTCGTAGACCGTGACCTTGCCATCGCGGATGTCAATGATGCGGTTGGCCACAGCGCGTACCAGGTGCTCGTCGTGGCTGATCAGCACGATGGTGCCGGGGAAGTTTTGCAGGGCGTTCTCGAGCATGTCTACCGAGTCGATGTCCAGGTGGTTGGTGGGCTCGTCCAGGCACAGGAGCGCCTCGGGGGCCACGAGCATCTTGGCCAGGGCCAGGCGCGCCTTTTCGCCACCGGAGAGGACGCGAACCTGCTTCTCGATGGAATCGTTGTCGCTAAACAGGAAGGCGCCCAGCAGGCTGCGCTGCTGCTGCACGGTCCACTTGGGCGTGACGGTGTCGATCTCTTGCAGGACGGTATTGGACTCGGTCATGCCCTCGAGCGCGTGCTGGGCGTAATAGGCCACACCCACGTTGGTGCCCAGGTCGCGCGTGCCGGTAGTGGGCGGCTCCAGGCCGGCGAGGATCTTCATGAGCGTGGACTTGCCGGCACCGTTGGGGCCGACGAGTGCCACGTGCTCGCCGCGGTAGAGCTTGAGGTCGATGTCGCTGTAGATGTGCTTGTTGCCGTAGGACTTGGACACGCCCTCCAGGCCGACGACCATGTCGCCGGAGCGCGGCGGGTCAGGGAACTTAAAGTCGATATGCTTGTGGCCCTCGGGCAGGATGACGAGCTCCTTTTTGATCTGCTCGATTTTGCGGATGCGCTCCTGGGCCTGGGCTGCCTTGGTGGGCTTGTAGCGGAACTTATCGACGAAGACCTGCATGTGGGCGATGTCGCGCTCCTGGGCGGCGCGCTTGGCGCGCATCTGCTCCAGGTTGTCCTCGCGCTGCTTGAGGTAGCTGCTGTAGTTGCCGGTGTAGGTGGTTACGCGACGGTTTTCGAGTGCGGCGACGTGGTCGACGCAGGCGTCCATGAAGGCGCGGTCGTGGCTGACGATGAGGACGGCGCCGTCGTAGTTGGCAATAAAGCCGCGCAGCCACTGGACGCTCTCGAGGTCCAGGTGGTTGGTGGGCTCGTCCAGAAGCAGCAGGTCGGGGTGGCGCAGGAACAGCTTGGCCAGCGCGATGCGCATCTGCCAGCCGCCCGAGAACTCGGAGCACGGGCGCTCAAAGTCGGTGACCTTAAAGCCCAGGCCGGACAGGATCTTGCGGGCGTTGCTCTCGAGCTCGTAGCCGCCCAGATGCTCAAAGCGGTCCTGGACCTGGCCGTACTCGTTAAGGAGTGCGTCGACGTCCTTGCCCTGCTCGGAGAGCTCGGTAATCTGGGCCTGCAGCTCGTTGGCGCGCTCGCCCATGCGGCGAATTTCCTTGGCGGCCGCCATGGCCTCGGCAAGGATGGTGGTGTCCTTGTGCTCCAGGTTGGTTTCCTGCTCTAGGTAGCCTACCTGGCAGTCCTTTGCGTACTGGATCTGGCCGGCGTCGGGGCTGTCGATGCCCATGATGATCTTGAGCATGGTGGTTTTGCCGGCGCCGTTGGGTCCCACGAGCGCAAAACGCTCGCCGGGGTTGATCTGGAAGGACGCGCCACTAAAGAGGACGCGCGCGCCGAAGCTTTTTTCGATCTTGTCGACCAGGAGGATCATGGTGCCGCCTTTGACCTTGTGTGCCTATATGAAAAAAGGCCCCAACTTGCGTTGGAGCCTCATTCAATGCTCGGGTGGAGACGAGGGGGATCGAACCCCTGACCTCTTGACTGCCAGTCAAGCGCTCTCCCAGCTGAGCTACGCCCCCGTGCGAAGAAGTACTATACGGGAACTCGGACGGCGATGCAAGGACAATTTTGGAAAAACTTTCGCGGGCCCGCCCAGGTCCGAGGAGCCCGCGATGCCCGCGGGGGCAGCGGTCCACGCACGGACCGTGCGCCGGCCGACTTGGCGAGCGGAACACGACTCTCCCCGTGCAACAGGGTTTTCCGTGCACCGCCAGTCCCATTATCGGGCCTGATTGCGAAGCGCCCCTCCCCTGCGCTTCAGAACCATGCCCGTTTACTACGATGAATCAGGAATGTCCGACCACACTCGCCTTTTGACGTAAGCGGCGGGCTTCCTACCTGCACTGATAATTGTTCTCGGGGGAAGCGGGCACTGCGGGGCGCGGCAACGGCGCGCGATTTCCGCGTCGCAGCGCTACCCTGATGCTGAATGCCGGGACGATGACCCACTGAC
>DBGDSC010000019.1:0-55944 GCA_048402045.1 Collinsella sp.
GGCTGGGATAGAATGTCGCTGTGGGCCATCGTCTTTCCTTTCGTCGAATATCTAGGCGCTGACGATTCTAGGCGATGGCCCTCCCTTGCTTCTTACACCACGGCTGCGCGCGCTACCGAATTGGCTCGGACTTCTTTCCCGTAACGCGGGATTCAGGGATCTTCTGGCCGGGCCAGGATCGGGTGAAGCAAGATCCCAATAAGATCTTTGCGCTTTCGGTCCATAACTCTAAAAAGAGCTTCTACACCGATGTACCTCCGCTCTATTTGGACGATGGTACGTGGGTCATTAAGTATTCGGTCCAAGCGCCAGGCGCCGTTGGTTCTCGAGACCAGAATTACAACCGTAAAATGCTCAACTGCATGGAATGTGGCGTTCCAGTCGGAGTCATATTTGCAACCGAGGTGGGCTACAAGGTGCTCGGCCTTGCGTTTGTTGAACGGTTCGAGCCCGAAAACGGATGGTTTGTTCTGCACGGTCCTGTTCATAAAGGCGGACCGGACCCCCGTTTTGCGCCCGACATGAGCTATCTGAAGCACATGCCCGTCGATATTGAGTTTGCCGGACAGGGTACGACCGACGACGAAAAGGTCCGCTATGCGTTAAGGCGCGAGCGATTGGGGCAGCAATGGTTCCGCAAGCAGCTCGTTGCCGCCTATGATGGCCGTTGCGCGGTGTCGGGCTGCGGCGTCAGCGAAGCTCTGGAGGCTGCACATATCGAGAATTACTCGGGACCCAAATCGCAGGTTGCCAGCAACGGCATTCTGCTTCGGCGCGACTTACATGCTTTATTCGATGCTCATCTGATTTCGTTTGAGCCTGTTTGCGGCGAATATCGGCTGTGTGGATCGTACCTGCTGGATAAGACCGGCTACGCTTCCTTTGCGGGTGCGACGCTAAGGCAGCCGAATGAGCGTCAGTGGCGACCCAATACGGTGTTTCTTGAGGCCCATCGCATTGAGTTCGATCGCTCGGAAAAGAAGCGTGAAAAGGCGGGGCTTCTGCCGTATTAGCGTATTTGGCTTTGGCATTCTTTGACGATCGTGTTGTTTGATCGGATCGCGTGGCGATGCAATCTCGCGCATGCCCGCCGGTGCATGCTCTTCCTGTTTTGTATAGCGAGAGGGGAGCGTGTATGAGCTGGCGAGGCGATATTGCGATGGGGAAGTACGGAAAACTGCCGTGTGCCCTTATAGACAACAATATGTTTCCGAGCGTAGAGGTTGATTGCGGGTCGTTTGTCGTCACCTGCCCTTGCTGCGGCTCGCAAATACCGTGTCTCGACATTCGGTTCATCGATGCGCGCGACAGGTTCAGCGACGAAGTGAGAAAACAGACAGGCGTTCATATGCCGGTGTATCCGGAGAAATGCCCTGTTTGTGGCCTCGATATCGTGTATGACGCCGGCGACGAGGGATAGGTGATGCGGAGGAGTTGGCTGTGAAGGCTTCTCCGTCCCTACAAATAAACCCCCTCACCGAGTTGCCTGTGGAACTCGGCGTGATGGTCGCGTGCCCAGGTAAAGAGTGCCTGGTCAAAGTCGGTGCGCGTGGCTGGGATGCCAAAGACGCCGGCAACTTCGACGCGAACAAACTCCAGTGCCGGCAGCTTGTTGATGGCGGTGAGGGCAAACGGGGACGAGGGCTCTTCGAGCAGATAGCGACTGCCTTGCAACGCGTCGCAACTGGTGCACGTGTTGCCGAGCGACGGGGCTTTGGAGGCTCGCGCGCCTACGGGCTTGTAGCCGCAGCGCTTATGAAGGTAGTCGCGGATCTCGCCCGGCACGCAGCCAAGAGCGGGCACGATGGCGAGTGCGTTGGCGTTGGCCGTGTCGATGACAATGTGCCCGGCTTCGTTGGGCGCGTGTGCGATGGCGATGCTCTCGTCGTTATCGGTTCGATAGGGAATGCCAAAGGCCGCGACCAAGGTCTCTTTGTGACACTTCCAGCACTCGCGCTTGCCCAGTACTAGAAATATATACGGCGCTGAGGGGTCGGATCGGTCAACACCGGGCAGCCACTCGGCAAAGGGCTCGGGGTTGACGCCGCTGGGTACATACCAGATCTTCTTGGTCCGGTCCCATTTGGCGCCCAGCGCCTTGGCTTCTTCTTTGTGCGAAAAGGGGACATCGAGCTCGGTGCGCATGGCGGCTCCTTGGTGCTGCAGGTGCAAGTGGCTCAAGGATACCGCAGGGCGCAGACATCGCGGCGTTTTGCTGAGAAGTTGCGGTGCGGATGGGTTCGAGACGTGTTGGTCTCGGCCTCGGTGGCTATTGGGGCGGTTTTGATTGACTACGGAGTCAGCCGGGATAGGCACTTGGGTCGCTGACGCGGTTTTGTACATGGGCAGGGTGGTTGGAGCAGTTTGCGGCGCAGTTTTGTGCCCGGCTGTTGTTGATGTTGGGGTATTGAATTTGTTTGGCAGCCATTCGTCAGGTGAATTGATGTTACGTTGCGATGACGGTTGGAGTTGCCAGCGGATTTGGCGACATAAAACAAAACAGCTCAGAGACATAGCCTCTGAGCTGTGAACATTTGGTGGGCGTTAGAAGATTTGAACTTCTGACCTCTTCCGTGTCAGGGAAGCGCTCTCCCCCTGAGCTAAACGCCCGATCAAGGGTGCGCAAGCGCGCAAGGGATAATATAACGGAGCCTGAACTCGGTGGCAAGAACATTTTTAAAAATCGCTTACATTGTGGAATTCGGGGGCTTTGTCATATCCATTTCAAAAGAGCCTGCTGCCGCGATTTGGCTGTTGCATAATGCAAGCCCATTGTGGTATCGAGCTATGGAAAGACGTCTGCGGAATTGTCCTACCGATAAACGGACAAGCCTCCAGCTGGTGCCTTTGCCGTGGTAAGGTAAGCCGAATTGCTTCCAGACTGTTTCGGGGGAGTGGAATGAGCAAAGAGTGTGTCGAGCAGGTCGAAGGCGCAGGGGCTTCGGTGCCGATGACCGATATATCGAACATTGATGTGCCCGAGGGCACTGACGAGCTCAGCCGCAGTACCCGCCGTGCATGGCGCGACCGCCTGAACAGTGCGTCGACGCGCAAGATGATTACGGGCGTTCTGGCCACGCTGGTGGGTGGTTCGTTTTGGGGTTTTTCGGGTACCAGCGCGAGCTTCCTGTTCGATACCTATCACGTTGATACCCTGTGGCTTATGAGTGTGCGCCAGATTCTCGCCGGTCTGCTCTTTATGGCCGTGGTGGTCACGCGCGATCGCGAGCGTCTGGTTAAACTCTGGACCACGCCCGCCGACCGCAGACAACTGCTGCTTTTTACCGCTTTTGGCCTGCTGTTCAACCAGTTCTGCTATCTTTCGGCCGTGCGCCTGACCAATGCCGGAACCGCGACGGTGCTTCAGTGCCTGCAGCTGGTCATCATTATGGGATACACCTGCGTTATCGACCGCCGCAGGCCGCGCACGCGCGAGGTTATCGGCATTGGCCTGGCTCTGGGTGGAACCTTTTTAATCGCCACCGGCGGCGACCCTACCAGCCTGAATATCTCGCCGCTTGGCCTGGCAGCAGGTCTTATGTGTGCGGTCAGCGCCGCGTGTATGGCGGTGATTCCCGCCAAGATCCTGCCCGAATACGGCAGCCCCATCGTCACGGGCTCGGCAATGCTCACGGCGGGCGTGGTCTCATGTGTCTTCGTGCAGCCGTGGGCGCATATGCCGGCGCTCGACGCTGCCGGCGTCGAGGCGCTCGCGGTGTTCGTGGTTATCGGCTCGTTTTTTGCTTACATGCTCTATATGCAGGGCGTTAAGGACATCGGCTCGGTGCGCGCGAGCCTCATCGGAACTGTGGAGCCGGTTTCGGCGACCATCACCAGCGCCGTTATGCTGGGCACGGTGTTTTTGCCGACCGACCTTATCGGCTTTGTCATGATCATCGTGATGATGTTCCTCACAGTGTAGCTAGCGCCGCCGCCAAGACAGAAAAGGTGTTGTGCCGCATTTTCGCCAATTGACGTCCGTGTCTGGAGTTTAGCTGTCGATGCTCAAAATGCCATAAACTGGTAACGTTATGGATTTTTTCATTGCGACTCAATTGCGAGGATTTCTTTATGGCTGGTAATCACTTTAAGGGCAGCGATAGCGGCCGCCCTGCAGTTCCGCCGCGTCCGAACGGGGCTGGTAAGGCCGGCACGCCGGGCGGCGCTGGACAGGGCGGTTCCGGTAAGCGCGTGTCCCCGGGCGAGACGGCGATGTTTACCGCTCTGTACGAGCAGTCTCAAAAGGCAAAAAAGACCGGCCGTGCAAGAGGAAATGTCTTTGCGGACAGTGCAACCTCCGCGTCGCAGCCGAGCGGGGCTCCTTCGGTACCCGCGAACAACGCGGGTGCTGCCAACGCCGCGAATGGCGCCGGCAGCGTTAATGCCGGCAAGGCCGCCAACAATACTCCCTCTGCCGGTGGCGCGGGGCTTACGGGTAACCTTGGCACGATTTACACCGGCGCCTCCGAGACTGGCACGTTCGCCCGCCTGGATGATAGCGGTGCCGAGTTTGCGGGCTCGGGTTCCAAGGAAGATTATTACGATTTTGGTTTGAACTACGGTAGCGACGCTTCGTCGAGTTCGACCTCTGACGGTCTGGTCCGTCATCGCCATCGCAAGGGCGAGCGCAAAAAGCGTCACACCGGCGCCATTATTGCCGCTGCGGTCGCGGTGCTTCTCGTTGCGCTTGGCGCAAGCGGCTTTATGCTGCTTAACTCGGCAAAGACCGTAAAGAGCGAAGCGAAGGAGGCTGTCGAGATTGTCGGTGGCCTTAAGGACAAGGTCACGTCGGGCGATTTTTCGACGCTGCCTGACGACGCGAAGAAGATCGATGAGCTCTGCAACAGCATGAAGGCGGAGACCTCGAGCCCGCTGTGGACGGCGGCTTCGTTTATCCCGGTGTATGGCAGCGATATCAATGCGGCCCGCACCATGATTGATGCCCTGTCCGATGTCTCGAGCAACGCGCTGGTTCCCATGGCCGATAACCTCTCGCAGGCCACGCCCGGCAAGCTGTTCCAGGACGGCATGATTAACGTGTCCGCGCTACAGGCCGTTGCCGATTCGCTTTCCGATAGCTCCAAGGTGTTCAAGAGCGCCAACGAGAAGGTTCAGGGCATTGGCGATACTCATATTTCCCAGGTGACCGAGCTGGTCGATAAGGCCAAGGACGGCTTTGCCACCCTCAACGGTGCGGTTGACGCGGCGGAGAAGGTCGCCCCCGTCCTTCCCCAGATGCTCGGCGCCAACGGCCAGACGCGCAACTACCTTATGTACGCCATGAACAACGTCGAGATTCGTGCCTGCGGCGGCTTTGGCGGTTCGCAGGGTCTGATTTCGGTCACCGACGGCCAGATGTCGATTGGCGAGTTTGTTCCCCGCATTGGACTCAGCGAGGATGAGGCAGTCGAGAGCGTCGACGAAGAGGATGAGGCGCTGTTCGGCAACCACAGTAACCTGTACAACTCGGGCAATACCTATTCGCCTGATTGGCCCCGCAACTCGCAGCGTGTCGCCGCGCTGTGGAAGTCCCAGTATGGACAGGACGTTGATGGCGTCATCGGTATCGACCCGGTGTCCCTGCAGTATCTGCTGGGCCTGGTCGGTAATGTCTCGCTGCCCGACGGAACGGTTGTCGACGGCACCAACGCCGCAAAGGTCCTCATGCACGATGTGTACTGGAACTATCCGGTCGAGGAGTCGGACGGCATCTTTGCATCCGTCGCCAGCGCTGCCTTCGACAAGATCCTTGGCGGTATCGGCGATGTCGATGTTACGAAGCTTGTCAGCGCCGTTGAGCGCGGTGCCGAAGAGGGCCGCCTGATCGCGTGGATGAGAAACGATGATGAGCAGAATGCCATCAAAGAGACGGGCATTGACGCTTCGCTGCCCAATCCGGATGACCCGAGTGCCGATCCTGTTGCCGGCGTTTACTTTAACAACCTGAGCTTCTCCAAGCTCGACTGGTACCTGAACGCTGATACGCAGATTGGCCAGGGCATCAAGAACGGTGACGGCACGTGCTCCTATCGCATCACCGTTACCCTGACGAACATCATGACGCAGGAGGAGGCTGGCAAGCTGCCCGACTACGTTGCGGCGAGCGCACCCGATGCCGCGCGTGACGACGAGCGTCTGAATGTCTCACTGTTTGCCCCGACGGGCGGCAACATTACTGATCTGACCGTCGAGGGCACCCAGTTTGGTCTCGGCGCCGCTACGTGGCATGGAATCCCCTTCTATTCGGGCACCGTTGACCTGCATGCTGGCGAGACGACGACGATCACGTATACGCTGACCACGTCGGCCGAGGCGGGGGACAAGCCGCTTACGCTGCGTCAGACTCCTACATGCCAGGCGGCTCGCGACAGCGCGTCGGCGTAGGGTTTTTCTGGTAGCGCAGATAATCGAGTACCATTTTGGGGCGGACAGGCAATCTGTTCGCCCCTATTTTGTAAGGAGAGCGCATGAAGTACTTTGGCACCGACGGCTTTCGCGGCGAGGCCAACGTTGGGCTGACGGTAGAGCACGCTTATAAGATTGGCCGTTTTGTGGGCTGGTATTATGGCGCCAACCGCAGTGCTAAGGCGCGCGTCATCGTGGGCAAGGACACACGTCGCTCGAGTTATATGTTCGAGGCGGCGCTGGTGAGCGGTCTGGTCGCGAGCGGTGCGGACGCCTACATGCTGCACGTGATCCCGACGCCGGGCGTGGCGCATCAGACCGTGGAGGGCTGCTTCGATTGCGGCATCATGATCAGCGCGAGCCACAACCCGTTTTGCGATAACGGCATTAAGCTCGTCAATAGCGACGGTTTTAAGATGGACGAGGACGTACTGGAGCTCATCGAGGATTACATCGATGGCAAGAGCGAAGTTCCGTTGGCCACGGGCAACCACATCGGTGCCACGGTGGACTACATGCAGGGCCGCAACCGCTACATTGCTTCGCTCATTGCAAGTGCGAACTTTTCGCTGCAGGGCGTCAAAATCGGTATCGACTGCGCCAACGGCTCGGCTTCCTCGGTGGCCAAGCCGGTGTTTGACGCGCTCGGTGCCGACGTGCGCGTGATCAATGCCGCGCCCGATGGCTTTAACATCAACGTCGACTGCGGCTCCACGCATATGGAGCGTCTGCAGCGCCATGTGGTGGAGCAGGGCCTGGACGTGGGCTTTGCCTACGACGGCGATGCCGACCGCTGCCTGGCCGTGGACGAGCGCGGGCGCGTGGTCGACGGCGACCAGATCCTGTACGTGTGCGGCGTGTATCTGAACAAGCACGGGCGCCTCTCGGGCGGTACCGTGGTGCCGACGATTGCCAGTAACTTTGGCCTTGTCAAGTCGCTGGAGCTTGCCGGCCTGAGCGCCGTGACCAGCGGCGTGGGCGACCGTCACGTGTATGCCAAGATGCGCGAGGGCGGCTACAGCCTGGGCGGCGAGCAGACGGGCCATACGATCTTTGGCGATATCGAGCGCACGGGCGACGGCATTATGACTTCGCTGCGCGTGATGGAAGTGATTCGTGCCGAGCGCGAGACGCTCTCGCAGCTCACGGCTCCGTGCAAGTTGCTGCCGCAGGCGCAGGTGGCCGTGCGCGTGGCGGACAAGGACGCCGCGATCGAGAACATGGGCGTGCAGAACGCCATCGCCGAGGCCGAGGCTGCGCTGGCAGGCGAGGGCCGCGTGCTCGTGCGCAAGAGCGGAACCGAGTCGGTTATCCGCGTGCTGGCCGAGGCGCCCGACCAAGCATCCGCCGATGCCGCCATGAAGCGCATCGCCAGCGCACTGGAAGCTTTGTAGTTACGCGGTTTTGCCAAACCGCGTAACTGCTCGACGCTGCAAACGACCCTAAGCGGCAATCTGACGTTCAATTTCAAGGGCGCGACCAGAAGGTCAGCGCCCTTTCATTTCACGTCACCTTGCTCACTTAGGGTCGTTTTCGCTGACGTTGCCAGAACATCGGCGTCAACCTAGTCGTTTAAGAACGTCCCCAATGACTAGGTGAAAAAGGGGCGCCGCGGGATGGATCCTGCGGCGCCCCCTTTGCGTTGGCGTGTGCCTAAGCTTTACAGCTCGTACAGTGTGGTGAACTTGTCCTGCAGGTAGCTGCAGTAGTAGCGGGCGTCAAAGTCCATGCCGCAGGCGCCCTTGATGAGCTCCGGCGCGTCCTTGGCGCGACCCCATTGCCAAATGTGCTCGCCCAGCCAGGTGCGGACGGGCGCCAGATCGCCGCTCGCACAGGCACCGGTAAGGTCGACGCCGTCGCGGCACATGGCCGGCACAAACATAGCGTCGTAGGCGCTACCCAGCGCATACGTGGGGAAGTAGCCAAACGAGCCACCGCTCCAGTGCGTATCCTGCAGGCAGCCGTGCGTGTCGTCGGGAACGGGAATGCCCAGGTACTCATCCATAAAGCGATTCCAAAGCGCGGGGATGTCCTTGGCCGTGGCCTCGCCGGCAAACAGCATGCGCTCGATCTCGTAGCGCACCATAACGTGCAGCGGATAAGTGAGCTCGTCCGCCTCGGTGCGGATCAGCGACGGCCGTGCGATGTTCACGGCATGGTAGAGCGTATCCTCGTCCACACTGCCATAGACCTCGGGTGCGTGGCGGCGCAGCACCTCGAGCAGCGGTCCCATAAAGGCGCGGCTGCGACCCACGGTGTTTTCGAAAAAGCGGCTCTGGCCCTCGTGGATGCCCATGGAGGTGCCACCCTCCAGGCACGTGCGCGCATAGGCGGGGTTCACGCCCAGCTCGTACATGGCGTGACCTGCCTCGTGGATGATGCTGAAGACGTTGGAGATACAGTCGTTCTCGTAGATGTGCGTCGCGATGCGCGCATCGCCCACGGCAAAGCCCTCGCTAAACGGATGCTCGGTAAAGGCAAGCGTGGTGTCGTCCAGGTTAAGACCGACGAGCTTCATCAGGTCGAAGCTCATGGCTCGCTGGGCGGCCTCGGGCACATGCGCGTGCAAAAAGTCGGCAGCGGGCTGCTGGCCGCGCTCGCCGATGGCGTGCACGAGCGGCACGACCGTGGCCTTGACCTCGTCGCAAAACGCGTCGAAGCTCTTGGCAGAAAGACCACGCTCGTACTGGTCGAGCCAAACGTCGTATGGGTCGCGCTGGGGGTCCATGAGCTCTGCCTGATGCTTAAGTTGGGCGACGATCTTGTCCACATAGGGCTCAAAGCTCGCCCAGTCATTGGCCGTCTTGGCCTTGTGCCACACGGCATCGGCCTCGCAGGTGAGCCTGGTCCAGGCCTCGGCCTCCTCGGTGGGGATGACGCTTGCCTCGCGCTGGTCGCGACCGAGCACACGGATCTCGTCGAGCAGCTGCGGGTCGTCGATTTTGCCGCCGGCGACGGTCTCGCGCGCTAACGAGCGTACGAGCTCAACAGACTTCTCGCAGGTCAGTAGCTTGTGATGTTCGCCGGCAAGCGTGCCCATGGCGTCGGCACGGGCGGCAGCGCCGTTGGCGGGGGCAATCGTCGCGCCATCGAACTCGGCAATCTTGAGCAGGTACTCGCGAGTCCACAGCTTGCCCTCGAGTTTGCGGAACTTTTTGACGGCCTTGTCGACTTTAGCGGCCTTGACGCCCTTGGCGGCCTTTGCCACGGCTGCCTTGGCCTTCTTATCGAGTTTCTTTCCCATACCGTATCCTTAATCTCGCAGGCCGAGCGTCGCAAGCGGGTGCGCGGCCAGTTTGCACAGCTACCTGCCTTGTACCCAGCGCGAACAAAACGGAACGCGGCGATGCGCTCGCGAAATGTGTTATCCTATAGCCCAATGCGTTGACGGAGAGGGTTTTGCCCGCCGCGTCGCCGGCAAGAGAGGGAAGGTCATGGGCTGCAAGCCTTCCTGCGGTGGCAAGGGCCAAGCGTTCACTCCCGAGCAGCGACCTCAACGGGCACGCGGCCGGCGGCAGCGAGGCCCCAGTAGGGAAGCCGTGAGCCTCGCGATAAGGGGCGCAGAGTGGGCGCGGCGGGCCAGACATCCGCCGGGTCAAACAAGGTGGTACCGCGGAATTTAACCGTCCTTGGGCAATGCACATGCCCGAGGGCGGTTTTTTGTTACCGAACCGGGCCGCGTTTTCGCAGCGCCAAGTGGCATCGGTCGCCCCGGCAAGCGAATGCGCGAGAGACGAAAGGGAAGACATGAGTCTGATTGATGATCTGGTCAAACTCGAGGAAGAGGCCAAGGAGCTCGTTGCAGGCGCCGACGACGCCGCCAAGCTCGAGGCTGCGCGCGTTGAGCTGCTCGGTCGTAAGGGCCGCATCACCGGCCTGATGCGCATGATGGGCAAGCTCGCCCCCGAGGATCGTCCCGTGATGGGCAAGCGCGCCAACGAGATGCGCCAGCTGATCGAGGGCATGCTCGACGAGCGCACCACCGAGATGAAGGCTGCCGCCCTCAAGCGCGCGCTCGAGCACGATGCCGTCGACATCACGCTGCCGGGCATCCGTCCGCAGATCGGCCACCAACACCTGATCAAGCAGATCATCGAGGAGGCCGAGGACATCTTCTGCGGCATCGGCTACACCGTCGAGTCCGGCCCCATGGTCGACACCTCCTACTACAACTTCACCGCGCTCAACGCCCCCATGGATCACCCGAGCCGTTCGGCCCGCGATACCTTCTACGTGGTCGACAACAACCCCGGCAGCGTCGCGCACCCCGAGGCTCATGCCCACGGCGAGTCCGACGTGCTGCTGCGCACCCAGACCTCGGGCGTGCAAATCCACACCATGGAGTCGCAAAAGCCGCCCATCTACATGATCTGCCCGGGCACCGTCTATCGTCCCGACACGGCCGACGCCTGCCACCTGCCGCAGTTCAACCAGATCGAAGGCCTGGTCGTCGACGAGGGCATCACCTTTGGCGATCTTAAGGGCACGCTCGACTACTTTGTTAAGTGCATGTTTGGCGAGGACCGCAAGACGCGTTACCGCCCGCACTTCTTTCCCTTCACCGAGCCTTCCTGCGAGGTGGACGTAAGCTGCCACGTCTGCGGCGGCAAGGGCTGCAACTTCTGCAAGCACAGCGGCTGGATCGAGATCCTGGGCTGCGGCATGGTCGACCCCAACGTCCTGATCAACTGCGGCATCGACCCCGAGAAGTACACCGGCTTCGCCTTTGGTATTGGCGCCGAGCGCGTCGCGGCACTGCGCTACGACCTGCCCGACCTGCGCACGTTGATGACTGGTGACATGAGGTTCTTGAACCAGTTCTAGAACGCTTTCTTCTTAGTTGCAGTTTCCGGCTCAAAGCCGCATTTATGAAAGGAGACCAGTTAGATGCGCGTTTCTTACGACTGGCTCAAGACCATGATCGATATTCCGGAGGATCCCAAGACCCTTTCGGACGAATATATCCGTACCGGCACCGAGGTCGAGGCGATCGACACCGTGGGCGAGTCCTTCGACCACGTGGTGACCGCCAAGGTACTCACCAAGACCCCGCACCCCGATAGCGACCACATGTATGTGTGCTCGGTCGACGTGGGCGACAAGAACCTCGACCCCGACGGTAATCCCGCTCCGCTGCAAATCGTCTGCGGCGCGCAGAACTTCGAGGCCGGCGACCACATCGTCACGGCCATGATCGGCGCAGTTCTGCCCGGCGACGTCAAGATCAAGAAGAGCAAGCTTCGCGGCGTCGTGTCCATGGGCATGAACTGCTCCGCGCGCGAGCTCGGTCTGGGCGGCGACCACTCCGGCATTATGATCCTGCCCGAGGATACGCCCTGCGGCATGCCGTTTGCCGAGTATGTGGGCTCGAGCGACACCGTGCTCGACTGCGAGATTACGCCCAACCGCCCCGACTGCCTGTCCATGATCGGCATGGCCCGCGAGACCGGCGCCATCTTCGACCGCGATTTCCACGTTGAGCTGCCCGCCATCAAGGCCGAGACCGGCCGCGCGACCGACGACGAGCTTTCCGTCGAGATTGCCGACGAGGGCCTGTGCGACCGCTACGTTGCCCGCATCGTGCGCAACGTCAAGGTCGGCCCGTCGCCCGACTGGATGGTCAAGCGCCTTAACGCCCTGGGCGTGCGCCCGCACAACAACATCGTCGACATCACCAACTATGTGATGATGCTCACCGGTCAGCCGCTGCACGCCTTTGACCTGGACACCTTTGCCGCGCGCGATGGCCACCGTCGTGTGGTGGTTCGCGCCGCCCAGCAGGATGAGAAGTTCACGACGCTCGACGGCGAGGAGCGCACGCTCGACGCCGGCATGGGCCTTATCACTGACGGCGAGCGCCCCGTGGCGTTGGCTGGCGTTATGGGCGGCATGGATTCCGAGATCGAGGACGATACCGTCGATGTGATGGTCGAGAGCGCCTGCTTCAACGCCGGTCGCACCTCGCACACCAGCCGCGATCTGTCGCTGATCTCTGATGCCTCCATTCGATTTGAGCGCCAGGTCGACGAGACCGGCTGCGTGGATGTCGCCAACGTC
The DNA here is from genome assembly GCA_048402045.1 of Collinsella sp. Classification (GTDB taxonomy): domain Bacteria; phylum Actinomycetota; class Coriobacteriia; order Coriobacteriales; family Coriobacteriaceae; genus Collinsella. The sequence continues at coordinate 12,463 of DBGDSC010000019.1, forward strand.
ACGTGCGCGCTCATCGAGGAGATCGCCGGCGGCGAGGTCGCTCCCGGCTACGTGGATGTGTTCCCCGCGCCCAAGACCATCGACAGCATTAATCTGCGCCTGGCCCGCGTGCATGCCATCTGCGGCGCCGACATCGAGCCTGACTTTATCGAGCGCTCGCTCACCCGCCTGGGCTGTACCGTCGAGCGCGACGGCGAGGACTTCGTGGTCACCCCGCCGAGCTTCCGCCCCGACCTGCCGCGCGAGATTGACCTGATCGAGGAGGTCCTGCGCCTGTGGGGCATGGGCCGTGTGACGGCGACCATCCCGGCTGCCAAGAACCACATCGGCGGCCTGACTCGCGAGCAGAAGCTCACCCGTAAGGTCGGCGAGATCCTGCGCGCCTGCGGTCTCAACGAGACCACGACCTTTGGCTTTGCCGCCCCGGGCGACCTGGAGAAGATCGGTATGTCCACCGAAGGCCGCGGCTGTCCCGTGGTGCTCATGAACCCGCTGGTAGCCGAGCAGACCGAGATGCGTCGTTCGCTGCTGCCGGGCTTGCTGCAGTCCGTGGCCTACAACGAGGCACACGGTACGCCCAACGTGCACCTGTACGAGGTCGGCAGCCTGTTCCACGGCCGTGAGAACGCCAGCCTGCCCAAGGAGACCAAGTCCGTGGCGGGCGTGCTCTCGGGCCAGTGGAGCGAGCAGTCCTGGAATATGAAGTACCGCAAGCTGCGCTTCTTCTTTGGCAAGGGCATTGTCGAGGAGTTGCTCGCCCAGCTGCGCATCGAGAAGGTTCGCTTCCGTCCCGTTGAGGGCGAGGGCTATGCCTTCCTGCAGCCGGGTCGTGCTGCCGAGGTTCTGTCCGGCGGCACCGTGCTGGGCTGGGTCGGCGAGATCCACCCCGAGGCGCGCGAGGCGATGGGCATCGATGAGGTCGTCGTTGCCTTTGAGCTCGATCTGGACAAGTTGATCAAGGGCGCCCGCAACCAGGAGAACTATCGCGAGTTCTCGCAGTACCCGGCTGTTGAGCATGACCTGGCTATCGTGGTCGACAACGCTGTGACCTGCGAGGATCTTGAGCGCCGCATTACCAGCGCCGGCGGCAAGCTGCTCGAGGGCGTGCGCCTGTTCGATGTCTACCGCGATCCCATCCGCATCGGAGCGGGCAAGAAGTCCATGGCCTTTGCGCTTACGTATCGCTCCGACGACCACACGCTCACCAGCGAAGAGGTCGAGAAGGCGCACCAGAAGATCGTCACCAAGGTGTGCAAGGGCGTAAACGGCGAGGTCCGCGGCTAGGGCTTGCGCTGGGTATAGGCCAGCGGTGGCTGCCGCCGAGTCCTACGTGACCGCGGTGTTCGGTATAAGGCACCGTTGATCCTGCATATATGACACGCGCATTACATAACGGCGTGCTGCTTTGTCGGCAGCACGCCGTTTTGCTATGATAGCCCGCGGCGTGTTACGAATCTGACAATGCGTAACACTGACAAGGTGATTTAAGCGGCGTTGCAATTCTGTGCGTCGACAACCGGGAGGCGTACATGCACATTCCAGATAATTATCTGTCCCCGCAGACCGATGCCGTCATGGCGGTGGCAATGGTGCCCGTTTGGGTCCACTGCATCAAGAAGGTGCGCGCCACGCTCGATCGCGAGCACATGGCTTTCCTGGGCATCTGTGCAGCATTTTCCTTCTTGCTCATGATGTTTAACGTTCCGCTGCCCGGTGGCACCACGGGTCACGCCGTTGGCGGCGCGCTCATCGCGCTGTTGTTGGGCCCGGAGGCCGCTGCCATTGCCGTCTCGGTCGCGCTGGCGCTGCAGGCGCTGCTATTTGGCGACGGCGGCGTTCTGTCGTTTGGCGCCAACTGCTTTAACATGGCCTTTGTGCTGCCGTTTGCCGCCGCTATCGTGTTTCGTGCGCTCAACAGCCGTCTGCACGACAAGAGCTGGGGCACCTCGGTTTCTGCCATCGTGAGCGGCTGGGTCGGCCTGTGCCTGGCGGCCCTGTGCGCGGCAATCGAGTTTGGTATTCAGCCGATGCTCTTTACCAACGCTTCGGGCGCGCCGCTGTACTGCCCCTTCCCGCTGTCCGTGGCTATTCCTGCCATGTTGATCCCGCATATGCTGGTCGCCGGCGTGGTTGAGGGCGTGGCGACGGCCGCCATCTACGGCTTCATTAAGAAGACGGCGCCGGGCGTTATCGTCGGTCCCGAGGCCGTCGATGGCCAGCTTGCCGCCGAGGGCGCTGCTGCCAAGAAGACCTCGCTGATCCCCACGCTCATTCTGGTCGCTGTGCTCGTGGTGGCCACGCCGCTGGGCTTGCTTGCCACCGGTGACGCCTGGGGCGAGTGGGACGCTGAGGGCGCCGCGACCGCCGTTCAGGAGGCTGGCGACGACAGCCTGCAGGCTTCAGCCGGCCTCGATACCCCGACCTTTGCCGATGCGCTGCCCACGGGCGATTATCTGCAGGCCTATTCCGAGGAACAAGGTCTTGGCTTTGCCGGCCAGGCTGCGATGTATATTCTTTCGGGTGTGATTGGCGTGGCGGTGCTCACCATCGTATTCCGCCTGGTCTCGCTGACGGTCAAGGAAAGCGGTGCTCATGGCAAGAGCCGAGCTGCCTAGCTGGCTTGCGGTCGAGCAGCGTTACGAGCCCGCGGGGGCTCGGCATCGTGTGATGCAAAAGAATGTCCTGCACCTGGCGAGCCTGCTTGAGCGGGTTCGCCTGGGTGGAGGTGCGCACGAGGGCGGGTCGATGGTCGACCGCGCCCTTTCTTGCGTTTCGGCTCCGGTGCGCCTGGTGGGGATGTTCGTTTGCGTCCTGTGCGTGTGTCTGACGCAGAGCCCTCTGTACCTCATGTTGATGGCAGCTATCGCGCTGGTGCTCGTTGCCGTGCGCCCCATACGCGGGCTGCGGGCAACCTTTGTACCAGCGCTCGGCGCCACGGGGCTCGCGGTGGTTCTGGCGCTGCCCGCCTTGCTGCTGGACGCTTCTGCTGCGGGCGCCATGCTCAAGATTGCGCTCAAGACCTTCATTAATGTGTCGCTGGTGCTGGGCGTTTCGTGGACGCTTACCTGGAGCCGCATGTCGGCGGCGCTCAAGATGCTGCACCTGCCCGACGAAGTTATCTTTACGTTTGATATGGCGCTCAAGCACATCGAGGTGCTGGGTCGCACGGCGCACAATCTGTGCGAATCGGTCATGCTGCGCAGCGTTGGCCGTGCGCCTGAGGGATTTTCGCGTACCGATTCGATCGCGGGTATCATGGGCATGACCTTTATCAAGGCGATGGAATGCAGCCGCGCGATGGACGAGGCTATGCTTTGCCGCGGCTTTGCCGGTGCGTATCCGGCGCCCGCGCGGAGCGGCTTTGGCTGGCGCGATGCGGTCTATGCGGCCGGCGTGGCTCTGCTGGCAGTGTTATGCGCGGTGCTGTAGGCGCTGCTGGTTCCGGCTGGGGATGTAAATAAGGAAGGGCGACGTTTTGACGATCGATATGAATAGTGCGGCGGGCACGAACGGTGCGGGCGGCGTCGAGGTCACGCCGCTCATTGAGCTGCGCGACGTGGTGTTCTCCTATGCGGGGCATACGGTAGTCGACGGCGTTTCGCTGCAGGTCGATCGTGGTGAACTCGTTGCCCTGCTCGGTCCCAACGGCTGCGGCAAGACAACGATTATGCGCCTTATTAACGGCCTTGAACTCGCGGACGCAGGGGTATACCTGTTTGACGGACATGCAATCGATGCGGCGTTTCTAAAGGATTCCGCTGTCGCTCAGCGTTTTCATCAGCGCGTTGGCTTTGTGTTCCAGAATGCCGACGCACAGCTCTTTTGCGCCACGGTGGGCGAGGAGGTCGCTTTTGGTCCCGCGCAGATGGGGCTGCCGACGGGCGAGCTCGAGCGCCGCGTCCGCGATGCCATGGGGCTGTTCCAGGTTGCCGACCTTGCCGACGCCTCTCCCTATCAGCTCTCGGGTGGGCAAAAGAAGCGCGTTGCGCTGGCTGCGGTGGTGTCGATGAACCCGGATATCTTGGTTCTCGACGAGCCTACCAATGGGCTCGACGAGGATTCATGCGACATTGTGGTCAACTTCTTGCTGGCCTACGTCGCGGCGGGTAAGACGGTCTTGATGAGCACACATCACCAAGATTTGGTGCGCCGCCTGGGGGCCCGTGCAATCTATATCGATCGATATCACCATGTGGTCGAGGCGCCTTCGCCGTCGTATGGAACCGAAAGCGGTGCTACGGACTAGTTGCTGCGTAGAGCGTGCGTAGCCGCCCGCGCGGCTTTGCCGTGATGGTATAGTTATCCAGGTTTTTATGGGGGTGGCTATGCCAAGCTGGAACATTCATATCGCTCAGACGGAGCGTTTGCTGGAGCGCACCGGTGCGCTTGCCAAGAGCGTGCGCGACCGCAATGCCTTTTTGTTTGGCTGCGTGGTTCCGGATATCTTCGTGGGCTATATGGTCCCTGGCATCGCCGATCCCATCCCGTACCGCATTACGCACTTTGCCAAGCCTGAGCCCATCCCTAAGCCTCGTGAGCATGAGTTCTGGGATACCTATGTGGCACCGTTGCTTAAAAGTTCGCCCACCGGTGCGCCGGCCGCGGCGACCTCGATTATCGAGGAACGCGAGCGGCTGAACCGCGTGCACTATCCCCAGCGCTACAAGGATGCCGAGCCGGTTGCCGGTCCCGGCGCCTGTGAGTTCTCGCTTGCGTCCGAAGATGTGGCGCAGTCGCTGCTCGATTTAACACTGGGCGTCTGGTCGCATCTGGTGGCCGACACGGTTTGGAATACGCGTGTGAATCAGTACCTGGAGGCGCATGGCGGCAAGCCGTGTGAGGAGTTCCGCATTAAAAAGCAAGGCGACTTTGACTGGTTTGGCAAGACGCTGGGCATTGTTTCCATCCCGCGTGCGACCGATCGCCTGTATACCGCTGCGACGCGTTTTGGGCAGTATCCCATCCATAAGGAGTATGTGCTCAAGACCATCGGTGTCATGCACGAGATCGTGCGCGAAAACCCCGGCGAGCCCGATCATCCGCCGTATCGCCTGCTAACCGAGAAGTTCTTCGACGCAACGTTTACCGAGGTCATCGAGCTGACCGAGGCGGGATTTGCGGCTCGCGTTGCTGCTTCTGACGTTCCCGCAGTCCCTCTGATCGCTAGCTGCTAGCCGGCCGGCTTGACGGCGAACAGCTCATCCCAATCGACCAATAGCTCCCGTCGAAGGGTTTCTGCGGCGGTGCGTTCCTGATCGGTCTTTGGGATGTAGGGGAGCCCCGCCTTTTTATGGATGAGCTCGGCGATGTTGTTAAAGCTCTTCGTGTCTTTGATTTGCTCATAGGTTATCTGGATAACGTCATAGCCCATGCTTGTGAGGGCGGTGGTGCGCTCGGCATCAGAGAGACTTGCGGCTTCGCCACCGTGGGCGGAACGGCCTTGGCATTCCAAGATGACGCCCATGCTGTTGGTGGCACTTTCGATGAGGATATCGGCGTAGCAGCAGGTTTTGTCATACAGTGAGCGCCCGGCGTCGCTGAGTGGGATGCGCACGTTGTTTGCGATGTTGATGCCCATGCCGCCCTCGTTGCGGGGGAGCGAGACAAGCATGGAAGTCTGTACTTCGAAGGGCGAGGCGGTCTGCCCCGTCATGTGCTCGGCCGCCCAGCGCAGTTGTTTAACGCCGCGCAGGCCTGCGGCCTGCTTGGTGAACGCGGCGATATCCGCTGCGGAAAGAAGCGGCGTGCGATTCCACAAGTTGGTGCCATTGCCTTTGGTGTCGACAACACGCTCCCAGCCACAGTTGGGTGGAATGAGCTTAAGCGAAATGGCTTCATCGAGTTGTTGTTGCGTTCGCTCGCAGGGCTTAAACACTGCAAAGGAGCCGCACATCTCGTAGCAAGCCATGAGTAACTGGTTGCGTGAGACCTGCGTAGCAAGGTTGAGCAGCGTAAACTCGGGCGACGTGACATCAAATCCATGCTCAGTCTGCCTAAACGACCCAGGAGGCGGCTCTTGGGTTAGCAGACGGCTATGAAATAGCTTTCCGTTCGCGCGCTGTTTTCTTTCGCCCACGAATCTCCAAACTGGTGTGCCGAGCAAGTCTTTAAATACTGGTTGTTTTGAGTAATGCACCAAGCGATGGTCATGGTCGGGCGGCAGGATTGCCGGATAGAGTCCTAGTATCTGGGGCGGGATGCGATAGTACTGAAAAGCTGTGGGTCCGCAAGCGAGAAATGACATGGCAATCCGATCGTTCGAGCGTTGTTTGGGCTAGAAAGGCTATCGGTTTCGGAAGTGCGGGGAAAAAGACAAACAGGCAAGCACAAGCGGTATTTGAGCCAACTTTATCAGGGGTTTTGTTGAAATAAAAGGGCTTGTGCTCGGAGGTAAGCAATTTTTCCCCGCACTTCCGAAAACGCGGTCGATCTGACTCTTGCTAAAACGATTTAGCAGCGTCGGTTAAGGTGTGGGTTTGCTACCGGGCGAACACTTTTAGCGCTTGGGGCTTTATTTTTGGCTCTGTTAGACCAGGATTGACATACATGTGTCCCCACGGTGCCATATCTTTGACCCGTAGACCGCGATGATGGGGGCAGCATGAACGCCGAAGACCTGGTCCTCAACTTCAAGAAGGGCATGGCGAACCTCAGCAAGACCGAGCGCCGCCGCGCTATCGAGTCCGTCAGGGACGTGATCCGCGCGGCGGCGTTCGACGACGCGGCCGGCTCCGCCTACGAAATCGAACGCTGCCCGCGCTGCGGGTCCGTCGCGGTCGTGAAGAAGGGCAAATCGAAGAACGGCGAGCAGCGCTACCTCTGCCGGGGCTGCGGCAGGACCTTCGGCATGGGCAGCGAGCGCATCCTGGGGACGAGCAGGCTCCCGAAGGAGACCTGGATGGCCTACGCCGAGTGCTTCGCGCTCATGCTGCCCCTGCGCGAGTGCGCGAGGCGCTGCCGCGTTTGCCTCAAGACCGCCTACACCATGCGCCACAGGCTGATCGAGTGCCTCTCGGCCTACTCCCCCTCGTTCAGGGTCGAGCGGGGCTGCGGCTGCGAGCTCGACGAGACCTACTTCCCCGAGTCGTTCAAGGGCAACCACGCGAAGGGGTCGTTCACGATGCCGCGCCCCTCCCGGCACCGCGGCAAGCAGGTGCACAGGCGCGGGCTGTCGCGCGAGCGGATCTGCGTCATGACCGGCGTGAACGACTCGAACGAGACGTTCCTCGAGGTCACGGGGCGGGGCGCCCTTTCGAGGGAGCGCGCCATGGACGCGCTGAGGGGCCGCATCGCGGCCGGCTCGGTCGTCGCGACCGACAGGGCGGCCGTCTACGTCAATGTCCTCGCGGAACTCGAGGTCGCCGCGCACGCGGCCTACGACCCCAAGGACCGCTCCGGGGGAACCATCAACCGGATCAACACCGTCCACTCGCTCCTCGGCGCCTTCATGGAGCCGTTCAAGGGCGTGTCGACGAAGCACCTCGATGCCTACCTCGCCTGGTTCAGGTGGTGCCGAACCTTCATGGCGACCGATTCCGGCGCCGCCGAGCGCACGGTCGCGCGGCAGCTCGCGCACGGCGTCTGCAGGAGCCGCGTCCGCGACATGTTCAACGTGGAGCCGCCCTACATGGACTACTGGGCCGCGCCCGCCGCATAGAGGCGGTAGAATGGTCGCACCGCGATACACGAGGAGGGGTGAGGCCATGCCGTCGAACATACCGGCCACGACGATCCGTATCGACCCGGAGGTCAAGAAGGAGGCCACGGCCATCCTGGACGAGCTCGGCCTGTCCATGTCCACCGCCGTCAATGCGTTCCTCAGGGCGCTCGTCCGGGAGGGCGGGATGCCGTTCGAGATGAGGGTCAAGACGCCGGCGCCCGATGGGGAGACGGCGAGTTAGCCGGCAGGTCGGCATGTCAATCCTGGTCTAACAGAGCCATTTTTAATGCCATGAATCCTTCTTTTTTGTTTGAGGGAGGAGGTGGTCAATTTGGAGATATTCATTTCCAAACTAATGTACCATCGCGTGGAGTCGACAGCATTTCCACCAAAGGCGTGATGGGTTTCGTTTGCCGCGAAAATAAGTAAACAGGCGCTCTTAGGAGCGTGGCCCCTACTTCCTCTCAAGGAGAAAACATAATAATTGGGACGATTCACAGTCGACAGGCAACTAAGCCGTATCACAATTTGGGGGCACGCATAGGAGTCACCGATATTCTCAAACTAAATATTGCATCGATACCTAAGCAGATGAAGTAAATGATCGACTATCGAAAGCAATATACTCCTAGAGTCGGAGCTATGCCCAAATACTTGGCTGGACAAGGCGAAATACCGGTATCAACGGAACTCAAGTTGAGTATTTGCTCGCTTGAGCACTGCTGAATATCGCGAAACAGCACCGCCGATATCGCGCCTGGGCACCGGGGCCGACACTGGCCCCGGTGCCTTTTTATCGCTACCGGTCTATCCGCGGCGCTGCCGCATGTTGGCCTCGCCCATGTCGAACCAGACCGCGCTGTGCACGATCCTGTCCACAATCGCGTCCGCGTGTACCCCGCCGCCGAGCCTCGGGTGCCAGTCCTTCTTCTTGAACTGGGTGCAGAAGACGGTCGAGGCCGTGCCGCACCTCAGCTCAATCAGCTCCAGCAGCATCGACCTGAACTCAGTGTCCGGCTTGTCCAGAAGCCACTCGTCGACCACGAGCAGGCCGAACGCGCCGTACTTGCGGACGAGCTTGCGCTCGACACCCGGTCGGATTAGCCTCCCCCACTGGCGCCTCAATATCCGTTGAATCGATCCAAACCACCATACTGGTCATGGACGTGTCCGTATCGGGCATACGCGTCTCGACCGCAGCGTTTTGCCCCACAAGCGCTACCACCGGGGTTCCTTCGGCGCCAATAGTCTCGCCCACATAGCCGATCAGCTCCAAATGATCAGCATCGAGCAAAGCCCGGCCAGCACCCGAGACGACCGGCCATGACGGTAGCGATGTCCATAAACAGGCTTTCCGCGCGAGCGACATAAGAAGGCCCGCCCTGCAAAACGTATAGATAGGCCATAGCAACAAGCAAAATATAACGACGACGATGGTTTAACAAGACAACAGATATGACCGTTCCGATCCTCAATACGAACCAATAAGCCACATGGGAGAATGCGAAATTCACTGTTGACAAGTCTACATACCAGCTAATATAGCAAATAAGAACGCAAATTATAATAAAATCCACTAGCAGCCCGTCGATGGGAATCCAAAAGAGCGGCACATAACGCAGGAATCCAAAGACAGAGACAAGAAAAACTATTAGATACAGATGTAGCTTCTGGTCCAACGCATGCAAAGCCGGAAGTATAAAGGGCAGCAAAAATACAAGCCTTCGATTGAAGCTATCTGTTAAACAGCCTTGTTTATGGAGTATTCGACTTTCCCCGCAACAAACCAGATTGTTATGGCAGCAAAGCAGCCGACCGTAGTTCTTCCAATTGGATAGAAAAAGATATTGTAGAAAAAACTAATAATACCTCGACCTAGAACCGTTCGAGAATTTCCTCGGCATTATCTCGCAGATAAATATCTAGATCCGGCACGGCAAACTGCACGTAGCCCCTCTGTGGTGCCTGAATAACCTCTCTTTGTAGCAATTTGGCCCTAATAGAGCTGATCTCATTGGTCTTTTTACCCATGCGCCTAGCAATCTCGGCTGATTTGGACTGTTGTTTATCCTCGCACATGGCCAAAAGGTATTTGATATCGTTGAGCCCCAGTCCAGAAATCGCGGGCTCGTGAACAACATCGTGAAAACGAGCCTCTGCCAGCGCAATGCCTTCAGTGACGTCGCGCTCGCTCACAATGGCACTTTTGGCACGATGCAAGTTGGCGCGCTGCCAAATGGAATAACCGACCAGTTGCACCAGATAGGCATAGCCCTTAGTGGCCTTAGCGGCTCTCGACAGGAGATTGTCCTCTATGGTCAAGCCAGTCGCGACAAAGCTATCGCCCATAGAGAGCGCTACCTCCACCTGGTTGATAGGCGCCAGATCTTCGGGGAGGGCACGACGCAAGAACGTAAGCGCCTTGCCGTTAATAAGATCCATAACACCGGCGGGTAAACCGGCAAAGGCAAGTGCGATATCTACTCTTTCCCCTATCAAAAGCTGAACCGTAGACGCAATGGCACGCATATCGTCAATCGGGGCGTCCTGAACTTCATCGATGGCAATAAAAAGACCCTTGGATGATTTCGCTGCCGAACTCAGCAACTTTCTAAGGCTCGACTCTTTGGGCACAACGTCGACTTTCGCGGAAACAAAGCCGGCGTTTACGCCGACCGAAGCATTGGTCGCAAGGGAAGGATCAGCAACTTGATCCCTCAAGTCCAGCAATAGGTTAGGGCCAGCAGAGACAATAGCGGTCTTCCATCCAAGCTCTCGAGCACGATCCCTAAGATCGCAGAGCAAAACAGTTTTTCCGGAGCCCCTCGGTCCAGCAATGCGCATGAGCCTCGCAGGTGCACCAATTCCCGCATTCAAACTCTCGGTAAACTCAAGGGCAATATCATCACGACCAATTATGCGCGGAGGCTCAGCACCGGCAGTGGGACGAAACGGATTATGGAATGCTGTGACGCTCACTTGTTTACCTTTCTGGAGAATCGATTAACAGTCAATCATTGCTTATTTTTTTATCGTAGACTGTATCGGATAATATCGAGTTATATAAGCCTATATAAACTTATCGCGGAAGTATCGAGCTTTCGTAATTTGTCTAATTTAGTAGTACAACGTTGCTTTCTTCCAAGCTCATAGCGAAAGAAGGTTAAGGACTTCCTAAAACCATTGCCTTAATACGAGAAATACTCGCTCTCAGCGGATAAGTTCGGCCCCAACCACGGATCACCGTTAAGGAAGAACTCCGGCCAGCGCTGCATGAACAGCGCTTGCTCGCGTTTCCAGCGGCGCATCTTTTCCTCGTTGGCCTCTTCCCTGCCGCGCGAGGTGAACTCGTAGTGATACAGCTCGGCATAGGGCGTAAAGATGGTGCGATAGCCCGCCTCCCACACGCGCAAACAAAAATCTGCATCGTTAAAGCCGACGGCGAATTCCTCGTTGTAGCCTCCGACTTGCTCAAACACGTCGCGACGGACCATCTGGCAGGCGCCCGTTACGGCGCTAAAGTTGCCCGGACGCACAGCACGGGCAAGGTAGCCCTCACGTTTTGCCGAGAAATCCTGGTTGGCATGGGCAAGCGCGCCGCGCACGCCAACCAAAATGCCGGCATGCTGCACCAGATGATCGGCAAAATAGAGCTTGGCGCCCACAACGCCCGCGTCGGGACGCTGAAGATAGCCCATCATCTCCTCGATAAAGTCGGATGAGATGACTTCAGTGTCATTATTGAGAAGCAGCAGGTAATCGCCCTTGGCATGCTCAACGCCAAAGTTAATGATCTGGGAGTAATTAAACTCGCCCGGCCACCACTCAACGCGTGCTGCACCCTTGCCACCAGACGCAGCGGCTACGCGCTCCGGCAGGGTTTCGTAATACGCAAAGGTCTCCTGGTCTTCGCTGTTGTTTTCCACCAAGACGATCTCGTAGTTGGCGTACGTGGCCTTCTGGGCGATCGACATCACGCAGGCATCGAGCGTCTCGACGTGGTCCTTGGTGGGAATCACAATGCTCACCAGCGGCGCAGACTCCGGCAGCGCATAGCGCATGCGGTAGACAAACGGCGTCTCGGACTCCTCGACCGTTCCGCGAATGCCCAGCGAGTCAAAGTGACGCTGCAGAGCCAGGCGTCCGGCCTCGATAGCATATGGCTTGCTATCGGCAGAACAGTCGGCGGTAGAGCCAGGGAGCACGCGCCAGTGATACAGCACGTGCGCAACGTGCTCAAAGCGCGCGCCCGCCGCGAGGCAGCGGAGCGTCAGGCCGTAATCCTGGGCACCCGCAACGTCTTCTGGCGACACGCCAATGCGATCGATGAGCGCCTTCTCCACCATTAGAAAATGAGTAACGCAGTTATGGCTATAGAGCAGGTCGACGTTGAGCCTGGTCTTAAAGACCGGCTGGCCCCACTCCCCCGTTTTCTGGAACATGTCCTCGTCGCAGAACAGGACCTGCGGGCGACCGTCCTCGGCAGCCTTGTTCAGCACGGCAACATAGTGAAACAACGCATCCGGTTCCAGGATGTCGTCGTGGTCCAAGAATGCGATGTAGTCTCCAGTCGCTTGCTGAATACCTGCGTTGGTGTTGACCACGATGCCGCCGTTACCGGGCAGCTCGATGCGACGGACGCGCTCGTCGCGAGCGGCTGCCACAAGATTGGCCACTGCATCCCATTCGGGCGAGGCGTCCATCAGCAGCAATTCCCAGTTGTCATAGCTCTGGGCAAGCACCGAATCCAGCAACTCGCGCAGGTAGACCAGATCGGTCTTATAACACGGCACCACAATGCTCACGAGCGGCCTGTAGGCGAATGCCGCCGCGGCGACGCGCTGACACGCCAAGTCGCCCGGCTTTGCGCGATGTTGCTCAAACCAACGGCGATAGGCAGCATCATCCGCGCGCGCATCCTTCATGCGGTTCCAGCTGTCGTCGACCATACCGTTGTACAGGCGGCCATCCATGGCGCAAAAACCGCTCTGAATCTGGCCCGCGGGATCAGTTGCAATCGCAACAAAGTCTCGAATGTCCTCGGGCATCTCCACGCTCAGATACGTTTTATTGACGCGGCATCCGTTCTGCTGAGACACGTCGACCTGCGACTCGAACATATGAACCGTGGCATCGATGACATTCATATACGTATCGAGTATCTCAAGCTGGGGCGTGCACTGGGAGTCTCCCGCCCATGTGACCTCGTAGCGCCACACAGCGCCCGAATCGGCCGGAAGATAACGGACGGCATCGATCTCGTAGCGGCCGCAGCGCTCGCCGCGCTGCGCATCGCGGATAAGCGCACACAGCACAGGCTTTGCCTTGTAGTTGATCTTGGATTCCAGCTTAGCCATACGGCTATCGAGACGAATGGATCCAAGCTTTTGGCCACTGGATGCAAAGTCAATGTCAATCGACGAGCCATCCAAAAACGGAAGCACCAAGACGGCAAGCTCGCGCTCGTAGTCGGCAACCGAAGGACAGATTGCCAGCACGCGGCCATGATCGACCGGGAGTGCCAGCGATGGCACACAAGAGCCGCTCGTCGTCGCATGGGCAAACGCTTGAGAACCCTCCCGCTCAATAAGCGCGGTGACATCCTGACCGGCAAAACGAAGCAGCACATACAGACGGCCCTGACTGCGGCAAAGCGCCAAACGCTTGATACTCATCTACACTTCTCGCTTTCCCAGGGCGTTCGCTGCCATGCGTTTGCAGGCACCCAGGCGCCCAAACCTCAAGACGTCGTAATCGAACATGAGCTTTTTACATGCACGGGCATTGGGGGCCTTGCTGGTAAGCGCCGCACGCACCATAGCGGCAACAGAAGGAGCGCATTGTGCGAGCGCAGCATCGCCGCCCACGGCAGAATCGGCAAGCGCCGTGGCAACGGCAGCAAACACCTTGCCGCAGTCCGAACCCAGCAACCTGAGCGCATCGTACAGCACCAGATCGCATAGGAAGTACGCCAGGTCATCGGCATACTGGACATCGAGACCGTCGCGCTGCCAGTCAACCAGCACAGCGGAGTAAATCTTCACATGCTCCAGCAGACGCGTCTCGTCGTCATAGCGCATGGTATCCATGAGCGAACCCTTGCGCGCCACGCGGTAGTCATACAGCTTGCTCGAGATAAGCGCGGTCTTGCGCGAACGACCGTACACGGCAAAATCGAAGACCTGGTCCTCGCCATACTTAACGGTTTCGTCGAACACGATCCCGTTGCCCAGCAAAAACTCACGCTTGCAGGCAGTGCGCCATGCAAAAGGGCGAGAAGCTTCCTTAAACAGCAGGTCGGAGCTATAGCCTTCAAACGACACATCGCGCGGGCTCAGCACATAGTTAAGCCACGGATACCCCGCCTCCAGCGGATACGGATTCGCGCCAAAGGTCAAAACGTCGCAGTCCTCGCGCTCAAAGGTATCGACGATCACGCGGCATGCATCGGGCGTAAAGCGGTCGTCGGAATCCAAAAACGCGACGATAGACGCCGTGGACGCAGCGATGCCTGCATTACGTGCACTCGACAGGCCGCCGTTCTCCTTATCAACCAGCCTAAAGCGCGCGTCCTTCTCGCAATAAGCAGCCGCAATATCGCGCGAACCATCCGGCGAGCCATCGTTGACCAGTACGCCTTCCCAATCGGGCATGTCCTGCGCAAGCAGAGAGTCCAGGCACCATGCCAGGCACTCCTCCACCTTATAGATGGGGACGACAACGGAAATCTTAGGGGTAGCCATGGTCATGCGCTCCTACTGTGCCGACGGCACGTCGTCGGGATGCGGGTTATCGCCGTAGGTGCGCTGATACGTCAGTACGCGCCAGACCAGCGGCAGGCCGCCGATCTTAAAGTAGTGCTTAAACGTATTGAGCTTGCCCGGCTTCTTAAAGTCAAAACGCGAATCGATATAGGCACGAGGCGATTTGACCATCAGGCGCAAGTCGGTCTCGCCACGCGGATCAAACAGCGACAGGTCAAAGCGACCGGCATCCCAATCGGCCTTGAGCTCAGGCGAGGCCTTCTCCCAAAACTGCTCGCGCAGCCCATCGACCAGGCGCTCGTCATTCCAGCGGTACGTATCGACCTTCATGCGCATTAAAATGCCCTGAAGCTGAGCCTTAAGCTCGGGGCGTCCATCCAAAAAGCGCTGCATCTCAGCGTATTCGTCGCACACGCAAAACACCTTGTTGGGCGAATTAACGGAGCTCTTCTCGTTGTCCTGGCGATAGCACAAAATGGGATCAGCAATAAACGCGGCGCGCTCGGCGCACGCCCAAACCTTAAAGTTAAAGCCTGCGTCCTGATACGAGGCGCCCGGCGTGGGAAGGAACCGAATCTGATTGTCATTAAGGAACTCGCGCCGATAGATAGACGACCAGATGGAAGGCTTGCGGTAGAAGATGCCCGGGCGATCGACGGGGCGATACGCGGCGCCCGTCATATGCTCGTCGATAATCCCAAACAGCTCGCGACGCTCGCTGGGCGTGGACCAATACAGGTAAAAGTCGCCCTTCACCACATCGGCATGCTCGGCATCGGCCTTGGCGACGAGCTTTTGCAGCGAATCCTCAAACATGAAGTCGTCGGACTCCAGAATGCCCACGTACTCGCCGCGTGCCATCTCCAGGCCGCGGTTCATCGAGTCGCCGTAGCCGCTGTTGGCCTTGTCGATCATCTTGACGCGCCCATCGCGCTCCATGTACTCGTGGATGATATCCGGCGAGCTATCGGTGGAACCGTCATTGATGCAGATGATCTCGATGTCCTCGAGCGTCTGCGCCACGGCGGAATCGAGGCACTCGCGCAGGTAGCGTTCGACATTGCAAATGGGAACAAGCAGCGAAACTTTAGGGGTATCAGAGTTCTGCAAGAGAACCTCCTGTTGAATAGCGTGTAACAGGGTTATTTTAGCAGCCGAGTTGCGGCGGGCGGCAGCGCTTGGAATTAGATAAAGCGCTCCAGGCAGGCCTTGAGACCGCGGGTCGAAAGATAGAACAGCGTGGCGTCTGCCATCGAAACGCCCGAGGTCGCCGCAACGAGCTTATGGGCAACACGGCAAACGGCGCCCTTAGCAGGCATATCCGCCCACTCCGTTCCCAAAAACGTCGTGAAATCCATGTTGACGCGAGCCGCCACGCGATGGAAACCATCGGCATCCAAGCGCGCCAAATCAAACACGATAAGGTCCAAGAACCAGGTAATCAGCTCTCCGGGGCACAGGTCCAAAAGACCGTAGGCCGCCCAGTCCTCCAAGACCTCCTCGAGCATCCTCATGTGGGCGTCAAGCTTTTTGGCGCGCGCCTCGGCACTGTTGAACTCGTGCGTCGCCGATTCGCTCTCCATCACGTAGTGGTAGAACTTGTCCGGCATGACGACGGTCCTGCGGGCAAGCGCATAAGCCGCAAATTGGAAGACGACGTCCTCTCCCAAGGCCAAGCCGGGGGCGAAGCGAATACCTTCGCGATTGAGCAGCTCGCGCGAAAAAGCCGCGCGGCAGGCATAGGGCTGCGCGTTCGCATGGAACAGCAGCTGGGGATCGTGTGTGCCAAAGGTACCCGCTTTGGGGCTCATGAGCTGCTGGACGCGCTTGGGAGCGGCATCGGCGGGCTCACAGACGCCACCAAAAACGGCGACCTCGGCATCTGCAGACTCCATGGCATGCAGCACGCGCTCGACCGTCTGGGCATCGATGTAATCGTCGGCGTCCACAAAAAAGACGGTCTCGCCCTCGGCGACATCGATACCGGCATTTCGAGCACACGAGACACCCGCGTTTTCCTGGTCAATCACCAGTACGCGATCGTCGGCCTGCGAGATCTGGCGCAACACGTTCAACGAATCATCAGTCGAACCGTCGTTGACACACACAACCTGAATCGAACACTCAGACTGGACCAACAGCGAATCGAGGCATCGCTGAATGGAGCGCGCAGAGTTGTAAACGGGGACAACAATGGTAGCTTTAGGACACGAGGCCTCTCCCATGCCGACCTACCCCCTCAGCGATTCGATGAGGAAGGCGGCGACCACACCTGGGCCTCCAACCGAGGCGTAATACTTAGCACGACCCAAGGCACCATCCGTCGCAAAACTCGGATGCTCGTCAACCCAGCCCTCAGGATCTTTGAGGATGGCAGCGAGATTCGCGCGCTTCCACGGCTTGAGGTCGTCAAGCGAAAACTCCCCCGCGTCCAAGGCCGCCTGAAATTCCTTGGCCATCTGCACCAGGAACTCCTTATAGAACTTAGGCGCCAGGCGCACGTAGTTCCACATGTACGAATCGTACTTAATGAGCTGATTGAACTTGAGCATGCGCGCGACATCGCCGCTTACGTGGTCGCGGGCATAATCCTCACGAATCCAACGCTCGATCTCGGCATACTCGGTATTGACGCAAAAGACCTTAGCCGAAGAATTGACCGAGGAATTCTCGTTGTCCTGGCGATACGACAACACGGCATCATGCAGATAAACAGCCTTATCGGCGCACGCGATCACCTTAAAGGCGAATGACGTGTCCTGAAAGGATGCCCCCGGAGTCGGCAGGAACGTAATGCCATTGCGCTCAATAAAATCGCGACGGTACACGGCCGACCAAATCGACGGCTTTTGCTTAAAGAACTGTGTCGTATCGCTCGGGTGCACCGGCTTGCCGCAATCCCGAGGTCTAAACATCTCGTGTAGCGAACGGCGCTCCTCGGGCTTAGACCAGTAGAAATCAAAGTTCGCCTTCGCAAAGTCGGCATTATTGGTATCGGCGGCCGAGACAAGCTTTTCGAGTGCGTCAGACGCCATAAAGTCATCGGACTCCAAGATGCCCACGTACTTGCCACGCGCCATCTCCAGACCGTGGTTCATCGAGTCGCCGTAACCGCTGTTGGCCTTGTCGATCATCTTGACGCGCCCATCGCGCTCCATATACTCGCGGATAATCGCCGGCGAGTTGTCGGTCGACCCGTCGTTAATGCAGATGATCTCAATATCCTTGAGCGTCTGCGCCAGGGCGGAATCGAGACACTCGCGCAGGTAGCGCTGAACATTGTAAATGGGAATAAGCAGCGACAGAACAGGGCTGCCAGAGGCGTTAGTAGACAAATGTGCTCCTTAGGAAATACCTGTCGTTTCATGGTATCAAAGGGTCAGCGCGCTAGCGGGCGTTTATATAATCTATGGAGCCTCTTGCGGGCAAAGCGGCCCCACGTCATGCGGCGGGCCCATGGCAGGTTCCTGCGTTTTATTCAAAGCTTGCCGTCAAGGTGCGCCGAGCCTTTACAATAGGACAGTCTCAAGGACGTATTCGATAGCTTCCGCGCAGCACTCGCCCGCCGCGCGTGAAAGGATATATTGCCCCATGCCTTCAACCCTTCCCGCTCCCATCGATAAGCTCGCCATTGTCGTCGTTACGTACAAGCGCCAGGAACTCCTGGCCAACTTGTTCGACTCCATGACCGGGCTCACGGCAACGCCCTGGCGCATCGTGATTGTCGATAACGAGAATTCGCGCGAAACCGAGGCCATGTGCACCGCATTCAACGAGCGCCTGGCTAACCTGTGGGGCATCGACACCGAGCAGCCTGACGCGCAGGGCGGCACCGACCGTGTCATCTACGCACCACAGCTCGAAAACGGCGGCGGTGCAGGTGGCTTCTCCGCCGGCACCAAATGCGCCTACGACCTGGGCGCCCAGTGGTTCTGGGTGATGGACGACGACGTGCTCGTCATCCCCGAAGGCATCGAGCGCTTGGCCAAGTGGACCGACCGCTACGATGTTATCCAGGGTTCGCGCCTGGACTTTGACGGCGGCGCCTTCTTTTGGCAGTACCAGCTCATCCTTTCACTTGGCATCCCTAACCCCATCGCTAAGTGGGATCTGGGTCCCAAGGGCTACCGCACCATGAACCAGCTGTGCTTTGAGGGCGGCATGTTCTCGCGCCGCGTGGTCGACAAGATTGGCCTGCCCGATGCGCGCTTCTTTATCTACGGCGACGATGCCTGCTACGGCTACGTGGCCAGCCAACACTTCCCCGCCGCCGTTGTTGCCGACGTGGTGCTCAAGCGCGCCCGCGCCGTCTCTAACTGGGATATCGCCGGCAAGCGCCAGCTCAACTCCACGAGCGACACCAACCGCTACTACATCATGCGCAACCGAGGCTTCCTCGCTCGCTATATGCAGATCTACGGTGACTACCACCCCATGCTGTTCCGCCTGGGCAATGCCGCGACCTTCTGCAAGGAATTCATTCGCCTGGCCGCGGTCGACAAGTGCTTTAAGACCGGCATTCCGGCGCTGCGCCGAGGCATGAAGGACGCCCGCAAGATCATCAAGAATCCCAACTGGAAGCCCATGCCGCCCATGAAGGACGCAGAGTAGTAAAGGGCTTTCGTCATCCCCTATAACCGCTGGCACACCACGGACACACGCTGCCCGTCAAAGCCAAACCCCCAGCGCATGCGGCCAACTCCGGGTCGTGGCACACGGATTTCGTCGATGCCGTCGCGCTCTATGTCGAGTAGCGACTGCACGGCCAGCAATTCCAGGCCCAGCGCATCCACATCGGGGTCATACATCAAGTTAATCGTTATCAGCGGGCGCTCGTCCAGCATGCCAATCGTATCTGCTACGTCGAACACAGCGCCCGTAGGGAAAACCTGAATGTCCCAGCGACCCGTGCCACACTTTCGCCTCGAGGCAGGATTGGCATAGCCCGGCAAGCCAAAGCAGAGCCCCTGCAAGAGCAGATGGTATGGCAGCGGCGCATCTGGGTCGATCGCACCGATTCCCGCATCTCCCAGGATGCGGCTTAGCGCCCGCCTCACCGCATCCTCATCCCCACGGCACAACCCGTCGCGAAACGCATCGATGTCACAAACGTCCTCGGTAGCGCACTCAAACCACTCAATAATCACCAGACGCAATACCTGGCGAAGCTCGTTATTGGGCAACCGCAAGGCACGGAGGCGATTGCCATGTTCTGGCTCCTCAGTCATATCTGTCGTCAGGAAACCTGACAGATACAGCGCCGTCCACAGGCCATCATCAGGCGAGGCCTCTAGCCCCGCAGCGCCCAAACAAAGCGGGACCTCAACGCACCCATGGGCCTCGAGCAAATCGAACAAGACCGAAAGACGGTCGAGATTCCACCCGGCAACTACCCTACTCAGGCAATCGGCATATCCATACAGATCGGCACGCACGGGCGCCGTGCAGCCTCGGTCCAGAAAACCGATCACACGCGCTGGATTCGAGCAATAAGCCCTACCAAACCGATATCCCTCGAGTCATTCACGCGCATCATCAAGGTATTCCTCGCGCCCAGCATGATTCAACAGAGCCTCGACCTCGGCATCCGAAAAACCGAACCATCGGTCACACCACGCCGACAGCGGCGTCGTCAGACAATACGAGCAGCCGCGCGAAGAAAGCGCCACTTCGGCAGGACCGGGACGCTCCCCCATCAGACACGTCAGCCGCAACGAATCGCGCGCAGTGGCAATGGCCTCGAAAAGCACGCGATCGAATAGCCCTGCCGGATCGGCGCCGGAAGCGTCCCTCGCGCTCGCACGGCCCAACCACGCCGCGTCGTACCCATCAACGAGCAATACAACCTGCTCATCGCAGGCCATCTCCAGCAGCTCAATGAGCACACCGAGCACCGAGTCAACCTCGTCCGCGCTCGCCACGCCACGCGCGACACGTTCGATGTGACGCACCTTATCTCGAGCTAAATCCGGAGCCTCCAAGAGCGCCAACAAGCGAGCGCACTCGCCCGAAAGGGCATCGCGCACGACGCCGGCAATAGCGGGGCCACGCCTCGCAGCGCCAGAAAAGTCCAGCGATATCACCGGATAGCAAGCATACTCATCCCGATAGCGCCCGCCGTTCGCATCCCAAATCTGAGCATCGGCAAACAAACGCTGACCAGAGCGACCGACCGCTGGACGCTCCAGAAAAGCCCTGAGCATCGACAAGTTCATGCTCTTGCCAAAACCCTCGGGTCGACAGCACACCACAACGGACGCGTCGCAGTCCAACACATCGGCAATAAACATGGTCTTGTCAACCAGCATGCAGCAACCAAGGGCCTCCGCATAGTCG
Organism: Collinsella sp.; assembly: GCA_048402045.1. Taxonomy (GTDB): domain Bacteria; phylum Actinomycetota; class Coriobacteriia; order Coriobacteriales; family Coriobacteriaceae; genus Collinsella. The sequence goes on from DBGDSC010000019.1 coordinate 33,223, forward strand.
TGCATGCCAATGGGCAAAACCGCATCGTCGGCACAGCCGATCAAGCGCACGCCAAAGCCAGCAGCACAATCAACATTTGCCTGTTCAGACACCAAAACGTTCCCCCTAAATCGCTGCACGATGCAAATTGTAATGACCGCCCCGCGCGTACCGACGACGCCGCGCGAACATATCGGGCAACGGTAGCAACAAGAGGTGTGAGGGGGCATAACTAATCGTTGCACAACAAAACGGGGCCCGGTGCATTCGCACCGGACCCCGTCCCAACTCTTTAGTTATCTAGCAACCAAGAGGCTACTCCTCCGAGCCGTCCTCCCCAGAAGCCTTCTTCTGCTGATCGAGCTTATGCTTACCACTTACGATAGACGTAGCGCCCAGCGTGGCCAAGCTTGCACTGGCAAGGCTCGCCATCACAATCAGATCGCCCGTCTTGGGCATGTTGCCGCCCGAGGACTTGGTCGTTGTAGTCGTCGTGGTTGTAGTGGTCACCGTCTTGGAGTCATTTTGCTCTTGGACCTGGTTGTCAGCACCGCTCTTGTCGTCGTCTTCGGGCTGTTTCTTTTCGCCCTCGGTCTTGCTCTTGTCCTTCTTCTCAGATTCAGACTTCTTACCCTCGTCCTTCTTCTGACCGGACTTGTCGCCCTTCTCATCAGAGCTAGGACCCTTATCGGATTCGGTCTTCTCGGAAGCCTTGTCCTTTGAGTCGCCCTTTGCGGCCTCGGTCTTTTCCATGGAAACCTGATCAGAGTTGTCCTTGTTCTGGGCCGAGCCGTTATTGACGCCAGCCATCAGCGAAGAACCCAGCGTAGAACCAAGCTGCTCGGAGAAAGAAGGCTTCTTGTCCGGCGAAGCAACGGGAGCGTCCGGCGCCTTATTCGAGTCGTCCTTGGAAGCATCGGAATCAGGGGTCGTGTCAGAGCCGGAGCCGTTGTTAGAGCCGGTGTCAACGGACGAATCGCTCGAGCCGGTAGATGAGTTAGAGGTGTCAGCGCCGGTCGAACCAGAAGCGTCGCTGTCCGTATTGCCGGCAGAGCTTGAAGGCGAATCGCCCGCAGCAGAGCCGTTCGAATCGGAGCCGTTCGAGGTAGAGCCGTCGTTGGTAGTGCCACCAGCAGAGCCATTACCGTCAGCATCGGTCGAGGGCGCATCCATCCTGTCATCGTTGGCATCGTCACTCGAGTCGTCATTCGAATCAGGTGTCGGCGAGGGCACCGGCGTGGGCTCGGGCTGCACGGGCGTCGCAGCGGCTGCCTCGTCCTCGGCGATATAAGCCAAGCAGTCCTTCAGCTCATTCTTATAACGATTCTTCCAGCCCTCATGATACTGGGGCTGACTCGAAAACTTAGTGGCGACATTGTTGACCACACTATTGGAGAGCGCCGTCACAAACTCGCGGTCGGACATATCGTTGGAAAGATTCGCCCAACGGAAAAAGTCCCTGCAACCACCGGTGCCGCACATGTTGGTGATGCTCCACACCGTGCCCTTGACGCAATCGGCGCGGCCCGAAATATCAATGCCCAGGCCGCTCTTGAGCCACGCCTCGGTCACCGTATAGTACGAGTTGTACGCATAGGCATCTTGAAGTGCTGAGAACTCAACAGGATCGGTGTTGTACGCACCCTGGAAGGCATCCTGAGCGATATGGCCCAACTCGGTGAGCTGGCCGTTCTCGTACATGGCATTGCTCGTGTTGGAAATCTCGCTGCCGCGATCAATCGCATCCTTGAGCATGCTGTATTTTTCGGGGCTGTAGTTGTAGGCCTGCTTCATAAACGGAATGAGCGACCAACGACGGTCGAACTGGTAATAACCCAGCGCGTTATAGCCGTCACCGTACGAAAAGCCCTGGTTGTAGTTGCCATGGCTCTCGTACTTGGTAAAGTACTTCATCTCGGGAGTCACGTTGACAAACGAAACGCCCTGGACCGACCTCAACACGCCCGAGAAGGACTGTTGGGTGTAAAGGCCCTTATCGATATCGGTGGCATCCGAGGCAACGCCCGGCGTGGGCTCCTCGGCAGCGGCGGGTGCCGGCGCGGAAACGGCGCCAAACGAAAGCGCCAGCGTCAGGCCCGCGACAATAGCAGAATGCTTGGGCTGCATAAGATCCTCCCTGCATTGGTGTAGTTAAAGTTCAGATTGCAAAGATAAAAATAAGTATTGCAGCTCGCCCGTTGTTACACAACAACCCCTCGGTTAACGGCAACAACCCTCCGCGAAATCGTAAGGAATTAAACAAACTGGTCGTCGGGCGCCAACAGAAGCTCGCCGTAACGCTCCATCAGCCCGTCCCTCAACTGACAGAAAGCGGGGATATAGACGTTCAAGATGCGCTGAATCAAATCTTGAGCGAGCTTGTTGTCATAGATATGGACGTTCGTATTACGGTCTCTGAGCATGTCTAGCCAGGCCGCCTCATCAATAAAGTCGTAGAATCGGTACGACTCCTTCAAGATGGCACGAGGAGACCCCGACGCGGCAAGCGTGGCGCCCTCATACTCGAGCAGACGCTTAAGGAGCTTCCAGCTCAGTTCAAATTGAAGATTGAACTTATTAATCAATCCACTCTGAACAAAATCATTGTTGAGATCCTGATTGGGCGCATCCTCAAGATTCGCCAAGGCACTGGCAAAGTTCTCATATTTTTTCATACAGAATCACACCATCCCTGGCAATTTCATCGAGCAATTGCTGCGACAAGGACTCGTCGAGATTGACGACATCTACATCTAAAAGAGTATCAAGACGCTCCTCGATCAAATATGAGAAACGGCCGAAATCCCGACAACCTGCTACGGCGATGTCAATATCGCTCTTGGGTAAGTTGTCGCCTCGAGCACGAGAACCAAACAGCACAACCTTCTCGGCGTCACATTCCCGAGCAAAAACTTCGATTTGTTTGTACACCTTGTCGAGAGATGCCATTTGCAGCCCTACAGCTTAATGTCAAAGTTGATCTCGGGAACGGCGGCCAGGTCGGCCAACGTCACGCCGTCAACGTACTTTTCGATCACGTCGTCCAGACCGCGCCAGAACTTGACGGTCGAGCACAGATCACTGCGGGCGCAGCTGTTGTCGATGCCGTCGCACGCCACCGGAGCCGTGCTGCCCTCGACGGCGCGCAGGATGTCGCCAGCACGCACCTCGGCCGGGTCCTTGGCCATCATGTAGCCGCCGCCCTTGCCGCGCACGCTCTTAAGCAGGCCCGCCTTCATAAGCGGACGAACCAGCTGCTCCAAATACTTTTGCGAGATATGCTCACGGTCGGCAACCTCGCGCAAGGCAATCTTGCCCTCGGCGTCACCGAGCGCCGCGATGTAGATCATCAGCCGGAGGGCATAGCGGCCCTTGGAAGAAATGAGCATACCTACCCTCCCATCGTTCCTGGGACAACATAACCAGGTTTGTTTGTCCCAAATCTTAAGTAAGTGGGACAAACACAACAGGTTATTTTGTCCCAGAATTTGAAAAGTCGAGTGGATTAGTCGGGTTTTCCCTTGACTAACGCCGAACCCATAGTAACTTTATTCCGAGAAGATTCCTAGGGTTTAGTACACCTATGAGTACACCATATACAGAGAGGGACAGCATGAGCGCAAATCCGCTGCTTTCCATTGAAGGTCTTACCGCCTCCGTGGACGAGAAGACCATCCTCCACAACGTCAACCTTAACGTCGCCGCCGGCGAGACCCACGTGCTGATGGGCCCCAACGGCGCCGGCAAATCCACCCTTGGCCACCTGGTCATGGGCGACCCCGTCTATACCGTCAATGACGGCCGCATCGTCTTTGACGGCCAGGACATCACCGAGCTCACCACCGACAAGCGCTCGCGCGCCGGCCTGTTCCTGAGCTTCCAGGCCCCAGTCGAGATCCCGGGCGTGCCGCTGTCGAGCTTTTTGCGCGCCAGCATCGCCGGCCGCCCCGGCCTGGAGATGAAGGGCAAGGAGTTCCGCCGTCGCGTCAAGGAGCTCGCGGCAGAGCTCAACATGGATACCGCCTACCTCAACCGCGAGCTGGGCGTGGGCTTCTCGGGCGGCGAGAAGAAGAAGGTCGAGATGCTCCAGCTCCTGTTGCTGCAGCCCAAGCTCGCCATCCTCGACGAGACCGACTCGGGCCTAGACGTCGACGCCCTGTCCACCGTCAGCCACGGCATGGACGCCTACCGCAAGAGCTGCGACGGCTCCATGCTCATCATCACACACAACACGCGCATCTTGGAGCACCTGGATGTCGACCGCGTCCACGTTATGGTCAAGGGCCACATCGAGCGCGAGGACGACGCCTCGCTCATCCCCTGGATCGACAAGAACGGTTTTGAGACCTTCGAGCGCGAGGCCGCCGAGCAGCGCGCCCAGGCCGAGGCCGCCGCTGCCGAGCAGCAGGCGTAAAGGGGCGACGCAATGACCAAGAACCGCACCGAGGTCGCGGACATCGACCGCAGCCTCTACGACTTCACCTATGGCGAGGAGGGATTCGAGCGCCTCGACGCCGGCATCACGCCCGACATCGTGCGCGAGATCAGCGCCAAAAAGGACGAGCCGCAGTGGATGCTCGACCTGCGCTTAAAGTCCCTCGAAATCTTCAACCGCTTCCCGGATCCGACGTGGGGCCCCTCCATCGAGGGCCTGGACATGGACAACATCGTCACCTACGTCAAGCCCAACACCGACCAAAAGCACGACTGGCAGTCGGTGCCCGACGACATCAAGAACACCTTTGAGCGCCTAGGCATCCCCGAGGCCGAGCGTAGCTACCTGGCGGGTGTCGGCGCGCAGTACGACTCCGAGCTCGTCTACCACAACATGCAGGACACCGCGTCCAAGATGGGCATCGTCTACTCCGGTATTGAGGAAGCCCTGCACGATCCGCAGTGGGAACCGCTCATCCACGAGAAGTTTATGACACTCATCCCGCCCACCGACCACAAGTTTGCGGCCCTGCACGGCGCCGTATGGTCCGGCGGCTCGTTTGTCTACGTGCCCAAGGGCACCAAGCTCGATTTCCCGCTGCAGAGCTACTTCCGCCTCAACGCCAAGGGTGCCGGCCAGTTTGAGCACACGCTCATCATCGTCGAGGACGATGCCGACCTGCACTTTATCGAGGGTTGCTCCGCGCCCAAGTACAACGTTGCCAACCTCCACGCCGGCGCTGTGGAGCTCTTTGTGGGCAAACGCGCACACCTGCGCTACTCGACCATCGAGAACTGGTCCAAGAACATGTACAACCTCAACACCAAGCGCGCGCGCGTGGACGAGGACGGCGACATCGAGTGGATCAGCGGCTCCTTCGGCAGCCACGTGGGCTACCTCTACCCCATGAGCGTGCTCAACGGCCGCCGCGCCCGCTCGAGCTTTACCGGCATCACCTTTGCCGGCGCCGGTCAGAACCTCGACACCGGCTGCAAGGTCGTGCTCAACGCGCCCGATACCTCGGCAACCGTCGAGACCAAGGGCATCTCCAAGAGCGGCGGCATCCAGACGTTCCGCAGCTCCATCGTGGCCACGCCTAAGGCCGAGGGCTCCAAGGCAACCGTGAGCTGCCAGTCGCTCATGCTCGACGACCAGAGCCGCTCCGACACCATCCCCGCCATGGACATCCGCGCCAAGAACGTCGACATCGGCCACGAGGCCACCATCGGCCGCATCGGCGACGACAAGGTGTTCTACCTGATGAGCCGCGGCATCTCGGAGGAAGAGGCCCGCACCATGATCGTCAACGGCTTTGCCAACCCGGTCTCCAAGGAGCTGCCGCTGGAGTATGCCGTCGAGATGAACAACCTGATCAAGCTCGAGATGGAAGGAGCGATCGGATAATGAAACAGACCACCAACACCGCTGCTACCACCCTTGAGCAGGTCAATGCGATGCCGGCTGCCACTTGGGGTTGGCTCAAGATGAACCAGACCAAGCTCGAACTCTCTAACGAGCTTGCCACCGCTCCCACCGAGGCCGTTGAGGTCGAGGGCTTGGACGAGCAGTTTACTGGCGTGGCAGACGCGTTCGAAGCCGCCATGGACGCCATGGCCGAGCGCTTCCCCGAGCGCCGCGCCTCCGCCCCCGGTGATGCAGCCGACCGCGCCCGCATCACGCCCGAGACCGAGCTCGACGTGCCCGCCACCTCCGTCTACCAGGCCGGCGCCATCAAGCTCGAAGAGGAGCTCTCCCCTGCTGAAGCCTTCGAGACCGGCATGGGCGAGGCTGCCTACGCCTACTTGGCCGAGCACGCCACCAAGCGCATCGTCATCGATGTGCCCGCATACAAGCACGTCACGGTTACCGTGCGCGTGAGCGGTGTCGATGCCGCCGCGGCCATCGCCGCCATCGACGTCGTCGCTCGCCCGCAGGCAACGCTCGACCTGCATATTGCCCTAGACTCTCCTGTTACCGGCGAGGGTGTCGTGGGCTCCGTGCTACGCGTGTGCGCCCACGAGTACGCCACCGTCAACGCGACCTGCACGCAGATGCTCGACGATAGCTGGATCGCGCTCGACGACACCGGCCTGTTCCTGGACGAGGGCGCGCGCGTCAACGTGCAGCACAGCGTCCTGGGTGCCGGCGCCAGCGCCACCGGCCTTGCCGGCGACCTGCTGGGCGATACCGCCAAGGTCACCATCGATACTGACTACCTGGGCGCCCGCGAGCAGGTGCGCGACTTTAACTACGAGCTGCGCCACCGCGGTCGCAAGACCGAGTGCGAGATCGACGCCAACGGCGTACTGACCGGCACGTCCAAGAAGGTCTACCGCGGCACTATCGACCTCGTGCACGGCTGCAAGGGTGCAACCGGCACCGAGCGCGAGACGGTGCTTTTGGCCAACAAGGGCGTCGACAACAAGACCGTCCCCGTCATCCTGTGCGACGAGGACGACGTCGCCGGCAACCACGGAGCCACCATCGGCCACGTCCGCGACGAGCAGCTGTTCTACCTCGCCTGCCGTGGCCTTGACCAAAACGCCGCCGAAGACCTGTTCATCCGCGCCAAGCTGGAGGACGCCGCGCTTTCCGCGACCGACGAGCGCACCCGCGCCGCCGTCGTCCGCTTGGGCAACAACCTGATCGATAACTTTGAAGAGGAGCTCGCATGATCGACACCGAGCACGTTAAATGCGACACCTGTACCGCCCCCGAGCCCATGGAGCTCGACGCCAGCGACGAGGCTTCGCGCGGCTGGCCTACCGTAGATATCGAGACCAACCCCTACAAGGGCCAGTTCCCGCTGTTTCAGCAGCACCCCGAGATCGCCTTCCTCGATAGTGCCGCCACCGCGCAGCGCCCCGCCTGCGTGCTCGACGCCGAGCGCGACTTCTACCAGCGTATGAACGCCAACCCCCTACGCGGACTGTACTCGCTGTCCGTCGAGGCCACCGACGCCATCGCGAAGGTCCGCCAGCAGATCGCCGACCTCATCGGCGCTTCCCAGGCCAACGAGGTCGTCTTCACCCGCAACACGAGCGAGTCGCTCAACCTGGTTGCCAAGAGCTTTGCACCCACGGTGCTCGAGCCCGGTGACGAGGTCGTCATCACCATCATGGAGCACCACTCCAACCTGATTCCGTGGCAGCAGGTCTGCCGCGAGACCGGCGCCAAGCTCGTCTACCTCTACCCCACCAAGACCGGCCAGCTCACCACCGAGGAGGTTCTTGCCAAGGTGGGTCCCAAGACCAAGATCCTGGCCGTGGGACAGGTCTCCAACGTGCTAGGCGTCGAGAACCCGGTCAAGAACCTCGGCAAGCTCGTGCACAAATACGGCGGCTATCTGGTCGTCGACGGCGCGCAGTCGCTGCCGCACATGCCGGTCGATGTGGCCGACCTGGGCGCCGACTTCTTTGCCTTTAGCGCGCACAAGGCCATGGGCCCCATGGGCATCGGCGTGCTGTGGGGCAAAATGGACCTGCTCAACGCCATGCCGCCCATGCTCACCGGCGGCGAGATGATCGACTCGGTCACCGAGCAAGACGCCGTCTGGGCGCCCGTTCCCGAGAAATTCGAGGCCGGCACGCAGGACGCCGCCGGCATCTTCGCCACGGGCGCCGCCCTTGATTACCTGGTCAACACGGTGGGCTACGAGAACATCCAGGCCCGCGAGCAGGCACTCGTCCACTATCTGATGGGCGAACTCATGCAGCTCGACTTTGTCCAGATCATCGGCTCCATCTATTGGGACAACCACCACGGCGTTGTGAGCTTTAACGTCAAGGGCATCCATCCGCACGACGTCGCGAGCATCATGGACATGGACGGCGTCTGCATCCGCGCCGGCCACCACTGCGCGCAGCCGCTGCTTACCTGGCTGGGCGTCGAAAACCTTGCTTGCTGCCGCGCCAGCGTGGCCTTCTACAACGACAAGGCCGACATCGACAAGTTCATCGCCGGCCTGCATCACGTTTGGAGCACGTTCAATGGGTAATCTGTACACCTCCACCACATTTATGGAGCACAACTCGCACCCCGACTATAAGTACGAGATGGATGCTCCCACGCACGAGCACGACGGCATCAACCCCAGCTGCGGCGACGAGCTCACCTTACAGCTGCGCGTCGAGAACGATGTAATCGAGGAAGCCTCGTTTACCGGGCACGGCTGCGCCATAAGCCAGGCCAGCGCCGACATCATGGCCGACCTCATCACCGGCGAGACCGTCGAGGAAGCTCGCCGCCTAGCAGAGCTCTTCCTCGCCATGATCCGCGGCGAGAAGCTCTCCGAGGAGGACCTGGAAGACCTGGACGAAGCCGCCCAGCTCCAGGACATCTCGCACATGCCCGCCCGCGTCAAATGCGCCGAGCTCGCCTGGCGCACCCTCGACGGCATGCTCACGGGACAAAATAATCAGTAGAACTTGTCCCAAATCTTAAGATTTTTGTTGGCCGAATCGCTTGACAAGAGTGGTTCGGCCATTTTCTATTCCGAGAGCTCAGCCTGTGCCTTCACCCGCGCATAAGCGCGCACGATACGAGATACGGTACTCTTGCTGATTCCCGTATACCGTTCGACCTCGCGCACCGTGTAGCCGCCATCGTGCAGAGCGAAAATGATTCTGTCTCGCCGCGAGGGCGCAACGGTCTTGAGTTCGTTGAGCGGAACCCCGAGGCTCTTCGCCATCTTGTCGGCAAAGGCGTGGCGTTCCCACTCCGTCTCTTTCATATCGCACAGCGCTGGCTCACTGCCGTCGGGCGTCGAAAGCGAATAGGCAATAAAGCCCTCGGCAGAGCCAAAAAGCTCAAGCACACAAGAAGGATCAGAAAATCCCCTCGCGGCATCGGCCACATCACCGTCGTAAGCGCGTAGATGTTCCGGAAAGCTGCTCCAGGGATAACGCTCGATTAGGCTAACGCCCACCTCCTGCGGATCGGCGTGTACAGAGCGAATAGCCTCCATCACCTGCCAGTCGGTATCGAGCGAGCGCCGGTCAAAACGGTTTTGGAACAGATGGCCTGTGCGCCCCGTGCGCTTATTGAACCGCCGCGCGTACGTCAAAAGCAGCCGGTGCATTGCCGCGCTCATCCTGTCCTCGTAATCTGCAAGCACCAAATGCACGTGATTGCCCATAAGGCACCAGGCGATAACCGTCACGCCCTCCTCGCGACAGCACTCGCGCATCAGCTCCAAAAACTCCCACCGGTCGTCATCGCCCTCAAAGATGAGCCGCTTGCCCGTACCGCGGGCACAGACATGGTAAAAGCCGGTAACCGTTCTCCAAACGCGCTGCATGGCGCTCCCTTCACCGGGATCTGCTTGCCATCCAATACAGCACGATTGAAGCGTGCCATCAAAACATTCACGCAAAACAATACACTCGCGCGGCCAAAGGCAGTAATCAGGCGGCGAACGGCACCGTTGCAACAGGTCAACCCCTGCAACGCTTACAAGAGCTGACCAAAAGCTTGCCAAAGACGGACCCCCTCTACGGAAGTTCGCGACCACAGAACATAGAGTTAAACCGTTTCAATTAAAACTTCCGGACTTCTCGCTACGAAAACTGAGCCGTTCGCCGAATATTCCGTGCATTTCGCGGTATTATAGGGGCTGCATGTCATGTCCCTTTCGAAGGGTCGCCCGGCAATCGCCAGCCACGACCTCCAGACGGGACGCCAACACGATAGAGAGGAGAGGCATGCAGTACTCACAGGAAGTGGAGAACATGTGCCCCGTTGCCAAGGGTGCATACCACGGCCCCGCACCCATCCCCGAGGAGGGCAAGTGGGTCCAGGCTAAGGAGATTTCCGACATCTCCGGTCTTACGCACGGTGTGGGTTGGTGCGCACCTCAGCAGGGCGCCTGCAAGCTCACGCTGAACGTCAAGGACGGCATCATCGAGGAGGCCCTCGTTGAGACCATCGGCTGCTCGGGCATGACCCACTCTGCCGCCATGGCTTCCGAGATCCTTCCCGGTAAGACCATCCTCGAGGCCCTCAACACCGACCTCGTCTGCGACGCCATCAACGTTGCTATGCGCGAGATCTTCCTGCAGATCGTTTACGGCCGCAGCCAGACCGCGTTCTCCGAGGGCGGCCTGCCCGTGGGCGCTTCCCTCGACGACCTCGGCAAGGGCCTTCGCTCTCAGGTCGGCACCATGTTCGGCACCAAGGCCAAGGGCGCTCGTTACCTCGAGCTCGCTCAGGGCTACGTCACCCGCATGGCTCTCAACGACAAGAACGAGATCATCGCATTCGAGTTCCTGAACCTCGGCAAGTTCACCGACGCCGTCAAGGCCGGCAAGACCCCCGAGGAGGCCATCGCTGGCGCTATGGGCCACTATGGTCAGTGGGAGAACGCTGCCAAGTACATCGACCCGCGCACCGACGAGGAGACTCACTCCGTCGCCAGCGTGTTCCCGGTTCACGAGTAGAAAGGGAGGGAAATAACTATGACTGTTACGTTCGAAGGTTACGAGCGCCGCGCTGACAAGATCAACAAGTGCCTCGCCGACAACGGCATCGCCTCCCTCGAGGAAGCTCTGCAGATCTGCACCGACAAGGGCTTCAACCCGCGTGAGATCGTCAACAACACCCAGTCCATCGCCTTCCAGAACGCCGAGTGGGCCTACACCCTCGGCTGCGCTCTCGCTGTCAAGCGTGGCGCCAAGTCCGCTTCTGAGGCTGCTGCCATCATCGGCGAGGGCATCCAGGCCTTCACCGTTCCCGGCTCCGTCGCCGAGGACCGCAAGGTCGGTCTGGGCCACGGCAACCTGGGCGCTATGCTGCTCTCCGACGACACCGAGTGCTTCGCCTTCCTGGCCGGCCACGAGTCCTTCGCTGCCGCTGAGGGTGCTATCGGCCTGGCTCTGAACGCCAACAAGGCTCGCAAGAAGCCGCTGCGCGTTATCCTCAACGGTCTGGGCAAGGACGCTGCTCAGATCATCGCCCGCATTAACGGCTTCACCTACGTGAAGACCCAGTTCGACTACTACACGGGCGAGCTCAAGGTCGTCGAGACCATCCCCTACTCCGATGGTCCCCGCGCTGCCGTTAACTGCTACGGCTCCGACGACGTCCGCGAGGGCGTTGCCATCATGTGGCATGAGAACGTCGACATCTCGATCACCGGTAACTCCACCAACCCCACGCGCTTCCAGCACCCCGTCGCTGGCACCTACAAGAAGGAGCGCCTCGAGGCTGGCAAGAAGTACTTCTCCGTCGCTTCTGGTGGCGGCACTGGTCGTACCCTGCACCCGGACAACATGGGCGCCGGCCCTGCCTCTTACGGCATGACCGACACCATGGGCCGTATGCACTCCGACGCCCAGTTCGCCGGTTCTTCCTCCGTGCCTGCGCACGTCGACATGATGGGTCTCATCGGCATGGGCAACAACCCCATGGTTGGTGCCACCGTCGCTTGCGCTGTCGCCGTCGAGGAGGCCCTCAAGGCCTAATCGCGCCCGCGCGATGCTCATATAGTTGAGCCTTGGAGCCGCTACCTTTCGAGGTGGCGGCTCTTTTTGTTTGTCCCGTCCCAAATTGGTTACTCTTATTAGAAGGTCCGATGTATCAGTTGCGGTGAAATACGGACTGAATTGCATCCATACAGGCCAAAACAGTCCGTATTCCACCGCAACTTATCAAATGGGCCGACCGAAGTGGCCGAGTCCATCTGACGCCCACCTGCCATATTTGCCCTTTACCGATTTGCCGAGTCTTTGCGACCCCATTGCCGATCACCCGTGCGACAATGCGCCGGACGAGAAAGGAATCCGATGGAATCGACTGATGTACTGGTAATTGGATCTGGCATTGCGGGCCTTTGCGCCGCCATCGAAGCGGCACACACGGGTGCAACCGTCACTGTGGCAAGCGCCGGCAAGACTATGAGTGGATCGAGCTTCTTCCCCGGAACCTGGGGTCTGGGGCTTATCGGACCCGTTAACGAAGACGACGAACAAGACCTCATCGACACTATCCAGACCGTCGGCGGCGGTGTCGCCGACCTCGAGCTTGTCCAGGCGTTTGTGCACGGCATTCCCCAGGCAATTGAATGGCTCGAGCAAGACCTGGGCGTTGAGCTCCAGCGTCCGCAAAGCGCTGAGAGCGCTCAGCAAAAGCAGTTTATCCCCTGCTTTGACCACAAAACGCGCATGTGGCGCGGCCTCACCCGCAAGCCCCTTGAGGACGCTCTGACGGCCCGGATCGAGTCGCTCGGCATTCGCCTGCTCCCCCGCCATGAGCTTATCGACCTTGTTGAGGACACGAACGGCAGAATCACCGGAACCGTGCTCTACAACCTCACCGAAGATCGAATCGTGCCCTTTGCTACCAAAGCCACGATCATCGCAGCCGGTGGCACGGGTGGCCTGTTCGAGCGAAGCCTCACTTCCGCCGACGTGCTCAGCTCATCACAGGCCATCGCGCTGGCGCACGGCGCATCGCTTACTAATATAGAGTTCATGCAGATGATGCCCGGCTTCATCGAGCCCAAGCGCAACCTTGTCTTTAACGAGAAGACCTGGCGCTACGTACATGTAGACCAGCCGGCAGATATTGCCGACGACAAGCTGGACGACCTGCTCGAGCAGCGCTCTGGATATGGTCCCTTCACGTCACGCTTGGCCTCCCGCGCTATCGATCTCGTCATCGATCAGGCAGGTGTCGAAGGCCTGGCACTCCACTACGACTTCCCCCGCGAGGATGTCCCAGAGTTTGTGCAGACCTTTGCCACCTGGCTGCAAGACGAGCACGGCATCGCCCCGACTGACGAGATGCGCGTTGCGATGTATGCCCACGCCGCTAACGGCGGCATCAAGATCGATATGACCGCGCACACGGGCGTTGAGGGCCTCTACGCTTGCGGCGAGGCGACAGGCGGCATGCACGGCGCCGACCGCATTGGTGGCTTGTCAAGCGCCAACGGCATCGTATTCGGACGTATCGCGGGCGCATCGGCAGCCCTTGCAGCGCAGAATGCACCTGAGATGGCCCCGAAGGCGGATATCAACCTCCCCCACTACGGCATTGCCACAACAGATGCCGAACGCCTGACACACAGCCTTAGGCACACGATGAGCACCTTTTGCATGATCAACAGGACCGAAACAGGCCTATCCGAGGCCCTGCAACAGCTTGAAAGCCTGCAAGACAAGGCCATGGCGCTGAGCAAGCCGCATACCGATGACAGCGAGATCGCAGCCCTCGCCCGCCTACAGTCGCAGATTCGACTAGCACAGGAAATGGTCAAAGCCATGCGCAAGCGAACTGAAAGTCTCGGGTCGCACTATCGAGCGGATTAAACCGGACACCTATCTAAAGCAGAACACAACCAATCGATATCCATGGGCCCCGTGAGCTCGAAGCAGCACGGGCCCATTCGTGTCCGCACGGCAGCGTATCCTTATTCTGAATACAGAGTGGGCAAAGCCCACATAGACAATAGACTAGCGAGGAGGAGATATGGACAGAAGAGATATCGAGAAGTGGCGTGTCGAACTTGATAGCTACGCCAATGTGGAAGACGGCGTTGAATATTGGCTCGCACGCGATTTAATGGAACCCATGGGGTACACTCGATGGGAGAACTTCGCCGAAGTTGTTAAGAGGGCAAAAGTCTCGTGCGAAACAAACAAAACTCCAGTTGATTCCCATTTTCGTGACACCACGAAAATGGTAACTGCCGGTGTCGCCGCTCGCGCGGTTAAAGACTACAAACTTACGCGCTATGCATGCTATTTAATCGCCCAAAACGGAGACCCAAACAAGCCGGAAATCGCGCTCGCACAGGCATACTTTGCCGTGCAGACGCGCCGCCAAGAGCTCATAGAGCAGCGCTTCGCAGAGATTCAGCGCTTGCAGGCGCGCCACTCGCTATCCGATTCGGAGAAACAGCTCTCGGGTATTGCGTTCAAACGCGGCGTGGACTCCAAAGGATTCGCGATCATCAAGTCGAAGGGCGATGAAGCGTTATTCGGCGGCAGAAGCACGGCGGAAATGAAGCAGCAGCTCGGCGTACCCAAGAGCGCGGCATTGGCGGACAGGTTAGCCGATGTCCTCATCAAAGCAAATGACCTTACGAACTCGATGACGGCCTTCAACGCCGAGGAACACGACCTGTACGGTCTGGACCAGATCAAGCAAGAGCACGTCGAGAACAACACAAGCGTGCGTGGCAGCCTCATCGACCGCGGAATTGTCCCCGAGAACCTACCGCCTGCCGAGGATACAAAAAAGCTCGAACGTCGCGTGAAAGCAGACGAGAAAAAGCTCAAGGAGGGTACTGACGGTTTTACCGATCCCCAGGGTAGGCTCGATCTGTGAAAGCGGCCGCGCCCTTTCGGGTTCGACCCCATGCGAGGTCAACAAAAAAAGACGGCCAACTTTCGTTGACCGTCTTAACTTGCTTTGGTGGGCCGTCAGGGGGTCGAACCCTGGACCTTGGGATTAAGAGTCCCCTGCTCTACCAACTGAGCTAACGACCCAATATCAACACGAAGCAAGAACTGGGGTGGGTAAAGGGACTCGAACCCTCGACCTACGGGACCACAACCCGTCGCTCTAGCCAACTGAGCTACACCCACCGTGTCCTGTGCGCTTCGCGCTCGACTATTATTGCAAGGAACGCCACGCGATGCAAGCCCCAATTTTCAAGAATTTTGAAAAGAGTTTTTCGAGACCATTTCGAGCAAATCCCACCGGTTTCATAGGAGTAAACTTGCCCCACTGCAAATGCTCGAAAGGACCGGCATGAAAGAACTCTCCAACCGCACGGCAACGTTTACCGATTCCGTCATCCGCCGTATGACGCGCATCTCCAACAAGTATGGCGCCGTCAACCTGTCGCAGGGCTTCCCCGACTTCGATCCCCCGGCGCAGCTGCTCGATAGCCTGAGCACCATCGCCACCGACCCCAAGCCGCTTTACCACCAGTACTCCATCACCTGGGGCTCCCAGGCCATGCGTGAGGCGCTTGCCGCCAAGCAGGAGCATTTTATGGGCATGCCGGTGAACCCCAACGAGAATATCGTAGTCACCTGCGGCTCCACCGAGGCCATGATGGCCGCCATGATGACGGTCACGAACCCTGGCGACAAGGTCGTCATTTTCTCGCCGTTCTACGAGAACTACGGCGCTGACACCATTCTCTCGGGGGCCGAGCCCATCTACGTGCCGCTCAACCCGCCCACATTCGACTTTGATCGCGAGGTCCTCGAGGCGGCCTTCCGCGACAACGACCCCAAGGCCATCGTCCTGTGCAACCCATCCAACCCCTGCGGCAAGGTCTTTACGCGCGAGGAGCTCACTTTTATCGCCGACCTCTGCAAAAAGTACGACGCCTACTGCATCACCGACGAGGTATACGAGCACATCGTCTACGCACCCCACGAGCACGTCTATATGGCCACGCTGCCCGGCATGTTTGAGCGCACTATCAGCTGCAGCTCGCTGTCCAAGACCTACTCCATCACCGGCTGGCGTCTGGGCTACACTATCGCCCCTGCCGAAATCACCGAGCGCATCAAAAAGGTCCACGACTTCCTCACCGTGGGCGCCGCCGCTCCCCTGCAGGAAGCCGTCGTCACCGCCCTCAATTTCGACGACAGCTATTACGATGAGGTCCTCGACCTCTATACCGCCAAACGCGACCTGTTCTGCCAAGGGCTCGATAGTATCGGACTTAAGCACAACGTACCGCAGGGCGCCTACTACGTCATGATGGACATCTCTGAGTTTGGCTATGACAGCGACCTCGAGTTCTGTGAAGACCTCGCGTCTAAAGTGGGTGTGGGCGCCGTGCCCGGCTCGAGCTTCTTCCGCGAGCCCGTCAACCATCTGATTCGTTTCCACTTTGCCAAGCGAGACGAGACGCTTAACGCGGCGCTGGAGAACCTCAAGTCGCTACGTGATAAAATCAAGCCGCACGGGTAAGGACGGCCCGGCAACTAAAGCAACCAAAGAAGCCCCGCACCGCCCGCCGCGTTGCGAGGCTTCTTTCTATAGCGCTTTCTTAAATGGTTAGAGCTCTATACTTTAGTCACGGAGCAACTCGTCCCAGAGAGAGGAATACTATGGCAGAGCAGCAGCTTATCGGAGCGCTCGAGGCCGGTGGCACCAAGATGGTCTGCGCCACGGGCTATGCGGACGGTACGGTCCTAGAGCGCGAGCAGATCGCGACCACGACCCCGCAGGAGACCGTTGAGGCCGTCAACGCATGGTTTGCCGACAAGGGCATCGCCGCGCTGGGCATCGGCGCATTTGGCCCCACCGCAGTCAACCCCGCTTCGCCCCAATACGGCAAGATCCTGGAGACGCCCAAAACGGCATGGCGCTACTTTGACCTGCTGGGCACTATCCAAAACGAGCTCAATATCCCCTGCGGCTACGATACCGACGTCAACGTCGCCTGCCTGGGCGAGGTCACCTTTGGTTGCGCCCAGGGCCTCACTGACGTTGTCTACCTGACCATCGGCACCGGCGTGGGCGCCGGCGTGCTCTCGGGCGGTAAGCTCGTGCACGGCATGATGCATCCCGAGGCCGGCCACATCCTGGTCACGCGCGACCCGCGCGACACCATTGGCGAGCACAGCGCCTGCCCCTTCCACGACAACTGCCTAGAGGGCCTCATCGCCGGCCCCGGCGTTAAAAAGCGCTGGGATGGCAAGAGCGCCGGAGACATGGCCGATGACCCGGAGGCCATGGACCTGCTCGCCGGCTATCTGGCACAGGCGCTCATGACCTACACGCTGTGCTACGCGCCGCAAAAGATCATCATCGGCGGCGGCGTGGCCGACCACACCCCCATCGTGCCGCTCGCGCGCAAGAAGTGCGCCGAAATGCTCAACGGCTATATCGTCACGCCCGAGGTCAACGACATCGATAACTACATCGTCAACAACAGCCTCGAGGGCAAGCAGGGCATCATGGGTTGCCTGGCCCTGGGCGCACAGGCGCTTCAGTAGCAGACGCACCCACAGGGCGTGGCGCGCCCGGCAAATCCGACCTACGGAACGACGCCACCACGCCTCATATAAGCCCTCAAATAAAAAAGGCCGCCTAGGACCAAACAATACGTCCTAGGCGGCCTTTTTGGCGCACATCAGCGACCGTAAGAGATATCGGAGCACAACGCCCGTTGCCGCTCCACAGCAGTCGATTATCACATCGGTGATCATGCCGGCGCGTCCCGGCACAAAGAGCTGAATCGTCTCGTCGATCGAGGGAATCAGCAGCAGGAACACCGCCGTGGGCAGCAGCACGTCAAAGGTGCGCCGGCCCTCAAGATCAAAGGCGTGCGTTGCCAGGATGCCGAGCACCATATACTCGGTAAAATGCGCGCACTTGCGAACAACAAAGTTGGTCACCCATGCATATGGAAGTCCCACGCCGTGCAGGAAACCGCGGATAGTTTCCATGACCGTTAGGCTCAGCGAGCCCGACCCCGAGCCGGGAACCAGCGAATTGCCCCAGATCAAGAGCGCCATCAGGCAGGTCACGACCGCCCATTTTCGATTGATCTTAACCATGCAGAAGTTATGCCTCCGCGCGGAGCGGCGCGAAGCTGGCGGTACCGCCCTCGATAACGCTCAGATAGGCACGGCCCGTACGCTTGGCGGTAGAGGACTGCAGGCGCTCGATCTCTTCCTCGAGGATCTGATTGACGCGCTCGTGACGACGATTTTCCATAATGCCGGCGGCAATAGCCTCGGCCCGCTCGATGCTCTCGCGCGAGATACGGGCGGTATCCTCGGGGAACACAGCGCTGTGACGGCCGACATAGGCGGGGGCAGCAGGCTGAGGGGCAGCGACGGGAGCGGGAGCTGCAACAGGAGCGGGCTCGTCAATCTCATCCAGAATCGCGGTGGCGGCGGCCCACATGTCCTCGTGGCCCGAGTAATCAGCCATGGGGACATCAACCTCGAGCGAGGCGTCCGGAAGGTCGCCGGTGTCGATGCGATCTTGGGCATCAATCGATGCGGTGATGGCTGCAGGCTCATCGAGGTCATCGAGATCGATGTCCGCGGCACCGGAGATGATAGGCATGCTGGCGAGGTTTGCATTGTACGGCGCAGCCTCAGCCGCCTGCTGCCGGGCAGGAGCGCCCCAAAGCGAGCTCTCGGCGGCACGGCGGGCGGCAACGGCCTCCTCGTCCGCGGCCATGGCTTCATCAACGTACGAATTGTCGGCAGAAGCGTTCGCGTCGCCCGAGGTAGCGTTGTAGGCGTTATTGGCTGCCGCGTTGGCAACGAGTGCCACGAAAGCCGCCGTGCTGCCCGCAGGGGCGGCCTGGGAGCCCGACACGGCGCGCGCCGCGGCGGCGATGTCGTCGCGATTGAGGGAGCCGGTCTGCCCGCCGTTGGTGAGCTCGTCGATGGCGACTTGATAGACGTCGCGCGAGCGCGCAGGGTCGCAGCTCACCGGCGAATCGTCGTCGAGCATACTGTCGATCATGGACCAAGCCTCGGCCTCGTCCATGGCATCTGCGGCTCGAGCGATGGTAGGGACACCATCATCGGCATGACGGCGCTGGAACGCACCAGTTAGGCCGGAAAGGAATGCCGAGGTAGACTGCTCCGCCTGAGTCTGAGAAGCAGAAGCCGCAGCGTAAGGAGTCGCATCCTGCTGCTGAGCTGGAATCGAGGCGGTCTTAAACTCACTTTGATATTGATTGAGATTGGCGGCACCGCCCATGGCATCGGGCTGGAACAGACGCTCTTCACGCTGCGCACGATACTCGGAGATACCCAGCGAGGCGGCATAGATGCCCACGCCCGCCACCGCGCCCACGGCGAAGGGAACCGCACCCGCCACGACCGTCTCGTTCACCGACGAAAACGGCAGCGTCGCGGCATACATAACCACGGGAGCGGCAAGGCCGATCCCGCACGAAAGTCCGGCAAGGACTGCTCGTTGTGTTGCATCAGAAGAAGCCATGAGCTCTCCCCATCTTCCAGCACCCAAATCGCATCATTCAGTTGGCTGCGCGAGAGAAGATGAAGCGGGGCTATGCCCCAAAGCAACGGTATATGGTTCGTTTCATCTGCGTTTTCCGTCGCGAAGCTTAAAAGCTATTATGCGAAACCGCCCTGCCGATTGCAAGCGACGATGTCGGATTGAAACGGGAAACCTGCTGCTCGTCGGTCTTACGGTCAAAAATAAGCGCGGAGCGGCGCTATGGAAAAGGGCCGAGGCTCAAAGCCCCGACCCTTTATCGCATTGATAACTATCGCCGCGCGTGGATGACAACCTAGAACGTCTGCTCGTAGTCGCTGTGTTTTTTGGCCGAACGCACCAGGAACTCCTGGTTGGTGTTGGTGCCCTTAAGACCCTTGATAAACGATGCGGCTGCGCGCTCGGTGTTGTTCATGCCGGCAAGAATGCGACGCAGACCAAAGACAAACGGGCGCATCTGCTCGTCGACCAACAGGTCCTCGTTACGTGTACCGGAGGCAACGGGGTCGATAGCCGGGAAGATGCGGCGGTCGGCCAGGTCGCGGTCGAGCTTAAGCTCCATGTTGCCGGTGCCCTTGAACTCCTCAAAAATGACCTCGTCCATCTTGGAACCGGTGTCGATGAGGGCAGAGGCCAGGATGGTGAGCGAGCCACCGTTCTCGATATTGCGGGCTGCACCCAGGAAGCGCTTGGGCGGATACAGTGCCGCCGAATCGACGCCGCCCGAAAGGATGCGGCCCGAGGCGGGCGCCGCCAAGTTGTAGGCGCGGGCGAGGCGCGTGATGGAGTCGAGCACCACCACAACATCGCCACCCAGCTCTACGATGCGCTTGGCGCGCTCGATGACGAGCTCTGCCACGCGGGTGTGGTTGTCGGCAGGCATATCGAAGGTCGACGCTACAACCTCACCCTTGATGGAACGCTGCATATCGGTGACCTCTTCGGGGCGCTCGTCGACGAGCAGGCAGATGAGGTGCACCTCGGGGTTGTTAATCGAGATAGACTGGCAGATCTTCTTGAGGATCGTGGTCTTGCCGGCCTTGGGTGGGGACACGATCAGGCCACGCTGACCCTTGCCGATCGGTGACACGATGTCGATGGCGCGACCGGTAATAGAGTCCTTGCCGTGCTCCATGCGCAGCGGCTCGTTGGGGTAGACCGGGGTGAGGTCGCCGAACTTGGGACGGTTGCGAATCTGCTCGGGGTCAAGACCGTTGATGGTCGTGATTTTGGCGAGGCCGGCGCGCTTGTCGCCGCCGCGCGAAGGACGCAGCGAGCCCTCGATGACGTCGCCCGTGCGCAGGCGCGCGGAGCGGATGAGGTAAGCGGGCACGAAGGCGTCGTCGTTGGACTTCATGTAGCCATGGGCGTGGATGATGCCGGAGCTGTCCGGGCGAATCTGCAGGATGCCCTTGATATCGCGGAAGCCCTCGGCCTTCGCGGCGGTGGTGTAGATTTCCTCGACGAGCTCGGCCTTCTTCTTGCCGGTCGTCTCGATCTCGAACTCCTTGGCCTTTTCGCGCAGCTCGGCGACCTTCATGGCCGCGAGTTCCTCGCGCGAAAGCGTGGGCTCGGTGGGGGCGGCGTTGCGCTCCTTGTTGCGCTGTTTGCGATCGCGCTGACGGTTGCGACGGTCGTTGTTGCGCTCGTCCTTGCGATCGTTGCGCTCCTCGTTGCGCTTGTGCTGGCGACGGTTGGGGCGAGCGCCGTCTTCGGCCTCGGCGGGCGCGGCGCCATCGGTTGCGGCGGCGCCGGCATTGGCCGCAGCGGCGTCATTGGCCTCGGCGCCGGAATCAATCTGCGCTTCGGCATCAGCCTGCTGCTCGGACGCCTTGGCCTTAGCGGACTTCTTACGACCGCGCTTGGGCTTCTCGGACGCAGGCTGTTCGACGTCTTGGGGCTCGGCGGCATCAGTCGATGCATCGGCGGTCGTCTCGGCAGAATCCTCGGACGCACCCTTCTTGGCAGCCTTGGCCTTGGACGTGCGCTTAGCAGCAGTACGATGGCTGCGACCAGGACGGACGTCGGCGGGCTCGACATCGGCGGGAGCGGCCTCGGAAGTCGTAGCATCCTGGACGGGTGCATCGGCAGCGGTTGCAGACTCGGCGGTCGCCGCAGCATCCCGAGCGGCGGCGGCTGCGGCTGCGGCCTTCTCTGCCTCGACGAAGGCCTTGGGCTTGCGACCGCGACGGTGCGGGCGCAAAGCCGGATCGACAACGGGAACTTCGCTGGCCTCGACAGGCGCAGCAGGCTCAGCAGGCGATGTGCCCTCCCCTGCCGCGGAACGGACCGAAGCCTCAGCGAGCTCGGGGGTTGCCTGTTCAGCAACCTGCTCGGCTTTAGCAGCCGTGAGACGGCGTGTGCGCGGTGCCGGCTTCTCGGTCGGCTGGTCGGCGGCAGGCGTCTCGGTGGCGGCAGGGGTCTCGGGCACAGACGGAGCTGCAAGCTCGGTCAGAGCCGCGGCCTCGCGCTCGGCAGCACGACGGCGGGCGCGCACCACCTGAGCCTCGCTAATCTGCGCCAACGCACGTGCCTGCGCGACCTCATCGGAAATCGGCGCCGAGGAGTCAGCTGCAACGGTACGCTTGGCGCGCGTCGTGCGCGTGGTACGGCGCTTGGGCTTGGTGACCTCCTCGCCGTCATCGGCAGGCTTGGCCGCGCGGCGCGTACGCTTGGGCTTTGCCGGAGCAGCCTCCTCACCAGTTGCAGGCACGGCCTTCTCAGCCGCTACAGGCGTAGGCGTCGAAGCAGCCTTAAGCGTCTCAGGAGCCGAGGCTTGCGCGGGCGCCGCGACCTGGTCCGACGCAACCGGTGCAGCGGGAGCGGTTTGCGTCGTCGTTATTTCGTTTTCTTGCTGTTGATCAGACACAGTGTTTGCTCAACTTTCTTTTCAAGCCCTGTGATCACATGCTCCCTGCATAAACCTTCAGGGCGGCTAAACAGTCTAGCTCCGTCAAATACCGACGGACATCATTGATCTGTATCGAGATATTTGCGTCATATACGCAGCGTTAGTGTAACACAACCGCCGCCACCTGCAACTTAGTCATTGGGGACGTTCTTAAACGACTAGTCAAAAGGGACACTCTTCCCCTAAGGCGCCTTGAAATGAAGCGACTAGGGAGCAAATCCGTGGCGTCGGAATTCGCCGTGCCACGAAACGCGCCTATCTACTACGCTTGCCCCCGTACCCCTGACCATACCCTTGTTTAATCAAAAACAGCGAGTTCGCTACCTGCACTGATAATTGTTCTCGGGGGAAGCGGGCACTGCGGGGCGCGGCAACGGCGCGCGATTTCCGCGTCGCAGCGCTACCCTGATGCTGAATGCCGGGACGATGACCCACTGAC
>DBGDSC010000020.1:0-3499 GCA_048402045.1 Collinsella sp.
GCCGCGCACGAGGCCATAAGGGAGGTCCTTGACCGCCACGGCGTGGCGGAATAGCCTTAGGCGCAAGGGGCGCTGACGCGGCCCTCCCTCTTACACCACAAAAATTCGCGCGATCCTGCCTGGTCGCCAAAGTGCTAAAAGTCTACTCACTTAGGTTGCAGAGTGCCCCCCATTAGCTGCAATTCCAAGGTTGTTAGTACTTTTGGACTCAGATCGTCATACTGAACAAGAATTTGAGTTGTGTTTTCAGGGACAGATGCGCCATCGGCACACCAAAAACAGTCACCGATATCGATAAAAGGGATGCTCGAGCGCGTGAGGGCCCGTGCAAAAGTGCTTCTGCCCGTTCCACGCTCCGCAACCACGATACTGTAAAGGCCCGCGTCTGCATGCTCGATCGAGACCTCTCCTGCCGGAAATACCTTCCGCACAAGCGCCATCAGGCCATCACGCGCCTCGCGAGCACGAACGCGCACGCGGTTCACATGTCGCTCGTAATCACCCGATTCCAGCAAACGCGCCAAAGCGACCTGATCAACAGAGCTCACCGACGAGGCGTAGAAACCAAGGTTGCGCCTAAACCGCTCCATTAACTCATCGGGCAACACCATGTACGCCAAACGCAACGCCGATGAAAGGCTCTTCGAAAACGTGTTGGTGTATATAACCGACTGGGCGGCATCGATCGACGCGAGCGCGGGAATCGGCTTCCCGGCAAGGCGAAACTCACAATCAAAGTCATCTTCGATGAGATACCGACCTGGTCGCTCGGCGGCCCAGCTCAGAAGCGCATAGCGACGCGCAATGCTCGTCACAAGGCCGGTTGGATATTGGTGAGACGGCATCAGGTGAAGTACATCGGTCCCGGTTTTCTGCAGAGCGCTCAAGTCCACCCCCTCATCATCCAACGGGATATGTCGAACTTTGCAGCCCATAGCCTGATAAATGCGCGTCAGACGTAAATAGCCCGGGTCCTCAACGGCATACACCTTGTCAGCGCCAAGCAACTGAACCAACATGGTATCGAGCAGCTGAGCGCCCGCGCCGATAACAATGTTATTGGGGTCGACATTCATACCCCTCGTCCCGCGCAGATGATGAGCAATTGCGCATCGTAGCCGAACGGTGCCCTGTGCCGGTGCGGGCGAAAAGATCTCGCGCTCGTCTTCGGATGTCAGCGTCGCCCGCAGTGCGCTTTGCCAAAGCCGCGCCGCCTCCAAAGCGGAAGGAGAAAGTGCATCGAACAGCTCAACCTGTCCGTTGACATCATGCGCGCTGGGACCAGCAGAGGCGGCATCTCGGTCGATGCCCTCCGCAGCCGAAGCCAAAACCGGTGCATCCGGAAGCTCGCAAGCGTAGTAGCCACGACGCGGCATTGAGCAAATATAGCCCTCGGCAAGTAACTGGCTATATGCATTCTCGATGGTAATGACACTGATTCCCAGATGACTGGCAAAGGCGCGCTTAGACGGAAGATGCTCCCCCGCCGCAATACGTCCAGCAACAATATCATCTCGAATTTGCTGGTAAACATACTCATAAAGCGATGCCTCGCCACGTTTTTCCAAATTGTAGTCAAGCATGAGTTTGCCACCTGACCTTATCGAGCTGTTCAATCTGGTATTAAGCTGACCTTATTATTATCTCGAAAACTGAGTATTTTGCCATACCCAGCTCCCCGATAGGATGTTCCGTCAAGCAATGCACATGCCAACCAAGGGAGCAACCATGGCAGAACAGACCAGCAAGGCCGATCGCGTCAAACTCAATCGCGAGCTCGCGCAGATGCTCAAGGGTGGCGTCATCATGGACGTCACCACGCCCGAGCAGGCACGCATCGCCGAGGAGGCGGGCGCCTGCGCCGTCATGGCTCTCGAGCGCATCCCGGCCGACATCCGCGCCGCCGGCGGCGTATCGCGCATGAGTGACCCCAAGATGATCAAGGGCATCCAGGAGGCCGTCTCCATCCCCGTTATGGCCAAGTGCCGCATCGGCCACATTGTCGAGGCGCAGGTCCTGCAGGCCATCGAGATCGACTACATCGATGAGTCCGAGGTTCTCTCCCCTGCCGATGACGTCTATCACATCGACAAGACCCAGTTTGACGTGCCGTTTGTCTGCGGCGCCCGTGATCTGGGCGAGGCGCTGCGCCGTGTTGCCGAAGGCGCCACGATGATTCGCACCAAGGGTGAGCCGGGTACGGGCGACGTCGTTCAGGCCGTGCGTCACATGCGCAAGATCCAAAAGCAGATCCGTGACGTTGTTGCCCTGCGCGATGATGAGCTCTTTGAGGCAGCCAAGCAACTGCAGGTTCCGGTCGAGCTGGTGCGCGAGGTCCATGCCACGGGCAAGCTTCCCGTTGTGAACTTTGCCGCCGGCGGCGTAGCGACCCCTGCCGACGCCGCGCTGATGATGCAACTGGGCGCCGAGGGCGTCTTTGTCGGCTCGGGCATCTTTAAGAGCGGCGACCCCGCCAAGCGCGCCGCCGCCATCGTCAAGGCCGTGGCAAACTTCACCGATGCCAAGCTCATCGCCGAGCTTTCGGAGGACCTGGGCGAGGCCATGGTGGGCATCAACGCCGACGAGATCGAAATCATCATGGAGGAGCGCGGACGCTAGTCCGGCAGAAAGGATCGCACATGAGCGATTATGCAGACCAAACGGTCGCCGTGCTGGCGGTCCAAGGCGCTTTTGCCGAGCACGAGGCAAGACTATCCGGGCTTGGCGCACACTGTATTGAGCTGAGGCAGGCGGCTGATTTGAAGCAGGACTTTGACCGTCTGGTACTTCCCGGCGGCGAGTCCACCGTTCAAGGGAAGCTGCTTGCCGAGCTCGGCATGCTCGAGGAGCTTCGTGCCCGTATCGCTGAAGGCATGCCCGTCCTGGGCACCTGCGCCGGCTTGATTCTGCTGGCGCGCGACCTTGCCGCCCACGACGATAAGGGGACGCCGCGCCTGGCAACCATGGATGTGTTCGTCGAGCGCAATGCCTACGGCAGGCAGCTCGGCAGCTTTCGAACCAAGGGGCAGGTAGCCGGCATCGACGGTGAAGTGCCGCTGACGTTTATCCGCGCGCCCCGCATCGTTGAGGTGCACGGCGATGCCGAGGCCCTGGCCGAAGTCGATGGCCGCATCGTCGCCGCCCGCCAAGACAACCAGCTCGGCGTAACCTTCCACCCCGAACTCGACGAAGACACCCGCCTCCACGAACTGTTCCTACAAATGTAGGCATCGAAATCAACAAACGAAATGAGAGTGGATAATCTCCCACTTTAAGCTTGGATGCAGGCTCAAACCGGGAGATTATCCACTCTCATGCTATGTAGTCATTTAAGAACGTCCCCAATGACTACTTCGACAACACCGATGTTTTGGTACCGACAGACACTATGACCCAATCCAGGGGCACGGAAACGACAGGAGCCCCCGCTCGTGACCGCGGGTCGGGGCTGCGACAATGTTGTTGAAGTGCCAGAGGCGCAGCCGCGCCGCAACGAGGT
>DBGDSC010000021.1:0-34459 GCA_048402045.1 Collinsella sp.
CTGGAACACGAGCCGGAGGCAGGTAAGATTGAAGGGCCTGACCCCGGAGGAGTACCGGAATCAGGCCCTTGCGGCCTAGTCGCTATTTAGGGCGTCCAAGATTTGGGGCGCAGTTCACATCGTTCTGGCGGGCTTTTTGTTGTCGAAACCACTAGGGTAGGCCCCGTGATCGTGCAAGCACTTCATTGCGTCTCCCTAATTCATCTGGGAAAACGGCTGCAAACGATTGCAAGTAACCGGTGAACGGTCGAAAACTACCGTTCACCGATAATCTCAAAACTGGTTCTAACTGGTATTAAGTCAAACAGACCAATTCACATATCTTCACAATGACCTCCAATTTTTCTACACGCTATTTTTAGCCGCCCTGCGTTGTTTAGACACAGGAAAAGTTTCGATCTTTTGCCAAAGCATTTCGAAACGGTTTCAAAACCGCAGGTAGAAGTGTTAACGAGCGGTAAACGGTCGATTTATCGCCGTGAGCGGTGCAAAAACGTTTTACCGTATGAATCAACGAAAGCAACCTCTTCTGTGGTGATATAGTGGCAACAACACGTCACGTGGTTACTACCAGTTGAGAGACCACTGGTCTTCAAAGAACGCTTTCCAAGAAGCTTTAAGGGCGAGCGCCCGCTGGCTTTCGAAAATCATCGGACTCAGATCGTACACACCTTCGGAAGGGAAATTTGAATGGTTGGCTTTATTCTTACCGGTCATGGACAGTTCGCACCCGGCCTTGCAAGCGCTATCGCTATGGTTGCCGGCGACCAGCCTGCTTTTACCGTCGTTCCTTTTGAGGGCGACCAGGCTGCATCCTACGGTGAGGATCTCCGCGCCGCTATTACCGCCATGCGCGAGGAGTGCGATGGCGTGCTCGTCTTTACCGACCTGCTTGGCGGCACCCCGTTTAACCAGTCGATGATGATTGCCCAGGATGTCGACAACGTCGAGGTTCTGACTGGCACCAACCTTCCCATGGTTATTGAGCTTCTGTTCCTCCGCGGCAATGCCACGCTCGCCGAGCTTGGCGAACAGGCCGTGACCGTTGGCCAGACGGGCATCACCGCCCAGACGGTCGCATCCGTTGCCGGCTCCGATGAAGAGGATATCTTCGGCGACGAGGACGGCATCTAATGGCCGATTTCGGAGCCAACGTCCTGAGCTCCTCGGTCGCCCTTTTGGGCCTGCTTGTCATCATGGGCTTGATTTACACCATCTGGTCGCAAATCAACATGAAGAAGAAGCAGAAGTACTTCAAGGAGCTGCACACCGAGCTCAAGCCGGGTCAGGAGGTTCTTTTCGCCGGCGGTATCTACGGAACCGTAAAAGGCATCGAAGGCGAAAAGGTCCAGATCAAAGTCCGATCCGGAGCCGTCGTAGACGTTTCGCGTTACGCGATTCAAGAGATCAAGTAACTGTCGTCAGCAAATAACGAAAGGAAGCTGATCAACATGGCAGAACCCAACATTCTTCTTACCCGCATCGATAACCGACTAGTTCATGGTCAGGTTGCCACCCAGTGGAACTCCACTCTGGGCTCCAACCTCATCCTCGTCGCCAACGACGACGTGGCGACCAACACCATGCGCCAGAACCTCATGAAGATGGCCGCTCCCGCCGGCGTCGCTACGCGTTTCTTCTCTCTGCAGAAGACCATCGACGTCATTGGCAAGGCGAGCCCGCGCCAGAAGATCTTCATCGTGGCCGAAACACCGGAAGACGTGCTTACGCTCGTCAAGGGCGGTGTGCCTATAAAGAAGGTAAACATCGGCAACATGCACATGTCGGAAGGAAAGCGCCAAGTCGCCACCTCCGTCGCAGTTAACGACGAGGATGTCGCTGCGTTTAAAGAGCTGCAGGAATTGGGGGTGGAGTTGGAGATCAGGCGCGTTCCGAGCACGCCTGTTGAGGACACGAGCAAGCTCTTCTCGTAATCCTCATGATCCACGTTGTCAGGAATGAAAACCTGACATTCTGTACGTGAAATCCAAAGTGCGTACATACATTTTGAAAGGAGGAGCAAGATGGAATACTCGATCATCCAGGTCGCTCTGGTCTTCATCGTCACGTTCGTCGCGGCAATCGACCAGTTCAACTTCCTCGAGTCTCTCTATCAGCCCATCGTCACCGGCGCCGTCATCGGTCTTATCCTTGGCGACCTCAACACCGGTCTTCTCGTGGGTGGTACTTATCAGCTCATGACGATCGGCAACATGCCGATCGGAGGCGCTCAGCCGCCTAACGCCGTCATCGGCGGCATCATGGCAGCCATTCTCGCTATCGCTACGGGCCTCGAGCCCAACGCGGCAGTCGGCCTTGCCATTCCGTTCGCTCTGCTTGGTCAGCTCGGCGTTACCCTGGTCTTCACGCTTATGTCCCCGCTTATGTCCACGGCCGATAACATGGCTCACAACGCTGACACCAAGGGTATCGAGCGTCTGAACTACTTCGCCATGGCTCTGCTCGGCCTGATCTTCGCTGTCGTCGTCACCCTGTTCTTCATCGCTGGCGCTACCATCGGTCAGACCATCGCTTCCGCCATCCCGACTTGGCTGCAGACCGGTCTCTCCGCTGCAGGCGGCATGATGCGCTTCGTCGGCTTCGCCGTCCTGCTCAAGGTAATGATGAACCGCGATATGTGGGGCTTCTTCCTCATGGGCTTTGGCCTCGCGCTCATCACCGTTGCCAACGATTCGCTGGCAACCCCTGCTCTGCTCATCCTCGCTCTCATCGGCTTCGGTATCGCTTTCTGGGACTTCCAGCAGCAGACCGAGCTGAAGGGTGCAGCTGTTTCTGACGGAGGTGACTTCGAAGATGGCATCTAATGAGTATGTGATCCCGGAGCACTACGAGGATCTCACTCCTGCTCCGCAGCTCGACCAGAAGACCCTCAACAAGATGGCTTGGCGCTCCTGCTTCCTGCAGGCATCGTTCAACTACGAGCGCATGCAGGCCGCTGGCTGGCTTTACTCCATCATCCCCGGTCTGGAGAAGATCCACACCAACAAGAACGACCTCGCGGCTTCCATGAGCCACAACCTGGAGTTCTTCAACACTCACCCGTTCCTCGTCACCTTTGTTATGGGCATCGTGCTTTCGCTCGAGCAGAACAAGGTTGACATCCCCACGATCCGCGCCGTCCGCGTCGCCGCAATGGGCCCG
Source organism: Collinsella sp. (assembly GCA_048402045.1). Classification (GTDB taxonomy): domain Bacteria; phylum Actinomycetota; class Coriobacteriia; order Coriobacteriales; family Coriobacteriaceae; genus Collinsella. The sequence goes on from DBGDSC010000021.1 coordinate 3,163, forward strand.
CTCGGTGGTATCGGTGACGCCCTGTTCTGGCTGACGCTCGTGCCTATCACGGCCGGCATCACCTCCAACATGGCCATCAACGGCAACGCCGCTGCACCGATCATCTTCCTGGTGATCTTCAACGTCGTCCAGTTCGCTCTGCGCTTCTGGCTCATGAACTGGTCCTACAAGCTTGGCACCAGCGCTATTGACGCTCTGACTGCCAACATGCAGGCCTTCACGCGTGCCGCTTCCATCATGGGCGTCTTCGTCGTCGGTTGCCTGGTCGTCACCATGGGTGGCACCCAGATCAACCTCCAGATCCCCAACGGCACCACCCGTGGCCTCTCCGCTACTACCGTGATCGTCTCCGAGAAGGAGGCCGAGAACTTCACCGGTATGGAGGGCATCGATACCGAGACCGCTGAGGCCGGTACCATCGCCATGACCGATGAGGACGGCAACGCCCTCACCGCCTCCGATGCCGACGGCAACACTGTCGAGTGCGGCGTCACCGATCTGGGCAACGGCATGGAGTCCGTTACCTACGGCACCGTTACCGAGGATCCGGTCAACTTCTCTGTTGCCGACACCCTCAACACCATCGTCCCGAAGCTCGTCCCGCTTATGCTTACGCTGCTGCTTTACTACATGTTCGCTAAGCACAGCTGGACCCCGACCAAGGGCATTCTGCTGCTCTTCGTCCTCGGCATCCTGGGCGCTGGCCCGCTTGGTCTCTGGCCGAGCATCTGGTAAGGCTCTAGCTTGAGGGGTGTGTCCCTACGCGGCTCACACCCTGACCCCTTAAGCCATGTGTATGTTAAAAGCCGCGTGCTCGAAAGAGCGCGCGGCTTTTGTTTTCTTGTTGATTCGGGTGTGGCAGACAGATAATGCTAAACACCCTAGGTAGTTAGCCGAATTCGAGCAAAAGGGAGGATAGGATGGCGATCGGAGCGCGTAAGCAACCGCTGTACGATCAGCTGGTCGATATTCTGACCGAAAAGATTGACCATGAATATCGCGCCGGTGACATGATTCCTTCCGAGCGCGAACTTTCGGAGCGCTATGGTCTCTCGCGCACTACGGTACGCCTGGCTCTGCAGGAACTGGAGCGTTTAGGACTGGTGGTTCGGCAGCACGGTCGCGGTACCTTTGTGACCGACCGTTCGGCAAAAGCAACCAATCTTATGCAGTCCTACAGCTTTACCGAGCAGATGCGCGCGATGGGTCGAGAACCCGAGACCACGATTCTCGAGTTTTGCGAGATGGAGGCCGATAAGAATCTGGCCGAGCATATGGGATTGCGCATCGGTGATCGCATTTTTAAGCTCAAGCGCCTTCGTTCTGCCGACAACATGCCCATGATGGTCGAACGCAGCTATCTACCGGTTCGTCAATTTTTGTCCCTAAAGCGACCGCTGCTGGAGCGTAAGCCGCTTTACGATGTGATTGAGCAGGACTTTCAGCAAAAGATTCGCGTGGCCGAAGAGGAGTTCTATGCGAGCATAGCCCGTCCCACCGATGCCCACCTTTTGGGAATTGTCGAGGGCTCGCCTGTGCTCGATTTGGTCAGGACTACGTATAACGAGTCAAACGAGGTAGTGGAGTACACACTCTCGGTTGCTCGTGCCGATCAGTTTAAATACAAGGTTTACCACCAGCGCAGTAACTAGTGCTCGCATCGTTTCCATATGGTGATTCTTTGCATTTAACTGGTTACTACCAGATAACCAACCGAAGTGTATAATTGCACGTCAGAGGATTACTTCTAGAGAGAGGTATTAGAAATGTTCGAGAAGAGTGTCGAGGAGCTCACCGAGCTCGGCGCCCAGATCACCACGGCCGAGATTGCTCAGCAGCCCGAGCTTTGGCGTGATACGCTCAACATCTATCGCGAGAACAAGGAGGCCATCGAGGCCTTCCTGGCCGAGGCTCGCGCTATGGGCGAGGGGCGTCTGTCCGTTGTCTTCACCGGTGCCGGTACGTCCGACTACGTTGGCGATACCTGCGCCCCGTACCTGCGTCACGCTGGCAACACTGATCTCTACGACTTTAAGCCCATCGCCACGACCGACATCGTGAGCGCCCCGCGCGACTTCCTGCGCGCCGAGGATCCCACGCTCGTGGTTTCCTTTGCCCGCTCTGGCAACAGCCCCGAGAGCCTTGCCGCCGTTGCCGTTGCCAAGGAGCTCGTCCACAACGTCAAGTTCCTCAACATCACCTGCGCTCCCGAGGGCAAGCTCGCCGTCGAGTCTGCCGATGATCCCAACGCGCTGACGCTGCTCATCCCGCGCGCCAACGACAAGGGCTTCGCCATGACCGGTTCTTATTCCTGCATGACCCTGCTCTCCACCCTTATTTTCGACACTGCCTCTGACGAGCAGAAGGCCGAGTGGGTCGAGACCATCGCCAAGATGGGCGAGGAGGTCATCTCCCGTGAGCCCGAGATCGCCGATTACCTGGCTGGCGACTTCAACCGCGTGACCTACTTGGGTTCTGGCTCCTTCGGTGGCCTTGCCCAGGAGAGCCAGCTCAAGATCCTCGAGCTCGCTCACGGTCTGGTCGCTACTTCCTACGACACCTCCATGGGCTATCGTCACGGACCTAAGTCCTTCGTCGACGATAAGACGCTCGTCTTCGTGTTCGTCAACAACGACGCCTACACCCGTCAGTACGACATCGACATCCTCAACGAGATCGGTGGCGACGAGATCGCTCAGCACACCATCGCCGTTCAGCAGGAAGGTGCCACCGTCTATGAGGGCGAGTCCTTCACCTTTAAGGGCTACGAGGCGCTTCCCGAGGGCTACCTTGCCCTGCCGTTCGTGATGTTTGCCCAGGCCATCAGCCTGCTCAACTCCGTGCGCGTGGGCAACACGCCCGATACGCCGAGCCCCACCGGCACGGTCAACCGCGTGGTTAAGGGTGTGACGATTCACCCCTTCACCGCTTAATCGCGTCCCCCTGTAAGGGCGCCCGTCCGCTCATAACGGCGGGCGGGCGCTTTTTGTTTTACGTGAGCTGGGTATAAGCATCACTACAGTCAACTGCTTTAGAAGCGAGGAGTGCATATGAGCACGTACGCAATTAAGGCTGACAAGTTCTTCTTGCCGGCAGGCCCGCAACTGGGCGGCTATCTTATGGTCGAGGATGGCGTCTTTGGCGCCTGGCAGGCCGACGAGCCCTCTTGCGAGATTAAGGACTACACGGGATCGTGGATCGCACCGGGTATGGTCGATACTCACATCCATGGCTTCTACAACCACTCAACTACCGATAACGATCCCGAGGGCATCGATATCAGCTCGACCGAGCTCGCCCGTCGCGGTACCACCAGCTGGCTGCCCACGACGTTCACCGATGGCGTCGAGCAGATCAAGGACGCCTGCGCCGCCATCGCTCAGGCGGACGAGGGTCGCGGCCCCGACTTCTGCGGTGCCCGCATTCAGGGCATCTACCTGGAGGGCCCCTTCTTTACCATGAAGCACGTGGGCGCGCAGAACCCCGCTTACCTGATCGATCCCTCCGAGGAGGTCTTCGATCAGTGGCAGGAGGCTGCGGGTGGTCGCATCGTTAAGAGTGCCATGGCGGCCGAGCGCGACGGTGCCGCTGCTTATGCGGCTGCTCTGAACGCCAAGGGCGTGGTGACCAGCATCGGTCACTCCGACGCCACCTACGATGAGTGCATCGCCGCCATCAACGCCGGTGCCAGCTGCTTTACGCATACCTATAACGGCCAGCGCGGGCTGCATCACCGTGAGCCCGGTGTCGTGGGCGCTGCCATGTCCACGCCCGAGACCTACGCCGAGATCATCTGTGACGGCAAGCACGTTAACCCTGCCGCCATCAAGGCGCTGCTGCAGGCAAAGGGCTGGCAACACACGGTGCTCATCACCGACTGCCTGGGTTGCGGCGGCATGCCCGAGGGCAGCTACACCAGCGGCGGCATGGACGTCATCATGAAGGACAACCTGTGCTGGCTCGCCGACGGCAAGAGCATTGCCGGCTCGGTGCTCACGCTTGCCCAGGGCGTCAAGAACATCGTCGACTGGGGCATCGCCAGCGCCGATATCGCCATTCGCATGGCAACCGAGGTGCCGGCTCGCTCTGCGCACATCGAGGATAAGTGCGGCAGCATCATGCCGGGTCGCGACGCCGACTTTGTCGTGTTCGACCATGAGCTCACCCTCGTCGAGACGTATGTTGGCGGCCAGAGCGTCGGCAACGCCTTTACCGAGTAACGATAGAAAAAGACGGCGGGCCCGAATCTGCTCGGACCCGCCGTATGGGTTAAACGCTCAAAAGCACCTTCACAGTTACAGCTTGTTAGCGATCTTCTTTGCCGTGCGCTTGACGCCGGCCACCAAGCCTCCTGCAGGATGCTCCTTCTCGTATGCTAGACGCTTCTCGCGCTTGGCGTACTCTTCGACGATGATGTCGCCATACTCGTCTTCAATCTTGTCGAAGAAGTCGACGGCGCCCTTAATTTCCTCAGCGGTCGGGTGTCCCTTTTGGACACCGCCGGTGAGCTTGAACGGCCCCCACGTATCAAAGCCGGGGCAGCCGTAGACGCCCATAAAGATGGCCTGCCTCATGCGGCAGATGCCATCGATATCTTTGCCGTACCACTTGTTTTTACCGCCGTAGGTCATAAGGCCAAACACCTTGTCCTGTGGCTGCAGCACGTTGGTGAGCACGCGTGCCATGTCCTTGTCGATCTCGGAATAATAAATGCCCGTGGCCACACCAATCAAATGGTACTCGTGCAGGTCGGGATACTCGTTTTTACCGAGTGCCTTTACGTCGAGGGTATCGATTTCGGGATGCGCCTCGACAATGGCGTCCACGAGCTTTTTCGTGTTGCCGTGGTGGCGCGAGGCATAGAGGATGATGGTTCGCATAAGAAGGCCTTTCAGCTGTAATTGCATCAATGTCTGTATGGTACCCCGTTGCATGGCTGGGATACCGGACACATCGTTGAGCGTGCGGGTTTGTCCTTTGGTCAGGGCCGAGACGGGTTCTTGCGAGCAAAAAGCAGTTGTTCGAAAGGATGGGCAATGGAATACGCTCTCTCCAACGATTCGATTTCTATTACGGTGTCCACGGCTGGTGGTTCGTTTACCTCGATTGAGGCCGGAGGTCGCGAGTATCTGTGGCAGGGCGATCCCGCCGTGTGGTCCGGCCAGGCACCAATTTGCTTCCCGATTTGCGGAGGCTTGCGCGACAACAGCGCCATGACGTTTGCCGGGCATCATGTAAAGCTCGTTCGCCACGGGTTTGCGCGCAAACAGGAGTGGAAGCTACTGAGCCAAGGCGAGAACGAGCTGGCGATGTGCCTGGCTTCGGAGGATAACGCCGCACTGCTGAGCGATTATCCGTATCCGTTTAAGCTTGTCGCTCGTTATACGCTCGAGGATACCGCCGTGCGCGTCTCCTATGAGGTGACCAACGAGGGAACCGAGGACATGCCGTTCTTTATCGGCGGTCATCCCGGCTTTAGGTGTCCGCTCGATGAGGGCGAGGCCTATACGGACTACGAGCTGCGCTTTGAGAAGGACGAGGCTGCTGAGCTTTGCACTGCCGTCCCCTCGACTGGCTTGATTGACGTGACCAATCGCTCCAAGAACCCCATGGTGGGAAAGACGCTGCCTCTGTCACATGAGCTCTTCGATTTTGCGGAGACCATCTTTGACGTGCTCGAGAGCCGTCAGGTCACGCTTTCCAAAAAGGGCGAGGACAAGGGCGTCCGCCTGAGCTTTGAGGGCTTCCCATATCTCATTGTGTGGAGCAAGCCCGAGGGCGATTTTGTGGCGGTTGAGCCCTGGGGCGGCCTTTCGACCTGCTCCGATGAGGACGACGTGCTTGAGCATAAGCGCGGCCGCCTTGTCGCCAAGCCCAAGGAGACCGTCGTTCGCTCGTTCACGATTGAGATTCTGTAATTCCGTTTTGTCGACTCGTATCGCGAGGCACAAGGAGCCTGCGAGATAAGGAGCTAAAAATGATCCTCACCGTTACGATGAACCCGTCTGTCGATACGCGCTATCAGCTCGATGAGCTCATTATCGACGATGTTAACCGTGTGACGCCCGAAAAGACCGCTGGCGGCAAGGGCCTCAACGTGGCCCGTGTGCTGGGTCAGCTGGGCGACGACGTTGTGGCAACCGGTCTGCTCGGCGGCCACATGGGCGCCTACATGGCTGAGCTCATGGACGCCAACGGTATTAACAACGACTTTGTGCCCATCAAGGGCGAGACTCGAATTTGCCTCAACATTCTCCACGCCGGCAACCAGACCGAGCTGCTCGAGAGTGGCCCGACAATTGCCCCCGAGGAGCTCGATGCCTTTACCGCCAAGTTTACCGAGCTTGCGGGCAGGGCCGACGTCGTCACCATTTCGGGTTCTCTGCCCCGCGGTGTCGAGGCAGACTACTATGCCAAGATCACGGGCATTGCCGAGAACGCCGGCGCCAAGGTGCTGCTCGATACCTCGGGTGCTTCGCTCGAGGCCGCCCTTAAGTCCGAAATTAAGCCCGAGCTGGTCAAGCCTAACCTGACCGAGATCAACGGCCTTCTGGGTACGAGCTTTACCACCGACGATGTGGATGAGCTCCGCGCCGCGCTCGCCTCTGACGCCCGCTTCTCCGATATCCCCTGGGTCGTCGTGTCCATGGGCGCTGCCGGCTCCGTTGGCTTCCACAATGGCCGTGCGTTCCGCGCAAAGACGCCCGATATCCCTGCCGTTAACGCCACGGGCTCTGGTGACTCCACTATCGCAGGCTTCGCGCATGCCATCGCTGCTGGCGCAGACGACGAGACGGTGCTGCGTACCGCCAACACTTGCGGCAAGCTCAACGCCATGGATCCTATGACCGGCCATCTGGTCATGGACCGTTGGGACGAGGTTTACAACGGCGTTGTCGTGGCCGAGCTGTAAGAACTTGGGCGTCGGCTCCGGCATCGGTTGTTTGCTTGTGGTTAGAGCCAACGACAAGTGCGGTAGCATTATGCCGGGGCGCGACGCCGATGCTGTCGTGTTCATTCCCGACCTTACCCTGGTCGAGACGTATGCGGGTGGCAACAGCTTTGGCAACGCGTTTGCCGAGTAGCCGCCAAAGAAACGATCCGAGAGGGGATTTAGATGATTTACGGTGCATTGGGCGATATCGAGGAGTACCGCGGAATGCTCAAGGGCCTCGACGTGCTGATCGACTGGCTCGAGGAGAACGACCCGGCGGAGCTCGAGGTCGGCAGCCATCCGATTCTGGGCGACAAGGTCTTTGCAAACGTCATGGCTCCCACGACGCGTCCCGAGGCCGAGGCTCACTATGAGACGCATCAGCGCTATCACGACCTGCAGATCGACGTCGAAGGTCGCGAGGCCTTTAAGGTCGCTACGGGTAGCCTGACGCTGGTCCAGGAGTTTGACGAGAAGGACGACTACGATCTGGTCGATTCCGACGCCTCGATCGCCGGCGATCTTGCCGACGACAAGTTTGCGCTGTTTGTTGCCGGCGAGCCTCACATGCCCACGCTCGAGTTCCCGGGCGATGGCGCGCAGCCGGTCAAGAAGATCTGCTTTAAGCTGCTTGCTGACGCCTACTGGGAGGAGTAGCGAACTGCCCGACTGAGCTGTTCGTCTGATGGCGTGTTTCCCCTAAGGGAAGCACGCTACGACCCCGTTAATCGTGTTTTCCCTAGGGGAATCACGATTAACGGGGTTTCTGTTTTTGAATAGGGGAGCTGACGCTGTTGCGATGCGTGGGTGGGCACGCGCACTCAAAATCGGCAACAAAAAAGCCGCCCGAAGGCGGCTGTCTTGTGCAATGGAGCCAGCGACCGGGCTCGAACCGGTGACCCCCGCTTTACGAGAGCGGTGCTCTACCAACTGAGCTACGCTGGCGGCCATGTGGTGACGCAGCTGAGGCGTCAACAGCTGTCTATGATACGGGACATCGCAAATCCGCGCAAGTGTTCTGACAGCTTTTCTCACGTTAAATGCACTAATCATTCAAGCCGGGATGTGCCTGGTTGCCTACAACTAGGTACAAAAACGCCCGTCGGCGGTGTGCCGGCGGGCGCTGCTGTGCGATATGTTGCGTTATGAGCTTAGTGCCTCATAAAGTGGTATTCGATCACATTGCTGTAGGGATGACCCGGGCCCACGATGCCCTGCGGAAACAGCGGGCGGTGCGGCGTGTCGGGGTACATCTCGGCCTCGAGGGCAAAGCCGGCGCCCCAACCATAGTTGGCGTCGTCCTTGGCGTGCTCGTCGCCCAGCCAGTTGCCGGTGTAGAGCTGAACGCCCGGGGCGGTGGTGTAGTAGTCCAGCTCACGGCCGGTCCACATCTCCTCGACGTGCAGGGCACGGCGCAGATTGCGGCCGTACTGATAGCCGTCAATGCACAGGCAGTGATCGTAGCCGCGTGCCTGCTTAATCTGCGGATGGTCGGCCTCCATGCCAGGCGCGACGGGGCGTAACTCGCGAAAATCAAACGGTGTTCCCTCGACCGGAGCAATCTCGCCAGTAGGAATGTTCTGGTCGTCGATGGGCAGGTAGTGGGCAGCGTTAGCAACAAAGAAGTGCTCGCAGTCCATGCCGGCATTATGACCGGCAAGGTTAAAGTACGTGTGGTTGGTCATGGACACGTACGTGGCGCGGTCGCTCTCGCAGCCATATTCGATACGGAAGCGGCCGGTGTGCGTCACGGTAAACACGGCCGTAAAGGTGCGGTTGCCGGGCAGGCCCAACTCGCCATCCTCAAGTGAGGTGGTCATGCGCACGGCGTTGTGAGCCTCGTCGAGCTCAACATCCCACACGCGCTTGTGCAGGCCGTGTTCAAGATCGCTGTGCAGGTTGTTGGCGCCCTCGTTGGCGGGCATATGCCAGTCCGTACCGTCGATGGTGATCGTTGCACCCGCAGTGCGGTTTGCCACGGGGCCAATGGTCGCGCCAAAGCAGGCGGGGTTGTCAAAGTAATCCTCGAGCTTATCGAAGCCCAGCACCACATCGCGCACGTTGCCGGGAATGTCGGGCACATCGATACCCAGCACGGTGGCGCCATAGTCCATAATGCGAACGCAGATCTCGGGCCCGTTGAGGGTGTAACGATGAACGGGGGTACCGCACGGCGCGGTGCCGAAAAGCTCAGAAGTGATCATTTGGTTCCTAACATCGAGGTATTTCCGACAAACTGTAGCGCGAACAGGTGAGATTATCACTACACCCAACTAAAGCAGGGGGTATTTTTCTCAAAAAAGTGATGATTGGAGCTGTGCGGGCGTTCATTTTTGACGCGCACGAGTCTGATACAATTTGTTCGTTACTGTTTGAATGATATGCGCGCAAAGAACGGCGAGGATTCATCGTGATTAAAGCGGAGCGACAGGATAAGGTTCGTCAGCTGCTCGAGGAGCAGGGCACGGTCTCGGTCAAGGAGATTTCGGACGTGCTGGGCGTCTCGGATATGACGATCCGCCGTGATCTTGAGGAGCTTGCGAGCCTGGGCGAGATCGAGCGCGTGCACGGCGGCGCCCGCAGTGCGCAGGGTCGTCCCCACGCTATGTTGCGCCACGAGTACTCGCACAGCGAAAAGCGCACCAAGCATGCCGAGGAAAAGCTGCAGATTGCGCGCCGCGCCGTGGAGCTTATCGAGGAAGGTTCGACCATCTTTTTGGGTACGGGCACCACGGTTGAGCAGATGGCCTCCATGCTGCCGGCGTGCCGCCTGCGCATTGTGACCAATTCGCTTTCGGTGTTTAACCTGCTCGAGGCGCGCGAGGACTGCGACCTGTGCCTCGTGGGCGGCATGTATCGCCGTCGCACCGCCGCTTTTGTGGGACCAACGGCCGAGGATACCCTGCGTGCGTTGGGTATTGACGCGGCGTTTATCGGTGCCAACGGCATTTTGGACGGCGACGTGTCCACATCTAACATGGAAGAGGGTCGTATCCAGCAGCTCGCCTTTAGCAAGGCAGACTCGCGCTATCTGATCGCCGATTCCAGCAAGATTGGCAAGCGCGACTTCTACACCTTCTGCCGTCTGGACAGCCTGGATGCCGTGGTGTGCGAGCCGGGTATTACCGCCGAGGACCGCGCCGCCATCGAGGAGCATACGCAGGTCATTTGCTAGCTAGCGCTGCAGGATTGCTAGTAAGCGCTGTGTGAGGACTTTTGCCCCCCCCTGTCATTGTGGGGAATCGGCGCGTCAGCGCTATGCGATATGACGCGCAAATGGGGACTTCGCTATCAAATTGTCTCAACCTGTAACAGGTAGGGGGTGAAGTCACCAACCAGATGTTACAGATTGAGATTTTTGGCCCGGCCTATTCCGTTTGTCTCAATCTGTAACAGCTAGACGTCCAAAACCGGTCTTAGTGTTACAGATTGAGACGATTCGGCGGGGTCTACCTTGTTTGTCTCGATCTGTAACGGTTAGGACTTAAAAACTCGGCTACGTGTTACAGATCGAGACAAAAGAAAAAGAACATTAGGACTTGAAAATAAAGTTTTGATAAGGGACCCGCCCAGTTAAGACGGTGCGGCAGACAATTGAGATTAGTTTGCCTCCGGAGTCGTAAGCATAATGAGTCAGTTCGATGACCGGAAGTTTTGCAACACCATAATTACTGGCTTCGGAATCGCTAAGCTGACGTGCTCTATAGCTTTCCCTAACAGATTGGATAGACTTGGACAAGTCGTCCATGATTCTGCTAAATGCCTGAAAATCTAACTGGTTATTCGGAACGCGCGACTTTGAAATGAAGAACGTATCAGCGCCTATGAAGCTGCCTTCAAGTTCGTAGGTCAATTCAAGACGCTGAATTTCATCGCGACTTTGACATCCAAATTGTTGGAGCATCATTACGGAAATTGGACGACCTGATGTGAGGCCGCCGAAATGTTTGGTGATGGCATCCGGATCAACGCCATCGCAATGGCTTGCAAAGTCAAAGTCTAAAAGTGAATTGAACTCGCTAACGCGTTTCGGTGCAACAAACGATCCCTTACCTTGGATTCGATAGATACTTCCACGACGCTCCAGCTCACTCATGGCAAGTCGGACGGTTGTTCTGCTTACGGCGTATTCGTCGCAGAGTTCCATTTCTGTTGGAAGTTTATCGTCTGCTTGATATTCATCGACGATCTGCTTGAGCAGTGCGTCGGTGAGCTGTAAATAGAGTGGCCGTTTTTCGTGTGTATCGAGCATTAGAGCCTCAGTTTGCATGTTGGTTATACCTGATGGTTGCCTCAGTCGGGATGTAACGTGGGCAAGGTAACCTTAACGTATCACAGAGCGGCTCAGCATGACGATCTGATGCCTGTATCCACGAAGGGCTTGTCCGAGCGTGAAGATATTCTGGGGCAGGCAAATACCGTTCATGGAGTCCCCGATATGTTGGAGGTCAGCGCCGGCTGCTTTTGCTGCAAGGCCTATTTTCTTAATGGTCTCGCTGTCGCAGGAGTCTTGACTCGTCCCGTTCGCCGCCATGACGAGAACCTTCTCTTCAATTGACTTGCCTACGTTGTGGGATCGTACAAAGTCTACGATGGCGCGCAGGTCTGCTTCTTGGAAGCAAGGGACGGTGTAGGGGGCTGGCACGAGAAGGATATCGACGCCGAGGTCAACAAACTTACGCGCAATTTCGAGCGTCATGACAGGTTCCGCAACACCCGCTCCATGCATTTTTCCGGCTATGACCAGGCCATTGAAATGCTCTTTGGAGAGTTTAATCGAATGGGCGATTGCATCGTTGGAGACGCCGGTTCCAGGGTTGCCCGTCAGGCAGATAAAATCAAATCCGAGTTCGTTAGCCTTTTCTAAGGTCTTGGGAGAGACGCGACGACCCATGGGGATTTCCGTTCGGGATTCAGACATCTCTGCCTCGTTATCAACTGGCTCCAGATTGACGCCAATGGGCCTTCCGCATGCTCGCTTCACCCAAGTGACCGGGTTTTCATTGAGATCATCTGGAATACCGGCAATAACTGGATCGAACACATCGAGCGCGTTAAACAGAAGCAGGTCGGCACCTGCGGCACGTTCGATTTCTGCATTAGTAACGCCGCCGAGAAATTGGGAAGAGGGTACGTTTTCCGCCATGATGGTACGTCCCTCGGAAGCCAGAATTGCCTGCTTTAGATCCATGGGTGACGTGGCGGCAAAATCGGATGCGGACATGTTCAGTAATCGTTTGGGCATTGTTACTTCCTTTGACTAGAACGACAGGCTTGTGACATTGTCTCTAATATTGTTACAACAATATATTCAAAATGTTATATCCAATCGGTGAACGGTTGTAAGCTTATTGTACTGCTCGGAAAAAATAGCCTTTAGCTGGGAAAATCTTATATTAATCAACTACCGTTCACCGAATAAGTATTTGAATTCTTGACATGTCGACAAAGCGGAAAAAGAATTGGTTATGACAAATCGCGCAAATGATATTACATTTCGCACGAGAACGTATTCACTTACATAAGTGGATACAAACGGGGACGACGACGGTTGAGTCCGGATAAATCGTTACGTGCCCGGGAATCATGAAAGGATGTGTTATGGACGCTATCGTCAAATTCCTTGAAAAACACCAGCCCCTCTTCGACAAAATCTCGAGGAACATTTATCTGGTGGCGATCAAGGATGGCTTTCTCTCGAATATGCCAATTGTGCTGTTCTCGAGCCTGTTCCTTCTTCTTTCGACGCTCCCTGCCTATGTAGGCATCACGCTTCCGCCTGAGGTGCTGGATTTCTTCAATAAAATCTATGCATATACCATGGGGCTTCTTGGCATTATGGTGGCCGGCACCACGGCGAGCTCACTTGCCATGTCGATGAACCGTCGCATGCCTTCGGGCAAATCTCTCAACCCCACCTCGTGCATGGTTTGTGCCATGTGCGGCATGCTCTTGCTATCGGTGACGAACGATGTTGTCTCGATTGGCGGAGCAGATACATCTGTTTTTGAAACCGGCTATATGGGAACCAAGGGTTTTCTCGCTGCGTTCGTAGCCGCATTTTTGACCGTTAATATCTATAAGGTGTGCATTAGCCATAATGTGACGATCAAGCTCCCCAAAGAGGTCCCTGGCTCTATTGCGCAGAGTTTTCGCGATATCTTTGCATTTGGGTTTTCGATCCTTGCGTGCGCTTTTATCGATCTTGCGAGCCGCAAGCTGCTTGCTGTGCCGTTCGCCAATTTGGTATCCGCTCTCATCTCGCCGCTGTTCTCCGCGGTCGACACCTATCCTGGCATGGCGCTTATCGAAGGCGCGGTCGCACTTTTCCAATTTATGGGTATCCACGGTGCTTCGGTTGTCATGAGTCCGATCAATGCTGCGCTCTACGGCAATACCGTTACCAATCTTGAGGTTTTCCAAGCAGGTGGACACCCGTCAATTGCTCTCACGCAGGACTTTACAAGCTTCATCGGCGGTCTGGGCGGTTCTGGCTGCACGTTCATCGTTCCTATTATCCTGATCATGTTTATGCGCTCCAAGCAGCTTAAAGCCATGGGTAAGGCATCGATTATCCCGGTGATTTTTGGAGTTAACGAGCCTGTTATCTTCGGTATGCCGATTGTTCTCAATCCCTATATGTTCGTGCCCTTCCTAGTGGCTCCTATGGTCAACGCCATTATCGGTAAGTTCTTCATTGACGTCATTGGAATGAACGCCCCCATGTATACCATGCCGTGGGCGCTTCCCGGCCCAATCGGTGCATTCCTCACCACGGGTCTCGATCTGCGTTCTCTCGTATTGATGGCAGTGCTGTTGGTCGTTGACTTTGTGATTTACTATCCGTTCTGCAAGGCGTATGACCATCAGCTTTGTTTGGAAGAGTCTGCAAAGGAGACTGCAGGAACCTCGGATGCAGATGCTATTGCCGCACAGGAAAATGTCGCAAAAGCTCTCGAGGCGGTAAAGGACAAGGCGGAGCAGATCCGCGTGCTTGTGCTTTGCCAGGGTGCCGGCACTTCGACTCTCTTGGCAAATGCTCTTCGCGAAGGTGCCGCTGCTAAGGGTATCGATCTGGTTTCTCAGTCCGGTGCGTACGGAAGCCACTATGAGACGATGGATCAGTACAACGTGATTGTTCTGGCGCCCCAGGCACGCATGTACTATGACGCTATGAAGGCCGATACCGATCGCCTTGGAATTAAACTGCTCACCACAAGGGGCAAGGAGTATATCGACCTTACCAACGATCCCGAAGGTGCAATTGACTGGATCGTTCAGGAGCTGGCCAAATAGTGGATGCACTTCGTCGTTGATTCGTCGGTGTATGGTACGGCCCCGCAGCTTATTGAGCTGCGGGGCCGTATTTCGTTGAGTATCTAATTGAGACAATGAGCGCAACCGTCGTGAGATCGCATTGGCGCTCTCCGAGTCACCGACAAACTGCCTTCCATCTATGTGACCAATTCGCTTTCGGCGTTTAGCCTGCTCGAGGTGCGCGAGGATTGCGAGCTGTGCCTGGTGGGCGGCATGTACCGTCGCCGCACCGCCGCCTTTGTGAGCCCCATGGCCGAGGATAGCCTGCGCGCACTAGGGATTGACACGGCGTTTATCGGTGCCAACGGCATTCTGGACGGCGACGTGTCTACGTCTAACATGGAAGAGGGCCGCATCCAGCAGCTCGCCTTTAGCAAGGCCGACTCGCGCTATCTGATCGCCGACTCCAGCAAGATCGGCAAGCGCGACTTCTACACCTTCTGCCGCCTGGACAGCCTGGACGCCGTGGTGTGCGAGCCGAGTATTACCGTCGAGGATCGCGCCGCCATCGAGGAGCATACGCAGGTCATTTGCTAGCTAGCGCTGCAGGATTGCTAGCAAGCGCTGCGTGAGGACTTTTGCCCTCTGCCAGCGCAGGGGTTATCGCTTCAATATGACGCGCAGAATGACACATATAAGTAAAAACACCATTTGTGCGTCAAATTTGATGACGCGTAAAAATTTGCGCGTCATTTTACGCGTCAACGTGACGCGATATGACACGCAAATGTGCTCGGGCCAAGTACTCAGCTTGTGGGCTAGACCAGACGGGCGTAGTCCTGTGACTGATGAAAGATGTGGGCGATATAGATTGTTTCGTGCTCAAACTTATAAAGGCACACGTAGTTGTTGATGGGAAACGATCGGTAATTACGTGCCGCCAGCTCTTGCATGTGCGAGAGGGGACGTAGGAGCGGCTGCTCGCGAAGCAGATCAAGCTGATATTCAAACTCAGCGACAAAATTGCCTGCTGCACGCGGATTCTTGAGGATTTGGGCAAGGTATCCGACAATACTCTCGTACTCATATCGCGCGCTTTTGAGGATTACGACGTTATAGGTCATATTTGTCTCGTATCGAAGCCGCGAAGGATTCGTAGTCGCTGTAGTCGCCTTGCGATATTTCGTCTTCTGCCAACATCATACGAGACAGTAGTTTTGCCTTGGCGATTTCTTCTTGCATGAGGCGATACTGGTCGCTGCTGATGCAGTGCATGGCCTCGTAGCCGTTCTTAGTTACGGTGACGTCGCGCTCAGACTCAACAAGCGTAGTGAATGCAGCAGTGTCCTTCATATCTCGGACGGGCACACAAGCTGACATGGGTACCTCCTTTGTGTTGGGACACAATTGTACCACGGTGTGTCCATGCGGACGATACCGTCGAATCGTCTCAATCTGTACCAGTTGGGATCGAAAAACTCGGCTAGATGTTACAGATTGAGATTAAAGGGATTGACCTGTGGCGTTTGTCTCGATCTGTAACAGGTAGACGGTCGAAAGTGGGCTATGTGTTACAGATCGAGATATTTCTGCTCGGGCGTTCTGTTTGTCTTGATCTGTAACAGCTAGGGCCGAAAATCCCTGCTAGATGTTACAGATTGAGACGAACGACTTGTACGGGCCGAGCCAAAACAAAAAGGCCGCATGCGAACCCGTGGAGGGATTCGCATGCGGCCGACAGGGGGTATGCGGCAAAAGTTAGGCCATGAGCAGGCCGGTCTCCGCGACGTTCTTGTACCAGTACGCGCTTGCCTTGGGATAGCGGGCCTGGGTCTCAAAGTCGATGTAGAACAGGCCGTAGCGCTTGTTGTAGCCGTTGGTCCAGGAGAACTGGTCTTGCAGCGACCACACAAAGTAGCCGTCGACGTTTACGCCGCCGTCGATTGCCTTGAGGATCCACGCGAGATGCTGACGCATGTAGTCGATGCGAGGGGCGTCGTCGATAAAGCCGTCCTCGAAGTCGTCCTTATAGCCCATGCCGTTCTCGGTGATGTAGATCTTTTTATAGTTGGGGTAATCGTTCTTAATGCGGAGCAGCAGGTCGTACAGGCCCTCGGGATAGATGATCCAGTCCCAATCGGTGGTGGGTACGCCTTCGCGCACGCATGCCTCGCCCACGCCCTTGAGGAACCAGCGCGAGGAGCCCTTGTCGCCGGTGCCATTGTGGTTGATGTCGTTTTCGCCCTCGGCGGCACGCAGGAACTGGCACTTGTAGGTATTGACGCCCAGGCAATCGTTGTAGGGGAGTGCGGCGGTCAGCGCGGCGATGTCCTCGTCGCGAACGTCGAGCTCGCCGCCGGCGATATGGGCCAGCTTGGTCGCGGCTTCCATGGTGTCGGCTGCATAGTGGCCGCGGAAGGTGGCATCGAGTACCCAGCGGTTGTTGATGACGTCGGCCATGCGAGCTGCCTCGCAGTCGGCAGCGCTGTTGGGATCGAGGGGATACTTGGGCTCCAGGTTCTGGACAATGCCGATCTCGCCCTCAAAGCCACCCTCATGGAAAGCGACGACAGCCTTGGCGTGGGCCACCATCATGTTGTGCATAAGCTGGAAGGCCTTGTCCAGGCGATACTTCTCGCCGTGCGGCCAGTTGCCGACGATAAAGCTGCCCTCGGCGGTCGCGGGAATCTCGTTAAAGGTAAACCAGTGCTTGACCTCGGTGAACTCGGCAAAGCAGAACTTGGCGTACTCGACAAAGGCGTCGATCGTCGTGCGCGTCAGGAAGCCTTCGCCGCCGTTCTGGTAAAAGGCCTCGGGCGTATCGAAGTGATCGAGCGTGACATAGGGGATAACGCCGGCATTGTTGCAGGTGGCAAAGAGCTCGTGATAGAAAGCGACGCCCTCGGGGTTAATCTCACCGGTGCCGTTGGGGAAGATACGGCTCCAAGCGATGGAGACGCGGATACCGTTGATGCCGAAGCGCTGGCACAGGTCGATATCGACCGGATACTTGTTGTAGAAGTCGCTTGCGGGGTCGGGGGAGAAGCGACCCTGAGCTGCCAGGAAATCGTCCCAGGGCACTTTGCCCTTGCCGTGCGTGCGGGTCTCGCCCTCAACCTGGTAAGCAGCGGTGGCGCCGCCAAACACAAAGCCGTCGGGGAACTGCATGGGGTTGGTCATGAGGCATCCTTTCTGTGGGATACGAATAGGGAGAGGTGCCCGAACTGGGGATTCGGGCACCAACAGAGGGAGGAGCTAGTCGAGGTTCTCGCGGAGCCACTTGATGGCGCCAGCGGGGTCGCGGGTAAGGTCGATATATTCCTTACCGCGCGGGGCGAGCAGCTTAATGCCCAGACGATCGGTGTCGGCCTTCATGTCGTTGTAGTAGCTACGGACCTGCGGGGCAAGCACGATAACGTCGTACTGATCCATGATGGCAGTGTGCTGGCCATAAGCGCCGGCAGAGGAAGCGATGTTCTCTCCGGTCTGCGCGGCACCTTCCTTGATGGCGTTGGCAAGCATGGCAGAGGTGCCGGCGCCGGCGCACAGGACGAGGACCTTCAGACCGTCGACATCCTTCTTGGCGGATGCATCGGCGGCGGGCTCGGGCTGATCGGCGACAGGCTTGCTGTCGGTGGCAGCGGCGGTCGGCTCGACGGAAGCGGTAGCCTGCTCGACAGCGGGCGCGGAGGTGCTGGCGGCGATGGTGGCAGCACCATCGGACTCAAGACCCAGCTCGGCGGCGCGCTCGGCCTCCTGGTCGCAGAGCAGCTTGTCGTATGCCTTCAAGAACGGCAGGTAGATGATGGCGTCCAGCAAGATGATGATCGCGACAAATACCAGGGCAATAAGCTGGAAGTTCGTGGTGATGAAGATGCCGATGGGGGCGGGGGTGGCCCAAGGCACCACGAAGGAGAAGCCGTTCATGCCTACATTATCGATAAAGAACTTGGCAACACTTACGTTGACGCAGCCGGCGGCAACAAAGGGGATGAGCATGTAGGGGTTAAGGATCATCGGCGCGCCAAAGAGCAGCGGTTCGTTGACGGCGAAGGTAACAGGAACAATCGAGGCCTTACCGACGGCTTTGAGCTGTTTTGGACTTCATAAAGAGAATCAGCAGAAGCGGCACGATGAACGTGGCGCCGGTGCCTCCGAACTCACCCACGAGCGACATGTTAAAGGTGAGGGAGTGGGCGGGGTGGCCGCCTGCCAGCAGAACCTGCAGGTTCTCGGCCTGGTTGGCAAGACGGATGGGGTCGATGCCCGGCTGGACAATCGAAGGACCGTGGACACCGATGAACCAGAAGAACGCGGTGGCTGCCTGAATAAGGATGAGTCCGGGGTAGGTCTCTGCCGCAGTGAAGAGCGGGGAGAGCAGCTTGATGAGCAGCTCGGAGAACGGAACGCCCATGAGGTTGCGCACCACCACATCGATGATGCCGCAGATGATGACGGCGCCGCCAAAGGGGATAATGTCGCGGAAGTTCTGAGCGATGGCGCCCGGGACCTCCTTGGGCAGCTTAATGGTCAGATCGCGCGAGACGCAGAACTTATAGACCCACACGGTAATGAACGCGGCGATATAGGCCGAGAACAGACCGCGCGTACCCATGCTGGTGCAATCGAAGACCGAAAGCTCGGAGCCGTCGAACTTGGTGGTGAACTGCGTAACAGCGAGCAGCAGCATGCTGCACTGGGCGGCAACCATGGTGGAGCCGTCGTTGAGCACCTTGCCGGCGGGCATGCGACGGTTCATGGAAGCCGTAAAGTTCTTGGCGGTGGTGCCGGCAACCATGATGCCCATGACGCCCATGGTGAAGTTGTACAGCTTATTGCACCAGTCGATGAGCGGTTGGGGCAACGTGATGCCGACCACGCCGGGAAGCGTGGCGATCAGCAGAAAGATCGAAGAGGTGAGGACGATGGGCATGCACCCAAGGAATCCGTCCTTAATGGCCTGGAGGTAGATGTTCCTCGAGATCTTCTCAAAGAACGGTTGATGCTTTTCGAGCATCTTTACGATGGCGTCCATAGAGCTCCTTTGCTGCTTGATGCGCGATGCATGTGGATGGAACTGGTCGTCGATGGATGGTCAGGACTGCCCGGAAACCTTCCTGCTTAAGGAAGGCATTGTGAAATGACAACGTAAGACATTTTTGGAAGAGCAACAAGGATATACGGGTGAGTGGTCGATATTGTTCGGTAAACGGTTGATTTATCAGTCAGGCAGGTGGTGTATGCTAGAACGCAAAAAACAAGCGATAGAGAACCGAGTGGAGAAGCAGTGACAACGATGGACAAGAAAAACGTTTCGATGAACGACGTGGCGATTGCCGCGGGTGTTTCTCTCAAGACGGTTTCGCGCGTGATCAACGAGCCCGATAGCGTGCGAGAGTCGACACGCGATAAGGTCCATTCCGCAATGGAGGCGCTCGGGTTTCGAACCAACTTTGCCGCGCGTTCGCTCAAGTTGGGCCGTTACGGGTGCATTGGCGTCGTGATGTTTCACTTGTCGGGCGGTGCCGTGGACATGATTGACGGAATCGCCGATGCTGCCGAGGAGCGTGGTTTTGCGCTTACGATGATTAAGAAGTGCGCAGCGGAGAAGATGACCCTTGCCGATGCGGCGCACAGGATGTCGCAGCTGCCTGTTGATGGCATGATCTTCAACCTGCGTCAGATGGTCGATGACTTTGATACCTTTGAGGCTCCGAAAGACCTCAAGACGGTGATTATCACGCCGATGGAGCATCCTACCTGCTCTACCGTCAGTGACGATCAAGAGGGTGGTGCGCGCATGGCGTGCGAGTACTTCTTGAATCGCGGGCATAAAAACGTGTACTTCGTCTCTGGTAAGAAAGAGTCGCTGTCGAGCCAGTGCCGTATGAAAGGTTGGCGTGCGGCACTCGAGGCGCGTGGCATTGAGCCGCCCGAGCCTCTGCAAGGCGATTGGAATGCGGATAGTGGCTATGCCGCGGGCCTTGTGCTTGCCGATAAGCCCGATTGCACGGCGGTCCTCGCTGCTAACGACTGCATGGCAAACGGCGTGATGATGGCCCTACGTGACAGAGGGCTCAGTGTGCCCGACGACGTGTCCGTGATCGGCTTCGACGATGAGCTCTACAAGACGATTCCCAACTCGATTCTGACGTCGGTGAAGTTCCGCCACCGCGAGCTGGGCGTCCGTGCGCTTAATGAGGTCGTCGCAGGTCTGGAAGCCCCGAGCTCCAGAAGCCGTACGCTTGTCTCGGGTGTGCTGGTCGAGCGTTCCAGCGTAAAGGACTTGCGGGCGTAGACGTGCTCGGCCTATTCCGTTTGTCTCAATCTGTAACAGCTAGGACCCAAAAACTCGGCTAGATGTTACAGATCGAGATTTTTGGCCCGGCTTATTCCGTTTGTCTCGATCTGTAACAGTTAGGAGTGAAATGACCAGCCAGGTGTTACAGATCTAGATTGATTGGATTGACCCATCTGTTTGTCTCGATCTGTAACATCTAAGCGGTCAAAAGCGGTCTACATGTTACAGATTGAGATTTTTGGCTTGGCCTGTGCGTTCACCTCGATCCGTAACAGCTGGGACCCAAAAACTCGGCTAGATGTTACAGATTGAGATGAACAGGAGGACGGGTGCGGTCTAAACAAAATGGCCCGCGCATCACACATCGATGCACGGGCCATTTATTGTCTGCAAGCGGCAGGTGGTGTCAGCGTCTTATGCCTCGAGGTTTTCCTCGATCCAGGCGACGGCACCCTTGGGATCCTTAGTGAGGTCGATGTACTGTTTGCCCTTGGGCGACAGCAGCGTGATGCCCAGGCGGTCGGTGTCGGCCTTCATCTCGTTGTAATAGGTGCGAACCTGCGGAGCCAGGACGATGACGTTGTACTGGTCCATGATGGCGTAGTGGCTGCCGTAGGCACCGGCGTTGGCGGTAATGTCGATGCCCAGCTCGTCGGCGCCTTCCTTAAGCGCGTTGGCGAGCAGTGCAGAGGTGCCGGCGCCAGCGCACAGAACCAGAACCCTCAGATCCTTGCCCTTAAGGGCGGACGGAGCTGCGGAGGCCTCAGTGGCAGAAGCGGTCTCGACAACAGGAGCCTCAACGGCGGGGGCGGCAGCGGTCTTGACGGCCTTGGTCTCCTCGGCCTCTTCTTCGGCCAGGGTCTCGGCCTCCTGCTTGCACAGGACGTTGTCGTAGGCCTTGCAGAACGGGTAGTAGATCAAGAAGTCAACGACCAGCAGGACGACAACCAGGACCAGAGAGATCGGCTGGAAGTTGGTGTCGATGAAGGTGCCGATCGGTCCGGGGAGTGCCCACGGCATGGCATAGATAAAGCCGTTCATGCCCAAAAAGTCGATGAAGAACTTACCAATGAGGACGTTGGCCACGGGGGCAAACAGGAACGGGATCAGGAAGTACGGGTTGAGGATGATGGGCGCGGCGAACAGCAGCGGCTCGTTGACGGCGAACATCACGGGCACGACAGAGGCTTTGCCGACGGCCTTGAGCTGCTTGGAGCGCATAAAGAGCAGGAAGATAATCGGGACAATGAACGTGGCGCCGGTGCCGCCGAGTTCGCCGATGTAGTTACCGAAGTTTTCGGTCAGGGCGAGGGCGGGGTGACCGCCGGCCTGCAGCGTGGCGAGGTTGGTAGTGATGTTGCCAAACAGCGCGGCGTTGAGGGCAGGCTTAACGACCGAGGGGCCGTGGATGCCCATGAACCAGAACAGAGGGATCATGAACCAGATGAGGGCGAGGCCGGCGTAGGAATCGGCAGCGGCGAACAGCGGGCTCACCAGCGTGGAGATGACGTTGGCAAACGGGACGGCCAAGCAGGTGCGGCAGATAACGTCGATGACGGCGACAAACAGGATGGAGAAGCTGAAGGCGAAGATGTCGCGGAAGTTCTGGGCGATGGCGCCGGGGACTTCTTTGGGCAGCTTGATGGTGATGTCTCGCTTAATGCAGAAGGCATAGATGTTGACCGTGGCAAATGCGGCGACAAAGGAGCTCAGCAGGCCCTTGGTGCCCATGTTGTCGGTAAAGAACACCGAGACATCGGCGCCGTCGATCTTGGCACTCGTCTGGGTAACGGCCAAGATGAGCATAGCGCACATGGCGGCGACCATGGTGCTCGTGGCGTTGATGGCCTTGCCGGCAGGCATGCGGCGGTTCTTGGAGCCGGTCAGCGCGCTTGCGGTGGTGCCGGCGACCATGATGCCCACGACGCCCATCGTGAAGTTGTAAACCTTGTTGCAGAAGTTCACGACGTCGACGTTCCACCAGTCGGGCAGCGTAAAGCCGCCGACCGTGGCGACAACGCCCGGCAGGGTCGAAATAAGCAGGAAGACAGAAGAAGACAGGATGATGGGCATTGCTGCCAAAAAGCCGTCTTTAATGGCCTGAAGGTAGATGTTCTTAGAGACCTTGTCGAAGTACGGCTGACCTTTCTCCAAGAACTTAACGATCGATTCCATAGTTCACGCTCCTCTTTGCATGAAATCTTAATGGCATGGACGTTGAAAACCTATATGGTCTCCCGCTTGCTAAAAGCCCGGGTGCAGGCGGGGCCGGTCCCAGGGGGAGAGAGGGGGGGGCGGCTGGGTTTGTATCGCATAGGGCCGCTCCCTTCTCGGGGGAAAGCGAGGCGATGCGCTACTGCGCGTCCGCCATAGTGTCGGCGAGCTCCTTGTACCAGAGTGCCGACTGCTTGATGTAGCGTTTTTGCGTGTCGAAGTCGATGTAGAACAGGCCGTAGCGCTTGTTATAGCCATTGGCCCACGAGAACTGGTCCTGCAGGCTCCAGATAAAGTAGCCCTGGACGTCGACGCCCTCGGCGCGCGCCTGGAGCACCTTCTCCATGTGCTGGTCGACAAAGTCGATGCGCTCGGGATCGGCGACGATGCCGTTTGCGTCGGGCTCGGGGTCCTTGTGGCCCAGGCCGTTTTCGGTGATATAGATGACGGGGAGGTTGGGATAGGTGGCGCTGATGTGCTTGAGCGTGTCGTAGAGGCCTTGCGGGTAGATGAGCCAATCCCAGTCGGTGGTGGGGATACCCGGCATATCGACCTGCTGCCCGACGCCCTTAAACTTAAAGCACGAGGTGCCCTTGTCTCCGGTGCCGTTAAAGCTGTTGGTTGACTCGCCATCGTAGGCGGCGATAAACGCCGACTGATAGTAGTTGAGGCCGAACATATCGTTGCGGGGCGCCGCCTTGGCGAGCTCCTCCATGTCGCTGTCCTCAACCGTAAGTGTGGCGTTGTTGGCACGCAGAATCTCGTTGATGAGTGAGAGGGTGCGCGCGGAGTAGTGACCCAGGAAGGCGCCGTCCATGATGAAGTCGGTGTAGAAGGCGTTGTACAGGTCGGCGGCGTGCTGGTCGGCGGGCGAGTCGGTGGCAGGATATGCCGGCGTCAGGACGTTGACCATGCCAATGCGTCCGCCCAGGTGCTCGGTCTCGTCAAGATCCTTATACAGGTTGACGGCGCGGGCGTGGGCAACGAGCTCGTTGTGCTGGCTCTGGATGCCGCTCGTCACATCAAAGTGATGGTTGGGCGGGAAGTTGCCTTGGATGTATTGGGAGTGCGAGAGGCTGATGAGCTCGTTGATGGTGAACCAATTCTTGACCTCGCGGAACTCGCGGAAGCAGAACTCGGCATAGCGCACATAGGCGTCGACGGTCTTGCGGTTGAGCCAGTCGCCCTGGTTGAACAGGGCGGCGGGGGAGTCAAAGTGATGCAGGGACACATAGGGCTCGACGCCATACTTTTTGCAGCAGGCGAACAGCTCGTGGTAGTGCTTAACGCCCTCGGCGAGGGGTTCGGCATCGTCGCCGTTGGGGAAGATGCGGGTCCAGGCGATGGACACACGAATGGCGTTGAGTCCATGCTCGGCAGAAAGGCGGATATCCTCCTCGTAGCGGTTGTAGAAATCACTGGCCGGGTCGGGCAAAAAGCGACCCTGGGCGACAAGGTAATCGTCCCACATGGTCTTACCCTTGCCTGCCACCTTCGTGGAACCTTCCGTTTGGTACGCGGCGGTTGCGGCGCCCCAAACAAAGCCCTTCGGCAGCTGCTGTACGCGGTTTAGCAAAGACATATGCATACACCCTCTCGTCTCGCTGTTCGATATTGTGCGTTTGCGCTCAGGAGGCTCCCTGGTTAGCGTTCAGCGGTGAAAAAGCCCGATAAACACTATCTTAAAATGATTAGAACCAAAATGAGCACGTGAACACTTGACAATGAGCACGTTAACATCCGGCTGGGATGCATAGAAACAAAACAACTTCAAACAGCCGCGAACGGTTGTATTTGTTCGGTAAGCGGTTTTGATTGACAGCAGTTTTCATGTTGTGGTATATGGCTCGGGTATCATGAGCACGTTATCAATGTATGTACGATGCGCCATGGGCGCGGGGAATAGTTGGGAAGCAGGTTAGCGTGGAAGGCATGGATCAGCAGACAAGGAATGGTCGTTCGGCGAGCGCGGCAGAGGTTGCGGCGCTCGCTGGCGTGAGCCGCCAGACTGTGTCTCGCGTGGTCAACGGTATGCCCAACGTGACGGAAAAGACGCGCAAGCGTGTGCTGGCCGCCATGGAAGAGCTGGGCTTTCGTCCCAATTTTGCTGGAGCGGCGTTGCGCGGCGGGTCGTATCGTTCTATTGGCCTGTGCATGTACAACATCACACGTGTCGGTAACCTGGCGACGCTCGAGGGTATCATGCAAGCGGCGCGCGAGCACGATTTTGCCGTCACTATGATCGAGATGGGCGGCGACAAGCCCTATGCACTTGCCGATGCCTCGCGCCGCATGGTCGAGCGACCCGTCGACGGCATGATTCTCAACATGAACCGCATGGCTCCCGATTTTGAGGAGTTTGTTCCCCAGCCGGGAGTGCGAACGGTCATCCTGTCCATGTATGCGCATCCGCGCTGCACGACGATCGACTCCGACCAGTATGGTTCGTGCGAGCTGTTGACCAATTATCTGCTGGAACATGGTCACTCGAATATGCGGTTTGTGGCGGGTCCGGAAAACTCGATTTCCTCGCGTTTTCGTGAGGCCGGTTGGCGCGATACGCTGGGTCGTGCTCATGTCGATGCCGCTCCGATGCTGCGCGGCGATTGGAGTGCGGACAGTGGGTACGCCATGGGCGAGCGGATTGCGGCCGAGGTGCTTGCCGGCGGGTCGCAGGCGCCGACTGCCGTGCTTGCGGCAAATGACCAGATGGCGCTGGGCGTTATCGCCGCGCTCGAGAACGCGGGCCTGTCCGTGCCCGACGACGTGAGCGTGGTTGGTATCGACGACGCACTCGAGGGACTTGTTCCTCACAATCGGCTGACGACGCTGCGATTTGATTTGCGCGGTGTCGGTAAGCTTGCGTTTGAGGCGGCGATTGGAGAGAGCTCGTCTATCGAGGCGATTCATGTGCCGAGTACGCTGGTCGAACGCTCGACTGTTAGGGACATACGGGGTTAGGTCCTACTCCGTTTGTCTCGATTTGTAACAGGTAGACGGTCAAAAGCGGGCTACGTGTTACAGATTTAGATTCTTCGGAAAGAGTAATCCTGTTCGTCTCAATCTGTAACAGCTAGGACCAAAAAACTCGGCTAGATGTTACAGATCGAGACAAACGGCTCCCGACCAGCCCAAAAACAAAAAGACCGGGGGCGGCGCGCCGTGTGACGTGCCGCCCCCGGCTGAGAAATGGGGACAGGTTGTGTGAGCGGGCAACCCCGCCAGCCACTAGTCCAGACGACGGGTCTGCGCCACGTGCTTATACCAGTATGCGCTTGCCTTGGGCGTGCGCTTCTGGGTTTCAAAGTCAACGTAGAAGAAGCCATAACGCTTGTTGTATCCGTTGGTCCAGGAGAACTGATCCTGCAGGCTCCACAGGAAGTATCCGCCCACGTTGACACCCACCTCCATGGCCTTGAGCAGCCAGCGCAGGTGCTGCTCGATGTAGTCGATGCGCGGTTGGTCGTCCACAAAACCGTCCTTGTAGGGGTCCTTGTAGCCCATGCCGTTTTCGGTGATGAAGATCTGCTTGTAGTTGGGGTAGCGCTGTTTAATGTAGACGAGCAGATCGAACAGGCCCTCGGGATAGATGATCCAGTCCCAGTCGGTGGTGGGGATGCCAGGCTTGTTCACATGCTCGCCAATACCCTTGACGCGCCAGCGGCCGGTGCCCTTCTCGCCCGTACCGTTGTGGTGCAGGTCGTTCTCGCCGTTGTAAGCCTTCAAGAAACGGCACTGGTAGTTGTTAACACCCAGGTAGTCGTTGTAGAGCGCGGCCTCGCGCATAATCTCGAGGTCCTCGTCCAGGATCTCGATGGTGCCGCCCGAGACGGCAGCCAGGCGGTTGGCGCACTCGAGGGTGTCGGGGGCATAGTCGCCGCGGAAGGTGGCGTCGAGCAAAAACTGGTTTTGCAGCACGTGCTCGTTGTTGGCGGCTTTGATGTCGGCGGGGTCGTTCTCGTTGAGCGGATACTTAAACTCCAGCGACTGAATGACGCCGATCTTGCCCTTAAAACCGCCGTTGTGGAAGGCCAGTGCTGCCTTGGCGTGGGCGAGCATCATGTTGTGCTCGCACTGGAAGGCCTCGGCCAGATGCGCCTTGACGCCACCGGGGAAGGTGCCCTCGATGTAGGTGTTGGAGGCATCGGCCCAAATCTCGTTAAAGGTGAACCAGTAGGTCACCTGGTCGGCGTACTCCTTAAAGCAGAAGGTGGCAAAGTCCACAAAGGCGTCGATGGTCTCGCGGTTGAGGAAGTCGCCCTTCTCAAAGAGGGGAAGCGGCGTATCGAAGTGATGCAGCGTGACAAACGGCTCAACGTGGTGCTTGTGGCATTCGGCGAAGAGATCGTGATAGAACTGGACACCCTCGGGGTTAATCTCACCGATACCGTTGGGGAAGATGCGGCTCCAGGCGATGGAGAGGCGAATGCCGTTGATGCCAAACTCCTCGCACAGCTCCAAGTCGACGGGGTACTGGTTGTAGAAGTCCGAAG
This sequence comes from Collinsella sp., assembly GCA_048402045.1. Taxonomy (GTDB): domain Bacteria; phylum Actinomycetota; class Coriobacteriia; order Coriobacteriales; family Coriobacteriaceae; genus Collinsella. Next base: position 30,362 of record DBGDSC010000021.1, read on the forward strand.
CGGGATCGGGGGAAAAGCGCCCCTGGGCCTCCAAGAAGTCGTCCCAGGCAACCTTGCCCTTACCGTGGGTGCGGGTCTCGCCCTCCACCTGGTAGGCAGCAGTGGCACCGCCAAAGACAAAGTTCTCGGGAAACTGCGCGGGCGGGTTGGTGACGCTGGCAGGGTTAACGGACATGATGAAATATCCAATCGTCTAAATCGAAGGGCCAGCCGGCTGTTGATGGTCGGCTGGCCCTGAGCGTTACTTACTTCGAAAGCTGCTCGGAGACGAAGGCGAGAGATTTGTCGCCGTTCTGGGAGAGCTCGATGTACTGCTTGCCGCGGCAGGCGACGCACTTGTTGCCCACGCGCTCGCAGTCCTTCTGCAGGTCGGCCAGGTAGCTGGCAGCCTGCGGGGCCAGGACGACCAGGTCAAAGTCGGGGAGCATGTCGACATGGTTGCCATAGGCCTCGGCAGCGGTCTCAAGATTGATGCCGCGCTCCTTGGCGGCCTTGGCCAGCGCGTTAGCGAGCAGGCCCGAGGTACCGCCACCCTGGCAGAGCACGAGCACGCGCTTGCCGTTGAGGTCGCTGGTGGTCGTTGCCTCGGCGGTGGGTGCTGCAGAAGCGGCGGGGGCGTCAGCCTTCACGGCCTCGGCAGCAGCGCCGGCGGCAACGCTCTTGGCGTCAGCCTTGCCCTGGAAGGCATCGTTGAGCTTGGCGGCCTTCTCGGCGTTCTTGGCGGCGAGCTCCTCCTGGGAAATCTCGGCCTCCTCGGCGCACTTCTGGGCGTCATAGGCACGGAAGAACGGGTAGTACAGAACGAAGTCGACGACCAGGATAAGGGCGAGCATCACAAAGGCGAGCGGCTGGAAGCCCAGGCCCATGATGGTGCCGATGGGGCCGGGGACGGTCCAAGGCAGGGTGTACATAAAGCCGTTCATGCCCAAGAAGTCGATAAAGATCTTGAGGATCCAGATGTTGGCGATCGGGGCAAAGACAAACGGGACAAAGAAGACGGGGTTGAGCACGATGGGTGCGGCGAACAGCAGCGGCTCGTTGACGGCAAAGCAGACCGGGACGATGGCGGCCTTACCGACGGCGCGCATCTCCTGAGACTTGGCCAGGAAGCAGAACATAAAGACCAGGACGAGCGTGGCGCCGGTGCCGCCCATGCAGACGACGAAGTACTGAGCACCCTGGGTCAGGACAGCGGAAGCGTGCTGGCCAGCCTGGAACGCAGCCAGGTTGTCGGTCATGTTGGCAACGAGAGCGGCAGCGATGGCGGGCTCGACGATCGAGGGGCCGTGGACGCCGACGAACCAGAAGAGGCTCATGGCGCCATAGATCACAGCGAGGCCGATGTAGCCGTCGGCAGCGGTGAACAGGGGCTGGAACACCTGGATGACGCCCTGGGCAAAGCAGAAGCCAAAAGCAGCGCGGAAGACGATGTCAAACACCCAAAAGACGGTGATGCAGACGGAGAAGGGGATGATGTCCTTAAAGGTCTGCGAGATGTTGGGCGGAACCTGCTCGGGCATCTTGACGGTGATGTTGCGCTTAATGAAGAACTTGTAGATGATGCCGGTCACAAACGCAGCGATGAAGGCGGTCAGCAGGCCCTTGGAACCAAGGTAAGTGGTGTTGAAGCCGCTGGCAGCGTCCGTGGCGATCGTGTCGCTCGAAAGGAGCAAGAAGCCGATGATGGCCGCGCACATGCACGAGATGAAGTTGATCTGGTTGTTCTTGGGCAGGTCGCGGTTCTGCGCGTCGGCGAAGTGCTTGGCCGTGGTGGCGGCGCAGGCGATGGCCAGGATGCCCATGGAGTAGTTGTAGCACTTCCACAGGGCGTTGTTGATGTCATCGGGCCAGTAGAAACCCCAGATGTTGGGGACCGAGGCTACCAGGCAGAAGATGGACGAGAAGATGATGATGGGGATGACGGAGATAAAGCCGTCGCGGATCGCCTTGAGGTACTTGTTGCGGGCGATCGCGTTGAAAAAGGGCTGGCCTTTTTCGATGGTGGCGATGAGTTGCTCCATGCAATGCTCCTAAGAGTCGGTGGGTTAGCAACGATGGTAGCTTTTGGCGTTCGGTTGCCAAAATGTTGACGTTGCCATTTTGTGACACAAAAAAAGACGCGAACCGGTGGTTCCTGTGCCTGCGAACCGTCGATTCCTTACGCGTAAACGTTTGAGCCGCCCGGTGGCTCTGTGTTTGCACAATGGCAACGTTAACATTTGGGCACCAAAAGCCGTTCGGGAAGCAAAAATGTCGGTGAACGGTAGGTTTTGGGTGGTGAGCGTATGGTGGGGGAGGCGTTGGATATACTTGAAGGCGTTTCATTTGAATGCGCAGGGTGCCACCAATGGCATCGTTGACATAGAAAGATCAATCTATGGCCGCTGTTAAAAAATCGGTATCCGTCAAAGACGTAGCGCGCCTCGCGGGCGTCTCGGAGCAGACGGTCTCGCGCACCGTGCACGATTCGCCCAGTGTGCGCCCCGAGACCAAGGAACGCGTGCGTGCCGCCATGCGCGAGCTAGGGTATCGCCCCAATTTCGCCGGTCGATCGCTGCGCCGTGGCAAGTTTAAGACCGTCGGCGTCGCCATGTTCAACATTACCGGTACCGGCAACCTCGACCGTATGGAGGGCTTTGCCGCCGCGGCCGACAAACATGGCTATGCCATCACCCTCACTAAAGTAGATGGACATCCCTATACCCTCGAGAGCGCATCGTCGCGTATGAGCGCGCTGCCGGTAGACGGCATGGTCGTGATCATGAATCGCATGCCGGCGGACTTTGGCGCCTTCGAGCCGCTACCTGGCATGCAGACGGTGCTCGTTACCATGCTGGAGCACCCACTGTGCTCGACGGTCGATAACGATCAGCTCGATTGCTCACGCCAGGTTGTCGAGTACTTGCTGGGGCAGGGACACAAGACCGTGCACTTTATCTCGTGTCCCGAGCGCTCGCTTTCGGGCATGCGGCGCGAGGAAGGCTGGCGCGAGACATTGCGCGCGCATGGCATTGAGCCCCCGCAGCTCGTGCGCGGCGACTGGACGGCACAGAGCGGATATGCCGCAGGCCAGGCTCTGGCGGATGATCCGACCTGTACTGCCATCTATGCCTCCAACGATGCCATGGCATATGGCTGCATTCGCGGGCTCGAGTCGCGCGGAAAGCACGTGCCCGAGGACGTGAGCGTGGTGGGTGTTGATGACAGCCTGGGCGATATCGTGCCCGATTGTCGCCTGACTACGGTGCGCTTTGACAACAAGCGCGTCGGCATGTGGGCGGTCGACAAGATTGCCGGCGCTGATGGGGGTACGTCTGGCGTGGAGCACATGCTGATCCCCGGTGTGCTCGTCGAGGGCGATACGGTACGCGATTGGCGCTAGGGCGCGGGTCTGTTTGGGTTGCCGCTAATTGTGTTCGATATTGTTTAAATTGGTTTAAAAACCGTTCACGGGCAAAAATTGACCGTTCATAGCTTGAAATTACGTTTTGCGCTGTTCTTTTTTGTTTGAATGTTAATGTTTCTGCCATACAGAACGCAGCGCGTATGCCCGGACGCGATGCTCTCCATTGGTTCATATGTGAAAGGAACGCAATATGGCAACCAAAGAAGAAATCTCGATGGTTGGATTCGAGATTGTCGCATACGCAGGTGACGCCCAGACAGATCTGCTTGCAGCGCTCGATGCTGCTCGCGAGGGTGACTTTGAGAAGGCCGAACAGCTGCACAAGGATGCCAGCGATGCACTTATCGGCGCCCACGACACGCAGACCAAGCTGCTTTCGCAGGAGGCCGGTGGTGGCGAGATGGAGATGACCTTCATCATGGCCCATGCTCAGGATACTCTCATGACCACCATGATCCTGGAGAAGCAGGCCCGCTTTACCATCGATGCCTACAAGCGCATCGCCGAGCTCGAGGCCAAGCTCGCCTAACGAGCCCTCACAACCAAGTTCCCTTCCAAAAGCCCTGCCGCACCCTGAACTGCCTCCCATTTCTTGGACATGAGAAATGGGAGGCTTTCTTTATGCGCGTTGATTTGAGGGTGAAGCATGATGTCGAGGCCAGGAAGGCGGCCATAGGGCTCTTCGAGCTCGG
>DBGDSC010000022.1:0-22637 GCA_048402045.1 Collinsella sp.
TGGCCGCGCACGAGGCCATAAGGGAGGTCCTTGACCGCCACGGCGTGGCGGAATAGCCTTAGGCGCAAGGGGCGCTGACGCGGCCCTCCCTCTTACACCACAAAAATTCGCGCGATCAAGGGACTGGGGTAGCTAATTTGGGACGGGGCTTTTTTAGCTACCTCGCTGAGCATACGTAAAAGAGGCCGAGGCCGCTCCGGTGTGTGCTGGAGTGGCCTCGGTTTTGTGTCTGCGTATGATCGACCTAGAGCTCGTCTTGGGGGACGACAGCTGTAAGTTGCTCGTTCTCAAATACCGCAGCAAGTCCGTGTTCGGGGTCAAAGCGATAGTTGCACATGAGCGCTGCTTTGCGAGCATCATCGCTCCGAAGTACCACGATACTGGTCGGAATAACGTATCTAAAGATGTTTGTAATGGGGCCCTCAATCTGATCGCCGTCTCTTTCGAGACAATAATCTTCGATCGCTTCCTTGCTGTCCTCAACGGTATCCCAGCTTGCAAGCAGGGCGCCCTTTGCTTCCTTTTGAATGTCGAGGACGCCTTGGTCCGAGTCACACTCGTAATAGACGGGGAGCGAGAAATCCCTGCCCCACAGATTCATGCCGTTAGTCATCGAAGCCGCCAATCTGATTCAGTATGTTTTTGATTTCGCTTACGCCGCCGAGATGGCTGCACACCTTGTGAACTTCGGTCGGAACAAGAGAGCACGTCTTCATATCATTGTGTTCGTGCCAGGTGTACTCATTTGCCTCGCGCCATTTCTTGACATCCTGGTGCGTCCAATCATCTTTGCCATCGCGTTGCTCAAGGTTCCAAGCTTTTGCGCATTCAGTGTCTGCCTTTTCATAGTTGCCGACAATGCGTTCGCCGTTCTCGCCCATCTGCGAAAGCCTATGCTGGCTCATGCCTTGTATGGTTACTTTCGCTTCAGAGATAGGGTTGAAGTCAGGAATTCCATCCTTGTAATTGATGCCCTCAAGACCTTTGTTTCGAAGAATCTCGCGGACCCTATCGGCTGTGGGAATAAACATCGATTCCCCTCGGTCACCCGACCATTTTCCGTTTGGATTCTCGATGCTCGGTGTACGGTCCAGCCTCTCCTTATAGCTCGAAGGATAATCGCACGATTCCACCGAGGGTCTAATCAATTTGTCGGGATCGATGGATTCGTTACGGCCGGCATTTTTAACCTCTGCCTTGGTTTCCTTTGATTCGGGGCCAATGAGTTTATCAGGATTGAACCCAAGTTTATCGCCTAGCTTGGCCACGCCGCCTTTCATTTGCTTGAACTCCATTAGCTCACCTCGCTATTCTCGTTCCAGTTGTGCCAATCGGAATATGCTTGGGTATCTTGCATTTGCAGACACAAGACATCGGTCATGATGCCCTGGATGATGACCTGCCTGGTGCGGCTGTCGATATCGCGGTCGATTGAGGACCTGAGTGCCGCGTCCGCCGCCATTGTCCATTGTTCGGCTTCATCGCTGCACTCGCGTTCGTCCTCGACCGCTTTGGCAACGTTGGGAAACAGTGTGCTCATTATGGGTCCCAGCTTGGTCATGCGCGGTTCGGCGGGTGGGTTTTGAACGGTGCGCAGGATCTTGACCTTTGTAGACGCGTCGATATGGAGGCGATCGAGCCGTTCGCGAATGCTGTGCAGCTCCGTCTTGGTTCCGATGCTGATTCCGTAGGCCAGCATGCGCGCTACGGCAAGGGCATCATCGCTCTGGTTGCTTGCGACATCGTCGATGGGGCGGCTGTATGCAAAGTGCTCGCCATCCTCTGCTTTGGCGATCTTGCAGAGCACCGGCTCAACCCAATCGTTTTGGTAAATGGCCGCAACGCCTTTAGGCAGGCGTGCCAGTTCGACGATCTGTTGGTCGTTGAGGTTGGCGGCGCGACCGGCGAGCTCGCGGTCCGAAAGATCGGGCAGGCGATGGATGATCTTGGTATTTGTGTTGCGAATGGCTGCCATATCGAGAAGTCCGGGCGCCTGGTCGGCGATGATGAAGCCTTCGCCGTATGTACGCATCTCGGCGATGGCATTTGAGATCATCTCGACGCTCTTGCCTGTCAGGTCGCCGCTTTCCGAGCCTTGGCTGCTCGACGATCGCTTAAGCAGGTTGTGCGCCTCTTCAAGCACGGTCAGATGGCGAAGTGGCTGGTTCATGCCCTTTTTCTCGGCCATGCGATGTTCTTGAAGTTTGAGTACAAGAAGACCCATGAGTAGGGATTTTGTTTCGGCGGAGCCAATGCGCGATAGGTCGATGACTGTGTTGGCGTCAAAAAGCACGGTGGCGTCGACTTCGTTCGACGAAAGCATCATGCCGTTGAGCCCGTTGGTGAGTGAATTGAGACGTGTGAGCAGCGAACCCTTGTAGGCGCCCTTATTTTCGGCGTCGTACTCGCTGGAATCGAGAATCTCGCGGACGTTGCGGGCAACATCTGCAAAGCAAGGAAAGAGATCGGCTCCATATGGGTTATCAGAAGCGGCAAGGTCCCATCCACAGTCTTCGTATGACCTGGCGACGGCGTCTTTAAGGACGGCGGGCATGGCGGCGTACATGGGCCAGCAGACATTAAAGATCTCAACGAGTCGGTCGAGGTGTTCCAGCACATGGATGCCGGACGGGAAGCTAAAAGGATTGATACGCAGGAGCGGCGTGAATTCTGGATTGGTTCCAAAGACGTTTACGTCTTCGCGGGCTCCATACACGTCCTTGTATTCGCCCTTGGCAGGTTCAATGACAAGGAAGTTGACTCGCTGATCGAGCGCTTGGTCGAGGATGCGACAGACGGTATTGGTCTTTCCTGCGCCGGTGCTGCCCGTAACAAAGGTGTGCGAGGCAAGTGAGTCCTTTGACAGGAACGTTTCGATGCGTTCCTCGCGATGCATATGGAAAACCTTGCCTATGCAAAGGCCCTGCTGAGGCTGCGTACCATCGAACGTAGAGACGTTGCGCCCAAAAGAAGCGCATTCGATAACGGGCAACCCTGGGACGGACTTCTTGGGAAAGTTGAGCGAATAGGCCAGCTCCTTGCCCGAAAGGGCAGTCGTTGCATCGACCGTTGCCGGATAGACCGAAAAGCTCGGATGTTGATCGAGCAGGGCGGGGGAGAGGGCAAAAGCAGGATGGCGCAAATCGCGAAGGTAGGAGCAGATTGCCGTGGCGTCGGCGCTTTGCTCTCCAAGGTCTCCGCGCCAGAGGTTTACTGCAGCCTGAGACATATAGGATTCTTTGCCCTGGGTGAGGGCGAGATAGGTGTGGGCAACGTTATTCGCGACGTTGTGGTCTTCTGCTAGCACGTAGGCGCAAAAGTCCCACATGCCGAGTGCCGAGGCAAGGTCGTAGCGCTTCATTTGCAACTCAAGTATTTCGAGCGCGTGTTGGATGGAGTAATTCTTGAACGTCTGCGTGATGCCTTCGTCGGCGCCGATGGTGGCGGTGACCGTGCTTGAGCGTGCGAACGATCCGCCAAAGTTGGCACCTAGATTTACTGCCTGCGAAACACCGGAAGTCACGGAAGCTCCCTTAGAGACAGCCTTGCCAACACCGCTGGTGACGGCTTTGCCGAGCGTGTTGGATATGGCCTTGCCGGTAGATGAGCTTGTACCTGTTGCCGTGGACGTGGAGTGCGACGAACCCTCCGTGTGACTTGCGGATACGCCTAAGTCAACGCCTCCGCTCGAGGACTCATTCCTGCCGTCGGTGACCGTATCCGTGATGCTTTCGGTCGATGTGGACGAGTCGGTTACGCTCTCGTTGCTCGATTCCGAGGTCGACTCGTTTGTCGAGTCCGTTTCGTTGTAGTTTTGAGCAACAGCCTGATTATTTCCCACCTGTCTGCCGGCGCTCACACCTGCATTGATGCCAATCGTCGCGGACGATCCGATGGAGTCGTTCTGGTGATGGGTGTAGTTGGTCGTCCATGAGGCATAAGGCGTTAGCAGTGAGTGGAGTTCGGCGAGGCGGAGTTTGCGCGATTCGATATCATGGATCGGGGTTGCGAGCAGCACGATAGTGTAGTCTTCGCTCGGCCTACCGGGCACAATGCCGTCGAGAACCTTCTCAATAGTTTGCGTGACGAACTTCTCGTTCTTTTCGGCTGGAATATTCGAAACGGCGGCAACCGAAGACGGGCGTCGATTGTCTAGACACGGAATGGGACCGCGGTTGGCGGGCCCCACTTCGGAACCGGGGAAGTTGCCCCTCAAGGCATCCGACATGCGCCGGGAAAAATTATCGGCGTCGATGTTGTCGCGAGCATTGTCGCTATTGACGACTGCGAGAAATACCTCGGTGCTTGCGCTGGTTCGATTAAAGATCAGCGCAATGTTGCATTCTTCGTCAGAAAGAACGTCGTACACATTTACAAGCTTCTCGAGACTGTCCTCGTTGGGATCGACGATCCACTTCGTGATATTCATGAAGCGGATGTTGTTGTCGGCGTTAAAGCCCATGGGGTATTCAATGGAGGGGTCAATCGGCGCGTAAACATTTCGCAGCTGCGGCAGATAGGCGTTGTGAAGCTCAACGGCGGCAGTTGCCAAGAGCCGATTGGTGAGCTCGACAGCTTGCTCGTCTGCCGGATTCGGCTTTTCTGACAAGTATGCTGTTCGCTTTTGGTCGACCTCATCGAGCTGGGAGCTGCTGAGTACCGAGACGGTTGCGACCGCGTTGCCGGCTTTATCGGCAGCGCGCATAATCGCGTTTTTGATGCCCATACGATCAGCCTATTCCTTCCAATTAATGACGCGCGCAATGTATTCTTTTCGATTGTTGAGTGTCTCGAGTTTTGCCTCGAGAGCGTTGATCTCCGCGGTTTGCCTGTTGATGTCTTCGACATGGCCATGGAGCACCGGGTTGTAGTCGGTGATATTGCTCGTAATTTGGCCAAGCAGCTCGTTGAGCCATTCGGTAAAGCCGTAGGTATGCTCGCGCTCTATTTCGGCGCGTGCTTCGCAGAAACACCGTGAGATTTCGCGGTTGAATTTATCTTCGACTTTCCTAAGCAAAAGCTTGTCGGATTTAAAGATGACACGGTCCATGAGCTTCAGTTCGGTAAAGTCTGCCTTGCTGAAAATGGGGCCCTTTGTCTTATCGAGCGCGAGGCCACGATATTTAAGAATGATATCGCCGACCTCTTGGCGCTTTTCTTCGGAAAGAGGATTGTCACTGCTGGTAGCGATGCGATAGAGGGCATCGCGGCTATGCTCCGCACAATCCTTCCAATAGCTTTGCGACAGCTCATCGATGGTCTGAGCTATTTGCTCGGTACATTCGTCATAGTGATTGATGACCTCGTTAAAGAGTTGGTCAGCGGCATCTTTGTCGGCTGTTCTTTCGGCAGCCTTTGCATCGGATCTTTTGTGAAATGCATCGGTTATGTCATCGCAAAGACCCTTGCCAACGTCCGCAAGGCCACCCGTTGGACAAGGTTCACTATCCTTTTGCGCATTGACCTGGCTTCCCTTTATGGAGTCGCCGAGCCTATTGAAGAAGTTGGGTGCAATCGAATCAAATGCTTTCGCTGCCGCGATTGAGCGTTTTGAGTACTCGAGCCCCTCTCGCTTTTCCTCGGTAATGGCGTTTTGGCGTGCCTGGAGCGCATCAAGACTGGTCTCCCATTGTTTGGCCGAAACCCTCTTGTCGATTGTTTCCCTATAGCTTGCCGAAGCATCCTCCTTTGCATGCTCCTTGCAGGCTTCGAGCTGATCGATAAGAGCGCGCTTATCCTCTTCGAGTTCGGCTTCTCGCTGCGCTTTCTTTTGTTCAAGGTCGGTTTTCTTGTCGGCAATCTCTTCTTCGGTTATGCCGACAATTTCTTGCAGAAGTGATTCCGACCTGCTGCATTTGTTATATGCGGAGTACCGTTCGGCAAACAGGCGTATTTCGTTCTCGATGCAAAAGAGTCCGCTATTGGCAAGAAGGAGGTCCTTGCAAGCCTCGGATTCGCGATTGGTTCTGCGCGAGATCTGTCCCGGAAGGATATCGTAACGGTAGAGCGTTTTGTAGAAGCGGCTTGTCGGGTCGGTGTATTTACGCTGCTGGTCTTCGAATCTTTCGGCATAGTTGTCGCTTATAAACTCGCCGGAGTTCTTTGAGCCTAGGCCGAGGATGGAAGAAACAAAGTAGATACCTTGACCATAGAGCCTGGACGGAATGAACTGGCGCATGATGTCCGAGACTCGTTCGTCGTCAAACCCGCCTTTGGGAAGGTCGGCGGAATCCGCCTTGTTGACTACGATCATGGCAAAGCGTTCATCGATTGCGGGGATCTCCTTTATTTCGTTGGAGAGGTTCTCGTTGTCTTTCGTGTCGAGTGTGGTGTACTCGGCAACGAAAATGGGAAGACCGTTCGAGAGGCCTTCCATGGCTTGTTTGAGCACTCGGGCGTGATCGACGTTGGAGGCAGAGTTTGACCCCGGGGTGTCAAAGATGACAAACTCCCTGTCGTGAGGCCATGGATCGGTATCGCTAAAGGGCACTTCGATTCTGATCAGATCGGAGATGGTCCGGTCGTCTTCATCGGCATGGTATGAGTTAAGAACCTTGAGGGCGCTGTTCATATGAGAGGCCATGCCGGGCATGGAGTTGGCGACTTTGGCCGCGATCTTGTCGTATAGGGGCTCCCCCACAAGCTCTTTGTTTTCCATGAGGCCATCAAGATCAAAGCGCAGCAAGAACCGCCTGCTGCCACAGGAGAATTGAACCATCGCGCGATCTCGGTCTTTTGAACGTTTGATTTGAAATATGCGGGCCGTTACAGGCTCGTCGCCGCTGGGAAGGATCTCCATGCCAATGAGGGCGTTGATGAGCGTCGATTTGCCTGCACTATAGTTGCCGAGCACACACAGCGGGATGATGTCGCTCGAGACATCGGTGAACTTCCTAATTTGCTCAGAGACTTTTGTTCGCTCGGAGACTGCTTCGTCTACAAGCCCCTGGATTTCTCTGAAGACTTCGACAATTTCCGGCAAGACGTCACGGGCGTTTGATAGATAGCGCTCGTCTCGTATGACCTCGTATGTATTGGCACGTGGCCCTTCGGTGCAGATGGCGAGCAACTCCTGCCATTCGTCGTCTGCTCCTTCAAAATGCAATTCAATTCTGTCGCCACCACCAAACTCTTTGGCGAGGATGTCGATGATCTCTTCGGCCTTAAAGGGGAAGAAACCATTAACGATCTTCGTGCTATGGAGCGCGCTATTGGGATTTGTAGATGTCGTTATTTCTTGCCAGCCGTTATCCCATCGGAAGAACCGGACAATTTCTTGATATGGATTGCTGACGATCTTGATTTTAATGTCTGCCATCGTTCAACTACCTTTAGTAGATCAGGTGTGGGAATATGCCGCCTTTATCATAGGGTAGCCGCCCGTGCGGACACCCCTCTATTCGCTCGGCGGCATCTCGGCAGTACCATTTATTTGGCAAGATCCTCGCCATCGCCGTAATGTTCCCAGCCATACGCCGCGCAAAGCCCGTCGCCTAATCACGTCCCCTTATCAGTTGCGGTGGAATAGTTCCTGTTTAAGGCCTCTGAAGGCCCAGGCAGGAACTATTCCACCGCAACTTATTTTGGGGGAGAGGATACAAGCTGGGCATACAATGGATGTCGTTGTGTTGAGCTTACCGGGAGGTTGCTATGTGGGCATACGAGACGACGTTCTATCAGATCTATCCGCTGGGCTTTTGCGGAGCTCCGCGCGAGAACGCCGCACCCGTTGCCGAGGATGAGCTCGCCCAGGCTGCTAACGCCGTGCCCAATCCCGATGCTCCTATCATGAAAATCGCCCAATGGGCCGACTACCTGCAGAAACTCGGCGTTGGCGCTGTGCTCATCAACCCGCCGCTCGAGTCTGATAGCCACGGCTACGACACGCGCAGCCTGCGCCACATCGACCGTCGCTTGGGTGGGGATGCCGACTTTGCCGCCGTGTGCGAGACGCTGCACGCTCATGGCATCCGCGTGGTGCTCGATGCCGTCTTCAACCATGTCGGTCGTGGCTTTTGGGCCTTCCGCGATGTGCGGGAGCGCAAGTGGGGCTCGCCCTACAAGGACTGGTTCCACATCAGCTTTGACGGTGACTCGTGCTACGGCGATGGCTTTTGGTACGAGGGCTGGGAGGGTCATTTTGAGCTCGTAAAGCTCAACTTGCAAAATCCTGCCGTAGTCGATTACCTGCTCGAGTCCGTGCGCCGCTGGGCCGAGGTTTTTGGCATCGACGGCCTGCGCCTGGACGTCGCCTACATGCTCGACCGCGACTTTATGCGCCGCCTGCACGCCTTTACCCGCGAGCTCAAGCCCGACTTTGTGCTGGTGGGCGTGACGCTCCACGGCGACTACAACCAGATCGTCAACGACGAGATGCTCGACTCGTGCACCAACTACGAGTGCTACAAGGGCCTGTACTCCAGCTTTAACTCGGTCAACATGTTCGAGATCGCCCACTCGCTGCATCGCCAGTTTGGCGGCGACCCGTGGTGCATCTACCGCGGCAAGCACCTGCTGTCGTTTGTCGACAACCACGACGTGCCGCGCCTGGCGAGCATCCTCACCGATAAGTCGTGCCTGCGCCCCGCCTATGGCATGCTCTTTGGCATGCCGGGCATCCCGTGCGTCTACTATGGCAGCGAGTGGGGAATTGCCGGCGAAAAGGGCGGCCCCGATGGCGACTGGGCGCTGCGCCCCGCGCTCGACGAGCCCGCACCCAACGAGCTGACGGCGTTCATTACACAGCTGGCCCACCTTCGCTCGTCTGGCGACGCGGCGGCCCGTACTCTCAACTACGGTGCCTATCGCAATGTGGTGATCCAGAACAAGCAGCTGCTGTTCGAGCGCGCCTGCGACGATACGACGGTGCTCGTGGCGGTGAACGCCGTGGACGAGCCTTATACCTTTGGCGCCGGCGAGCTTAACGGCTCCTTTGTTGACCTGCTTGCCGACGATGCGCCCACGGTCGAGCTGTCGGGCTCCCTTGAGCTCGCGCCCTACGAGGTGCGCTATCTGCTGAGGGCCTAACTCATGGCTGCGCCGGATGAGGGATATCAACATATTGAGCACGGGTTTGAGCCCGTGTTCGACGAGCGCTCGCGCATTTTGGTGCTGGGCTCGTTCCCCTCGGTGCTCTCGCGCCTCAACGCCTTCTATTACGGCAACCCACAGAACCGGTTTTGGCGTGTGATGGCGGCGTGTCTCGGCGTGCCCGTGCCGCCCAACGAGGGGGAGCCGTTGGCGGATGGTGGGCCCGCGACGCCTGACGCCTCGATTGTCGCCAAGCGAGCTATGCTGCTGAACGGCGGCGTGGCCCTGTGGGACGTGATCGAGAGTTGCGACATCAAGGGCTCAAGCGACGCCAGCATTCGCAATGTCGTGCCGGCGCGTATCGAGCGCATTACCGATGCGGCTCCTATCAAAGTCGTTGTTTGCAACGGCGGAACGGCCGGGCGGCTCTACAAGCGCTACCTGCAAGAACGCACGGGGCTGCCGGCTATCGTCTTGCCGTCGACAAGTCCCGCCAACGCGGCATGGCGCCTGGATTGGCTTGTCGAGCGCTGGCGCGATGCCGCTGACTGGGCAGCTTCTTAATTTAGATGTATGAGCGACTGCCGAGATATTTCACAGCGATACGCCAAATCGGTGCGGGCAGCGCGGGTTCGGCATAAACCATGCCATCGGTGTCTACGTCCTCGGCGTTGCCGCCGCCAAGTCGCTGCGCATGCTTCACCGAGCACCCCATGCGTACAGCACCTACGAGCTTGTCCATAGCTTCAGAAAACGGTCGGCGCAAGAGGCCCATGCGCGGGGATCGGCGAAGCGCTGCGATGCCGGCGCCGGTGCAGACGGTGATGCCGCCACACCACGACAGCCCTCGATGCTCACATGCTTCACGCAGGCGGCCAACTACAACGTGCGCCTGTTCAGCGCTTCCGTAGGCAGCTTGAACAGCGACATAGACGCGCGTTTCCGCACCCCCAAGGCAATCAAGCGTCTGTTCAACGACGGCCATCGCCTCGCCATCGAGCGCATCTTCAACTGCGAATACGATGCCGTCCGCAACGCTGCTGGCGTCATCCGTCCCCAGATCGACCGGGCGGGGGAGCGCGGTGCCGGAAAGCCGGGCATACGCCGCGATGGCATCCTGAAGGTCCCAAAGCAAAAACTCAAGATCAGCGCTGTCGAGAATACTGATATACGCAATGTTCTGCAGCGTTTTGGGCTCATTGCCGCGCGCGGTCGCCTCCATGCCGCCTCCTTTCCGGTTCATTTCCGTTTAGGTTACACCGTCTGCTGGCCGGACGGCGCGCTATCCTAGTGCAACCCTTACGAAAGGAATGCCATGCGTCTGCCCATGAACACCTCGCTTGCCATGCTCAAGCCCTCCGGCATCCGCCGAATTAACGCGCTCGCCGCGCAGCATCCGGGATGTATTGCGCTCGCGCTCGGCGAGCCCGATTTTCCCACGCCCGACGTGATCAGCGCCGAGGTGACCGCATCGCTCAACCGCGGTGACACACACTATCCGCCCAACAACGGCCGCCCCGCCCTGCGCGAGGCGCTGTCCACATATATGGGCGACGCAGGCCTTTCGTTTTCGGCGGATGAGGTCATCCTCACGGACGGCGCAACCGAGGCCCTGTCAGCTGCGTTTATGGCCATGCTCAACCCCGATGATGAGGTCATCATCCCCACGCCGGCTTTTGGCCTGTACGAGAGCATCGTCGTGGCCAACCACGCCAAAGCGGTCTTTTTGGATACGGAGCCTGCGCAATTCCAGATTGATGAGGAGGTGCTTCGTGCCTGCGTGACACCGGCGACCAAGGCCATCGTCATCTGTACGCCCAACAATCCTACGGGCTGCATCCTCAATGCGGCATCGCTCGACGCCGTGGCACACGTGGCAGAGCAGGCGGGCATCTACGTAGTCTGCGACGACGTATACAGCCATCTGGTCTATGTGGATGGCTACGAGCGCTTTGCCCAGCGCCACCCGGAGCTACGCGAGCAGATAGTAGTCATCGAGAGCTTCTCCAAACCCTGGGCTATGACCGGTTGGCGCCTGGGCTGGCTCGCAGCGGCAACCCCCGTCATTGCCGAGATCGCAAAAGCCCACCAATACCTAGTATCGAGTGCCGTCTCCTTTGAGATGGACGCCGCAGCGCGAGCCCTGACCGTCGACCCAACCCCCATGCTCAAAGTCTACCGAGCCCGCCGCGAACGAGTTCTTACAGCCCTCAACAACATGGGCCTCGACGTCGTAGAACCCGCAGGAGCCTTCTATACTTTCCCGAGCATCAAAAAGTTCGGCCTAACCAGCGAAGACTTCTGCATCAAAGCAATCAAAGAGGCAAACGTAGCCCTAGTCCCGGGAGACTGCTTCGGAACCGAAGGCCACGTCCGCCTCAGCTACTGCGTCTCCGACCAAGATCTGGACGAAGGCCTAAATCGCCTGTCCACCTTCATTTCAACCCTGTAGCCATCAGGGACGCAACACATCAGCCCACCGACCCAAGCATTATGAGTGGGGGCGTCAGCCAACGAAAACCCGGACTGCCCCAAAGTCACCGCAGGCCGCGCCGCCGAAGGCCGGGCGCAAGGTTTTCGTAGATTCCGCACGAGCCGGAAAGCACTTAATGTGCTTTCCGAGCGAGCCCAGGACCTGACCGAGCGAAAACCTTGCGCCCGGCCTTCGGCGGTGCGGCCGGATGGTGGAATTGTGTGCAGTCCGGTTTTCCGTTGACCGACGCCGGGGTCCCCGCCATAATACTTTCAGTTCACGCACGAATCCGCTGCCAGAGACAGCCGGCGCAAACGGGCATCGCCCGCGAGCTTAATGGGATATCCCGCCAGCCGAGGTGGTCGAGTAGATATGTCTTCTCGCCCCCGTCGCTCATACAGCGCGGGGGCTTTCTTTTTGGACATGCCCCCGTCACGTCCTTGTGGCGGACCGTGCCCGGAAAGAATTCGAGGAGGTGTAATTCATGCCCCAGCAGTACAAAATCGACAAGGTTGCAGAGATCGAGTCCCGTATCGCCGAGAACGCCGGTCTGTTCGTCGTCAACTACAACGGTCTGACGGTTAAGCAGGCTCAGGAGCTGCGTCATCAGCTTCGCGAGTGCGGCGCCGAGATGAAGGTCTACAAGAACAACCTGGTCAAGATCGCTCTCAAGAACCAGGAGCAGCCCGAGCTCGACGAGATCCTCGCCGGCCCCGTCGCTTATGTGTTCTACGAGTCCGAGCCGGTCGAGGCCGCTAAGGCCCTTAAGGACTTCTCCGCTAAGTCCAAGGGCGTCCTTGAGATCAAGGGCGGTATCTCCGACGGCAAGGCCGTTTCCGCTGATGATGTTAAAGCTATCGCCGAGCTGCCCACCAAGGATCAGCTTCTCGGCCAGATCGCCGGTCTCATCTCCGGTTTCGCTCGCGACATCGCTGTCTGCGTCAACGGCGTTTCCTCTGGTCTCGCTCGTTCGATCCAGCAGGTCTCCGAGCAGAAGGCAGCCTAGTTGCTGTTTTCACCCGCGGCGGCAACGCCGCACCCCTGGCGCATTCGCGTCGTGTTTTAACTGATCTCCGTGCATCCGCACGGAAACCGAAAGGACTTAGAAATGGCTAAGCTTACCACCGATGAGATCATCGATGCTCTTAAGGAAATGACCCTTCTCGAGGCTTCCGAGCTCGTCAAGGCTATCGAGGACACCTTCGGCGTTTCCGCCGCTGCTCCTGCCGCTGTTGTCGCCGCTCCCGCTGCTGGCGCTGCTGAGGCCGAGGAGAAGACCGAGTTTGACGTCGTGCTCGAGGGCTTCGGCGACAACAAGATCCAGGTCATCAAGGCCGTCCGTGAGCTCACCAACCTTGGCCTGAAGGAGGCCAAGGAGGTCGTCGAGGGCGCTCCCAAGGCTGTTCTCGAGGGTGCCAAGAAGGAGGACGCCGAGGCTGCCAAGGAGAAGCTCGAGGCTGCTGGCGCTGCTGTCACCCTCAAGTAATCAGGCTTTCTCGCCAGATTTCTTTGCAGACGGGGTTCGCATTGCGAGCCCCGTCTTTTTTGTTTTTCGGTCCCTCGACATCGGTAGCTCAAACTGCCATGTTCTGTGATTTGCGTCGTATCGGGCACCCTGCCGTTGGGCAATAAAATTGCACCATTCGAGCAATAATTTGCGTTGACCTGCTGAAGAATTGTCTCTGCCTTGTAGCGACATATAGTTCCAGCGGTAAGATGCTTAGGTATCGCAATTTGGTCTGCGGCTGTGTGCCGCACGCATGGGGCGCTTTTGCGCCTGCGAAAGGATCTTTGAATAACATGAAGGCAATCATCCCCGCCGCCGGTCTTGGCACGCGTTTTCTGCCTGGCACCAAGTGCACGCCCAAAGAGATGCTGCCGGTGCTCGACAAGCCCGTCATTCAGTACGTCGTCGAGGAGGCGCTCGACCCCGAGGAAGTCGACGACGCCATCATCGTTACTTCTCCCGGTAAGCCCGAGCTACTGAACTACTTCCAGCCCGATCGCTCGCTCGAGAACCTGCTGCGCGAGCGCGGCAAGAACGCCTATGCCGATGCCGTCGCCCACGCTGGCGGTATGCCGGTCGACTTCCGCTATCAGTACGAGCCCAAGGGCCTCGGCCATGCTATTCGCTCTGCTGCCGACGCCGTGGCAGGGGAGAACTTCCTGGTTCTTCTGGGCGACTACGTTGTGCCTAACCGCGACATCTGCGACAAGATGCTCGCCGTTTCCAAGGAGCACGGTGGCGCTTCGGTTATCGCCGTCGCTGCTTGCTCGCCCGAGGAAGTCAGCCGCTACGGCGTTATCGCCGGTGAGCGCGTCGGTTCGCTCGAGGGTGCCGAGGACGTTGCCGATGCAGAGCCGGGCGCTGTCTGGCGCATCGGCGGTCTGGTCGAGAAGCCCGCTCCCGAGGCGGCTCCGTCCAATCTGTACATCGTCGGTCGCTACCTGCTGAGCCCGCTGGTCATGGACCTGCTGGCAGATCAGCAGGCCGGCAAGGGCGGCGAGATCCAGCTCACCGACGCCATGGCCCGTTCGCTCGACCGCGAGGCCATGTATGCCGTCGTCATTGACCCGCTGTCGGGCTACGACACCGGCACTCCCTCTGGCTGGATGGCCACCAACGCCCTCATGGCCGCAAGCGACCCCCGCTTTGCCGATGCCTTCTGGGATGCCATCGACGAGCGCGGCGGATTGATGCGCAAGTAAGCCTTCGGGCATCGACATTTACGGGCGCGGACCTCGGTTCGCGCCCGTTTTTTATAAGAGCTGCGATTGCCGGCTCTCTGTTCACAGAAAATATATGAACAGATGTTCGATACACATACATCTACCTGCGTGTTTTCTGTCGAAAAACTTTGCTACTCCAAAAACTCAATCGCGTCAAGGCTTTTCTTGCCCAACGGTCGGTACCTGATAAACTATTAGGTTGCGATAACTGGCGAAGCTATGCCTCGCCAACCCACCGAGCATTTCCGTGAAGGAGGAAAAACCTGGTGACCTACGCATACACTGCCACTGAGCGCAAGCGCGTCAGCTTCGGGAAAATCCCGGAGGCCATGGAGCTCCCCAACCTTATCTCTGTTCAAAGGGAATCCTTTGAGCGTTTTAAGGACGAGGGCCTTCGTGAGGCGTTCAAGGAATCCAGCCCCATCCAGAGCCAGAACCATGTTCTCGAGGTTACCTTCGGCGAGCATCAGTTCGGCGACCCCGCGCACACCGTCGAGGAGTGCCGCGAGAAGGACATGACCTATCAGGCCCCGCTTCTGACCGACGTCCGTCTCACCAACAAGGAGACCGGCGAGATCAAGGAGCAGCTCGTCTTTATGGGCGACTTCCCCATGATGACCGATCAGGGCACCTTCATCATCAACGGTACCGAGCGTATCGTCGTCTCGCAGCTCGTCCGTTCCCCGGGTGTGTACTACAGCTCCGAGATGGATTCGGGCAAGCAGATCTACAAGGCCCAGATCATCCCGTCCCGCGGTGCCTGGCTCGAGTTTGAGGTCGACAAGCGCGACCAGCTCATGGTCTCCATCGACCGTAAGCGCAAGCAGAGCGCCACGATGTTCCTGCGCGCCCTTGGCATCGCCGTCACCAACGACGACATCATCGAGCTGCTCGGCAACTCCGATGTGATCAAGCGCACCCTGGAGCGCGACACCGCCCTCACTCGCGAGGACGCCCTCATCGAGATCTACCGTCGCCTGCGCCCGGGCGAGCCTCCCACCGTGGACGCTTCCCGCAGCCTGCTCGAGGGCCTGCTCTTTAACCCGCAGCGCTACGATCTGGCCCGCGTCGGTCGTTACAAGGTCAACAAGAAGCTCAACCTCACCACCGAGGAAGAGGTCACGGTGCTCACCGACGAGGATATCGTCGCGACGCTGCGCTACCTCCTGTCCCTCGCTGCCGGCGAGCAGGGCTTCAAGGTCGACGACATCGACCACTTCGGCAACCGCCGTATCCGCACCGTCGGCGAGCTCGTCGCCAACCAGTTCCGTATCGGCATGAGCCGTATGGAGCGTGTCGTCCGTGAGCGCATGAGCTCCCAGGACATCGACGAGATCACCCCGCAGTCGCTCATCAACATCCGTCCGATCGTGGCTTCCATCAAGGAGTTCTTCGGTTCCTCGCAGCTCTCGCAGTTCATGGACCAGGCGAACCCCCTGACCGGTCTGACCCACAAGCGCCGTCTGTCCGCACTCGGCCCTGGTGGTCTTGCCGGCCACAAGTCCGGCTCCAGCCGCCGCACCAACGTGCCGACGGCCGTCCGCGACGTTCACAATTCGCACTACAGCCGCATGTGCCCGATCGAGACCCCCGAAGGCCCCAACATCGGCCTGATCGGCTCGCTCGCCCTCTACGCCCGCGTCAACGAGTATGGCTTCATCGAGGCACCGTTCCGTCGCGTCGAGAACGGCGTTGCCACCGATCAGATCGACTGGATGACCGCTGACGAGGAAGAGAAGCACGTCATCGCGCCGGCCAACACGCCGCTCGATCCCAAGACCAACGAGTTCATCACGACCGATGCCGAGGGTAAGATCGTCCGTCCGCACACCGTGATCGCCCGTACCCGCGACTTCGACGGCTCCTTCGGCGCTCCCGCCGACGTGCCCGTCGAGGACGTCGACTACATGGACGTCTCGCCGCGTCAGATGCTCTCCGTCGCAGCCACGCTGATCCCGTTCCTTGAGCACGATGACGCCAAGCGTACGCTGATGGGCGCCAACATGCAGCGTCAGGCCGTGCCGCTGGTTCACCCCGCCGCTCCCTATGTCGGTACCGGCATGGAGCGTCGCGCCGCTCTGGACTCCGGCGAGGTCACCCTGGCCAAGAACGCCGGCGAGGTCATCTTTGCCGACGCCGCCAAGATCATCGTCAAGCATGCCGGCGGCATGGACGAGTACCACCTGGCCAAGTACCAGCGCTCCAACCAGTCCACCTGCATCAACCACCGTCCGCTCGTTCGCGTTGGTGACACCGTTGAGCAGGGCGAGCCTCTGGCCGACGGTCCTTCGACCGATCACGGCGAGCTCGCACTGGGTCAGAACCTCACCGTGGCCTACATGCCGTGGGAAGGCTTCAACTACGAGGACGGTATCGTCGTGTCCGAGCGCCTGGTGGCCGAGGACCTGCTGACGACCATCAACATCACCCGTCACGAGATCGACGCCCGCGACACCAAGCTCGGCCCCGAGGAGATCACCCGCGAGATCCCGAACCTCTCCGAGGACATGCTTGCCAACCTCGACGAGGACGGCATCATCCGCATCGGCGCCGAGGTCGGCCCTGGCTGCATCTTGGTCGGCAAGGTCACGCCTAAGGGCGAGAGCGCTCTGACCGCCGAGGAGCGCCTGCTGCGCGCCATCTTCGGTGCCAAGGCCCACGACGTCCGCGACACCTCCCTTAAGATGCCTCACGGCGCTTACGGCCGCGTCATCGACGTCGTCCGCTTTAGCCGCGAGAACGGCGACGACCTGGCCCCCGGCGTCAACGAGCAGGTGCGCGTCTACGTCGCCCAGCGTCGTAAGATCCAGCAGGGCGATAAGATCGCCGGCCGCCACGGCAACAAGGGTGTTATCTGCAACGTTCTGCCGGTCGAGGACATGCCCTACATGGCTGACGGTACCCCGATCGACGTTATCCTCAACCCGCTGGGCGTTCCTTCGCGTATGAACGTCGGCCAGCTGCTCGAGTGCCACCTTGGCTGGGCTGCAGCGTGCGGTTGGGATACCGAGCAGGCCGACTCCGACAAGTACGTCCCCGGTCCGTTCTTCACCGCCACGCCCGTCTTCGACGGCGCCAAGGAGGACGAGATCGCCGAGGTCATCCGTCGTGCCAACAAGAACATGCTCAACAAGGCTACCGCTGCCTTTGGCGATCACATGCGCCCCGAGTTCGTCACCCAGCTTGACGAGCGCGGCAAGACCCGCCTGTTCGACGGCCGCACCGGCGAGGAGTTCCGCGAGCCCATTACCGTGGGTACGTCCTACATCCTCAAGCTCGGCCACATGGTCGACGACAAGATCCACGCCCGTTCGACCGGCCCTTACAGCCTGGTTACCCAGCAGCCTCTGGGCGGCAAGGCTCAGTTCGGCGGCCAGCGCTTCGGCGAGATGGAAGTTTGGGCACTGTACGCTTACGGTGCTTCCAACGTCCTGCAGGAGATCCTGACCGTCAAGTCCGACGATACCGTGGGCCGTGTCAAGACCTACGAGTCCATCGTCAAGGGCGAGAACGTTCCTGTCCCGGGTATCCCCGAGTCCTTCAAGGTTCTCGTCAAGGAGATTCGCTCCCTCGCACTGGACATCGAGCCCATGCACGATGCCGACGAGGACGCCTCCGCCCCTGTGACCGCCGAGGAGACCTCTGCTCTCGACGACCTGGCTGCGCTCGCCGGCGTTGACGCCGACGTCGAGGCCGAGGATGCCGAGACCGCCGAGGCACCCGAGGCTGTCGCCGCCACGACCACTGATAAGGAGTAGTTGACTGTGGCAGATTTCGAAGCTACTGATTTTGACTCGGTAAAGATCTCCCTTGCCTCCGCCGACCAGATCCGTTCCTGGTCGCACGGTGAGGTCAAGAAGCCGGAGACCATCAATTACCGTACCCTCAAGCCCGAGAAGGACGGCCTGTTCTGCGAGAAGATCTTCGGTCCCGCCAAGGACTGGGAGTGCTCCTGCGGCAAGTACAAGGGCATCCGCTTTAAGGGCATCGTCTGCGAGCGCTGCGGCGTCGAGGTCACCTCGGCCAAGGTGCGTCGCGACCGCATGGGCCACATCGAGCTCGCCGCTCCCGTGTCCCACATCTGGTACTTCAAGAGCCCCACGAGCTTCCCGATGAGCCGTATGCTCGACATCAAGTCCAAGGACCTCGAGAAGGTTCTGTACTTTGCCAGCTACATCATCACCGAGGTTGACTACGAGGCTCGCGAGGCCGACGCCGACGACCTGCGCGAGGAGCTCGCCGCCGATCTGGAAGAGATCGATGCCGAGTGCGCCCGCCAGATCGAGTCCCTCAAGGAGCAGGGCAACCCCGAGAACTTTGACGAGTTCTCCGACGAGGAGCCGCTGACCCCCGAGGAGATCGCCTCTGGCATCGTCGACATCGAGGAAGAGTGCAAGGACGAGAAGCAGCTCCGCACGGACGCCTTCAACGCCTTCATGAAGCTCAGCGAGCGCGACCTCATTTCCGATGAGCCGCTGTTCCGCGAGATGACCCGCTACTACTCGATGTACTTCAAGGGCGGCATGGGTGCCGAGGCCGTCCGCGACCTGCTCGCTGCCATCGACCTCCCCTCCGAGGCCGAGAAGCTCAAGGCCATCATCGCCGACGAGGACTCCCAGAAGCAGAAGCGCGAGAAGGCCGTTAAGCGCCTCGAGGTCGTTGACGCCTTCCTGAAGGGCGGCAACAGCCCCGCGAACATGATCCTGGACGTCATTCCGGTCATTCCGCCCGATTTGCGCCCGATGGTCCAGCTTGACGGTGGCCGTTTCGCCGCGTCCGACCTCAACGACCTGTACCGTCGCGTGATCAACCGTAACAACCGACTCAAGCGCCTGCTCGACCTGGACGCCCCTGCGATCATCGTGAATAACGAGAAGCGCATGCTCCAGGAGTCCGTGGACGCCCTGTTCGACAACGGCCGTCGTGGTCGCCCGGTCTCTGGCCGTGGCGGTCGCCCGCTCAAGTCGCTCGCCGAGGCCCTCAAGGGCAAGCAGGGTCGTTTCCGTCAGAACCTGCTGGGCAAGCGTGTCGACTACTCCGGCCGTTCGGTAATCGTTACCGACCCCAAGCTGCTGCTGCACCAGTGCGGTCTGCCCAAGACCATGGCGCTGGAGCTCTTCAAGCCCTTCGTCATGAAGCGCCTGGTCGAGCTTGGCAAGGTCGAGAACATCAAGGGCGCCAAGCGCGCTATCGACCGCGGTGCCACCTTTGTGTGGGATATCCTCGAAGAGGTCATCGACGGCCGCGTCGTGCTGCTCAACCGTGCACCGACCCTGCACCGTCTGTCCATCCAGGCCTTTGAGCCGGTGCTGGTCGAGGGCAAGGCTATCCACCTGCACCCGCTGGTCTGCTCGCCCTTCAACGCCGACTTCGACGGCGACCAGATGTCTGTCCACGTGCCGCTGTCCAGCCAGGCTCAGGCCGAGGCCCGCGTGCTCATGCTCTCTGCGAACAACCTGCGCTCGCCGGCATCCGGCAAGCCGGTCAACATCCCTTCGCAGGACATGATCATCGGTGTGTACTACCTCACCCAGGTTCGCGAGGGTCTGCCGGGCGAGAACCACGTGTTCTCGAGCTTCGACGACGCGCTGCACGCCTATGACTGCCGCTCCGAGGTCGACATGCAGGCCAAGATCCAGGTCCGCGTGTCCGCTGCCGACGCCAATGTCATCAACGAGGACGGCACTCGTATCTTCCGCGTTAAGAACGGCAAGAACGAGTTTGTCGACTACGACGTCACCGGCAACAAGACCGCGCGCTTCGAGACCTCTATCGGCCGCATCATCTTCAACCGCCAGTGCCTGCCCGAAGACTATGAGTTCATGAACTACAAGATGGTCAAGGGCGACGTGGCCAAGCTGGTTGCGGACTGCTGCGATCGTTACCCCGAGGCCAAGGTCGGCCCGATCCTCGACGCCATCAAGTACTCCGGCTTCCACTACGCTACCCGCGCCGGCCTCACCATCTCGGTGTGGGACGCTCTCATCCCTGCCGAGAAGCAGGAGCTGCTCGACCGCGCCCAGGCCAACGTCGACCAGATCAACGAGTACTTCGAGGAGGGCTTCATCAACGAGACGGAGCGCCACATCGAGGTCGTTAACGAGTGGACCGCTTGTACCGACAAGGTCGCAGCGCTCATGCTCGACATGTTCGACGAGGAGAACCCGCTGTACATGATGGCCGACTCCGGCGCCCGTGGTTCTAAGACCCAGCTGCGTCAGCTCGGTGGCATGCGTGGCCTGATGGCAGACATGTCCGGCGAGACGATCGACCTTCCCATTAAGGCGAACTTCCGCGAGGGCCTGCTGCCGCTCGAGTACTTCATTTCGACCTACGGCGCCCGTAAGGGCCTGGTCGATACCGCATCCCACACCTCGGACTCTGGTTACCTGACCCGCCGTCTGGTCGACGTAGCCCAGGACGTCATCGTCCGCGAGGAGGATTGCGGTACGCACGAGGGCGTCACCTACAACCTCATCATCCCTGGCACCACCGACCTCAACACCGACCTCGTCGGCCGTTGCTTCATCGAGGACGTCGTGGCTCCCGATGGCACCGTGCTCTTTGAGCAGGACGGCTACATCGAGAAGGTCGCCGACATCCAGAAGATGGTCGATGCGGGCCTCAAGAAGGTCAAGCTTCGCGCGCTGCTCACCTGCCGCTCCAAGTACGGCGTGTGCCAGAAGTGCTACGGCTGGGATCTTTCCACCCGTCGTCCGGTCGCCATCGGTACTGCCGTCGGCATTATTGCCGCCCAGTCCATCGGCGAGCCCGGTACGCAGCTTACGATGCGTACCATTCACTCCGGCGGCGTCGCTGGCGTCGACGATATTACGCAGGGTCTGCCTACGGTCAGCCGTATGTTCGATATCGTCGGCAACGTCAACGAGAAGATCCTGGGTCGCGAGGCCGAGCTGGCTCCGTACTCCGGCCACCTCTCGATTAAGCCCGAGAAGTCCGAGTACGTGCTGACGCTCACCGACTCCGAGGATCACACCCGTGTCCTCGACGAGCGTCGCGTCCCCGCTTCGGTGCGCTTTATGCCCGAGATCGAGGACGGCTGCGAGGTTCGCGCCGGCGACCAGATCACCAAGGGCTTCGTCAACTTCCGCAACCTGCGCAAGCTGACCGACATCGAGTCGACGATGCACACCTTCGTCGAGAGCGTTAAGGACGTATACACCAGCCAGGGCGTCGATCTGAACGACAAGCACATCGAGGTGCTCGCACGTCAGATGCTGCGTCGCGTTCAGATCACCAACCCCGGTGACTCCAAGTACCTGCTTGGTCAGTACGTCGACCGCTACGAGTTTGCTGACGAGGTCGAGCGCGTTGCCCGTCTGGGCGGTCAGGCTCCCGTGGCCGAGCCCGTCATCCTGGGTACGCTCAAGGTCGCGTCCAACATCGACTCCTGGCTGTCGAGCGCTTCGTTCATCCGTACCGCCGGCGTCCTTACCGAGGCTGCCATCGAGGGCAAGGTCGACCACCTGCTCGACCTTAAGTCCAACGTCATCGTCGGTAAGAAGATCCCGGCCGGTACCGGCCTCAAGCCGTACGCCAACGCCGAGCTGACGTATCGTACGGCCGACGGCTACGTGGACATCGACGGCCCGGCTTCGCCCAACGCCAAGTCGCTGCCCGAGTGGGCTCCTGTGGAGCTCAAGGACCTGGACGAGCAGCTCCCGCAGCAGCTCGACTGGGCCGGCTACGACGAGTTCGGTGGTGCTGACGGTTCGTTCACCCGCAACGGCCACACCATCTCCGCCGAGAAGGCTCGCCTGTACCTGTTCGACGACCTGGGCGTGTCGCAGCGCTGGACCAACAAGTTCAGCGAGGTCGGCATCGAGACGGTCGGCGACCTGGTCGGTAAGTCCGAGGAGGATCTGCTGCGCATCGATGGCATCGGTGCCAAGGCAATCGAGGAGCTCCGTGACGGCCTGGAGGCCCACGATCTGCTCTACATCCTCGAGAACAACGATGACGTTGCCGACGAGGAAGACCTCTCGCAGCTGCTGCAGATGGTCTTTAGCCCCGACGGTCCGGACGATATTCTGCTGGGTACCTCCGCTCCGACGCATCACGCCGACGCCGACGAGGAGCTCCTGGGCGCCCCGATCGACGACAAGAAGGCTCCCGCCAACGGTGCCATCAACGAGGACATGGCTTCTCTCGATGAGCTGCTCAACCAGCTCGTGGACACCGACGACGCCGAAGAGGCCAAGGACAACGACGAGGAGTAATTTCCAAGTACGTTAACCGTCCTTCCAAAGACCCGCTTCCCAACAGTGAACTGCCTCCCATTTCTTGGACATGAGAAATGGGAGGCTTTCTTTATGCGCGTTGATTTGAGGGTGAAGCATGATGTCGAGGCCAGGAAGGCGGCCATAGGGCTCTTCGAGCTCGG
>DBGDSC010000023.1:0-12689 GCA_048402045.1 Collinsella sp.
CCGAGCTCGAAGAGCCCTATGGCCGCCTTCCTGGCCTCGACATCATGCTTCACCCTCAAATCAACGCGCATAAAGAAAGCCTCCCATTTCTCATGTCCAAGAAATGGGAGGCAGTTCACGTGCGAGCTGCAGGGTCTTTTATCAAGTGACGGATCGCTTGTGGAGCCGCACTCCATTTTGCTCGTTAGCCTTCCTTGCGGACTTTTTGCAGGTAGCGGTAGACGCTGGGCTCAGAGATGCCCAGCGCGGCGGCGGCGCAGGCCACGGCGCCCTTGAGCATGAACACCCCGTTACCGTTGAGGTGGCGAATGACGTCCACGCGGTCGCTCTGACCAAGCGACGCTACATCCAGCCCGCGCGCGCTCAGCAACTCGGCAATGCTGCGGTCGATGAGCTCCTGTGTAGACTCCGAAAGGCTTTCGACCTCGATAGGGGCGGGCTCCGTGCGCGTCGGCGCCGCGTCGAAGCACGCCATGAGCTGCTGCGCCATGGCGTTGATGGAGCGCACGGTCGAGAGGTCGGTGTTGACGCAGAGCATACCGACGATCTCATCATTCTCGCGGATAAAGTACGTCGCTGACTCCAACGTCTTGCCGCCGGCACCGCGCCCCTCGTAGCCCGTAATAAACGGCAGGTCGCGATACTTGGCGTCGTGCATGATCTTGAGTGCCAGATCGGTGGCGGGACCGCCGACCTTGCGGCCGCTCACGATGCCGTTGCGAATATCGACGATGGCGTGGTCGGGATCCGAGAAATCGTGCAGCACGATTTCGCTGTTTTTGCCGAGTATCTGCTCCAGAAAATCGACCATCGGCAAAAAGCGACGTACGGTCTCGTTCACGGGCAACTCCTTTGGGTGAAATCGGAAATGTTCATAACAATTTTTTCTCATGGTAACACGCTGCCCATCATCTCGTATATCCGCAGGTACATTGCGTAATGCAGACGAACGGTAGGAATTTAGCGGTAAACGGTTGACCAAAAGAAATGTTAGATGTTATTTTGACCAGACACTTTCCTGACCTGCGGAAATGCGTAATTTCAGCTGAAGAATAGTCTGATAACAAAAAATTATTATTGAGAATGAGAATCATCTTTAATACGATATGCAATGAAGGCACAACCTCAACCCCGCACTGCGTCACAATAGAGCGTCAGATGCGAAAACAACTACTTCGAGGATTGGTGGTCAAATGACCCAGGAGACGGTTACGAACGGCACTGAAGCCCTGTTCACTCGCGAAGGCATGCCTCCCGTTAAGGAAATGATCCCGTGTGCCCTTCAGCACGTACTGGCATCGTTTGCCGGCATCATTACCCCGGCGGTCATCATGGCCGGCGTCTACGGCTTTAATAGCCAGCAGAGTACCGACATCATCCAGGTCGCGCTCATTCTTTCGGCGATCGACACGGCCCTTCAGGCCTTCGCTCCCTTCCGTCGCATCGGCGGCGGCCTGCCCATCGTCATGGGCGTTTCGTTCGCGTTCCTGCCGGCCCTGCAGGCCATGGGTGCCTCGGGCTTTAGCTTTGGTGCGCTGCTGGGTGGCGAGATCGTCGGCGGCGCCGTCGCGGTCCTCTTTGGTCTGGCCTACAGCAAGATCAAGTGGCTGTTCCCGCCCGTCGTGACCGGTACGGTCATCTTCTCCATCGGCGTTTCGCTGTATCCCACGGCCGTCAAGTATATGGCCGGCGGTATGGGTACGCCGCTGTGGGGCACCCCGCAGGCCTGGTGCGTCGCTCTTATCACCTTCGCCGTGGTCTTTGCGCTCGCCAACTTTGGCAAGGGCACGCTCAAGCTGGGATCCGTGTTCTTTGGCATGATCGTTGGCATGATCGTCTCCATCCCCTTTGGCATGATCGACTTCTCCAGCGTCGCCACCGCTCAGGTCTTCGCTCTTCCCAAGCTCATGCCCTACGCGCTCGAGTTTGATCCCGAGGTCTGCATTACCCTCGCCGTCGTGTTCCCCATGGTTGCCATCCAGGTTATCGGTGACGTCTCCGCCGCCTGCCTGGGCTCCATCGACCGTATGCCCACCGAGCGCGAGCTCTCCGGCGCTATCGTGTCCCAGGGCCTCACCTCTATGGTCGGCGGTCTGCTGGGCGGTCTTCCCACCAGCGCCCTTGGCCAGAACGTGGGCATCATCTGCTCCAACAAGGTCGTCAACAAGTGGGTCTTTGTGATCATTGCGGCCGTCTTTGCCATCGCCGGCCTATTCCCGCAGCTCTCTGCCGTCCTTTCCGCTATCCCGCAGCCCGTCATCGGCGGCGCGACCGTCGGCGTCTTTGGCACCATCACCATGAACGGCGTGCGCATGTTCACCCGCGAGGGCCTCACGCAGCGCACTACCACCATCGTCGGTACCTCCGTCGTCTTTGGTCTGGGTATCTGGATGGCCAGCGGTTGCCTTGCCGGCGAGGGTATGCCCGCCTGGGTGTCCACCGTCATCGGCTCCAATGCCGTAACCCCCACCGCCATCATGGCCATTGTCCTTAACCTGATCCTTCCGCAGACGCCGGTCGTGGCTCAGCACATCGATGCTGCCAAGGACGCTGCCGTGGATCTGGTCTTGCCCGAGAGCAAGAAGTAACCAATTCGGTGCTATTCGTCGGCGGACGCATCGCCTCGTCCGCCGACGTCATGCGGCGCCAAGCCGCACTTCAAAGGGTTTGTCCCTTTGGTGAAGCGTTGACGGGAGAGGGCCCGTTTCCGGTGTAGGCCGGCGCTTCGCACTCCGCCATGTCAGAGGTGTCAAACCCCGCCCCTGATGTCGAAGGGAGCATCCATGCTTCTGGTCGCTAACGGTTCCGTCTTTACCCGCAACGCGCAGGCCCCGTTCATTCCAAACGGTGCGGTCGCCATTGACGGAGATACGATCGTCGAAGTGGGCCCCGAGTGCGAGCTCAAGGCCAAGTACCCGGATGCCGAGTACGTCGACGCCCAGGGCAACCTCATCATGCCCGGACTCATCAACTGCCACACCCACATCTACTCGGGTCTGGCCCGCGGCCTTGCCATTAAGGGCTGCAACCCCACCAACTTCCTGGAGAATCTTGAGCAGCAGTGGTGGAAGATCGACGACAACCTGACGCTCGACGGCACCAAGGCCAGCGCCTATGCCACGATTCTTGACTCCATCCGCGATGGCGTCACCACGATCTTCGATCACCATGCGAGCTTCTGCGAGATCCCGGGAAGCCTCTTTACCATTAAGGATGCAGCTCAGGAGCTGGGCATGCGTTCGTGCCTGTGCTACGAGGTCTCGGATCGCCGCGGCCAGGAAAAATGCGACCAGGCCATTGCCGAGAACGCCGAATTTGCCCAGTGGGCCGCCAAGGAGCGTCGCGATAACGACAACCACATGATCGCCGCCATGTTTGGCGGTCACGCCACCTTTACGCTGTCGGACGAGACCATGGACAAGATGGCCGAGGCCAACAACGGCCTGACCGGCTTCCACATCCATGTGTGCGAGGGCATGAATGACGTTTGGGACTCCCGCCTCAACCGCGGCGGCATCAGCCCCGTCGAGCGCCTGCTGCAGCACAACCTGCTGGGTCCCGACACCATGCTGGGCCACTGCATCCATGTGACGCCCGCCGAGATGGACATCGTCAAGGAGTCCGGCACCTGGCTCGTCAACAACCCCGAATCCAATATGGGCAACGCCGTGGGCTGCGCCCCCGTGCTCGAGTTCTTCCGCCGCGGCATCCCCGTGTGCATGGGCACCGACGCCTACACCCACGATATGCTCGAGAGCCTCAAGGTCTTCTTGATCATCCAGCGCCACAACGCCGCCATGCCCAACGTGGGCTGGTGCGAGGCCATGACGATGCTCTTCGAGAACAACGCCAAGATGGCGAGCAAGTACTTCGATCGCAAGCTGGGCGTGCTCGAGGCCGGCGCTGCCGCCGACGTCATCGTCATGGACTACAAGCCCTTTACGCCGCTGAGCGAGGAGAACATCGACGGCCACATGCTCTTTGGCATGATGGGCAAAAACTGCCGCACCACCATCATCAACGGCCGCGTCCTGTACAAGGATCGCGAGTTCGTTGGCATTGATGAGGACAAGATCAACGCGTGGACCATGGCTGAGTCCAAGAAGCTCTGGAGCACGCTCAACGATCGCACCTACTAATTACAAGTAGATTCACGCGCGCCGGATGTTTCGCCGCATCCGACGCGCGTATAGGCGACCTCCGCGGGGTCGCCGGCGCTGTGCTAGCGCTACACCGTATTTGCGCCCGCCGCGCGGTCTCGCCGGGCGTTACAGAGAGGAGCTCACTATGAGCGACATCATGAGGCCGATCCCGTTTTCGCAGCTGATGAACTGGATCATCGAGGAGCACAAGACTCAGGACGCCATCTTTGGCGTGCGTAAGATGGTCATGACCAATCAGGAGGGCGCGCTTCCCATTTTTGACGAGCGCATCGAGACTCCGTTTGGCCCGGCCGCCGGCCCCAATACGCAGCTTGCCCAGAACATCGTGGCATCCTACGTGGCCGGTTCCCGCTTCTTTGAGCTCAAAACTGTCCAGGTTATGGACGGCGAGGAGCTTTCCAAGTATGTGAACAAGCCCTGCATTGTGGCGCAGGACGAGTGCTACAACTGCGAGTGGTCGACCGAGCTCGAGGTTCCGCAGGCCTTTGCCGAGTACGTGAAGGCATGGTTTGCCTGCCACCTGATCGCTCGCGAGTACGGCCTGGGTAGCCCGGACGGTTTTGTCTTTAACATGTCCGTGGGCTATGACCTGGAGGGTATTAAGAGCCCCAAGGTCGACGCCTACATCGAGGGCATGAAGGACGCCAGCGGCTCTGACGTCTGGAATGAGTGCCGCGCATGGGCGCTTGCCAACCTGGACAAGTTTGAGCATGTCGACGCCGCGTTTGTCGAATCCATCCCGGCACGCGTCTCCAACTCCATCACCGAGTCTACGCTGCATGGCTGCCCGCCGGCGGAGATCGAGCGCATCGCGACCTATCTGATCACCGAGAAGGGCCTCAACACCTACATCAAGTGCAACCCCACGCTACTGGGCTATGAGTTTGCCCGCCAGCGCCTCAACGAGCTGGGCTTTGACTACATCGTCTTCGACGATACGCACTTCCGCGAGGACCTGCAGTGGGCCGACGCCGTGCCCATGTTCGAGCGCCTGATTGCCCTGTGCGCCGAGCGCGGCCTGGAGTTTGGCGTCAAGCTGACCAACACCTTCCCCGTCGACGTGACGAGGAACGAGCTGCCCTCCACCGAGATGTACATGTCGGGCCGTTCGCTGTTCTCGCTGACCATCGAGGCCGCCCGTCGCATTACCGAGCAGTTCGATGGCAAGCTGCGCATCAGCTACTCCGGCGGTGCCACGGTCTACAACATCCGTGCCCTGTACGATGCCGGCATTTGGCCCGTTACCCTGGCGACTGACGTGCTCAAGCCCGGTGGCTACGAGCGCTTTAGCCAGATGGCCGGCGAGTTTACCGACCTGGACGGCAAGCCGTTTGCGGGCGTCTCTCTCGAGGCCGTGACGGCGATCCAGACCGACTCGCTCACCAACCCGCTCTACAAGAAGCCGCTGCGCCCGCTGCCCGACCGCAAGGTCGCCGGCAAAAGCCCGCTTTCCGACTGCTTTACCACGCCGTGCCGCACGAGCTGCCCCATCCAGCAGGATATTCCCGCCTATCTGGCGGCTGTTGACGAGGGCCGCTACGAGGACGCGCTCAACATTATCATCGAGCGCAACGCCCTGCCGTTCATTAGCGGCACCATCTGCCCGCATCCCTGCGGCCGTGCCTGCGAGCGTGCATTCTACGAGCCCGAGGGCGCCCAGATCCGCGCCAGCAAGCTCAAGGCCGCCCGCGAGGCCATGACCGCCGTGCTGCCCAAGTTGCGCGCCCAGGCCATCGCCAACGATAGCGACCGCAACGTTGCCGTTATCGGCGGCGGTCCGGCCGGTCTGGCGACAGCGTTCTTCCTGACGCGTGCCGGCGTGCCCGTCACCATCTTTGAGGCCCGCGATTCGCTCGGCGGCGTGGTCCGTCACGTCATCCCCGAGTTCCGCATTGCGAGCGACGATATCTCCCACGATGCCGAGCTCTGCCTGGCCTTTGGCGCCAAGGTGCAGCTCAATGCTCGCGTGGATTCCATTGACGAGCTCAAGGCCCAGGGCTTTACCGACGTGGTCGTGGCCACCGGTGCCTGGATGCCCGGCTCTGCGGGCCTGGGCGAGGGTGCCGAGCTCGACGTGCTGGAGTTCCTCGAGGCCGCCAAGAAGGGCGAGAAGCTCGAGCTGGGCGAGGACGTCGTGGTCATTGGCGCTGGCAACACCGCCATGGATGCCGCCCGCGTGGCCAAGCGCCTGGCCGGCGTGAAGAACGTGCGCCTGGTCTACCGCCGCACCAAGAAGCAGATGCCCGCCGACGAGGAAGAGCTCGATTTTGCTCTGGCAGACGGCGTTGAGTTCTGCGAGCTGCTGGCGCCCAAGGCGCTCAACGGCGCCGTGCTGACCTGCGATGTTATGGAGCTCGGTGAGCCGGATGCAAGCGGCCGTCGCAGCCCCGTCGCCACGGGCGAGACCGTCGAGCTTTCCGCCACCACGGTGATCTGCGCCGTGGGCGAGGGCATCGATGCCAGCCTGTACGATGCCGCGGGCGTCGAACACGACCGTCGCGGTCGCCTTGCCGCCACCTCCACCGGCGTCGAGGGCGTCTGGGCTGCAGGCGATTGCCGTCGCGGTCCGGCCACCGTGGTCGAGGCTATCGCCGACGCCGCCGAGGTTGCCCGTGCCATTGCCGGTGTGGACTTTAACAAGTACGCCGACTGCAACGAGCAGGCCGGTCGCGAGGACACCTGGTACGAGCGCAAGGGATCGCTGTGCCGCGACAAGCGCAACTGCACCAAGACCCGCTGCCTGGGCTGCGGCTCGGTGTGCGAGGTCTGCTGCGACGTGTGCCCCAACCGCGCCAACGTTGCCATTAAGGTGCCGGGCCTGGCCAAGCATCAGGTCGTCCACGTCGATGGCATGTGCAACGAGTGCGGCAACTGCGCCGTGTTCTGTCCCTACCAGGAGGGTCGTCCCTACAAGGACAAGCTCACCCTGTTCTGGAGCGAGCAGGATATGGAGAACTCCGAGAACGAGGGCTTCCTGGCTGTGGACGAGGACCACTTTAAGGTCCGCGTCGCCGGCACGGTCCGCACCGTCTCGGTCGATGCCGTCAACACCGGTCTTCCCGAGGCCGTCCGCCTGACCATCAGGGCTGTGCGCGACAACTATTCGTACCTTCTTAAGAAATAGGCGAGTCTCTTATGGCCAAATCCATTCAACATAACGTGGCCTACGTTGCCTGCGGAAGTGGTTGCGCCTCCGCAGGTGGCGACGCCCGCTGCAGCGAAGGCTGCATTGGCTGTGGCGCCTGCGTCACGGCCTGCCCCCACGGCGCCATTGCGCTGGTCGATGGCATCGCCCGCGTGGATCGCTCCAAGTGCACGGGCTGTGGCCTGTGCGGCATGGCGTGCCCGCAGCGCGTGATTGCCTTCGTTCCCGGTTACCAGAACATCCTGGTGCGCTGCAACAACACCGATAAGGGCGCCATTGCGCGCAAGACTTGCGACACGAGCTGCATCGGTTGCGGCATGTGCGCTAAAAAGTGCCCTGCCGGCGCTATCCGCATCGAGGACAACTGCGCCCATATCGACGGCGTGGACTGCCTGTCGTGCGGCATGTGCGCCGTCGTCTGCCCGCATGGCGCCATCCACGACCGCACCGGCATCGCCGCCGGCGTGTAGAAGGGAATCACCATGGCACAGGAATTCACTTTTACCGTTAACGGCGTCGAGCGTACGACGACTCAGAACAAGCCACTGCTGCGCTACCTGCGCGACGACCTGCACATTCACTCCGCCAAGGACGGCTGCTCCGAGGGTGCCTGCGGCACCTGCACCATCCACGTGGACGGCGCGGCCGTCAAGGCTTGCGTGCTGACCACCGCCCTTGCCGCCGGCCGCAACATCGTGACTGTCGAGGGCCTGCCCGAGGACGTGCGCGAGGCCTTTGTGTACGCCTTTGGCGCCGTGGGTGCCGTGCAGTGCGGTTTTTGCATCCCCGGTATGGTCATGGCGGGTGCAGCGCTCATCGCCGAGGACCCCGAGCCCACCGAGGAACAGATCAAGTACGCCATTCGCGGTAACGTCTGCCGCTGCACCGGCTACAAGAAGATCATCGAGGGCATTTCGCTGGCAGCTGCGGTGCTGCGCGGCGAAAAGCAGATCGACGAGGATCTGGAGCGCGGCGATGACTACGGCGTGGGCAAGCGCGCCTTCCGTATCGACGTGCGCAAGAAGGTGCTCGGCGAGGGCAAGTATCCCGACGACATCGACGAGCTCGATCAGCCGGGTCTGACCTACGCCAGCGCCGTGCGCTCCAAGTACCCGCGCGCCCGTGTGCTCTCCATCGATACCTCCAAGGCCGAGGCCCTGCCCGGCGTGGTGGGTATCCTGCGCGCCGAGGACGTGCCGGTCAACCAGGTCGGCCACCTTATCCAGGACTGGGACGTCATGATCGCGGCGGGCGATATCACCCGCTGCGTGGGTGACGCCATCGTGCTGGTGGTTGCCGAGGACGAGGCGACGCTCGAGAAGGCCAAGAAGCTCGTAAAGATTGATTACGAGCCGCTGGAGCCCGTGCGCAATATCGCCGAGGCCAAGGCCGCCGACGCCCCGCGCCTGCACGACAGCTTCTTTGCCTTTGGCAACACGGTGGAGCTCAAGGACAACGTGTGCCAGAGCCGTCACGTGACGCGCGGCGACGCCGCCAAGGCGCTGGCAGAGAGCGCGTTCACCGTGACGCAGCGCTTTACCACGCCCTTTACCGAGCATGCCTTCTTGGAGCCCGAGTGCGCCGTCGCCTTCCCGTACAAGAACGGCGTCAAGGTGCAGTCGACCGACCAGGGCGCCTACGATACGCGCAAAGAGTGCGCCCACATGTTTGGCTGGGATAGCGAACCCGAGCGCGTGGTTGTAGAGACCATGCTCGTGGGTGGCGGCTTTGGCGGCAAGGAGGACGTGTCCATTCAGCATCTGGCCGCGCTCGCTGCCTATAAGTTCCAGCGTCCTGTGAAGTGCAAGCTCACGCGTGCCGAGTCGCTTGCTTTCCATCCCAAGCGCCATGCCATGGACGGCACCTTTACGCTGGGTTGCGACGCCGAGGGCAACTTTACCGGCCTGGACTGCGAGATCAACTTTGATACCGGTGCCTACGCTTCGCTGTGCGGCCCGGTGCTCGAGCGCGCCTGCACGCATGCCGTCGGCCCCTACAAGTACCAGAACACTGACATTCG
Organism: Collinsella sp.; assembly: GCA_048402045.1. Lineage (GTDB taxonomy): Bacteria > Actinomycetota > Coriobacteriia > Coriobacteriales > Coriobacteriaceae > Collinsella. The sequence continues at coordinate 9,329 of DBGDSC010000023.1, forward strand.
CGGTTTTGGCTACTACACCAACAACCCGCCCGCCGGCGCGTACCGCGGCTTTGGCGTTTGCCAGTCCGAGTTTGCGCTCGAGAGCCTGATCAACCTGCTGGCCGAGAAGGTCGGCCTGGATCCGTGGGAGATCCGCTACCGTAACGCCATCGAGCCGGGCGAGGTTTTGCCCAACGGCCAGATTGCCGACTGCTCCACGGCGCTTAAAGAGACGCTGCTCGAGGTCAAGGATGCCTACTATGCGCATCCCGGACACGCCGGTATCGCCTGCGCCATGAAGAACGCTGGCGTGGGCGTTGGCCTGCCCGATGCCGGCCGCTGCAAGATCCGCATCGAGAACGGCGTGGCTGTGGTCTATGCCGCCACGTCCGACATCGGCCAGGGCTGCAACACCGTCTTTTTGCAGGACGTTGCCGAGGCATGCGGCCTGCCGCTTCGCTGCATCGCCAACGGCGAGTGCTCCACCGAGAACGCTCCCGACTCCGGCACCACGTCTGGTTCGCGTCAGACGGTCGTGACCGGCGAGGCCGTGCGCGGTGCCGCCTTCCTGCTGCGCGATGCCATGCTTGATATCGAGGCCGGCAAGTCTGCGCCCGCCGCTCCCGTGAATGCGCATGGCGACGGCGTCAAGATCGAGTACGACGACGGTCGCGCCTATCAGCTGCACACGCAGGAGCTCGTCGCCGGCCAGGGTATGCATCCTCAGGATCCCGCGGCCGCCATCAAGGCGCTCGAGGGACGCGAGTTTGGCTACGTGTACCTGGAGCCGACCGACAAGCTGGGTGCGGATGTTCCCAACCCCAAGAGCCACATCTGCTACGGCTTTGCCACGCATGTGGTCATTCTGGATGATGACGGTCGCGTGAGCGAGGTCTATGCCGCGCACGATTCCGGCAAGGTGGTCAACCCCATCTCCATCCAGGGTCAGATCGAAGGCGGCGTGCTTATGGGTATGGGCTATGCGCTTACCGAGGACTGGCCGCTCAAGGACTGCGTACCCCAGGCAAGGTACGGTACGCTCGGGCTGTTCCGTGCGCCCGAGATTCCGAATATCCACGCCATCTACGTGGAGAAGGACGAGCTGTTGCCCGTGGCATACGGCGGCAAGGGCATCGGTGAGATCGCAACGATTCCCACGGCGCCCGCCGTACAGAACGCCTATCGCGCATTCGACGGCAAGCTGCGTCCGGATCTGCCCATGGTGGATACGCCGTACAGCCGCGTTCGCAACCGCGGGTAGGGTGGGGTGCGGACGACCATTGCTGATGGGCTGTTCGCGCTCAACATCAACTACATACGCTGCGCCTTTGGCCCCGGCTCCATCGCGAGATGGGGCCCTTTGTTTGGAGTGGAAACTGCGTCCCCGATTTGGCGCTCAGAACGGGATACGCTTTCCGGATGGCATGTTTGGCGGAAACTACGGCCCAGTTTTTGGCTCCAGAACGGGATACATTTTCCGGAACGGTCCACGTGCGGCGGTGTGTCGCCCCTTTTCGTGCGCCGCTTGTCGAATTACGTTATAGCTAGCTATATTATAGGAAGGTATAATATAGCTAGCTATAACGTAAAGGAAGGATGGCCCTATGTTTATCGGAAGAACAGCGGAAATGTCCGAGCTCAATCGACTGTATGGCACGGGCTCCTTTGAAATGCCTGTGATTTACGGCCGCCGTCGTGTGGGTAAAACGCGCCTTATCACAGAGTTCATCCAAGGCAAGAAAGCTATTTACTTTCAAGCTCGTCGTACCAATGCGGAGGCAAACCTGCACGGCTTTAGCCAGGCGATACTTGCAGGCTCGGTTGGTGCTGCAGGCGTGTCGTTTCGTAGTTTTGACGAAGCGTTCGATGCATTGGCCACCATGGCTCGCACGGAACGTTTGGTTGTCGTGATTGACGAGTATCCCTATCTCGCCCAATCGAATTCCGAAATCAGCTCGTTGCTGCAAGACAAGATCGACCACTTATACAAAGAGACCAGGCTAATGCTGATCCTATGCGGCTCGTCTCTTTCGTTTATGGAGGAACAGGTGTTGGGCTACGAGAGCCCACTATACGGTAGGCGTACGGCCCAGTTTAAGATTATGCCGCTCGATTTTACGACGACCCTCGGGTTGTGGCAGAGCATGGGTCGCGAAGACGCTGCAGTTTGCTATGGCATGACGGGCGGCATTCCTGCATATATCGAGAAAGTCGATCCTGCCGTATCGCTCGAGGACAACATCAAACGTCTTTTTCTTACTCCTACGGGCTATCTCTTTGAGGAGCCGAGTAACCTGCTGTTGCAAGAGTGCCGCAATCCCGAGCAATATGATGCGATTGTGCAAGCAATTGCTCAGGGGCGCTCGAGGATCTCGGAGATTGCGAGCTCTACGGGAATCCCTGCGAGCAACGTAAAGAGCTATGTGGATAAGCTGGCGTCGCTTGGGATTGTCGAGCGCGAGCTGCCCCTAAACGAGACGAGCAATAAGCGAGCCGTGTATCTGCTGAGCGACCAGATATTTAGGTTCTGGTACAAGTTTGTTCCGCAGAACATCGGGCTGATTCAAAACGACATGGCCGAGATGGCGTATAAGCGCATTGAGCCGCACGTATCGGATTACATGGGTACGGTCTTTGAGCTTATATGCAGACAATACGTGTACGAACTCGCGCGCGCGGGCCGGCTCGACGTGGTTCCGGCGAGCGTCGGGCGCTGGTGGGGGACGGATAATCGCACGCATACGCAGGAAGAAATCGACTTAATTGTTGACGATGGCGAGGGCACTGCTCTGTTTGCGGAGTGCAAATGGCGCAATGAACCGGTGGGCGAAGACGTGCTGCAAAAGCTCGTGCACCGAAGCGAGCTCTTTAGACGGCAACGAAAAAGCTATGCACTATTCTCAAAAAGCGGCTTTACGCAGGGATGTCGGGATGCCGCGGAGAGCAGGGGAGACGTCAAGCTGATCTCGTTTGCCGAGATGTGCGAGCGGAGATAACCAAGCGCGCTCTGATGTGATGCTCGGAATGGGACGCGCTTTCCCTTTGGCGGAAAGCGCGTCCCAGATTTCGGCCTCAGAGTGGGACGCATTTTCCGGTAGAGGCCTGGAGCGGAAAGCACGTCCCAGAATCCGGGCAATTCGCTGGTCCGGTGGTTGAGCAAGCGCCGCGCCAAGGATGCCGAGCGTAAAACCTACAATGAAAACGGCGTAAAAACTGCATTGAGAATGGCGTAATTTCGCAGGATGACGTCGCCCGCTGGTGCTGCAGGATCGCGCGAATTTTTGTGGTGTAAGAGGGAGGGCCGCGTCAGCGCCCCTTGCGCCTAAGGCTATTCCGCCACGCCGTGGCGGTCAAGGACCTCCCTTATGGCCTCGTGCGCGGC
>DBGDSC010000024.1:0-17382 GCA_048402045.1 Collinsella sp.
CGGCTGGGATAGAATGTCGCTGTGGGCCATCGTCTTTCCTTTCGTCGAATATCTAGGCGCTGACGATTCTAGGCGATGGCCCTCCCTTGCTTCTTACACCACGGCTGCGCGCGCTACCCACGATTATTGATCTAATTGAGAATTCGCTCTTCTAAAGGCGATCTCTGCGGATGTCCACCTACATTTTTCGACTTATTCGGCCACCGATGTGCCAGATTGGCTGCAGCAATGCTCAATATAACTTTAGATAAAACTGATTCTGCAGAAACTCCCGTAGAGGAAGAACTGATTCTCGCGGTATTTGACACGATAAAGTACAAATATGAACAGTTCTAATGCTTCTCAAGGTGGCTTTCTTAGCATGCTAGCCGAACATCTCGAAATATGTTGGCGAGCATTGCGTCGATGTCTCCCAACCCACAGAAAATCGCAGAAGCGGCAAGCAGTCATCGAAATTAACGCAAATTGTATTGACATATGAACATACACTCATATAATCGAAAGCAAGTTATATGAGCGCATGTTCATATGAAAGGATATTGCAATGAGCACCAGCGTTGATGAAACGAAACCCGACATCGAGGCCACCGAACCCGCGATCCCCACCACCTGCTCGCCCGAGGACCTTCCCGACGAGGAACTTCTCTACGACCTCGCCGACCTGTTCAAGGTCTTCAGCGACACCACGCGTATCAAGATCCTTTACGCCCTCATGGGCCGCGAGCTCTGCGTGGCAGACATCGCCGAAGCGACCGAAACCTCGCAGTCGGCAGTATCGCACCAGCTGCGCACACTCAAGCAGTCGCACCTGGTTAAATTCCGGCGCGACGGGCGCAATATCCTCTACTCGCTCGCCGACGACCACGTCTACACCATGCTCAACCAGGGCATGAGCCACATCTGCGAATAGCAGCCAACCACGGTACCAGCGCGGCCTGCACCCAAGCCGCAAATACAGGGAAAGGAACCCACCATGAAAAAGCAGTTTAAGCTCGATGAGATCGACTGCGCCAACTGTGCGCGCGAGCTTCAGGACGAGCTGGCCAAGCTCGAGGGCGTCAAATCCGTGTCCGTCAACTTTATGACCCAGAAGTTGACGCTCGAGGCCGATGACGCCGAGTTCGACGAGGTCCTCGACCGCGTTGTGGAGTTCACCGCCGACGCCGAGCCGGACTGCGAGATTATTCTCTAGCCCAGGTTTACGCCAACCTGCAAGGCCGCGCTTGCTGCGGCCTTTGCTCGCGAAATTATATGAGCGAATGTTCATACATTCAAATGGGAGGATACGAGTCATGGCCACCGCCGACCCCAAAAAGAAAAAGAAGAAGCGCAAGAAAAAAGAATCACTCGAGCATAAGCGCAACCGCATCCTGGTAGCGCTGGGCATTTTTGCCGTGGTGTACGCCCTCGATGAGTTCGGCACCCTTACCGCCGCATTCGGCACCCCGGGCGACATCTACGCCAGCTTTGTGCTGTTCCTCGTGCCGTTTTTGATTGCCGGCTACGACGTACTGCAAAAGGCATTCAATAACATCCGCCGCGGCAAGGCCTTCGACGAGAGCTTCCTCATGGCCGTCGCGACCATCGGCGCGTTTGCCATGGTGCTCTTCCCCGATACCGACCCGCACATGGCCGAAGGCGCCGCCGTCATGCTGTTCTACCAGGTCGGCGAGCTGTTTCAGGCGTACGCCGTGGGCAAGAGCCGCAAGTCGATCAGTGCCATGATGGACATCGCGCCCGACTACGCTAACGTCGAGCAGCCCGACGGCACACTCGAGCAGGTCTTCCCCGATGACATCGCCGTCGGCACCGTGATCGTGGTCAAGCCCGGTGAGCGCGTGCCTATCGACGGCGTCATCGTCGAGGGCGAGACACAGCTCGATACCGCCGCCCTTACCGGAGAGTCGGTCCCCCGCCCGGCCAAAACTGGAGACGATATCATCAGCGGCTGCATCAACATGACGGGTCTCCTCCACGTGCGCACCACCAAGCCCTTTGGCGAGTCCACCGTCGCGCGCGTCCTGGAGCTCGTAGAAAACGCTAGTGAGAAGAAGGCACGCACCGAGAACTTCATCACGCGCTTCGCCCGCGTCTACACGCCCGCTGTCACCGGCGCGGCCGCGGTACTCGCGCTCGGCGGTGGCTTGGTCACCGGCGCCTGGTCCGACTGGATCCTGCGCGGCCTGACCTTCCTCGTCGTCAGTTGCCCATGCGCGCTCGTGATCAGCGTGCCGCTCAGCTTTTTTGGCGGCATCGGTGGCGCATCCAAGCTGGGCGTCCTCATCAAGGGCTCTAACTACCTCGAGACGCTCGCGGATGTGGACACCGTCGTCTTTGACAAGACCGGCACGCTCACCAACGGCACGTTTTCGGTCGTGGCGGTACACCCCGAGGCAGGCTATACCGAGCAGTCGCTGCTCGAAGTCGCGGCCCTTGCCGAGTCATTCTCCGACCATCCCATCGCGCAGTCGGTACGCACCGCCTTCCAGGGCGAGCTCGATCCCAAACGCGTAAGCGACTCCACCAATGACGCGGGCCATGGCGTGACGGCGATTATCGACGGCAAGCGCGTCATCGTCGGCAATGCCAAGATGCTTGCTGTGGCCGGTATCGAAGCGCCCAATTGCGAGATCGTCGGCACCATCCTCCACGTGCTGGTCGATGATACGTACGCCGGCCACATCGTAATTGCCGACACCATAAAGACCGATGCCGAGCAAACGATTCGCGACCTGCACGCCGCCGGCGTCAAGCGCACCGTCATGCTCACGGGCGACCGTGAGGAGGTTGCGGCGTCTGTAGCCAAGCAACTCGGTCTCGACGAGTTCCACGCGCAGCTGTTACCGGGTGATAAGGTCGAGCGTGTCGAGGCGCTGCTTGCAGCAGAATCGGGCAAGGGCAAGCTCGCCTTTGTAGGCGACGGTATCAACGACGCACCCGTGCTTACCCGCGCAGACGTTGGCATCGCCATGGGCGCTATGGGCTCGGACGCCGCAATTGAGGCGGCGGACGTCGTGCTCATGGATGACAAGCCGTCCAACATCTCCCGCGCGATCCGCGTGGCGCGCAAGACCATGTCGATTGTTTGGCAGAACATCATCTTTGCGCTGGGCATTAAGTTGCTGATTCTGGTGCTCGCGGCGCTCGGCATCGCCAACATGTGGTTCGCCGTCTTTGGCGACGTGGGCGTGGCGATTATCGCCATCCTGAACGCCATGCGCGCGATGGGTGTCAAGAACCTGTAGCGTCCGTAGTCCCTCCGGCCGGGGTCGGGCTTGGTTTTGAAAACGTCCTCGACCAATGAAGTGCCCCCGTTCTGCTCCTACGGAGCTACGAACGGGGGCACTTCTGGTCTGCGGAATGTTTTCAAAACCAAGCCCGACCCCGGCCTGCGGTGACGTTGCTGGCGGTTCTTGGGCATCGCTTGCTGGCGGGGTTCCTTGTCTGAATTGAACTTAGTTGGTGGGGCTACTGGTCCCGGTCGCTGGCTCGCGCTTTGCGCGAACTCCGCGCTACTGGGGATCAATTAGGCTTCCGTTGCTGGGCCCGCCACATCTTCCCGCCCCAGCATCGACCTCAGCTTCTCAAAGCTCTCCTCACTCAAGCAATGCTCCATGTGGCAACCCTCTTGCGAGGCAACATCGGGCGCTACACCTGCATCCTCTAGCAGCCCCACAAAAAAGCAATGGCGCTCCCACATTTGACGGGCAACCTCAAGACCGCGTTCCGTCAGATGCACATCGCGTTTGCCCATCTCCACGTAGCCGGTGCTCTCCAAGGCCGCCATGGCTTTAGAGACGCTTGCTTTGGTTACGCCCAGGTATTCGGCAACGTCAATTGATCGAACGATGCCTTGGCGCTCCGAGAGCACATAAATAGATTCGAGATAGTCTTCTCCAGATTCACGCAGGGCCATGGGCCGCCTTTCGCGATGACTTCTAGTTAGCCTTTGGATACTTTTACTTGATTTACTTTACCGCAAAAGTTGCCCATGTCTTACTACGTTGTTTAAAAAGTTAACCGTGTTTCACAAAATGCGCGGAGCAAGCAGGGCGACACGGCACGCAACGCGCAAGGAGTGTCCCCAGCTGCCGACAGAAAAGGAACGTCCCCAAGTGCCGAGCCGCAGCTATAGCAGCCCAAAGTGCTTCGCAGCGTTGTAGATGCCGTCGTCGTCCACGGCAGTCGTCACATAGGTCGCCGCAGCTTTCACCGCGTCCTGTGCGTTGCCCATGGCCACGCTCGTGCCCACGGCGGCAAACATCGACAGGTCGTTCTCGCCGTCGCCAAAGGCAATCGCCTCGCTCGCGTCGATACCAAGCCGCTCGAGCGTCGCCGCCACGCCCAGGTCCTTGCCGCCGTTAGCGGGAATAATGTCGCAGAACAGGTCGCACCAGCGCGTGGTGAGCGAATGCGACACGGCGTCGGTCACGATATATTCGTCGGCCGGATCAACAAAGGCGCAAAACTGGTAGACTGGCGCGTCAAAGGCGTGCTCAAACGGCTCCTCGTGGTAGACGATTCCCGCGTTGCTGCCAGCCGTCACCACGCGCTCGGACAGGCGGTTCACAAACGAGTTCTCGCCCTGCATGCACAGCGAGTCATAGCGCCCCTGCGCCACCTGGTCCACAATCACCGCAACGTCGTCCGGATCGATCGGACAGCTGCGGTAAACCCCCTCGGCATCAAAACAGTGCTGACCCGAGAGCGTAATGTACGCATCCCAGCCCAGGTCGAACAGCCAGTCCGGCATCTGGTAGGTCGGGCGACCCGTGGCGATCACGCATGCGATCCCCTGCTCGTGAAAGCTGTCGAGCACCTGCTGCGCCGACGCCGGAATCCGGTGGGTCTTAAAGCTCAGCAGCGTGCCGTCGATATCGAAAAACGCGGCTTTGATCATCCTCGTCTACTCCTCGCCCTCGAGCTTTTCGCTCGCCTCGAGCCACGCCATCTCCAGCTCGTCCATGGCGGCGTGAGCCTCGTCGATCTTTGCCTGCTGCTCGCCGAGCGCCGTGTAGTTGGTGGGATCGACTTGGGCCATTGCTGCCTCGGCCTCCTCAACGCGGGCGCGCTGCGTCTCCATCTTGCGCTCGAGCGAACTCACCTCGCGGCGGAGCTTCTGGCGCTCGGCGTTGGACAGGCCGTTGGGCTGACCGCTCGACTTGGGCTTTTCGGCCGCAGCTGCCGCGGCACCGGTGTCAAACGTGCCGGTCTTGGCGCTCGGCGCGCCCACGGGCTCGCCCTCGGCGGTGGCGTTGCACAGGCGCAGGTACTGGTCCACGCCACCGGGCATATGCGTCAGGTGGCCGTCGAGCAGCGCCCACTGCTGGTCGGTCACGCGCTCCATCAAAAAGCGGTCGTGCGTCACCAGGATCAGCGTGCCGGGCCAGCCGTCCAGCAGGTCCTCGACAATCGCGAGCATGTCGGTATCCAGGTCGTTGCCCGGCTCGTCCAGGATGAGCACGTTGGGCTCGTCCAGAATCGTCAGCAACAGCGACAGGCGACGGCGCTGGCCGCCCGAAAGATCGCCGATGCGGCTCCAGAGCTGCTGCGTCGTAAAGCCCAGACGCTCGCAGAGCTTCTCGGGCGAAGTCTCCTTGCCGTCGATGACGTAGTACTTCTTATAGTTGCCGAGCACCTCGCGGATCGTGTCGCCCATGTAGGGTTCGAGCTCCTCGAGCTGCTGCGACAGCACGCCAAAGCGCACTGTCTGGCCAATCTTCACGCGGCCGCGCGTGGGTTCAATCTTGCCCTGGATCACGTCGAGCAGTGTCGACTTGCCGGCACCGTTCTCGCCCAAAAGGCCATAGCGGTCGCCCGCACCAATGAGCCAGGTCACGTCAGAGAGCACCTGCTTGGGCGCGCCATCGGTATCCGCATAGCCGGCGTCCACGTCGACCACATCGATAACCTGCTTGCCCAGGCGGCTCACGGCGAGGCGCTTGAGCTCCAGCTCGTCACGCACGGGCGGCACGTCGGCGATCAGCTCGCGAGCGGCATCAACGCGAAACTTGGGCTTGGTGGAACGCGCCTGGGCGCCGCGGCTCAGCCACGCGAGCTCCTTGCGCGCCATGTTGCGACGGCGTTCCTCGGTAACCGCGGCCATGCGGTCGCGCTCCACGCGCTGCAGGATATATGCGGAGTAGCCGCCCTCGAAGGGATCGACCTGGCCGTCGTGGACCTCCCACATGCTGGTGCAGACCTCGTCCAAGAACCAGCGATCGTGCGTGACCACGAGCATGGCGCCCTGGCCGCGCTGCCAGCGGGCCTTTAAGTGACGCGCGAGCCAGTTGATGGTGCGCATATCCAGGTGGTTGGTGGGCTCGTCGAGCATGAGCACGTCGTAATCGCCGATCAGCAAGCGCGCGAGGTCCACGCGACGGCGCTGACCGCCCGAAAGCTCGCCCACCGTGCCCTCCCAGGGCACATCGCTGATGAGGCCGACGAGTATCTGGCGCGTGCGGGGGCTCGACGCCCACTCGTACTCGGGGGCGTCGCCCACAACGGCATGATGCACGGTATCAGTATCGACCAGGTTGTCCTTTTGGCCGAGCAGACCGATCGTCGTGCCGCGGCGGTGCGTCACGCGTCCGTCGTCGGGCTCCAGCGTGCCAGCGAGCACGCTCAGCAGCGTCGACTTGCCGTCGCCGTTTTTACCGACAATACCAATGCGGTCGCCCTCGCCCACGCCGAGCGTCACGCTATCGAAAATATGCTTGGTGGGAAACTCTAGGCTGACGGAATCGCATCCCAAAAGAATCGCCATATGCCCTGCTCCTTCGTAGAAATTCAACGTTGTCCATGATAGCAGCGAGCCCCACCCCAAACCACCACGAAGGCGCCTGTCCCCTTTGTGGTGGTCGTTTCGGTCGCAGAGTAAAAGGCGGGCCATCTCCCACAAGAGATGACCCGCTTCTCCAATCAGTCCCGCGGCAACCGTGGCCGCCGCGGGCCTCAAGCATGTCCCGGACTAGGAGAACATGCCGGTGAGGTAATCATTCAGCCGCTTATCCTTGGGTCGTTGGAAAATCTCGTCAGTCTCGTCGTACTCGACCATATCGCCCATGTAGAAGAACGCCGTGCGGTTGGACACGCGCGACGCCTGCTCCATGTTGTGCGTCACGATGACTATGGCGCGGTCGGCAACGATCGACGACATAAGGTCCTCGATCGCCAACGTCGAGATGGGGTCGAGCGCCGAGCAGGGCTCGTCAAACAGGATCACGTCGGGGTTGAGCGCCAGCGTGCGCGCGATGCACAGACGCTGCTGCTGACCGCCCGAAAGCGCATAGGCGCTCTTATCGAGCTTGTCTTTGACCTCGTCCCACAGCGCCGCGCCGCGTAAGCTTTCCTCGACCATGCGGTCGAGCTCGTCACGGTCGGTGATGCCGTGGCGCTTGGGCGCAAACGTGATGTTGTCGCGAATGGACTTGCGGAACGGGTTGGGCTGCTGGAACACCATGCCAATGGAACGGCGCAGCTCGTAGGTGTTTTCGGTCTTGGTGTTCACGTTGCGCCCGCGATAGTTGATCTCGCCCTCCATGCGGCAGCCGCGAATCTCGCGATTCATGAGGTTGAGGCTACGCAAGAAGGTCGACTTACCGCAGCCCGAAGGCCCAATGAGCGCCGTGATCTCGCCCTTGTGGAAGTCGAGCGACGTATTGTGCAGTGCATGGTGGTCGCCATAGTACACGTTGACGTCCTTGGTGGAGAGCACAACCTCGTCGCTCACGGCCTTGCCGCTCACGCGCACGCGCTTCTCGCTCTCCCCCACGCTCGACAGGAAGTCCCGGGTGTCGGACGATGCCGCTTCGGTTGCGGGCGTTACATTCATCTCGCTCATTCGGCCGTCATCTTCCTTGCCAGTTGCTTGCCCACAATGCGGGCGATTACGTTAAACAGCAGCACGCAAATCATCAGCAGTGCCGCGGTACCCCAAACGATCTGCTGGGCCTCGGGGCTGCCCTCGCCATAGATCTTGTAGATGTGCACGGCGAGCGACTCGCCGGGACGGAACACGTTCCAAGCGCAGGTGGGGCTCGACAGGTTAAAGCTCAAGAAGTTCAGGCGAACCGGCGAGCTCATACCCGAGGTAAAAAGCAGTGCTGCGGCCTCGCCAAACACGCGACCGGCCGAAAGCACGATGCCCGTCACGATGGCAGGCATGGCCTCGGGGATCAGGATGTGCAGCGTGGCCTCCCAGCGAGTGAGGCCCATGGCCAGGCACGCATCGCGCTGGGCCTGCGGCACGTCCTCGAGCGCCTGCTGGATCACGCGCACCAGGATGGGGATGTTGAACATGGTGAGCGCGACGGCGCCGGAGATGATGGAGTACTTCCAGCCCAGCTGCACCGAGAACACCAGAAAACCGAACATGCCGACGACGATGGAAGGCAGCGAGGACAACGTCTCGATGGCGGTGGAGGCGATGTCGCGGACGGGTCCGTCGGGTGCGTACTCAACCAAAAAGACCGCTCCGCCCAGACTGATGGGCACCGAGATGATCAGGGTGATCAGCAGCAGGTAGAACGAGTCGAACAGCTGGTAGAGCACGCCGCCCTGCGTTCCGTTGGCGCGCGACGGCTCCGTGAGAAAGCCCGGCTGGAACAGCGTCGAGACGCCCTCAAACAGGATATAGGCCACCATGGAGACGACGATGAGCATGACGATGGCGACGATCGCCGTCAGCACGCCCGTGGCGATGCGGTCCTGCTTTTGGACGCGCCCGAGTCTCGCCTCGTCAATGTGGATGCGCGTGCTAGCCACGAGCCTTCGCCCCCTTGCGGCCAATGAGATGGATGATCAGGATGAAGATGAGGCTCATGCCCATCAGCAGCAGACCGAGCGCCCACAGAACATCGTCCTGGGCCGAGCCCTCGGCATAGACCGCCATGGACGTGGTGAGCGTGGTGGTGATGGTCGAGGCCGGCGACAGCAGCGACGTCGGCATGGCCTCGATACCGCCGATGACCATGCGCACGGCGAGCGTCTCGCCAAAGGCGCGGGTCATACCCAGAATGACCGCAGTCATGAGCGACGGCATGGCGGACTTGAGCACCACGTGCCAGATGGTCTGCCAGCGGGTGTAGCCCAGCGCGAGCGAGCCCTGGCGGTAGCTGTCGGGCACGGCGCGCAGGCCATCGACCGAAAGCGTGGTCATCGTCGGCAGGATCATGACGGCCAGCACGATGGCGCCGGGCAAGATGCCCAAGCCCGTGCTTACGTGGAAAACGCTCTTCATAAGGCCGACGACCACGTGAAAACCGATCAGACCAAAGACGACCGAAGGAATACCAGTCAAAAGCTCAATAAGCGGCTGAAAGACCTTGGAACCAAACTTAGGCTGGATCTCAACCGCAAAGATGGCAGAGCCGATAGCGATGGGCAGCGCGATAAGCGTGGAGAGCGCCATGACCGCAAACGAGGTGACGATCAGGGGCAGGGCGCCGGTGTAGGGCAGGCCGTTTTTGGCCGTGTTGGCCAGGTCCCACTTGGTGCCGGTGAAAAACTCGACGACCGAGACGCCGTCTTTGACAAAAGCCGAGAGGCCCTTTTGGGCGACCATAAAGATGAGCGCGGCAACGACAAGCGTCACGAGCGCAACGCACGCGCCCGTGACGCCCAGGCCCACGTTCTCAAGGTCGCGCTTTGGCAGCTGTTTTGCCATTGCAAACCTTTCCGGGGCGATTACTTATTTAGCGGAGACCTTGCCGCTGGCGTCCTTGACGACCTTCATGGCAGAGACGGGGATGAAGCCCTGCTCCTCGACGAGCTTGCCCTGGACGTCGTCGGAGAGCATAAACTCCAGGAAGGCCTTGGTGGCCTCGTCGGCGTCCTTGGAGCAGTACATGTGCTCGGTCGCCCAGATCTTGAAGGAGTCGTCGGTGACGTTCTTGCTCTTGGGCTCGACGCCCTCGACCTTGATGGCGTTGAACTTGGAGTCATCAAAGTGCGAGAAGTCGAGGTAGGAGATGGCGTTGTCGGTACTGCCCATCTGGGTCTGGACATCGCCGGACTTGTCGAGTTCGGCGTCGCCCTTAAAGTCGACGGCCTCGTCGCCAAAAACGGCGGCCTCGAAGGTGGCACGGGTGCCAGAGCCAGCCTTGCGGTTGAGAACGACGATCTTGGCGTCGTCGCCGCCGACCTCCTTCCAGTTGGTGGTCTGGCCGGAGAAGATGCCCTTGAGCTGCTCGAGGGACAGGTCGTCGACCGTCACGTTCTTGGAAACGACGGGGCCCATGCCCACGACGGCAACCTCGTGGTCGACGAGGTTCTTGACCTGGTCGGCCTCGAGCTTGGTCTCGGCGAAGACGTCGGAGTTGCCGATGGTGACGGTGCCGGCGGCAACAGCGGTCAGGCCCTTGCCCGAACCGTTACCCGAGCCGGAGACGGAGACATCGGGGTTGGCGTCCATGAACTTCTCGGCAGCGGCCTCGACGAGAGCCTGGAACGAAGAGGCACCGTCGTAAGTCACCTCGCCGGAGACGGACTCGGCAGCAGCGGCGCTACCCTTGTCGGCGGCATCGGATGCGCCGGAGCCGCCGCAACCAACGAGACCGAGACCGACGATGCTGGCAAAACCACCAGCGAGGCCGAGGAACTGACGACGAGAATAAGCCTGATCGAGCATGATCTTCCTTTCATACATGCGACTCGCGGGCACCCCACCCGCTTTGCTGTTTGGAAAGATACGGCCCCGACCGGGCAGCGTCCGCGCCAACTACGGTTTCTTACGGGCATTTGATAGACCCTTACCGCAAGCGCAGCACGGCCTTTACAAACGAATAACAAACCCGCCACCAAGCATGACCCGCCTTTTACACCAATAAAAACAAAGTTGCGGTGAAATAGTTCCTGCTTGGCCATCAAATGGCCCATTCTAGGAACTATTCCGCCGCAACTTAGATTGGGAAACCGCGAGACCTTAAAGCTCTAATTCATTCAAACGGAGGATCGCAACAATATAGATCTTGAGCGCCTGCTTGAGCTGTTCCTCGTTGGCGCACTCGTTGGGGCCGTGCATCTGGCCGCCCCACGAGGGCAGCTCCAGGCCGGTCTCCTCGGGGCCAAACGAGACGGCGCGGGCAAAGTTGCGCGCGTACGTGCCGCCGCCCATGGCAAAGGGTTCAGCATGCTTGCCGGTGAACTCGTTATAGGTATCGATAAGCGCCTTCACGGCCGGATCATCGGCAGAGACCGAGAACGGCACCTTCGCGCGACCCAGCTGGCACGTCACGCCGAAACGGCCCACGAGCGGATCGAGCTGCTCGCGGATGGTATCGGCACTCGTGCTGTCGGGGAAGCGCACGTCGATGACCTGCTCGATATGGCCATCCGCCACGCGGATGACGCCAGCGTTGCAGGTAAGCGGGCCAAACGCCGGACTCGTCGCATCGATACCCAGGCCGCGGCCATAGGCGTCCGCATGCACAAAGGCCAAAAACTTGACAAACTCGTGCTCGGCGGGCGTCAACAGGCGCTTGTCACGGGCGCCAAACGCGTCCTCGGCCTCGCGCAGATACGCCACGATCAGGCCGACAGCGTTGATAGTGCCCTCAGGCATCGAGGCATGACCGCCAATGCCGTGGGCAAAAATCTGCGCATGCCCGTTATCGAGTGTCGTGATCTCAAGGCGATCGGCGTTCTCGACCGGCGCCGGCAGCTCATCGGCGGCAATCGCGAGCTCGCAGATGGACTGCGACGGAATGGCATTGCTCGCCTCGGCGCCGCTCCACGACACGATGCGCCCGCCGTCGATCTTGGAGCTCACGAACGTCGCCCCAAACTGGCCCTTCTCGGCATTGCAGACCGGGAACTCGGCATCGGGCGTAAACAAAAAGTCGGGGTCTGCGTGGTTCTCCAGATAATGGTGAACGTCGGACATGCCCACTTCCTCATCGCAGCCCAGCAGCGCGCGGAAAGCATAGCGCGGGGTAATGCCGTGCTTGAGCAGATAAGCGCCGGCGTAGAGCGACAGCACCGCCGGACCCTTGTCGTCAATCACGCCGCGACCGAGCAGCCAGCCCTCGCGGCGCTCCATCGCAAACGGGTCGGTGTTCCAACCGGGGCCAGCGGGAACCACGTCCACGTGGCAGATAGTCGCGAGCTGCTTGTCGCCGCGACCCGGGATATCGGCGATTCCCACATAGCCCCCGTCGTCGCTCGTCTGATAGCCGAGCTTTTGCGCAATGCCGAGCGCGCAATCGAGCGCGTCACGGACCGGGCGGCCAAACGGCGCACCGGGCTCCGCATCGGCAGCAACGGCCACGGACGGATAGCTCACCAGTTGTTCGATATCGGCAACGACATCCTCCCAGACCTCGTCGACATACTCGGCAACGCTCTGCTCCACCTGATTCATGAACGACCTCCTTACCAATGAGCGACGGGTACGCCCGCCCCTCACATTATGTCTATTAGATAGCGAAAAGTTTAGCAAGCTCGGCCACCGAGTGCACCACCGCATCGGCGCCCGCGGCCTCGTGCTCCCCCGGCGCTGCCGCGCCCGAATAGATGCCGATGCACGGTACGCCCATCGCGTGCGCGCCCTCCACATCGTTAAAGCGATCGCCGATCATCACGGCATCGTCGGCCGTCGCGCCGAGCGCCGCCAGGGCATCGCGAACCGAATCGGCCTTGGTCTCGCGTCCCTGCGGCGGATTCATGCCAACCACAGCTTCGAACTGGCAAAGCCCCAGCTCATGAACCATATCGATGCACTTCGCCTCCATGCGAGACGTCGCCACGGCCATACGCTTGCCCTAGGCGGCCAACCCATCCAGCAGCTCGGGGACCCCATCGAACACGGGGTACTCCTCCGGCCCCAGCTCATCAAAAAAGGCGCGGTACTCGTCGGCCACCACAAGCGACTCCTCGCGGGAAAAGCCGTAAAAGTCGTGAAAGCTCTTCCACAGGGGCGGCCCGATCATACGGCGCAGATCACCCATCTGCGCCTCCGAAAACCCGCGCGCAGCCAGCGTCTTGCGCGTCGAGGTCATCACTGCCCGGCCCGTATCTGCCACCGTGCCGTCAAAATCGAACAACACGACCGGCCGTTTGCCTATCTCCAACGCCTCCATCGGCATTCCTCTTCCCCAGTTGACGATTTCCACACCGACACTTCAAACTGTTGACTATTCAACAATTGAACCTAGTAATGTGGAACGACTCTACTATACTTGTCGCACTTTGCTCTCAGAAGGCGGCGCGCAAGCGCCCCAACGAAAGGTGCAATTATGTCTTTTGCCATCATAACCGACTCCACGTCGGACATCTCCCCCGCCCACGCTCAAGAGCTCGGCATTTACGTGATTCCGCTGCATGTGATTATCGAGGGCGAGGACCTGCTCGACCAGGTGCAGATTACCGCCGAGGAATACGTCGCGCGCATGGCCGGCTCCGAGCAACTGCCGCACACCTCGCAGCCGAGCGCCGGCGAGTTCAAGGCACTCTTTGACCGCGTGCTCGCCGACGGCCATGATAGCGCCATCTTTATCTCACTGTGCAGCGAGTGGTCCGCCTGCTATGCCAACGCCAGCCTGACGGCCGAAACGCACGAACTCGACGTGCGCTGCATCGACTCGCGCACCGGCTCGGGTGCCGAGGGCCTGCTGGTGGAGTACGCGCTGGCCATGCGCGAGGACGGCCGCAGCCTGGACGAGACCGAGGCGCAGATCCGCGCGACGCTGCCCGACGCCCACCTGCTGCTGATTCCCCGCACGCTCGAGAACCTCGTTAAGAACGGCCGCGCGCCCAAGCTCGCCGGCCAGCTCACGCAGATGCTCAACATTCGCCTGGCCGTTTCGCCGGAGTGGAAATCGGGCGAGATCAAGGCCATCAAGAAGGGCCGCGGCGCCAAGCGCATCGTCGTCAACACCATGGCCGACTGCCTCGCGTTTTTGGCTGAGCATCCGGGTTCAAGCGTGCGCGTGCTCACGACCGGCGCCGCCGAGGAGCAAGAGCTCGTCAGCCAAGCGCTCGCAGGCCAAGACTATGTAGACGCCGGCACCGGCCCCATCGGCTGCACCATCGCCACCCATGTAGGCATCGACGCCATCGCCATCAGCTACTGCCCCCGCTACCAGCCAACTCACTAGGGACGCCCACATCAGTTGCGGTGGAATAGGGACTGTTTTTGGCTTATTAGCCGCCAATCAATCCCTATTCCACCACAACTTGGAAATCGGCGATCAGCCCAGCGGACCCTGAAACAGCTCCTGATGAGTGCCCATTCTCACCAGCCTAATCATTGGGTTAGTCTTATGGGGAAGATAAAGAACGACCACATCGACCAAGCCATCGGATAGGTGGAAATCGATGTGGCCGTTGTAGTTTCCGCCCGGGTTTGAGAGCTCGTGGGCGCCATACTCCGCCGGAAGTGACCCATGAGCCACAAGCTCTGCAACCGCCGCTTTAAACTCACTTTTTAGCTGCGGATGCATGCGCATCGTTCGTTTGTAGTCCACCTTAAATTGAGCCTCGACTTTAATCTCGAACATCGCTATTCCTCATCGAGGAATGACATAAGCTCATCAGCGTTATTGAATGACGGGCTATCGTCCGGCAAAATCCCCAACTCATGAGCCTCGGCGATCACCATGGCACGCCTCGTCGCCTCGTTGGGCACCTCCGCCCTTCCTACAATCTCAAAAGGAATCTTTCGCTGATTTACCAGCTGCCGAACGGCAAGATTGAGATAGGAATTGAGGCTGAGGCCGACCGAATCCAAGAACTCAGTCGCCTGCTCCTTGAGCCCCTCTTCGATTCGAACCGTCGTAGGCTTAACTGTTGCTGTAGACATTTGCGACCTCCTCGCCCTCGTCTTTTACACCAGTATACCCAATATAAATGGCAATCTGATGTTAAATAACATCAGATTGCCATGCGTATTCATGTCGCGTGGGCACGATTGATCTACATCAGCCCGCTCAGGGCGATGTCGACGGCTTCGTTGAGGTCGTCGGTGATGTGCACGAGCTCGGGATCGAGCGGGCTGATCATACCGGCGTCCATCACCGGGCCGTTGAGCCAGTCGAACAGGCCCTGCCAGTACTCTGTGCCCACCAGCACGAGGGGCATGCGCTTGACCTTGTGCGTTTGCACCAGCGTGAGCACCTCGAACATCTCGTCGAGCGTGCCAAAGCCGCCGGGAAACACGATGGCGCCCGAGCTGTATTTGACGAACATGGTCTTGCGCACAAAGAAGTAACGGAAGTCCATGCCGAGGTTCACGTATTTATTGAGCCCATGCTCGTGCGGCAATTCAATGCCCAGGCCAACTGACTTGCCGTTGACACTCGCCGCTCCCCTGTTGGCCGCTTCCATGATGCCGGGGCCGCCACCGGTGATAACCGCCACGCCGCGCTGGGCAATCTTACGGCCGACCGTGCGCGCCGCCTTGTAGGCCGGGTCCGTCTTGGGCGTGCGGGCACTACCGAAGATGGTCACCGCAGGCCCTAACTCGGCAAGTGCGCCAAAGCCATCGACAAACTCGGCCTGGATGCGCAGTACGCGCCACGGATCGGCATGCAGCCAGTCGGTCGACTCCTCGGGCGCCAGCAGGTTGGCGTAGGTGTTGTCCTTAGGAATCATGGGGCCGCGCATGACCACGGGGCCGCGGCGGTACGTCTCGTCGTAGGCAGGCTCGCCCTCGACGTTCTCATTCTTAATCATGGGCACTCCTATCGAGAAAAAGAAAAGCGGGCGGGGTCGACGCCATGCGCCAAACACCCGCCCGAATATCAACTATTCGGTATGGTACCCACGATGCATCAAGTGCTTGCAAGCTATCGGTCAGCGGTCGTGCGGCCGGTGTCAGCAAATGTGACGACCGGCCGTCGCTCGCCCCTTGCCGTTGCCCGCGCTCTGCAAGCGCCCGCGCCGCTCTTAGTAGTCCACCGCCGCAGGGCTGTTCATCCAGTCGCTCACAAACGCGCCGTAGCGGCCCTCGATAATGGCCTGGCGGGCACGCTGCATAAGGTTGAGCAGGTAGTAGATGTTGTGCATCGAAAGCAGGATGCCGCCGAGCATCTCCTTCTGCGTGACCATGTGGCGAATGAGCGCGCGGCTGTAGCCGCCCGTGCACACCGGGCAGGTGCAGGTGGGGTCGATGGGGCCGTCGTCGTGCGCAAAACGCGCGTTGCGGAAGTTAAGGCGACCTTCACTGGAGAATGCCGTGCCCATGCGGCCGGTGCGCGTCGGCAGCACGCAGTCGAACATATCGATGCCCACGCCCACGCCGCGCACGAGCGTCGTCGGGTTGCCGACGCCCATCAGGTAGCGCGGCTTGTGCTTGGGCATGTACTCGCTCACAAGCGGCGCCAGGGTCTCGAACATGGTCTCGTGGTCCTCACCCACCGAGTAGCCGCCGATGCCGTAACCGGGGAAGTCGCCGCACTCCTCCAGATGGCGCAGAGAGCGCAGGCGCAGATCCAAATGCATGCCGCCCTGGACGATGCC
The DNA here is from genome assembly GCA_048402045.1 of Collinsella sp. Lineage (GTDB taxonomy): Bacteria > Actinomycetota > Coriobacteriia > Coriobacteriales > Coriobacteriaceae > Collinsella. The sequence continues at coordinate 16,459 of DBGDSC010000024.1, forward strand.
AAAGAGCGCCTGGTCATCGCGGGTGTGAGCCTTGTAGCAGCGCTCGGCCCACATGCTCGACAGCTCCACCGCGCGCTCAACGTAGGCGCGCGTGGCGGGATAGCCCGGGCACTGGTCCAGCTGCATGCAGATGTCGGAGCCGAGCTTCATGGCGATCTCCATGTTGTCCTCGGGTGTCCAGAACACGTGGCGGCCGTCGTAATCGTTGACGATAAAGCGTACGCCCTCGTCGGTGAGCTTGACGGCGTCGTTGTGGCTGAACACCTGGAAACCGCCCGAGTCGGTGAGGATAGGACCGTGCCAGTTCATAAACTTGTGCAGGCCGCCCAGCTCGGCGATAGTGTCCTCGCCGGGACGCATGGACAGATGATAGGTGTTGGCAAGCACGATCTGGGCGCCGAGCTGTTTGACGGTCTCGGTGGGGATGCCCTTGACGTTTGCCTTGGTGCCCACGGGCATAAAGATCGGCGTCTCGATGTCGCCGTGCGGGGTGTGCAGCACGCCGGCACGCGCATGCGTCGTCGGATCCTCGGCGATCAGGTCGAATTTAAAAAGGCTCTGGTCCATAAACTGGAACTCCTTGGTTGCGGTTCATACGCAAAACATTATACGGGCAACCCGCGAGAAGCACCGACTCGACAGAAACTGGTGCATTAAACGACTAGTCATTTAAGAACGTCCCCAACGACTACGGGATCATCTCCAACAGCCAAGGGAACGCCGATGCTTTGTCAACGACAGCGAAAACCCGCCAGAGCGAGCAAGATGCCTTCAGGCAAAATGGCGCCACAGGTTGAGCATAAGTCAGACACTATGACCCAATCCAGGGGCACGGAAACGACAGGAGCCCCCGCTCGTGACCGCGGGTCGGGGCTGCGACAATGTTGTTGAAGTGCCAGAGGCGCAGCCGCGCCGCAACGAGGT